>NZ_JBEWYW010000001.1:0-970822 GCF_041366475.1 Pseudalkalibacillus sp. JSM 102089
CAGGAAGGATGCAAAGATAGCAGCAATTATTTCTTTATGTTTTGTGATTTTTCTTTAGCTAACGGATACGCTAGTTTAATATTTGTGTCAGAATCTCTCGGAATCGAGTCTTCAACATTTTCGGAGCATTAATCTAAAAAGGAATGCGCTCCTTTTTGTTTAAGTTAATAAAAGGGCAGTTTAACGGAATAAGAGGTTGTTATATTTAATCCATAAAAGGGCCAGAGATTGTTGAAGAAAAACCTGTTCAGTTTATGCTAGAAACTAAATGGAATACTAATCATAAAATACATTAAAAAGTGGGGATATCAGTGGTTGCAAAAACTAAAAAGGATTTTGAAGGATTGAAAATAATTGGTGGAATTTGTGGAGCGATTCGTGATGAATTGGTCCTTAGTACAAAACCCGGAATTACCACAAAAGAACTCGATGAAATGGGAAGAGAGATGTTTGAAAAGGCAGAAGCTCAATCTGCGCCAAAAGGAGAATACAATTTTCCTGGGTATACGTGTATTAGTATAAATAATGAAGTGGCGCGTGGGATACCGAAGAGAAAACGGGTCATCCATGAAGGAGATTTAGTGAATATAGACGTTTCAGGTTCAAAAAACGGGTATTATGCAGATACTGGAATTTCATTTGTCGTAGGGAAAGGAGACGCGGCATTACAAAAAATATGTGACGTTTCTAAAGAGGCATTCCATGCTGGACTTAAGCAGGCAAAGCCAGGTTCAAAAAAAGTGCTCTTGGAAAGGCTGCACATAATGTAGCGAAACGCCATGGGTTAACAGTAATAAAAAATCTTACAGGACACGGTATTGGACGTTCGCTTCATGAAGAACCTGAACATATTTTTAATTATTTCGCTAGTTGGGATGATGAAATTTTAAAAGATGGTGCGGTAATTGCCTTTGAGCCTATGATCTCTACATTTGAAGAGGAAGTTTTCCAATCTGAAGATGGATGGACCTTCTTAACCAATGAAAGCTTTGTGGCTCAATACGAACATACGGTTATTCTTACAAATAAAGGACCCCTTATTACGACATTATAAAAAGCACAACACGGCAATCGAGCGCTATTCATGAATATTAATTAAGTCCTGTTCCGATATCTCGGAGCATTAACCTAAAAAGGAATGCGCTCCTTTTTGTTTAAGTTAATAACAGGTCAGGGTGCTTTAGGAAGGATTAATGCTCATTTATGTGAAATATACTAGATAATGAAAGACAATTAACTTTCTACAAGAGTGGAGGGGTATCAAATGCAGAAATGCAAAAACTGTGGTAGAGATTTATTTGTAAAAATACCAGAGTATGAAAAAGAACTCACTGTCTGTTTGGAGTGTGGGGAGGTGGGTTCAATAAGGTTCGTAAACCCAAGTATATTAAAGAAATATGCTAATTCAGATATTGTAAAATAAACATATATTAACATAGATAGATTTGATATTATAATTGCCTTTTCTAAATAAAATGGTCATTATAACCAAGAAATATTCTATAATCGAGGCAACTTAAGAATATTGAATTGAATCCATTGTTCTATTAAATAAGAGCTATAGCTTATTTTGCTAACGAAGCAGGTTAAGCTAATGATTATGTTCATTAGCTTTCAAAAATCGGTTCAGTTTATTGTTTTGCTTATTAACTAAAGCAATAGGTTAATTAAGTGGAATATCATTTCCTCTCAATCATTGAAGATATCCTTCATTTCATTTTTTTCTTTTTTTAATCGTTGAAAATGCCTTTCTATTCGTCTTGCTATAAAAGGCAGAAATATAACTATTAACATAAGCCAAAGCATAAAAGTCCACCTTCATTTAAGATTTTCCCAGTCAAACTCCCCTAATCCTTCCGTTTAAGGAAAAAAGAAATGTTAGATATTGAACTTATTTAATCTAAGTGTATCATAAGTTTTGTACGAAATTTACCATCAGACTTAAATTGATATAACTCCATCCTTTTTCAGTGGCATAAGTTTTAAGGTTACGCCAAGAGCACAAGACATTTTTCTGGAAAGCTTATGACCGATGTTTTATTTAATTGATCTTTTGTTAACCGTCCCATACCCATTGTCTAAAAGAAGGTCATCTTATCACGGTCTCTTGCAACTAAAACACATACTTGCTTATTACTTATACCATGTTTTTTGCGATGTTCTTTTAAGCCGTTAACTATATTATAACTACGATTATTATATATGGTAATGTACAGTAGTGGACTGTTAGGATCGTTATTTACTATATTCTAGTATCTGGGAGTTCATCTGTAATAAGATGGGCTCCTTTTTGTGAAATAAGCATTGGATTTATTAGAACTGTTTTGAAATAATTGGGATTGACGAGTAGAGCAGGATTATCTAAGAGAGTTGTTACTGTTTGAATAACAATTGTAACATTTACTAGAGGGGTATATTTGTGATTAGTTTATTAGAGATTATATTTCAAGTATCAGGAGTTGTGTTGCTCATATGTGCAATTTATTATTATTTTCATTTTAAGAAAATCAAACGGGAAAGGAAACTGACTCCAGTTGAGTTAACAGTTTTCGCTGTAACTCAACTGGCATTTCTTCTTTTAGGAAGTAGCTATTTACTACTACTTTTGAATAAAAATTATTAAACAAACTCAGAACTTTTGTGTAATAAGGCAAGTTTAATTCTTAATGAAGAAATGGGATGGAGGGAACTAGATTGATTGATGAATAAAAAAAAATCGTAGAAAGTTCTACCGAACAAGAAGTGAAATCATTGTTATTTCAATTTTTATTGCGGATGAATATGGCTGAAGAAGTAGAACAATACTCTGATACACAATTGGTGAAGGATTTGAGAAAGGCTTGTAACTCGTTTCTGGAGTATAAAACAAATCAAATCAACAGGGAAGATGTAATCCGGTATCAAGCAGTTCATATAGTGTTTGGTGCTTCTCTCTCAGGAAGTTTAAACATAGTTTTCAAAAAAATGAAGTTAAAAGATACCGAAAAAATCATTTCCTTTTCGGACTTGTTATCTATTGGTCCAGTGTGGCGTTTACATGAAAAGATTGGTCTTAGAAAAAGGTATGAATGGTTAAAGAACCATATAAATTTTGATGATGAAGATATAGATAATTATCAAAAGAATTTCAACGATACGACTTTGGAAATTAGCGCTATCCCTGAAAATACGCCAATTATTATCTGGATGGGTCATAACGCACATGAACAAACAGCTCTAAGGTACGTTCTTTATCTTTTAAAAGGAAAAACTAATGATGTCTCTTTAATAGATGCAACTACAAAATTCAAAGATCTATTTGTTACAACAGATACGAAATATACTTTGTTACATACAGGGGAAATTCCACCTGAGAAATTAGAGTTGATTTATAAAAGCAATAGCCAGAATTCACCGTTGTCTCAAGAGGAAAGGAAACAATTTGAGGAGCAATGGGAAGCGTTATCTACTAAACAAGAATTACTTAGGATTTGGAAAAATAGTGAGATATGTCATGTTGATGAAGCCTATTACGATGACTATATAATAAATGTAGCCAAAAGGTTACATAACGAGCAAGAGCAAGATGGATTTATGAAATCAGCCCGAGTTATTGGAGAGATCATTGGACATTTAGATCAGTATATCGGTGATCAGTATATTGAGTACAGGTTAAGGAATTTAATATTAGATGGTTCCTTAGAAATCCAGGGTATTCCAAAAGCTATGAGGTATTATAGTGTGAAACCCAGATAAAATCTTATTTAACTGTAATAGATTATTTTGATAACAAGTCTTCAAGAATCGCGGAGCATTATTATTAATAAGCTAGTCTGCGGCCGCTTTGTATAAATAAACACGGCTTAACAGGTTGGCCATGTTTATTCAGTTATCAATTATAATTTTTCTTAGAAAACATTAAGATTTCCTAGGTATTCAGCTGTATACTATAGGCTGATCGACTGTATTGCGTCTTCTGTAGATGCTTAATAATAAACCGACAGCAGTCATTTCAAGTAGTATATGGAAGCCGCCGAAACTCATGAAAGGCATGGCAGCGGTAGGGACCCCGGATAAACCGAGGTTTATAAGTATGCTTAGAATGAACTGAACCGAAAATGTGGTTGCTAGACCGATAGTAAGAAGTCGTCCATAGGAATGAACCATGTTCCTGCCCGTACTAATGATTCTCCAAATGAAATATACAATCAGCACGAAAACGATGCTGGCGCTAGATACGGACATAATGGCAATGGATACGATCAGGGTGATGAATGAGGCGGCCACTGCCCCGTTCGTTGAAAGCAAAAGGATCGGTACGGCAAGAAACCTTGTGATGATGGAATGAAATGGCAGATTTGAGGCGTTTGTTTAGAGAAGGATGGAAAGAGAGATGTACTTCCTTTATAATGAGGGATAATTCAACTGGAATTGGAGAACTTCTATGACGTACAACGATGAATATTTCATGAAAATAGCTATCCAACAGGCTTCAAAATCAAGAGCAGAAGGAAACGAACCTTTTGGTGCAATCCTGGTTAAAGGCAATGAAATTGTAAAAGCTGCTGAGAATAAAGTACATACCCAATCAGATCCTACCTACCATGCAGAAATAGGTCTAATCAGAGATTTTTGTTCAGAGAATCAGCTATTTGATTTGGAGGAATACACCCTGTACACTAGCTGCGAGCCTTGTGTAATGTGTTCAGGTGCAATGGTTTGGTCAAATCTAGGTAAATTAGTATATAGCGTTACACATGATCAATTAGCACAAATAGCAGGTGGCAACATAATGATTTCCTGTAAAGAAGTATTTACTAAAAGCCCACTAAAACCTTCAGTAGTAGAACAAGTATTGAATGAGGAAGGTTTGAAGGTATTTGATAGATACACGTTTAGATAAAACAGCTTGATTGTAAATAACCCCAGGCAAAAAATCTTTTGTCTGGGGTTTTTAACGCAGCAAGGGAGCGAATTAGAAGAAAGGATTGTAAAGTAGTATCATAGTTTCATAGTTTTCAATAAACTCGGAGCATACTTGTATTAAGATAAGTTCCATTTATCTGAAATAAAGATTGAGTTCTGTTCCCTGATTCGAAATATTTGGAATTAACACCTAGGAAAGTTTACTTTAGAAAAATTATGGAGGTGTCAAATATGTCTAAAGATGTTATTTTTATCTTAGTTCTAGTATCTATTGCTATATGGGTTACGGTTTCTAAAGAGGCTGTAAAACCTTCAAAGGAAATAAACTGGTGGAAAATGATAACATTACTGTCTGCTGGTTCTTTATCTACATTAGTTATAACTCTTACTCTTTTTCAAAGTCTGTCGTTTTAGTTCCGTTTATTCGGAAAATTGCTGTTATAAAGGAGCAAAGAAGAGGTTGAAGACCGATCTTCATTAATCGTGCGCTCAACGTTTTTTTACATATCAGATCAACTTAAAGAAAACACTAACCTTTCTTTTTGGTGATAAGGATACTTTCTACTATCTATGTGATCATATAAAAGTTGTTTTAAAACCTAATGATTTTTCTGAGAAGGAACAGGGAGTATTTATGATAAAAAATGGATGATGTTGGTGTCCACATACTCATACTTGTATCGCTCGATGAGGAATCATGAAAAACAGCGTTAATTCATTCACATATTGATAAAGCAAAGGTATTTGGAGAGGAAGTAACTGCACCATCGCCTAAAAACTTCAAACAAGTTAAATGTTAACGTGATAATAGATCAGGGGATTGAAACGTTATCATATGGTTTAAAACATAATAAAGTCATGAAAATGAAAATAAGTCTGCCGTTCAAATTGGATGGCGGGCTTATTTTCATTTTTATATTTATTACAGTACCTTAATCATTTTTTAATTATCTTAAAATAACTTAATATTTGAAATAGAAAAATATTTTTGTTTATAATAAAGAGTTTAAAACTTTTTTTGACTTTATTAAAATATTAAAATATTTTAGTAAAGGAATAAGGGAGGTAGTAACATGTCATCAATGAATAAACAGAAAATTGTGGATAGCGTCCCTCAAAAAGGTTTCTTTGGACATCCGAAGGGATTATTCACTTTATTCTTCACAGAATTTTGGGAGCGCTTTTCTTATTACGGAATGCGTGCCATCCTTGTATTCTACATGTACTATGAGGTTTCAGAAGGCGGTTTGGGTCTAGAGCAAAACACAGCTTTAGCAATCATGTCGATTTATGGTTCACTTGTATATATGTCCGGAGTAATCGGAGGCTGGTTGGCAGATAGGATATTCGGAACTTCGAAAGCCGTTTTCTACGGTGGAATATTCATCATGTTTGGTCATATTGCATTATCATTTCCAGGAAGTTTAGCTATGTTCTTTGTTTCCATGGTATTGATCGTTGTGGGAACAGGACTATTAAAACCGAATGTTTCAACTGTGGTTGGAGAGATGTACAGTGAAAGTGACACGCGTCGCGATGCAGCATTCAGTATTTTCTATATGGGTATCAACCTTGGTGCATTCATTGCTCCGCTAATCGTTGGTAAACTTATGGAAACAAAAGGATTCCATTGGGGATTTGCGGTTGCAGCCGTCGGTATGTTCGTAGGTCTTGTTGTATTTATGATAACAAAGAAGAAGAATCTTGGTCTTGCTGGTACTTATGTTCCAAACCCGCTTGCCCCATCTGAGAAAAAGAAATATGGATTAATCGTAGGTTTAGTTATTGTTGGTCTTACTATCGTTTTAGGTATTACGATTCCTGCGGGCTTATTTACATTAAACGTATTTATTAATTTAGTAGGTATCTTCGGAATCGTCGTTCCAACCATTTACTTTATCGTGATGTACTATAGTCCGAAAACAACGCAAACTGAACGTTCCAGAGTCATCGCTTATATTCCATTATTTATTGCAGCTGTTATGTTCTGGGCAATTCAAGAACAGGGTTCAACCATCCTTGCAGTTTACGCAGATAAACGAACTGAACTGGAATTCATGGGAATCAGTATATCCCCAGCTTGGTTCCAATCGTTAAACCCTTTATTTATCATTCTATTAGCTCCAGTATTTGCTTGGATGTGGGTGAAACTTGGCAATCGTCAACCGTCGATTCCGAAGAAGTTTTCATTTGGTCTATTGTTTGCCGGTTTATCATTTTTAGTGATACTACTGCCTGTATATTTGGGAGGAGAAGATTCACTAGTAAGTCCATTATGGCTCGTGCTTAGCTATTTTATCGTTGTACTTGGTGAGCTATGCTTATCACCTGTAGGTCTTTCTGCCACAACTAAATTAGCTCCAGAAGCTTTCTCTGCTCAAACTATGAGTCTATGGTTCTTAGCTTCAGCTGCCGCACAAGCATTGAATGCACAACTTGTCCGTTTCTATACACCAGAAACAGAAACGCTGTACTTCGGGGCAATCGGAGGTATGGCAATCATATTGAGTATTGCACTATTCCTACTTTCACCTAAGATCCAGAAATTGATGAAAGGTGTAAAATAATTGATTTAACCCTCTGAATGTTTTCAGAGGGTTTTTATATACTTGAATGGGGAATGGAGTGGCTTCTTCAATGCCAGTAAAGTAGAAAAGAATTCCGCTATCTAACAATTAGTAAAAGTCCCAATCACATGTTCTTTTACGTCTTCTTCTATGATTATCTTTAAAAAGATAGGCTTCTTTTAACAGGAATTAAAGATTGAGTTATGCGGAATTATTTGAAATAATTGGTATTATAAATTTGGGTAGTTTAGTAAAACAATTTACTTTCCTATCCTTAGATTGGACGCAAATAAATTGAAAGTTTGTAATGGAGGTATGAAAGGTGAAAGTTGAAGTTCTTATATTTGTGATAAGTGTATCGTTAATGGCTTACTTTTTGTTTGAACTTTTTAGTGGCATTAGTAATCAAGCAGGAATTAAATCACTAATCTCCTCAATTTTTATGTTGCTATTGTTAGTTTCCTCTGCAAGCCTTATTGTAAGTCATTGGAAAGAGAAAAAAGAGTCCAGAATGTAACATTGAAGGGAAATAAAAAGTATTTAAGCTAACAGGGGCGTTAGCAATAAGACAATAATATCAAACAGAACTTCCGTTTTATGGAGGTTCTGTTTTTTCTATAAATATCAACATTATACTTTCACAGTGCCTATGAAATATAGATTGATATAGTCTATGCGGTTTGAAATAAGTGGCATTAAGTTGTTGAGAAGGTTTTAGCGAATGCTAAAAAGAGTTCTCTTAATTGCATAAGTGCAGGGAGTATCATAAATGTATCTTTAAGGGGGTTACGAAGTGTTAAAAAGCAAGGTTTTCTTCATTATTGCAGTTTTAGCTATTACTATGATAGGTTGTTTACAGGTTGAAGAAGCAACATTTATGAAAAATCTATATTAAAAACCATGTTGCAAAAGTTGATTTACATCATACTCTGCCCTGTTGTAGTAGGAATTGTTATTTATATTATTACACTGATGGAAGGCGAGCCGTTTCGGTTAAAAGCTGAGTTGCCATTAGTGCTTGGAGTATCGATACCACAATGGATTATTATTCTGTTTTTTCCTCATTTTTACGGTTCACTAGGAAAGGAAGAAAGGCAAAAAAAGAATCAAATTCTGAGGAATACCATCTTTTGTTTGTTAATTTTAACTATCATTCTACTTATCATTTTGTTATTTAATTAACTTTAGGAGTGTAATAATTATTCTACAGTCTGCGGTTTTTTAACATCACCGAGTTAAAAGGATTGTAAAAGAAACGTCAGCAAGGGGGATGAACGGTGAGAAGGTTGCAAGCTGTAGATGTAGTCGAATGATCAGATTCTTTTTGATGAAGGAATAACCGAAATGTATGGGGAAGAATCACTTGCATTTGTAAGAATGGGGAAGGGGGATGTAAATACTGTTTACTCAAGAGAGGAAAGTTCATATAACGTTTACATTAGGCGTTTAAAGGTGAGTTTTATTGAGCGGGAGATCAAATGACAATAGAAGAGCTAAAATGTTTGAAGATTTGTTATGATAATAGCACGCACATGTATGTATTTATCTAATTGATTATCCATTAAAAATCGGAAAAAAGAACAACTATTGACTGTTTCTCTTTTCCGATAAGTAACATACTAGGTAGCAAGAAAAGCGGTGCTCTCTTTTAATTAACTAAATCGATCTGAAGAAAGTTTTCAACTGTAAAGGCTACTACGCCTAGGGCAGAAGAATGAGTTGAATGCTCAGAAAAATCAATCCTAAGTCCTTTCTGTTGAAATCTTTGTGTATGATCATTGATATGTTTGTTTACTGGTTTTTTTAGCCATTTTTTGGCTGAAGCGAGACGATTTCCTATGATAACTTGTTCTGGATTGAATATATTTATGATATTGTTAATGCCGATTCCAAGGTAAGTTCCTATTTCTTCAAACAAATCAGCAGAACGCTGATCCGTATTAGCCAGTTTAATCAATGCATCTAAACAAAGTTCTTTTCCTTGGTGTGGGTTTAACTTTAATTCTTTAGCTTTTTTAAGCAAAGTATTCTCTGAAGCATATAATTCCCAGCACCCCTTATTCCCGCAGCGACATTCGAGACCATTCACATCAATTGTCATGTGGCCCATCTCTCCTGAAAAACCCTCATGACCCTGATAAAGTTTACCGTTCAAGAGTAAACCAACGCCAATTCCAATTCCAGCACTAACATATACAATATTATCAAATGCCTGACCAACTCCGAATTTCTTTTCGCCATATGCTCCAGCATTTGCTTCATTCTCGATGATAACAGGAATGGCAAACTCATCTTCAATAATGGTTTTTAACTTAATGTTCTTCCACCCCAGGTTTGGAGCTAATAAAATTTCGCCGTCTTTATTCACAATTCCTGGTACGCCAATTCCAATTCCTATTACACCGTATTTGCATGAAGGAGTGTTCATTGAAAGACTCTTGATCATGGCAATGAGTTGAGACTCAATTTTATTATATGTTAAATCATAGAAATTCAACTTTTCCTCTTTGACAATGTTGCCATTTAAATCTGTTAAGATGCCTAACATATAGTTTACACCTAGATCAATTCCAATTGAAAAACCGGCAAGCTCGTTGAACAGAAGCATAACGGGTCTTCTGCCACCACTCGATTCTCCAGGGCCAGATTCATATATCAATTCTTCGAGAAGGAGCTCGCTGACAAGAGAGGAAACAGTACTTTTATTAAGCCCGGTCATTTTCGCTATATCCGCTCGTGAAATCGGAGTATTGTCTTTTATTACTTGTAGTACGATCGATTTATTCCCTCTTTTTACAACGTGTTGATTCCAAGTGTGGTTTAGTGTCATTTTCATTTTGTTCCCCTTTTCGATTAACTTCTTACCAATATTCTAACACAAACTTAGTTTATCCAGTAGACAAACATAAATGTATTTGCTATTCTGAATTTACGGAAAGCGGTTTATTAATTATAAGGGGGGATTTTAGATGGGTTATAAGAAAGCGTTTACATTTTTTGTGATGGTTTTATTCACGGTCTTACTAGCTACAGGTTGTGCTTCTTCAAGTAGTAATGAAGAATCGAGTGGTGATACGAAAACGATTGATTTCATGCACCTTTGGCCTGAAGGAAGTTCTAAAGATCACAACAGAATTGTAAGCGAAATCATTTCGGATTTTGAAAAAGAAAACCCGGATGTAAACGTTAACCTTGAGGTGCTTAGTAATGAACAATATAAAGATAAGTTAAAAGTATTATCTACGTCAGAACAGCTACCAGATGTAGGAATGACGTGGCCAGCAGGATTTTTGGAACCTTATGTGGATGGTGAGATGTTTACACCACTAGATGATGTTCTGGATGATGGATTAAAAGATCAATTCGTCTCAGGTACAACTGAGGCATATGAGATTGATGGAAAGACGTACGGACTTCCACTTGAATTAAATATTGCAACTGTCTTCTATAACAAAGCGATTTTTGAGAAGTATGGTCTTAAGGCGCCGAAAACGTATGAAGAATTAAAAAACGTAGTAAAAACATTGAATGAAAATAATGTGGAACCAATCGCATTAGGAAATAAAGATAGATGGACTGGCTCATTGTGGTACATGTATCTTGCAGATCGAATTGGTGGATCAGACATGTTAACTAAAGCGATTGATCGTTCTGGCACTTTTGAAGACCCGGCCTTAGTGTCAGCAGCAGAAAAGGTTCAAAACCTTGTAGACATGGGAGCGTTTGAGAAGGGGTTTAATGGCCTGTCAGATGAAGAAGCCAAAAGTATGTTTATGAACGGACAAGCTGCTATGTATTTAATTGCAACTTGGGATCTACCAAACTACACGACGAATGAAGATGTTCCTCAGGAGTTTAGAGATTCAGTTGATTTCTTTAAATTTCCAACAGTTGAAGGTAGTGGTGATGAGAATAGTTTCGTTGGTGGTCCAGGTGTTGGGCTTTTTGTAGCGGATAATTCAGATGTTAAAGAAGAATCGAAGGAATTTGTTAAATTCTTCGTAGAGAAATGGGGAGAGAAGTCTGTAGAAGAAGCGGGCGTAATCCCTGCAACAAAGGTGAATAGTGAAAATCTTGAGCTTCCAGATATGTACAACGATGTACTGAATGAATTAAATGAAGCTAGTAGTATCACGTTGTTTGCGGATGTGCAAATGAAGCCAGAGGTGGCCCAGGTTCACCTTGATGCCATTCAGGCGCTTTTCGGAGGAGAAATTACACCTGAAGAGTTTGCGAAGTTGCACGAGAAAGCACTCTCGGATTCTGAGTAATGGGAAATAAAAGTATAGCTGGCCTCTATTTCAAGTGAGGCCAGTTTCTTTCCTTTCTAATAACAAAAATAGCAAATAAAGAAGCGCCTCTTATTTCCTTTGTATTTTGGTTAAACATATTAATTTGTTTTTCATTGAAAATAATAAAGTCGTCCTCTCTAGCGAGTAGGTAGCATTTTCTAATCTGAACAGTATGGAGTTGTGGTTATGAATAAAGTTATGTCGAATAAGTTTGTCATTGCGTTATACGTTCTACCATCTCTGTTACTTATAGGGCTTCTCATTTTCATCCCTCTACTATTGAGTGGTTATTATGGGTTAATGGATTGGGATGGTATAAGTGCGATGAAATTTATTGGAATGGATAATTATATTAATGTTATTCAGGAGGATAAGTTTTGGGATAGTGCTCTACATTCTTTTCTCCTTGCATTGTTTTCAACACTCAGTTTGATTATCTATCTGGCCATTTCTCTTATCCTCGTATCGAAGATAAAAGGTGCCGATTTATTGAGGAAAATTTATTTGATCCCTATGCTTTTATCTTCTGTTGCAATCGCACAGCTATGGATTAAAGTCTACAATCCTAATAATGGTATTCTGAATAGTATTCTTATAGGGATTGGAATTGATAATCCGCCTTCGTGGTTAGCGGAGCCTTCGCTTGTATTATACGCCATTTTCATCCCAATTCTATGGCAGTATGCAGGGTTTTACATATTGATCTATTATGCTGCGCTCAAGAATATTCCAGATTCGATTATTGAAGCTGCAAGGATTGATGGGGCATCTGCTCTGCAAATCGCTTATAAAATAAAACTTCCACTTATTATGGGCGTCGTAAAAGTGACTGTCGTACTTGCCATTGTAGGTTCTTTAAAATATTTTGATCTCATTTACGTTATGACTGGCGGAGGGCCGAACGGGGCTAGTGAAGTTATGGCTTCCTATATGTATAAGCTAGCATTTTCAAATTATGAGTTTGGCTATGGAAGCGCGGTAGGTTTTATGCTTCTTCTAATTACGTTGATCGTGACACTCATCATTCGTAAACTGACGGAATCGGATGAAAATATCCAGTACTAGGAGGGCTTCTTTTATGAATCGTTTAGGTTATGTCTTGCTCTATCTCTGCTTAGGGATATTAGGTTTATTTCAAATATATCCAATCATTTGGTTGTTCTTATTCTCTCTGAAAGATAATCAAGAGATTTTTTCGGGATCTCCTTTTTCCTTTCCCAGCAAGTTTAATTGGGAAAACTACCAGAAGGTTTGGGATGGAGGGGTTGGCCTATATTTCTTCAATAGTGTATGGATTACAGCGGTAGCCATCCTATTAACAGTACTATTAGCCAGTATGGCTACTTTCGCGATTACGAGGCTGAATTGGAAATTAAGTAAACTAGTACTGGGGTTGTTTATGATTGGTTTGATGATCCCGATTCATTCAGCTCTCATTCCGTTGTTTAATATGTTTTTAAATGTGAATTTGATAGATAATCCATTGTCTATTGTTGTCACTTATACGGCATATAACTTACCGATCACAATGATGATTTTACTAGGATTTTATTATACGTTGCCCCGTGAGATTGAAGAAGCAGCGATTATTGACGGTTGTTCCATTCATCGATTGTTTTTTAGAATTATTTTGCCAATGACGATTCCAGTTATGTCTACAACCGTAATTATTAATATGATCTATAACTGGAATGAGTTTGTATTTGTTAACACGTTTATTAGCTCAGATAAGTACAAGACGTTAACGGTTGGTATTCAGAATTTCATTGGTCAGTACATGACGGATTGGGGGGCAATCGGAGCTACTTTGATCATTAGTGTGTTACCGATTTTAATTGCATTTATTTTTTTCAGTAACAAGGTTGTAGAAGGAATATCATCTAGTGCAGTTAAGGGATAGCTTATTATAGGAAAAGAGAGGGATAGTTATGCCAGAAAACAATTTTTATAATGCTCATCATTCACCGATCGGTGCTTTTTCAAGTTTTACATTAGGTTATGGGGGTAATGGAGGTGGACTCGATTTAGAACTAGGGCGTTCACCGAGGAAGAACATATACGTTGGACTGGAATCACTGAAGCAAAAAGGTCATTATGATGCTCTTCCATTCTTTGATGCGAATGACGATGAGAGTAAGCGGTATGATATTGAGAACCCGGATCCTAACCCAGACAATCCTGACATCATTCATTCCTTTCCCAAAGACCAAGTTGAACGAGATTTTCAACTATGTACAGATACCTGGAAAGCAGGTGATTTAACATTTACGGTGTATTCCCAGGTTCATCCAGTAGAGAATCCAGAAACAGCAAGCGAAGAGGAATTGAAACGAACGCTTGTCCCGGCAGTTCTAGCAGAATTAACCATCGATAATACAAAGGGAGAGAGAAAGCGTCGAGCCTTTTTTGGATACGAAGGAAGTGACCCGTATTCTTCAATGCGGCGATTGGATGATACGGCAGAAGAATTGGCAGGTATCGGTGAAGGAAGAATAACGGCTATTGCAAGTAAGAAGGCTGAAACGAAGTCAGCTATGCACTTTAGTATGGAAAATATCCTAACTACTCCTTTAGAGGAAAATTGGACGTTTGGTCTCGGACCAGTAGGTACGCTTATTGCCGATGTGCCACCAGGGGAAAAAGCCACGTATCAATTTGCCATCTGCTTCTATCGAGGGGGAATTGTGACAGCTGGTATGGATACTTCTTATTTTTACACAAAATACTTTTCAAACATAGAAAGCGTAGCAAACTTTGCTATTGAAAACTTTGATGAGCTGAAACAACGGGCACTGCAAAGCAATGGGATGATTAGTGAAGCAAATTTATCGAACGATCAGAAGTTCATGATGGCTCATGCGGTCCGTAGTTATTATGGAAATACTCAATTACTTGAACATGAAGGGAAGCCTTTCTGGGTAGTTAACGAAGGCGAATATCGAATGATGAATACATTTGATTTAACAGTGGATCAGTTGTTTTTTGAGTTGAAAATGAATCCTTGGACAGTGAAGAATGAATTGGATATGTTCATTAATAGATTCAGTTATGAAGATCAGGTTCGTTTTCCAAATGAAGAAGAATTGTATCCAGGTGGAATCAGTTTCACTCATGATATGGGCGTAGCGAATACGATCAGTCGTCCACACTACTCTTCTTATGAAGTGTACGGGATTGATGGATGTTTCTCTCATATGACAGGGGAGCAGCTGGTTAACTGGGTACTCTCTGCGTCAGTTTATATTGAACAAACCCATGACGAACAATGGTTATTAGACAACTTAACTATTTTTAAAAGCTGCTTCGAGAGTATGTTAAATCGCGACCATCCAGACCCAGTTAAGCGCAACGGGTTGCTAGGGCTGGATTCAAGTCGTGTTATGGGCGGAGCAGAAATTACAACGTATGATAGTTTGGACGTTTCCTTAGGACAGGCTAGAAATAATATTTACCTTGGAGGGAAAATGTGGGCGGCCTATGTCGCGCTAGAAAAGATTTTTTCAGATCAAGGGGAAAAAGAGCTGGCTACAATAGCTGGAAGACAAGCAGAGAAAAGTGCTCATACGATGGCAAGTCATTTGACGGATTCTGGCTATATCCCTGCTGTGATTGGGGAGAATAATGATTCTAGAATTATTCCTGCTATTGAAGGACTAATCTTTCCATATTATACGAATTGTAAAGAAGCTCTTGATACAGAAGGAAGATTTGGGGAGTACATTAGGGTTTTAAAAACACATCTCGATACGGTCCTAAAAGAAGGCGTGTGTAAGTTTGATGATGGAGGGTGGAAAATTTCCTCTACTAGTAACAACTCCTGGCTTAGTAAAGTGTATCTTTCTCAATTTATTGCTCGTGAAATATTGCATCACGTTGATGAAAACGGAGCAAAAGCGGATGCGGCGCATGTGAAATGGCTGACACATCCAGAATTGTCAGTTTGGAGCTGGAGTGACCAAATTATCTCTGGTGAAATAACAGGAAGTAAATATTATCCCCGAGGAGTTACAAGTATTCTATGGTTAGAAGAAAAGGAATAATACTGACAAAAGGACGAAACCGATTAGGTTTCGTCCTTTTGTTTTGCTAAGTGTGGGAGCATTACAATGAACAAGCTCCCCGCGAAGCGAGGAGCTTTCATGAGATTACGCCAATTTCTTTTCCTTAATACCTTTTTTTCGTAAAAGCATTTCTAATTCTTCTAATGATTTTCCTTTTGTTTCAGGAACAAACTTCCATACAAAAATGGCTGATAGAATACTCATAATTCCATAAAAAGAGTATGTCAGACCACCGCTTACTTCCATCATCATAGGATAAGTAGAAGAGATTAAGTAGTTAGCCGCCCATTGAGCAGCAACAGCGATTGCGACGGCTTGTCCTCGGATTTTGTTCGGGAAAATTTCTGAAATTAATACCCAAACGATCGGTCCCCAGGACATCATAAAGGAAGCTGTATAAATAATAATGAAAACTAACGTGGCTATACCGATAATGCCAGAGAAAGCCATTCCAGCTACGCCGAACATTCCGATTGTCATACCGATTGAGCCGACAATGAGAAGAGGTTTTCTGCCCCACTTATCAACCGTTAAGATGGCGATAATCGTAAAGATCACATTGACTAATCCCATGATAATCGTCTGAACCATTGAGGCGTCTCGTGCTGCTCCCATACTTTCAAATATTCGTGGTGCATAATAGAGAGCTACATTTATTCCTACAAACTGTTGAAAAATAGATAGCAAAATACCTACAAATACGATGGTTTTCCCAAAAGCAAAGAGTTTTGCTTTATTCGTGTCAAATGAATTTTTTATCTCATATAGGGTTGCCTTAGCCATCGTTTGATCATGAATTTTTGAAAGGATAGCAAATGCTTCTTCATTTTTATTTATAGATACGAGGTACCTTGGTGTCTTAGGCACCGTAAACAATAGCAACAAGAATAGTAGAGCCGGGATAGCTTCAGAAGCAAACATATACCTCCAGCCTATATCATTCATCCATTCTAGGGGTTGCCCCTTAGCGATGCCCCAGTTAACGAAATAGACGACGAGCATCCCGAAAATAATAGCGAATTGGTTAAGAGATACTAACGTTCCTCTTATATTAGATGGAGCGATTTCTCCAATATACATTGGGGAAACAGCTGAGGCTAAACCAACTCCGATCCCACCTATGATTCTATAAAGATTAAACATAATTAACAAAGAGTAAGTCGGCTCCTCACCATAGCCAAAAAACAAAAATTCGGGATAAGCTGAGCCGAGAGCTGATAGTAAAAAGAGTACAGCAGCTAGTATAAGAGAATATTTTCTGCCAATCTTTTTGGAAAAGTAACCTGATAAAACCCCACCGATGATACAGCCAATTAACGCACTTGATACAGTAAGTCCGTGAACCAGAGAGCTAAGCTGTAAATGATCTGAGAAGTATGTCTGTAGTGACCCTTCTGCCCCAGAAATTACTGCCGTGTCGTAACCGAATAAAAGTCCTCCTAAAGTTGCAACAAGGGTGATTAACATAATGTAAATGCTTCGGTTTAGTTCCATTTTTTACAGAGTAGAGAATATCTACTCTTTCCTCCCTTCGAATGAAATCGCTTGCAATGTTTTCATTTTATCAGAGGTTTCTTAGTTTGTATAGTGGATAAACTAACTATGGATTTTTTATTTATGATAGAAATCACTAGAGCATGTTTGTAGGTTCTCATAGATGTTTAATCGAATTTTTACTGGTTACTTTAGAAAATGCATGAAGAGATAGCCACATAAGAATGAAAGCTGTTGCACTGCCTCCAAAGATAAACGCTAGTGCGGGTAATAGTTTAATTATAAAATAGATAGACGTTAGACAAATAACCATCATTATCGTAGTTAAAGGGCTAAGCAACATTATAAAGAAAGTATTTTTGAAGACAGTGCTCAGCTTAATTTCGAAATGAACAAAAGTAGGGAAAATGTATAAGAATAGTAGTCCAATCAATAGAATAAAAGCGAACAAAGGAATATAAGTCCATTGATCTGGATGTATGTGCTTGATATAAAACAAATCAAGACAGATAAAGCCAATCAAGAAATATAAAATTGCTCCTAGAATATTTCCTTTCCAAAAATCTGCTTTATAATAGTGCCAGAATGATTTACTGATTGATAACTGTGTATTTCCTTTTAACCATTGTCTAATAACAGCAAACATAGCAAGCGTAGAAGGGAAGATCCCAAGTAGAATCCCTCCTCCTAATGAAAATAGTAACCAAAGCAAATTAAGAAGAGCGAGTTTCGTTATCCACTCAAAGGTACTATAAAAAGCATTAAATGTATTTGTCATTTCTATACCCCCGATAGCTATTAGCTTGTGTGCTTAGATTACTATAAGCTAAAAAAAAGTATATCACAATAGCCTGATACTCCTCGTTATTTGTTAACTGTTCTCGTAGTGTTTGAAAGGAATTTTCTATGAATTTGAGTAGGATAGATGAATGTTACATCGTCGTCTAAGTTAATATAGCAGCATTTACGACTTTCTGATTTGGGGGGAGGGATATAATGAACTCCGATTACTATAAGAACGTTGAGGCAAGCAGAATCAATATTGGAGGAGTATATATGGCTAGAAATACAAATATTTACAGAGGGGGCGAATAGCAGTCCACTTTTTTAAATAAAGAAGTCCGGTAGAAGCAGAAAATTGCGTTGAGTGTAAGTGCATTCGTGAAAGAGAATTACCATTGGATGAATAATCTCTTACTAGTGAAAATGTCTTATTTCTCCAAATCAACTATTAATGATATAACTGCCTCTACAAGTAGCATCTATTTGAGTAAATTATTAATATTGTTCACTTTAGTAATTATGAACTTTGTTTATCTAATAGACAAACTAATTTAGGGGTGCTATACTTTTGAATGAAAGCAGTTACATAAAGTCATTAGAAAGTAGATTAGTATTAAGGATTTTTTAACTATAGGTGACATCATGTTCTCTGCTTTACATCATGAAGTTCTTATCTAGTAACAAGTAGGGTTAAGCATTGGTTAGCTAATTTTATTTGAGGAGGAGATTATTTTGGGTTATTTTAACAACATTAATCGTATTCAGTATGAGGGAGCACAATCCACAAACCCATTTGCATTCAAATATTACAATCCTAATGAAAAAATTGGTCATAAAACGATGAAAGAACATCTTCGTTTTTCGGTTGCTTACTGGCATACATTCACTGCAGATGGTGCTGATCCATTTGGTGCTGGCACGATGATACGTCCATGGAGTGAATACAGCGGTATGGATCAAGCAAAAGCAAGGGTCGAAGCTGCATTTGAACTGTTTGATAAGCTAGATGCGCCATTTTTCTGTTTTCATGACGTAGATATAGCTCCTGAAGGAGAAACACTTAAAGAGTCATATAATAACCTCGATACTATCGTTAAGATGATAAAAGACTACATGAAAACAAGCTCTACAAAGCTGTTGTGGAATACGGCAAACATGTTCACCCATCCGCGATTCACTCACGGAGCTGCGACCACCTCTGAAGCAGACGTGTTTGCTTATGCATCAGCGAAAGTGAAGAAAGGACTGGAAGTTGGGAAAGAACTTGGCGCAGAGAATTATGTATTCTGGGGTGGGCGTGAAGGATATGAAACTTTGCTTAACACAGATATGAAGCTGGAACTCGACAACCTAGCACGCTTTTTCCACATGGCGCTTGATTATGCAAACGAAATTAATTTTACCGGACAATTTCTTATTGAACCGAAACCAAAAGAACCATCAAAGCATCAATATGATTTTGATGTAGCTACATCTCTATCATTTCTTCAAAAATATGATTTGCAGAACCATTTTAAATTCAATATCGAAGCGAATCATGCGACGTTGGCAGGTCACACGTTTGAACACGAACTTCATACCGCTCGAATAAATGGCATGCTAGGATCTGTGGATGCTAATCAAGGTGATACGCTTCTTGGGTGGGATACTGATGAATTCCCAACGGATTTGTACGCTACTACTCTCGCAATGTATGAAATATTAAAAAATGATGGACTTGGAAAAGGTGGCTTGAACTTTGATGCTAAGGTTCGTCGGAACTCCTTCGATCCTGACGATCTTTTCCACGCCCATATTGCTGGAATGGATAGCTTTGCAATTGGATTAAAGGCGGCTCATCAAATGTTAGAGGATCGAATTCTTGAGAATTTTATTTCGGATCGCTATCGTAGTTTCTCAGAAGGTATTGGGAAAGAAATTATCGAAGGAAAGACGGACTTTCATAAGCTTGAGAAATATGCTTTAGGACTTAATGACATTGAGACAAAATCAGGACGTATGGAAAAACTAAAAGGTGAGATTAACTCATACTTACTAAATGCTTTTTCAAATGTTCGTGTATAAGTTAAAGAATGAAACTTAAAGTAAAAGGTTGAGAGAAAGGAGGAAGCACCATGAGCTACGTTATTGGAGTTGATCTAGGCACAAGTGCAGTTAAAGTCATCGCTGTAGATCGAACTGGGCAAGTTCAAGCAGAAGTATCAAAGACATATCCACTTCATCAACCGAAGTCTGGATACAGCGAGCAAAAACCTGAAGATTGGGTGGAACAAACCCTTCATGCTTTGGAGGAGATTACCCGACAACTTCCTTCCTCGGCTATTATTGAAGGAATGAGTTTCTCTGGGCAAATGCATGGGCTTGTCTTACTGGATCAAGAAAATAAGCCTCTTAGGCAGGCCATTCTCTGGAATGATACAAGAACAACTGCACAATGCCGAACGATTGAGAAACTTGTGGGGAAAAAGAGGTTGCTTGAAATCACCCATAACCCTGCGCTCGAAGGATTTACACTTCCTAAATTACTTTGGGTGAAAGAGAATGAACCAGATTTATACGCTAGAACTAAGGTTTTCCTCCTTCCAAAAGATTATGTACGTTATCGTTTAACAGGTGAGCTCCAGATGGAGTATTCCGATGCAGCCGGGACCTTGATGATGGATATTAGTGGGAAGAAATGGAGTGAAGAAGTCGCTTCCAAGACTAACATCAGTCTATCCCTATGCCCACCGTTGATTGAATCTACTGCCAAAGTCGGTAATATAACAAAGGGATTAGTGAAAGGCTTGGATAATGTAGAAGTTTTTGCTGGTGGTGCTGACAATGCATGCGGGGCTATTGGAGCTGGGATTCTTAGAAATGGTAAAACCCTCTGTAGTATTGGAACTTCTGGCGTCATTTTGTCATATGAAGATCGCAATCAACTTGATTTTGATGGTAAGGTTCACTTTTTCAATCATAGTAAGCCGGGTGCTTATTATACAATGGGGGTCACGCTTTCCGCAGGTCAGAGTCTGAACTGGTTTCGGGACCAATTTGCCGAAGGAGCGACATTCGATGAATTGCTTTCTTCTATCGACAAAATCCCTGCAGGTGCGAATGGATTGCTCTTTACGCCATATTTGGCCGGAGAGAGAACGCCGCATGCGGATTCATCCATACGAGGAAGTTTTATCGGAATGGATGTTTCACACACTAGAACTCATTTTGTAAAAGCAGTATTAGAAGGGATCACTTTTTCGCTGAAGGAGTCACTTTCTATTTTTAGAGAAAATGGAAAAGACATTCATGAAATTGTTTCTATTGGTGGTGGGGCAAAGAATGACTCCTGGCTTCAAATGCAGGCGGACATTTTTGATGCTACTGTTGTAAAGCATGAGAGTGAAGAGGGGCCAGCACTTGGGGCGGCGATGCTAGCAGCTGTGGGTTGTAACTGGTTTTCTACACTTGAATCCTGCAGTGATTCCTTTATAAAAGTGAAAGAACGTTTCACTCCGAATCAAGCTAATGTAAAAGTATATAGAAAACTATTTTCGATTTATCAATCCGTATATGTTCAGACAAAAGAATTGAGTGAGCAGTTAAAATCAATTCGTCAATAAAAAATGAGTATGAGTAAACATTAGCTTAAATTGAATAAAAAAAAGGTCCCGTTCATCAGTAATGGATAAACGGGACCTTTTTGCCGAGTTTGTTCCTATTCTAGTATGTGCACTAAGGGTTTCCTAATACCTTCATCTTTTTTACACGAGTATAAAACCAGGCTGTTATATATGAAAGACGACACCTGATCCACTAAGGATTTAAGTGTCGTCTTTCTTTTGTATAAGATCTACTAGTCGATTCTGATACATCATATCCAACGAACTTAAGCAACTAACAGAAAAAACTAAATGTTGATATCTTTCTCTGAAGGAAAAAATGATGGCAAGATTCGTGAAATGCTGTTAAACCGTTTCAAAACATTACATCAAACGGGGAGGCTTTGGTAGATTAACGCTATATTTGAGAGTCTATGTCTGTTGATAAGAACCTTTGTCATCTGGCAGGAAAACTGGTGTAGAGGTATGGAATAACTCATTATAAAATCAACGGGGAGGAATGATGAAGATGAATAATACTTTGATGATTTCCAGGGTGGCTTCCATGTTGAACGTGTCTCGTCATACATTGAAATTATGGGAAGAGCAATTTGCTCCGTTTTTAACTATACCACGTGATGAAAATAACGCTCGGACGTATACAATTGGTGATATTGAAGTGCTTCAATTAATTAAGAATATGAAGGAAAGCCATGCCGAAGATGAGGTCATTATTAATGCATTGGATCAACAAGGAAAAGGGATTGAAAATACTCCTGAACCGATTAACAATCCTGCTGATCAGACTGATATTCAATCATCTCTCTCAAAAATTATCTCCTTTGTTGAATCTGATGAAGTGAAGAAACTACTGAAAATCGATGAAACGGTTAAACGATTGGAAAAGGATATTGTCCATCAGGTTCATGAAATTGTTCATGAAGAAATCGCGACTGCATCAGATGCACATGCAACCATTAATCAAATGGAACTCAATTCTATCGGTAAAAAAATCGATAACCTTGCTGATATTTCAGTTGATGAGCGTGAGTTTTATCAATTTGAAGTGACAAAAGAAAGAAAGATCGCTGAAGATCATATGTCAGCTCGAGAAGAAAGACTGATGGCAGTGGTACAGGATCGTTTCCGTGATGAAAGCAGATCACATGATCCTAAATGGGGCGTAACGAAAATTAAAAATATTTTTGGATTTGCAAAATAAGGAATCGTAATAGAGTAGAGAGAAATCCGAATGGGGGAAGATGAAATGGATCAGGTTAAGGTGATGTTTTCCATACTCAGTCTCCTCGTCGCTGCTACATTCGCGGCTCTCTATATTTATATTTTCTCACTGCATACCGCAGTGAATGGTACAAAGGTGAAAGCGCATGATCAAGTAGTATCTGCTGCATCATTCCCGGCCGAATATAAACAAGTGGAAGAGTTTGTCGGAGATTTTCATGCTTTTTACAATCGAACAACGGGTTATGGCATGATTGATCGTCCGATGGACATAGAAGCCCAACAAGTGCAAGCGGATGCTGCTGTAGCATATATCAATGTGTTTTTAGAAACTGGTGTAGATCATGACGATCTTAAGAAGGACTTAATGGCGATTAAGGGTCTTGCTGGTATGGAGATTACGAGGTCAGAGGTTCGAGAAATTCACAGGTATTTTCATGACCTTGATAAAGCACTGAACAACTACGACCACGAAGATACCTTTGGTGTCACCGTTACTTTAGGAGATCAATAAGATGAACCATTCCACTCATGCTGTATAGCCAAAAGCGATATCGATTAGCTTATGAGATATCGCTTTTGTTGCGTTAAAGATCAGAATAATAAGGGGAGGCTATGTCGTGATGAATACCAGACTAAGATTCATCATACTTGGTCTAGCTACAATAGGTAGCTTGGCCCTTACCATTTATGCCCTATTTTCTATAAACGAAAATGTGCAAACTTCAAGTAAGGAACTCGTATCGCCGGTTTTGGAGGATAGACAAGTTTATTCGAAGGAAGAAATGAAGGATATTGCCTCTCTTCTTCCTGAAAAGACAGATTTCGAAAACGTGAATGCATTTATTGCAGCGAATCATGCCTATTACAATCAGACAACAGGATTTGGAGAAATAACAAATTTGAATACAAATGATCAAACCGATAAAGCTATTGAAATCGTATCTTATATAAATTTTTATGCAAACAATGAGGAGAAGGATCTTGAAAGAGATCTTCAGGAGATCAAATCCATCGCGCTTCGTTACGTTGAGCATGCAAGTCAAAAGGATGTGCAAATGCTGCATCGCTATTTCCACGACCTCGATATTGGGTTAAATGGCTACGGAGCATACGATAAAGTATGGGGTGTCACTGCTGTGCTTGGTAAAGGTGAATGAAGAAGTCTTAGACTTATAATGGGGGATAAGGAGGATTGCTAAGTGACTAGCATGTCCTTTTTTTGTTTTGTCATAAAAGAGTTTATATGAATGATGAAAAAATATTGTGATATGTACATTATTTTGACAAAATGAATAATAAAGAAAGTTGAAATAAGTGGATTTGTTAACAAGTGATGATCCGCTGATGATGTAAGGTTGTTTAAACGAAATGGTAAGTAAAAAGTAGGTGAGAAAGGTCTATGTACAAACTATTAATTTCAGACCGTGATTTACAAGAACTGAGCGGATTAGAATGGTTAATTTCAAAGTATTCCTTTCCTATTTCCTTATTCATAACTGCGAACCATCTAACAGAAGTGATGTCTATGTTAGAAAGGGAATTACCAGATGTGTTTTTCATTGAATTAGATATGATTCCCCGGGGGAAGTGGGGTCTTATGAGAACTTTTATTAACCGGTATGCAGGTGAAGTTATTGCGATGACGGCAGAACCAACGTTTGAACGGGCAAAAGAAGCAATTGATATCGGTGCAATAGACTTAATTGTGAAACCGCTTTCTCCTCTAGAGGTGAAAACTTCTCTGCAAAAAGCTTTTCGTAATGCTAAAGCGGGAAATAGGAAACTGTCAGGAGAAGAGGCATATGAAAGAGTTTGGTATAAATCATTGTTTATTGATGATCAAGTAAACTATCACTTTCCAGTATATTTAATGAAGTTAGAGAAGAGCGATTATCTTGAGGATTTGCGTCAGTTTATTGATCAATTTGATTTTTATGACAAACCACTTGTCTTTTCAACGAGTGACCGAATCGTTGTTGTGTTTGAGAGTACCATTCCAGATTCAAATAGTCAGGCACAGCGCTTCTTACGGGAGTGGGAGCAGTTGAATGAATCGCCCCTTGTCATAGCCGTGCATCTTGGTAAGTCAGATCTGTCACTACACCAAATTTATATGAAGTTAAAAAAAGTTATGGAAATGGTGTTCTTCACTGGTTATCAACAAATCCTTCGTGCTGATCAAGGTGAAGCGTGGGAGGAGATAGATCCATTTTTGACGATTACAGAACAGCGGAAGTGGGTGTTCATGCTAGATGAATCTCGAATAGATGAAATGAAAAAGTGGATGTATGAGCAATTTTATGGAATGGAACCTCCATATCCAGAGCCAGGATTGCTGCGAACACGTTTAACAAGCATTCTTGCTCAAATTCGAAGGTTTATGGTTCGAAAAGGGCTAACGGATGTCCGTAATGAAACTTTGTATAAAGAAGTGTTTGAATCGATATTATATAGTTCTGTTCTTTACCGAATTGTACAGGACTTAATATTATTCATCACACAACTTCTTCATCAATTAGCCGATAACCCGCCTTTAAAAAGAAATATCATTGAGGAAACGCTCGCTTACATTGATGATCATTCCAATGATCCTAATCTATCATTAGAAGAAGTAGCTAATCATGTCCTTCGCAATCCAGCTTACCTAAGCCATACATTAACACAAAAATATGGGAGGTCATTTCGGGAAATATTAACGTCTACCCGTATTCAAAAAGCAAAAGAGTTGCTCATTACGACACAAGAATCTATTCAATTCATTGCGAGTGTATCAGGATTTAAGAGTGCGAACTATTTTAGTCGAGTTTTTAAAGAAGTCGCAGGGCAAACTCCAGGAGAGTATCGACGGCTTCAGTCAAATGAACCGAAAGTGAAGAAGTTCTCCACATAACAAACGGGTGCGAATACATTCTCGTATTCACACCCGTTTCGTATTGATCAGAAGAAATAAACTACTATATCTACTTGTTACTATTTTTTATTAACTGATGCATCATAAATGGAATCAACCGCACTTTGCAACGCTTCATTAAATTCTGCATCAGACTGATTCGCATTTAAATCAGCTGCTAATGCTCTCGAAAAGCTTGCGATCAGACCATCATTTTCTTTCAGCTTTTCATTGGCTTCATCACGAGAATAACCGCCTGAAAGTGCTACAACGCGAAGAACGCGAGGGTGTTCAATCAATTCTTTGTAAGCATTTGCTCGTGTTGGAATTGAAAGCTTTAGCATGACATTTTGATCTTCAGTTAAATCATTGAGTTGCTTCATAATTTCATCGCGCAAAATCTCTTCAGATTTTTCTTTGTTTTCACTATGGATATTAACTTCTGGTTCAATAATTGGCATAATATCAGTCGCTAAAATTCGTTTGGCAATTTCAAACTGCTGATCCACGACTGCTTTAATGCCACTTGGATTAGGCTCATGGATGACAGAGCGCATTTTAGTCCCGAAAATCTTTCGCTCAGATGCACGACCTAGCGTCTCATCTAAATCATGAATTGGTTTCATAAGCTGTACGCCATTCTCTTGATCTGCTAGTCCTTTATCCACTTTTAGGAAAGGAACGATCCCTTTGTCTGCAAGAAAGTCTGCTGTATACTTTCCTTCGATTTCGCGATCCATTGTTTGTTCGAATAAGATAGCACCTAGAATTTGATCTCCACTAAAAGCGGGTGAAGTAATAATTCTTGTACGCATTTGATGTACTCGGTCAAACATTTCATCTTCGTTAGAGTAGGAATCTTCAGGAACGCCATATTCTGCGAGCGCCTTAGGAGTACTACCACCACTTTGGTCTAACGCTGCGATAAATCCTTTTCCGTTCTTGATTTTGTCAAATTGACTGTTATTCATGTTCTCCACTCCTTTTTGATTCTAAACTATAAAAGCAACCACCTATACTCTTCCCATTATTACGTCATACATAACACGGAATTTCTTCGATAACAGAATACTAATAAAACCGATATAAAATATCGCTTTTTCTATTTTCATAGACTTTCATAAACAGATGGTTCCCTACATTCATGAAACTTACCCGACTGGGCTTACTTTTAATCATGTAATGGAAATAGCTTAATTACTCTTTACAAAATAATTACTATTCGTTTTGATAGCAGCATAAACTGATATTGTTTTTTATAAATAATTTGCTATTATTCGAAAATTGGTCATCTATTTCCATAGTGATAGTCATGCTACGATTTCAATATGAACGCATTTCGAAAGGATGGGGATTATGTCGGATATCAAATCAAAAAGAGTGACGCAGTATAGAGGCACAGAGCTTCATACAAAAGGCTGGGTTCAGGAGGCAGCTTTACGGATGCTTAGTAATAATCTACATCCTGATGTGGCAGAAAATCCAGATGAACTTGTTGTATATGGAGGAATAGGAAAAGCAGCACGTAACTGGGAGTGTTATGAGGCGATCGTGAATTCGTTAAAAGAGTTGGAAAATGATGAAACGTTGTTAATACAGTCTGGAAAGCCGGTTGCTGTTTTCAGAACTCATAAAGATGCTCCGAAGGTATTGATTGCTAACTCTAATTTAGTTCCAGCATGGGCCAATTGGGAGCACTTTCATGAGCTCGATCGAAAAGGGTTAATGATGTATGGCCAGATGACGGCTGGCAGCTGGATCTACATTGGAAGTCAGGGAATTGTACAGGGGACATATGAGACGTTTGGTGAATGCGCCAAACAGCATTTCAATGGAACTTTAAAGAATACGATTACCCTAACAGCTGGCTTAGGCGGGATGGGGGCTGCTCAACCGCTAGCTGTAACTCTTAATGGTGGGGTTTGTATTGCGATAGAAATGGATCCAAAGCAAATGGAGCGGAGAATTGAAACAAACTATCTTGATACTTCTACTAATAGTCTTGCTAAAGCGATTGAAATGGCGAAGAATGCAAGTGACAAAGGAGAAGCGCTTTCAATTGGTTTACTTGGTAATGCAGCAGAGATGTTACCTAAAATGATCGAAATGGATTTTATTCCAGATATTCTAACAGATCAGACTTCGGCACACGATCCCCTTAATGGATATATTCCAGTGAAATTAGATCTAATAGAAGCGAATAAATTAAGGATAGAAAATCCAGTCCAATATAACAAATTGGCAAAGAAAAGTATCGCTACACACGTTCAAGCTATGCTCGAAATGCAAAAACTCGGAGCCATCACCTTTGATTATGGAAATAACATTCGTCAAGTGGCAAAAGACGAAGGGATTCAAAATGCATTCGATTTTCCAGGTTTTGTACCGGCTTATATTCGCCCGCAATTTTGTGAAGGAAAGGGTCCATTTCGCTGGGTAGCTTTGTCGGGAAATCCAGAAGATATTTATAAAACAGATGAAGTGATTTTAAAAGAGTTTAGTCATAATGAACACTTGTGCAATTGGATTCGAATGGCAAGGAAGAAAATTAGTTTCCAGGGACTTCCCTCACGTATTTGTTGGCTCGGCTATGGGGAACGAGCTAAATTCGGAAAAATTATAAACGATATGGTAGCGAGCGGAGAATTGAGTGCACCAATTGTGATTGGACGTGATCATCTTGACTCTGGCTCTGTAGCTTCACCAAATCGAGAAACAGAAGCCATGAAAGATGGAAGCGATGCTGTAGCCGACTGGCCCATTTTGAATGCCATGATTAATAGTGTAGGTGGAGCAAGCTGGGTCAGCGTACACCACGGTGGCGGTGTTGGAATGGGATACTCTCTCCATGCAGGGATGGTCATTGTAGCAGATGGCACGAAAGAAGCGGAAAAACGTCTTGAACGTGTGTTAACAACTGATCCTGGTATGGGTGTCATTCGACACGTTGACGCGGGGTATGAACTAGCAAGGAAAACAGCAGTAGAGAAAGGGATTCAAGTCCCGATGTTACGAAAGAAATAGGAGGTGGATTGTAATGAAAAAGCGACTATTAATAAAGAATGCGGCCCAGCTAATCACGATGGAAGGTTATTCCAATCATCCTGCTAGAAAAGAAGAAATGTCGCAAATTGGAATGATTGAAGATGGTGCGGTTTATATGGAAAATGGAATTATTATTGAAGTAGGACCAAGCGCCGACATAGTTGATAAGTATCAAGATTCTATTCATGATGCGTCAGAGATCATCGATGCAATAGGGAAAGTGGTAACTCCAGGGCTAATAGACCCTCATACGCATTTAGTTCATGCAGGGACGAGGGAAAATGAATATGCGATGCGATTACAAGGGATGACGTATATGGAAATCATGGAAGCAGGCGGGGGGATTCATGCAACAACTCGCGCGACTCAAGAAGCGAGTCATGAAGAACTTTTCGAACAGTCTAAAAAACGCTTGAACAAATTTTTGTTACATGGTGTGACAACACTTGAGGCCAAAAGTGGTTACGGGCTAACGCTAGATCATGAGATAAAGCAATTAGAGGTAGCTAAACAATTAAATGAGTCGCACCCTATAGATATCGTTTCAACCTTTATGGGTGCTCATGCTGTTCCTTTATCAGAGAAAAACGATCCTGAAGAATTCGTCTCGAAAGTGATTACTGAAATGATCCCTGAAGTAGCGAAGCGGAAGTTGGCTACTTTTAATGATGTTTTTTGTGAACGGGGTGTTTTCACACCGGATCAATCAAAGCGAATCCTTGAAGCAGGTAAAGCACATGGACTAATTCCCAAAATTCATGCAGATGAAATTGAACCTTATGGCGGAGCGGAACTAGCTGCATCCGTTGGGGCCATTTCGGCAGATCACCTTCTCAGAGCATCGGATCAGGGGATAAAGGACATGACAGACGCTGGAGTTATTGGCGTATTACTTCCGGGAACAGCATTTTTCTTAATGGCTGATTTTGCAGAGGGGAGAAAAATGATTGATGCAGGAATAGCCATTGCGTTGTCTACTGATGCGAATCCAGGGTCATCTCCCACACTTTCTCTCCCATTTATTATGAACTTAGGCTGTTTGAAAATGGGAATGACACCTGAAGAAGTGTTAACTGCGACTACAATCAATGCAGCCCATGCAATTGGTTGTGCAGGTGTGGCTGGAAGTATTGAGTCTGGAAAAAAAGCAGATTTCACAATATTTGATGTTCCGAATTATCTAACTCTCTCCTATCAATATGGAATGAATCATGTCGATACCGTCATTAAAGGGGGAGTGCCACTCGTAGTAGGAGGCCATCTGCAATGAACGATTATCCATACCCAATGTTAAATCGCCCTAGTATGATTTGGTCAAAGCAAACAGATAAACGAGTTGACCTAAAAGTCCATGAATGGATTGAGACAATAGGGGAGATGAAACCACACTGGGAGGATTATGACGTTACCATTCTCGGGGTACCTTTATCTAAATCGTCTATTAGTACGTCTGCTGCTAGTGAAAATCCTGATGCCATGCGAAGAGCATGGCGGGCATTTGGCACTTATAACCTTGAAGAAGAGGTTGATCTAGCTCGTTTAAAAGCAATAGATCTTGGAGATGTCAAGCAGCATGTGACGGATATCAGGTATACACACCAGCAAATTCAGCAAGCGATGGTAGCCATGAGAGAATACCATCCACATACTATACCATTAATGATGGGTGGGGATCATTCGATTACTGCTATGTTAATTAAAGGCTGGAAGCAAGTTCATAACAACGAAACGATTGGCATTTTACAATTGGATACACACTTTGATTTACGAGATTTAGCACATATCGGTCCAGCAAATGGAACGCCGATTCGTCAATTAGTAGAAAGTCACACAGTTGAAGGAAAGCATGTTCATACGATCGGATTGCATGGTTTTTTTAATAGTCATGAGTTGAAGAATTATGCTGATCAACACGGCGTTCACTATACTACGATGAAGAAGGTAAGAAAAAACGGGATTCGACACATTGTGACGGAGGCCTTAGCTCAACTAGAAAAAGTGGTTGATACGATTTATTTAACGGTTGATATGGACGTCCTTGATATCGCTTATAACCCGGCAGCACCAGCAGCAACGCCTGGTGGTATGAGTACGGAAGAGCTGTTTGAGGCTGTTCAGTTAGCTGGTGAGCATTCGAAAGTAAAAGCAATGGACATTGTGTGCTTGGATCCTAGAAAAGATGTAGGGGAGATGGGGGTGAAAAGCGCCGTTCATACGATGCTCTCATTTTTAACAGGCGTTTGCAGAAGATATTGATCATGATCAAAACATCCTAAATCATCTTGACCGCACATATTGGTAGCGCTTACAATTAAGTGAGATATTAGTGAATAGTAGAATGATAGACAGGTGAGAGTATTGGCACAAAAAATTTTGATTGGAAAATTAGCGATGCTTGTGGCTTCTTTAACTCCTGAAGAGTTAGAACCATTTTTAGCTCAGCTAAAAGATGTTGATTACTGTCAGGGAAAGTCAGGATCTATGAGCATGCAAAAAGTAATATCAGCTGTCGAAACATCCGCAAAAAGGAATAATATTATTTCGGAAGACCTCTATCGAGAAACGCATGCGTTATATCATGCCATCTTAGAGGCATTAGAAGGGGTCATGCGGGGGCAAATTGGAGCAGGTGACATGATGAGGACTGTAGGATTGCGCTTTGCTATTGTACGCGGCTCTCCTTATGAGCATTATGACGAAGGTGAGTGGCTTGCGGTAGCATTCTATGGAACAATTGGTGCTCCGGTGAAAGGTCTTGAACATGAAACTTTTGGACTAGGGATTAATCATATAGGTTAAAAGCTGCCTAAAGCCATTAGCGATGAGGAGGCGGCAATGGAACAGTCTGTTCCATTGTCGTCTCTTTTTTTTGGCGATCAAATTACTGAAAGAAGGGGATCGACATGATTCAATTAAACGGATCTAATTTAACATTAATCGAAATGAAACAACTTATTTATGATGGAGAACAGATAACGATTGATCCAGTCAGCATGAATAAAGTGAAGCGGAGCAGAGAGGCTGTAGAAAGGATTGTTGCTAGTGGAAAGACCGTATATGGGATCAATACAGGCTTCGGTAAATTTAGCGACGTTCGTATACAGGATAAAGATGTTGATACACTTCAGCTCCATCTCATTCGTTCTCATGCGTGCGGGATAGGTGAATACTTCCCAGAATCAGTGAGTAAAGCAATGGTTGTACTCAGATTGAACGCTTTACTCAAAGGATATTCTGGCGTGCGTCCTTGTATTGTGGAGCGCCTTTGCCATCTTGCGAATGAAAATATCATTCCAGTTATACCAAGTCAAGGTTCTCTTGGTGCTTCCGGGGATCTAGCACCCCTATCTCACCTTGCGCTAGTTCTGGTAGGGGAAGGAAAAGTGCACTATAAGGGCAGCATCGTTCCTACAAAAAGTGTGTATGATGATCTCTCTTTGCCTGCTCTTTCCTTAAAGGCAAAAGAGGGGCTTGCACTAATTAACGGTACACAGGCAATGACGGCGATGGGAGTCATTAACTATATTGAAGCAGAGCGCTTAATAAATCAGTGTGATTGGATTGGAGCAATGACGTTTGAAGCGCTTGAAGGTATAGTAGATGCCTTCCATCCAGCGATACATGAAGCGCGTGGGTATCCAGAACAAATGGAAGTTGCAGAGCGAATACGAGCGCTCACGAACGATAGCAAACTCGTGACACATCAAGGAGAGAAACGAGTGCAGGATGCTTACTCGCTTCGCTGTATCCCGCAAGTACATGGAGCTTCTAGACAAAGTTTAGTGTATATTAAAGAAAAACTTGAAATCGAAATGAATGCTGCAACAGATAATCCTCTCATCCTAGAGGATGGACAAACGGTCGTGTCCGGAGGGAATTTTCACGGTCAGCCCATTGCAATTGCGATGGACTTCTTAAAAATAGCTGTAGCCGAAATGGCTAATATTTCGGAACGACGAGTGGAGAGACTCGTTAATCCTCAGCTAAATGATCTCCCAGCATTTCTAAGTCCGGACCCTGGTTTGCAGTCTGGCGCCATGATCATGCAATATGCGGCTGCTTCTCTTGTATCAGAAAATAAAACACTAGCACACCCAGCAAGTGTTGATAGCATTCCATCTTCAGCAAATCAGGAAGACCACGTAAGTATGGGGACAATAGGGGCTCGTCATGCTTATCAAATTATATTGAATGCCCAAAAGGTAGTCAGCATTGAAATGATTTGCGGGATGCAAGCATTAGAAATTCGCGGAATCTCGTTAGCTTCTAAATCAGCTCAGAAGCTTTATGAAGAAGGTCGATTAGTTGTCTCTTCCATCAAGGAAGATCGTGTTTTCTCCGAGGATATCGAAGCTCTTACAAAATGGTTAAAGACAGATCAGTTTGATTGGTCCATTAATCGTCAGTTAATTCCAGGATAAGGCGTAGCTAATCAGAGGAGAAAATAGTGAAATAAGCTAAAAAGGACAATGCCTATTAAATAGGATTGTCCTTTTCAATGTCATCTCTTAATCTTCGTAAAATTCGTGGTCCGTTTCAAAGAGAACTTCTTCCTGACAGGATACACAGTCATTGAAGCATCGTGTGAAGTCTAAAGGAAATAAACGACGACAAACGTTAGAGCAGTATCTAGAACAGCTCGGACCTGTTTGGCGACCTCTTGTGTCACTATCTCTTGATCCACATCCTCTAGATCTACGATCAGTTGTTTCACCTTCTGTTTGGTTGTTTCGTTTAACATATGTTCTAGGGTTACTTGTATTACGGCGATTTCCCATTTTAACACCTCCTGTCTCTCAATACTTTATGTCGAAAGAGCTGGACATGCTTATCCATTAGCCTAATAAAACATGCAAATATTCAAGTTTCGAATAAATTTTCAGAAAATAGTTTATTAACCTTGTATTTTTAGAAATGTATGTAAAAATAGGTATAAATGCCCTTTTGGACTTACAAAACGTTAAATCTAATCAATCCCTTTCCGATTTAAGAAGGATCGATTTGTTTAAGGAGTTGGAACAGTCAATGCCATCTACAAAAACATTAATCATTTCCATTTCTATTATTTTGGTCTTCATATTTGGATACACTTACTGGTTTATTTCTGATTTAGGTTGGGATTTAAAAGAAACAACGAATGAAGCGGATACCGTTGATGAAGCGACTGGATCATCTGTTGACCCTGCGCGCTATGTAAGTGACAGTGAAGAACCGATTAGCGCTGATGGCATACCAAAGGAAAGCAAATTTCAGGATTACATTCACGGTATGACTCATCAAAAAGTGGTTGCTAAAGATAAATGGGGAATCTATCAAATTTCAGAGGAACGCATCGATAATATGTTGGAAGTATTAGAGAAAGTACAGGGAACGAATGAAGAATATAAATATCAAGATTTTTACGTTGAAACATTAGAAGAATGGGACGAGGGAGATTTTTCTAATGCGGTAGAAGTTCATAATTACATATGGGATTTAAATGGAGGAACAATTGGAAAAGCAAAAAGATTAATGACAACCGAAGAAGAGCAAAAATATATTGATCAAACATATGATAAGCGGTAATTCCGCTTATTTTTGTTTTTTAGGATTATAGAGCCCATTTTGGTACACTGAAGATAGATAAACCAAGAAACGGAGGGTGTAAACGTGAAAAATCAAGCCAATCAGCCATACGAAAATAAGTTAATTCATGAAAAATCGCCCTATTTGCTTCAACATGCTCACAATCCAGTAGACTGGTATCCATGGGGAGAAGAAGCGTTTGAAAAAGCGAAGCGGGAGGATAAGCCTGTTCTCGTTTCGATCGGGTATTCGACCTGTCATTGGTGTCATGTAATGGAAAGAGAAAGCTTTGAGGATGAGGAAACAGCAAAGCTTTTAAACGATCGATTTGTAGCGATTAAGGTCGATCGCGAAGAGCGTCCAGAGATTGATTCAATATATATGAAAGTTTGTCAGGGATTAACGGGTCAGGGTGGGTGGCCATTGAACGTTTTTCTAACTTCTGATCAAAAACCATTCTACGCAGGAACGTACTTCCCGAAAGAAAGCAGATACAATATTCCTGGGTTTAAAGATGCTATCATACAGCTTTATCAGCAATATAAGGAAAACCCTGATCGAATTACAGGAATCGGAGATAAAATTACAGCCTCCTTGCAGGAGCGGATGAATGCAGAAGGTGGGGAATTAACAGAGGAACCTTTACATAATGCTTTTGAGCAGATGCAAAATTCCTTTGATACCATTTTTGGTGGTTTTGGTCAGTCTCCTAAATTCCCCTCACCTCATATGCTGATGTATTTACTTAGATATTATCGACAATACGATAATGATCTCGCATTAACAATGGTTACACGAACGCTTGACGCGATGGCAAAGGGCGGGATATATGATCATGTTGGCTATGGCTTCGCAAGATATGCGGTAGATCAGGAATGGCTAGTGCCTCACTTTGAGAAGATGTTGTATGATAACGCCATGCTTGCCCTTACCTACACGGAAGCTTATCAAGTAACGGGAGAAGAACACTATAAGAAAGTCGCTTGTGATGTTCTCGAGTATGTGACGCGAGATATGACTAGTGAGCAAGGTGGCTTTTATTCCGCTGAAGACGCTGACTCAGAAGGAGAAGAGGGGAAGTTTTATGTTTGGACAGAGAGTGAGGTCCACGACATCCTTGGCGATAAGCTAGGCTCCCTATATTGCAAAGCTTATGACATCACGTCAAAAGGGAACTTTGAAGGGAAAAACATTCCGAACTTGATTCAAACCGATCTTTCAAAGGTAGCTAAATCATTTAGCATGACAGAAAAAGATGTTAATAAGCAGTTAGAAGAGGCTAGAAAGAAGCTGTATGAGGTTCGTGAAAAACGGATTCACCCCTATAAGGATGATAAGATCCTTACAAGCTGGAATATGCTTATGATTGCAGCTTTCGCTAAGGCAGGAAGGGTGTTCGCTGAACATACCTACACACAAACTGCTGAGGAATCATTCAGATTCATCGAAGAAAATCTCGTCATAGACGGTAGATTAATGGCTCGTTACCGTGATGGTGAAGTGAAATTTAAAGCATACCATGATGATTATGCTTATGGATTATGGGCATTAAACGAATTGTATGAAGCTACGTTTAAGTCAGAGTACCTCCTCAAAGCGAAAAAACTGTCAGATGAGATGCACGATTTATTCTGGGACGATAGCGCTGGAGGTTTCTATCTTTACGGCCATGATGCAGATGAATTAATTGCACGACCTAAGGATGTGCATGATGGGGCGCTACCGTCTGGAAATAGTGTAGCTGTTCTTCAACTGCTCCGTTTGTCGAAGTTAACGGGGGAGGCAAAGTATGATGTGTGGGCTAACAAGATGTTTACCGCTTTTTCAGGTGATGTATCTTCGTATTCCAGTGGACATGCTTATTTCTTAATGAGCAAGCTTTATACTTTATCCTCTCCAAAAGAAGTTGTTATTGTTGGGGATAATGGTGATACAAGCAAAGAAAAGATTGAAGAGTTTTTACAGCAGAACTTTTTCCCTGAACTTACAGTGATTAGTACTGCAGATCCTACCTTGTTAAAAGAAGCAGCTTCGTTTGCAGCTGAATTTGAAAAGACAGATACGACAACGATCTATGTTTGTGAGAATTTTAGTTGTTCGCTTCCTGAGACGAATGTAGAGAAGGTAATAAAAGAATTGGATAATTAAACAAAGAAGCTACCCAGGTTGTGAGACCATGGTAGCTTCTTTGTCACTAATTAGGTTGTCGGATGAGAAAAAATATGGTGATGAAACATTTTCGATAGAAAACTTCTATTGCACCCTTAGTTGATATGTTTATATTTTGAAGATAAATACGCGTGCCTTAAGAGAAAAGTGTGTTCTCTTAAAGAAAGATATGAGCTCGATTCTAATAGCATTGGCGAAGGTTTTCGATTATTAGTTAGTAGGTAATGGAAAAGCTTTACTTTCAAATCAAAACGGTATCCATTCGAACGCATATTCGCTACAATAGAAATAGAATAATTTTTGAGGTGATCGGATGGAAAGAAAAAAGAAACTGCCCCAGCTACTGGAGATGTTTCAGCAGGAGGAAAAGTATCGATCCAATATTGTTAATTGGAAAACGATTGAACCGAAAGAAGCTAAAACAGCGTCATATCCTGCAGGATTGCAGCCTGAGTTAAAGAAAGCACTTGAAGATAGAGGAGTGCAACAGCTATATACTCATCAGGCTACAGCATATGAAGAAGCTTCAAAGGGGAACAGTTTTGTCGCTGTTACACCAACCGCCTCTGGGAAAACTTTGTGCTATAACTTGCCTGTTTTGGATACGATCTTGAAGGATCCGTCAAGTCGGGCACTGTATTTATTTCCTACAAAAGCCCTTGCACAAGATCAAAAAAGTGAAATTAATGAATTGATTGATGAAATGGAAGTGGATTTAAAAGGGTATACGTATGATGGGGACACTTCTCCAACCATTAGACAAATCGTTCGAAAAGCAGGCCACATTGTGATGACGAATCCAGATATGCTGCATTCTGCTATTCTCCCACACCATACGAAGTGGGTTTCTCTTTTTGAGAACCTTAAAGTGATTGTCATCGATGAGCTACATACGTATCGTGGTGTTTTCGGGAGTCACGTAGCCAATGTGATTCGAAGATTGAAAAGGATTTGTCGATTCTACGGAAGTAATCCCATATTTATTTGTACTTCGGCTACAATTGCGAATCCAAAAGAGCTTGCAGAGGAGCTTACTGGTGAAGGAATTACGTTAATTAATAACAATGGGGCTCCTACTGGACGAAAGCATTTTGTTCTTTATAATCCCCCTGTTGTAAATCAAGCCTTGAACATTAGACGATCGGCTACACTTGAAGCACGAAACTTAGCGGCGGAACTATTAAAAAACAACATTCAAACAATTGTTTTCGCACGTAGTCGTGTTCGGGTTGAGATCCTTCTCACGTACTTACAGCAGCTAGAACAGCGTGAATTAGGACCGCGTTCTATTATGGGATATCGGGGTGGTTATTTACCGAAGCAGCGAAGGGAAATTGAAAGAGGACTTCGAAATGGAGACATTAAAGGCGTGGTAAGCACGAACGCCCTCGAACTTGGTGTGGACATTGGACAGCTTCAAGCGTGCGTGCTGACAGGCTATCCAGGCACCATTGCGAGCACGTGGCAGCAGGCTGGACGTGCAGGTCGCCGTCAAGATGAGTCTGTTGTATTTGTTGTCGCTAGTTCTAGTCCGCTTGATCAATATATGATTACACATCCGGATTACTTTTTTGAACGGAACCCAGAAGAGGCGCGAGTGAACCCTAATAACTTAATTATTCTTGTGGATCATGTTAAATGTGCAGCGTATGAGCTTCCGTTTCAACAAGGGGATACGTTTGGTGGGGAAGACATTGAGGATGTTCTTGAGTTTTTAACAGACGAACAGCTGCTTCATCATCGGGCAAATCGCTGGTTCTGGATGAACGATGCATTCCCGGCTCATAACGTAAGCCTTCGTTCTGCCTCGCAGGAAAATGTCGTTATTATTGATCAAACAACGGTTGCTAATGTAAAAGTCATTGGAGAAATGGACAGATTTAGTGCCATGACGCTTCTTCATGAAGAAGCGATTTATCTTCACCAGGGTGTGCAATATCAAGTGGAGCTTCTTGACTATGACGAGAAAAAAGCTTGGGTAAGGGAAGTTGATGTGGATTACTATACGGATGCTAATCTTGCTGTTCAACTGAAGGTTCTAGAAGAAGATAAGCGTGAACCGCTCCCACACACAACCGCAACGTATGGAGAAGTTATGGTAAATGCTATGGCAACTATTTTTAAGAAAATTAAATTTGAAACTCACGAAAATATTGGATCAGGTCCGATTCACTTACCAGAAGAAGAGCTTCACACGAATGCTTGCTGGTTCGACTTTCCTGAAAGCTTTGTTCAAACAATGGGAGAAAATCGCTTAGAGGAGGGATTGTTAGGGCTTGGTAACGTTCTTCGTAACGTTGCTCCGCTGTTTGTCATGTGCGATGTATCCGATCTCCATGTGACACCACAAATCAAAGCTGTCCATTCAAACAAGCCTACCGTTTTCTTCTATGATCGCTACCCTGGGGGCATTGGGCTATCGGAGCGAGTTTACAAAGAGCTAGGGGTTGTATTAAAAGAAGCCGAATCCATTGTTGTTAATTGTGAATGTGAAAGTGGCTGTCCTTCGTGTGTGGGCGTTTCCGGTGAAACGGGTGAAAATAGTAAGCAAACAGCCATCTATTTACTTGAATATTTAAGAGGTGAACATTCTGATGTCACTGAAAGCTAAATTAAATCGAATGAAAAAGCATATGAACTTGAACGAAGGAGAAGAAGTGGAAGCGAAAGTAGAGCAGCCGATTCACGAAGTTCCTCATTTGAATAAGTGGCGTGATCTAGATGCTCATCCGTTTTTCTTTGACGGAGAATATGCGCTAGTGAGAAAAAAACAGTATCCAACTTCCTATCAGCATGGACGTTACACTTTCCAAGAACTTGAGCAAGTTGTCGAACGCTGGAATCGTCACTATCGTGCACATCCACTCTCCTCAAAACACCTTCAGCCCTCCGATTTATTGTTTTTTGATACAGAAACAACTGGCTTAGGAGGTGGGGTTGGAAATACTATCTTTCTACTTGGATATAGCCAGTATACAGAGGAGGGAATTTCTGTAAATCAGTATTTTTTGCCTGGCCCAGGTGCAGAAGTTCCGATGTATCAAGCTTTTCTAGAAGATGTAAAAGAATTGAAGAACCTAGTTACCTACAATGGCAAAGCGTTTGATTGGCCACAGGTGAAAACACGTCATACGCTTATTCGTGAACAAGTCCCTAAGTTACCGCAATTTGGTCATTTCGATCTGTTGCACGGAGCGAGGCGATTCTGGAAAAATGATATGGAGTCTGTTAGACTCGCGAACGTAGAAGAACAGCAGCTAGGTTTTGAACGGGAAGAAGATATTCCAGGCTATTTAGCTCCTATGCTTTATTTCGAGTTTGTAAAAGATCCAGATCCAGAGCTGATCGCAGGCGTGATGAAACACAATGAAGAAGATATCTTATCTTTAATCACGCTATATACTCGTTTGTCTAATCTCCTTCTTGATGTGGAAGGAAAGTCCTTAACAGCTGGTGAACAATACCAGTCTGCTCGATGGTGGGAAGCTGTTGGAGAAGAGGATCATGCGGCTTTACTATATGAAAAGACAACTGGTCGTCATGAACAGGACGCCAAAAAGGCGCTTGCTCGGATATATAAGAAGCAGGATAACGTTCAAGAAGCCATCGAGATTTGGCTGTCGCTATCACAATCCACAAATGATGAAGAGTGCGATATTGAATTAGCTAAATATTATGAGCATAAAGCGAAAGACTATGAGAAAGCCCTTCACTATGCTCTGTCTGCATACCAAAAATGGAAAGAGAAGAAACGGATTCTTAAAGATAAAGAAGAGAACGAGCGGCTGCAATATATGAAGCGAATCGAGAGAATTGAGCAAAAAGCAGCTCGCTAACGATAGGAGGTTGTTATGCAGGATTTCTATGAAGTGTTGAAGAAAAAGGAACCATTTCATTCTTTGAGCGATGCTGAAATCGAAAGTCTAATGGAATCAGCACATTTCGCAACTTATCAAAAGGGTGAATTTTTATATCACGAAGATGAAGATACGAATACGCTTTATCTCCTCGTCTCTGGTATTGCTAAAAACATTGTGCACAAAGCGAATGGGCAACAAACGACAATGCGTTTCTATTATCCCGGAGATCTAGTTGGGCTCATGATTATGCTTACAGATGAGTCTATGACGTTTTCTGTGCAAGCTAATGAAGATTGCCAGGTTATTCGAATCAAAAAAGAAGTCATGCTAAAGATCATGACAGAAAACCCTGCCTTTTCACATAATGTACTCGATACCATTGGTGAACGTATGAGAAGCCTCTATGATGAAATTAAGCAAGAGCGAGATCGGGAGGCTGATGGTGAAAACATCGCCTTGTATAGAACACGAGTGAGCTCGATTATGGATACGAAAGTGACGATCCCACCAACTTATACGGTATTAGAAACCGCGGAGCTCTTTCGAACGAAAAATTATGACGGTGTGATAGTAAGCGAAGATCGTGAAAGTGTTCTTGGTACAATAACACCGCTAGAGGTCATAAATGCACTTACAATGGGACAATTTCAAGATCCTATCCATAAGTGGATGTATCAAAAACCTAATATGGTAGAAGAGGATGCCTTTAGTTATGAAGCATTGGCGTATTTAAAATTTCACAAAGTCTCTTCGCTACCTGTTGTAAAGCGAGATCGTATTGTCGGAATGGTTTCAGCAAAATCTTTCTTAGGAATTCAGGAATCGGCCTATTTAGATCTGTCCTATCGACTATCACGAGCTAAAGAGCTTAATGAAATAATGAATCTTTCACCACCAATACATGAAGAATTTCGCTCATTTATTCAAGAGTTACTTGACGCGAATACGTTGGGTTATGAAATATGTGAGATGATGTCCAATTATAATGATGAAATGCATCGACGCATTATTTTACTTGCAGAGAAGGAAATGATCAGTGAGGGATATGGACGGGCGCCAGTGAACTTTTGCTTCATCGTTATGGGGAGCGAAGGGCGCAAAGAACAGGCTTTTAGTACAGATCAAGACAACGGACTTATTATTGATGATTATGAACACCTCGAGCATAAACAGGAAATTGAAACGTATTTCTCGATATTTGCAAGGAAAATCAATACGATGCTTACGACATGTGGTCTCCCTGAGTGTGAGGGGGGGATAATGGCGAAAAATGAGAAATGGAGACGCTCCCTTTCTAATTGGCAAACAGAAGTAAATCGTTGGATTACTGAAACAGATGCTGAAGAGATCCGGAATTTTACAATTTTTATGGATTTTCGTCCTGTTTACGGAGATTTTGATCTCGCACGAACATTAAGAAGTCGCATTACTGCGCGAATTAAGAAAGCTCAAACGCTTCAAATGCTGTTAATGAAGGATACGATTCGTTTTCGCGTGCCGTTAAATCCTCTTGGAAAGCTTCAACTTCGTGGGAAAGAAAAAACGCTTGATTTGAAAAAAGCTGCTATTATGCAAATCGTGAACGGTATTCGAATATTTGCAATGAAATATGGAGTGGAAGAAGTTAATACAATTAAAAGGCTTCATGAGTTAAAGAAAAAAGAAATTTTTCATCATCGTGATGTGATCAATATCGAAACATCTCTTCATTACCTTTATACGTTCCGTGTTAGACAAAACCTTTATCAACTAGAAAAAGGGGTAGAGATTTCGAATCAAGTAAGGCCAATCGAATGGGAAAAAGAAGAGAGAAGGAAAATGAGGGAAGCGTTGCTTGTAGCAAAACGGATGCAGCAGGTAAGTGAATTAAGCTTTCGAAGGAATCGGAGTATTTAACAATGTCGTCCATAGGTTTGAAATTATTGCGCTATTATCTATATGATCGTGTGAAATGGCAGAAAAAGATCAAAAGGGACAAGGATTTACCAGTTTATGATCGCTTGCAGGAGTCTCTGTTATTATATCAAGAATCAAGCAGTCGATATTTTACCGTTTACGATCTCGAAACGACGGGTTTTTATCCAGCTATCGGGGATGAAGTAATCTCGATCGGTGCGGTGAAAATCGATCTTGTGGAAGGAAGGATCCTCGAAGAAACTTTCTATCGAATTGTTCGCCCTATTCATAAAGTACCGCGGGTTGTTAGACAGCTAACGGGTCTATCCATTGATGAAATAAGAGCGGGATGGACATTTATTGAAGCGTTTGAAGAATTTATGGCGTTTAGTAAAGGGACGACTCTTATTGCTCATCCCGTTAAATTTGATGTTTATTTTCTACAAACACTCGTTCAAAAATGGGGGTTGCCAGATTATTTACCTCCTTATTTGGATTCGGAAGCACTGGCGAAGGAATTATTTCCTCGCAGTAATCCGCAGCTGGATTCGTTGATAAGGAAGTTGAATATTGAACGTCATGAACGTCATCATGCCCTAAACGACGCAAGAATGACAGCGGAGCTCTGTTTGAAAATGTTTCACAAATTGGACATGAAAGACGGTCATGAACAAGAAATAAGACGGCGAATTGCGAGAGATAATCTCGTATTTGGTAGGAAATAGCTTCATTTACCTAATTATTCCCCGGGCAAGCGCACAAAGAGATGATATTCGACGATTTCTTTTAGAAAACATGTAGAAACACCGTTTACAATTGTCGTCTCTTGTTGTAACTTTGAGTAGTATATTGAAGTTTCTGTTTTTTTTAGAAAAGGATTCAGATTTGATGTAATGGAGAGATGGTAATTGAAGCAGGTCATTATGGTAATGTTTTTTATGGTAATTGCGTTAACAGTGGTCGTTATGAGTCAAATTAGTGAGTCGGCCCAGATTTATAGTGACAATGAAGTAGTCGTACAAAAATAGGCGTGGAAATTGCGTTTGTATTGAGGAAATAAGGACGAATACACAGTACATGTACATTGTGATCAACATAGGCTAGTAGGGAATTCACCAATTTAAGAAGGGGGAACCTACACTATGTTTCATAGACATCATCGCATGGGCCCGAATGGAAATATGCCAAACCAGGTAAGTCCAGCAATGCAGGGACCTAATGCGAATATGCCAAATCAAGTAAGTCCAGCAATGCAGGGTCCAAATGCGAATATGCCAAACCAGGTGAGTCCGGCCATGAAAGGCGGCATGCCAGGGCAGGTAAGTCCAGCAATGCAAGGTCCTGGAGGTCCATGTCCGACAAGTCCTGTTGTTTATCCGACAAAGTGTTGTGTCAAGAATCACTATTATAAGCACAACGTAGATCATATTCATCCTACGCATATTAAAAACGTCCATCATCACATGTATGAGCACAATCATAGTTATCCTTTAACAGAGTCAGAGGAAGTGCTAGCTTCACACATGAACAATTATCCGCCACCACGCCCGACAGGCGCAATGCCGGCTGGATACGCACCTACTAATCCTTCCCAAGTAGCAGGAGCTATGCAAGGACCAAATGGCAATGGTATGCCAGGTCAAGTAAGTCCTGCCCAAAAGAGAAGAAAATAACGAAATAATGAAACGAACTGGTCTTCCAGTTCGTTTTTACATAGGAGGTGTCTAAGTGGCAAACGTTTTACTTGTTACTGGCTATAAGGCACACGAACTAGGAATCTTTAACGACGATCATCCTGGACTTCCAATTATAAAGGCAGCCCTTCAGAGTCGCATGTCTCAGCTTATCGAAGAGAGAGATTTTGAGTGGATACTAATCAGTGGGCAAACTGGTGTTGAGCTCTGGGCTGCTGAAGTCGCACTTGATCTAAGAGAACTCTATCCCGAATTGAAGCTAGCCGTTTTAACGCCATTCCTAGATCAAGAAAGTAAATGGAAAGAACCTACTCAAGAATTTTATCATATGATCATGGGAGAAGCTGACTTTGTTGAATCAATCACAAGTCGACCTTACGAAAATCCAGGGCAATTGAAAGCAAAGAATGAATTTCTCGTTCGTAAGAGTCATGCTATGCTCGTATTATATGACGAAGATACGCCTGGTTCTCCTGATTATTACTTGAAAGAAGCAAAGAACAGACAGAGAACTGATGAAGGTTACGAAGTTTTTACCATCACACCTATTGACCTTGATTTATTAGAGCAGGATTTACGTGAAAGTAATCCCGATTTCTACAGTCAATAAGGAGAATAGAAGAGATTCCGATTGACAAGAGGAAGCTCTTTTGGAAGAATAAAATAAAGACAATAACTGCATACATACAGAGGTGATAAAATGGCAGAGCAACAACCGACTCAATTAACAGCTAAAGATATTCTTGAAAAAGATTTTAAAAGCGGATTTCGCGGTTATGATCAGGATGATGTCGACAAGTTTTTGGACGTAGTAATTAAAGATTATGAGCGTTTTGAAAATGACATTGAACAGCTGAGACAAGAGAATACGCGTCTTAGAAGAGAGATGGATCGTATGTCTGAGCAACAAAAGCGACAGCAGACGCGTTCTCAAACGCAGCCTGGAAATACCAATTATGATATCCTAAAACGACTATCAAACCTAGAGAAACACGTTTTCGGGAGTAAGTTGTACGAATAAACCACCAAACGGCGGTTTATTTTTTACAGTTTTAAAATTTCAATTACCGTACTATATTAATAAACATAAACATAACAATTCTTTAAGCAACCTTGCATCATTGTAGAATATAAGATATAATTGCTTTTGCTGTCCTAACAATGATAACGTTCGGGTAGTCGCTGTATGTCGCAATTAAGCGGCATGTAGAGGAAAGTCCATGCTCGCACGATCTGAGATGATCGTAGTGTTCGTGCCTGATGAAACAATAAGTCAGGGTAGTCCAATTGGGCTAACGGCGGGGAAACGGCCTAAGTTCTTCACGGATAAGGCCCGAATACTCTGAAAGTGCCACAGTGACGAAGTCTTAATGGAAACATTAAGAGTGGAACGAGGTAAACCCCACGAGCGAGAAACCCAAATTATGGTAGGGGAGCTTTCTTGAAGGAATTGAACGGAGAGAAAGCCAGGCGGTGAGGACGCGTCTGGAGATAGATGATTACCACCTGAGTACGAGGGGAGACCCGTTCGCAGTACGATGGAACAGAACATGGCTTACAGAACGTTATCATCTTTGATGAAAAGCCCTTAAGGGGCTTTTTTGTACGTTAAGGCTATGAATGCGCATGGATTGGAAAGCATAATAAAAAGACTTAAAAGAATACATTCTCTTCTCCACGCGAAATAGGTCTAACATGAAACGATTAATTTTGTATGATAATAGGGTAAACCTACGTTACATAAAAGAGCAAAAGATTGGAGTGGGTAAAATGGCGAAAATGGAACTAATTGCAACGGCCACCATGGGGCTCGAATCATTGGTTGCTCGTGAAGTAAAGGATCTTGGTTTTGAAAATGTACGTGTCGATAACGGAAAAGTCACTTATGAAAGTGATGAGATTGGAATATGTCGATCGAACTACTGGTTAAGAACAGCTGACAGGGTTAAGCTTAAAGTTGGGGAATTCAAAGTAACGACATTTGATGAGCTTTTCGAAGCAACGAAAGCACTCCCGTGGGGAGATTTACTACCCGAAAATGCTGAGTTTCCCGTAAGTGGTCGATCTGTAAAGTCGACATTATATAGTGTTCCGGACTGCCAGGCGATTGTCAAAAAAGCGATCGTAGAGAGCATGAAGGAAAAATATAACGTTTCGTGGTTTGATGAAGATGGACCACTATTTAAAATCGAAGTTGCGATTCACAAGGATACGGCTATTCTTACAATTGATACGAGTGGCAAAGGCTTGCACCGTAGAGGGTACAGGTACCTCCATAGTGCAGCTCCACTTAAGGAAACTATGGCAGCAGCAATGGTGATGCTCACAAATTGGAATGCAGATAAACCATTCATGGATCCATTCTGTGGATCAGGAACCCTTCCAATTGAAGCAGCTATGATCGGCCAAAACATCGCACCCGGTTTTAATCGAGAATTTGCTTCTGAAGATTGGGAGTGGATCGGGAAGAAGCGCTGGGAAGAAGCTATGATTGAAGCGGAGGACCTTGCAAATTACGATCAACCTCTTCACATTTTTGGTAGCGACCTTGACCCTAAAATGGTCGACCTTTCTAAGAATAATGCTCTTGAAGCTGGATTCGGAGATATGATTCAATTTAAGCAGATGCAAGTTACGGATGTTAGCTCTAAGTTTGAGTATGGAACTCTCATCGGAAACCCACCGTATGGTGAGCGTCTTGGTGAAAGAGAAGAAGTGGAAGACATGTATAGAAAGATGGGGAAAGCCTTCCGTGAGCGTCTTGATACATGGTCTGTTTATATTCTAACGTCACATCCTCGCTTCCAAGAAGTTTATGGAAAGAGATCAACAAAGAACCGCAAACTCTACAATGGTGATATCAAAACGCATTACTATCAATACTTTGGACCGAGACCGCCAAAGAAAGATTAATATAATAAGACTGTAAAAACACCTCTCTAGTGACGAGAGGTGTTTTAATTTGGATTTTTTGATAGTAATTATCTTTTATAACAGGTCATTATACTTTTTCAACAACATAAGCACGTTTATCCCGAAAGTACTTCTCACCTTCATCAGAAGAATGTTCAAAAAAACCTTCCACTTCATGGGTCACCTTATACTCACGTTCCGGATCAGAAAAAAGTTGTGAAGCATTACTTGAAAGTAAAAGAACATCCGTAGTTGATACAAAGCTATCCAGTTCTTTGGCGGTATAGTGTTCACCTGGTTTTAGCGTATTGATTCGATGTTGTCTCATTTTCATTTTTCCTCCCCTTAACTTATGATGTACTTATTTGTTCCCACGTCTAATAGACATTTAAACGGAATAATATGTATATGGTATAAAAGAGCTAAAGAAACAAGAGAGGGGTGAAATGAATGAAAAAAACGATGTCTATTATCATCGTCGTATTGGGGTTCGTAATGTTTCATACAAATCCTAATCTGACTGATTATAGTAGGTGGGTAGGGGATCAACTTAAAAAAGACCAAAATGCGCTTATGGAAATAGGCGTCGATTTGGCTGTCATTCCATATGTTGAAGCAAATACCACTAGAACGAATAGGTACGTGTTTTCTGTATATCGAACAAAGTTATGGAATGATAAAGAAATAGTAGCTTATGGATTATTTAATCATTTTTACATAAATAAAGAAAAATTAGAAATTATTATAGACGAATCATAAAATATCGTGTATTCTTTCCGGGTCGGGAATGACGGAAGGAGGGTTTACAATCGAGTTTATTGGTCTTATTGTACCTATTGCAGTCGCCATATTTCTAATAATGGACGCCCCAAAGCATGATAAGAATCCCTGGTTATGGGGAGTATTAGGATTCCTATTTACATTTCTTACACTTGGAATTTATCTACTTAAAACGGGACGTAAAGTAGCTGGATGGATTTTTATAGCGCTTTCTATATTATCAATTATTGCAACAATTGCTCTTATTGGTGTGGTGATTGCAATTATTATGAATGCTGTATAAAGGAGTTGGAAATGTAGAAAAGCCATGGGCAGCATTGCCCATGGCTTTTCATGTACGTATCACTAGAAACTTATGGTAGGATAGAACAAGAGGGATTAAAAGGCTTTCATTTCTTCATGCGTGAAGTACTCTGGTTTCTTTGCGCCTTGTGAGTGGAGCTCTTTAAAATAGGTTTGATACTCATATAAAGAAATCGAACCTTGTAAATAATTCACCTGGATAAAGTCGAGTAGTTCGTCTGCACTAGCAGGCTTTCTTCCTTTTACTTGATCAAATGTGTTTATCAGATTTTGAATTGACACCTGAATCCCTCCTTGAACTATTGAGCTTATCCAAAGGATAACATGAGATAGTTCATATCCATTATTTTAGAATTTTTTAACTTCCGACAAATCCTTACATAGTTAAACGAGATATGTCGAATTTATTGTTATGAAGGAAATTACTTTTTAAGGAGTTGAACGATTTGGCAACAGAAATCAAACAAACCGAGCAGGAATTTTTAAATTATGTAAAGAAAATGACGAGTTTTAATGAAGCGATTGGTGTTATGTATTGGGATCTCCGCACTGGCGCACCAAAAAAAGGTGCTGAACAGCGCTCTGAGGTTATTGGAATGATGTCTTCTGAAGTTTTTGAAATGTCGGTATCTCCTGAAATGAAGGGGTATCTTGATGAGCTTACAAAGGAAGACCAGCAAACTGAATTAAGTGAAATCACTCGTAAAACGGTAGAAGAGTGCCGTAAAGACTACGATCGGAACATAAAAATTCCTGCAGAAGAGTACTCTGAATATGTCATTTTAAGTTCGAAAGCAGAGACGATCTGGGAAGAAGCGAAGGAAAAAGCTGACTTCGAATTGTTTAGACCGTATCTCGAAAAGCTTGTGGCATTCAATCAGAAATTTGTCGAATATTGGGGATACGATGAAAATAAATATGATACGCTGCTTGACCTATTTGAACCAGGTGTAACAGTGAAAATGATTGATCGCGTATTTAACCAACTTAGAGAACATATTGTGCCACTTGTAAAACAAGTTGTTAATGCGAGTGATCAGCCCAAAACTGACTTTTTGTTTGAACATTTCCCACAAGATAAGCAACAAGCCTTCAGTATGGAAGTATTGAGGAAAATGGGGTATGACTTTGACGCTGGTCGTCTTGATACGACGGTTCATCCATTTGCAACAGGACTGAATCCTGGTGATGTGCGTGTTACGACGAAGTATGATGAAGGTGATTTTCGCACAGCAGTATTTGGTACGATTCATGAGGGTGGTCATGCTTTATACGAACAGAATTTATCACCCAAATTGATTGGCACGCCTTTATGTACGGGTACGTCTATGGGGATTCACGAATCACAGTCTCTTTTCTGGGAAAACTTTGTTGGTCGTCATCAATCATTTTGGAAAAACAATTACGACAAGCTTAAAAGCTATTCAACTGGACAATTTGATGATGTTTCATTAGAAGATTATTACCGTGCCATTAACGTTGCAGGTCCTTCTTTGATTCGAATTGAAGCAGATGAAATGACGTATGCGCTGCATATCATGGTTCGTTACGAAATTGAAAAAGGATTGATTAATGGAGAAATTGAAGTGAAGGATTTGCCAACGATCTGGAACGAAAAAATGGAGGAGTATTTAGGTATTACTCCAGATAACGATGCGGTCGGCGTTCTTCAGGATGTTCACTGGTCAGGTGGCTCATTTGGTTATTTCCCTTCCTATGCGCTAGGTTACATTTATGCGGCTCAAATTAAGAATGCTATGTTAAAAGACATCCCACAATTTGATGAGCTATTAGAACAGGGTGACTTGATGCCTATTAAAGAATGGTTAACAGAAAATATCCATCAGTACGGTAAGCTAAAGCAACCAATTGATATTATTAAAGACATTACTGGCGAAGGGCTAAATGCTGAATATTTAATTCAATATCTTGAAGAGAAGTATTCACAAGTTTATCGCCTGCAAAAATAATAGATGAAAAATCCTGCCGGCAAGGCAGGATTTTTTTCAATTAATCTGTCGATAGAGCATCATAATCGTTCTCGTTAACACCAACGAATCCATTAAGTATGACCGCTGCAAATAGCGGAGTACGCTCTTTCAATTCTTCTACTGTATATAGTCCTGAGAAATATTGGACGATTAATCCATCAATCATCGCCACAAATGCGCTAACGCCTTCACGGTAGTGAAGTGGCCAATATTCTTTGTCTGGATCGAGCGCCACAAAGCGATCTCTTAAATATAGGAGCATTTCATCAAATGCTCTTTTAAATTCTTCGGGTTCTTGATTCTGAGCTTGTTTCCCCATTTCTTCCGTTAGCTTAGGAAGGTTCTGTTCGTTGTAGTCCATTGAGCCATATATGAAATTCTCTACAAATTCTGGAACAGTTTCCCCTTTGCAGTCATCGGTGAATTTTTCATATTCTTGTGTGAGCTGGTATAAGTTTTTATTCATCTTCATTCTTCCTTTCAAAGTGATAAAACACTATTTCCCAATTTTATCTATGTAAAACATGAATTTTATATTGAATAGTGAGAACGGCTACATGTATGATAAATGAAAGACATACCATACGGTCAGTATGAAGGAGGCTATTATGAAAAAAATGAAAACGAGTTGGCCAGAAGCTGTTCCAGTAACGTTAGAATACTTAAATGGAAAAAAGCCGCTTCATGAATATCTTGCATTAAATGCCGAAGTTTCACCAAATCAAACAGCAATCCATTACTATGGTTACGAATTGACATGGAAGGAATGGAATGAGCGATCAAATCAATTGGCTAATTATTTGGCAAGGATAGGGGTAACGAAAGGCGATCACGTGGCAGTATTTATGCAAAACTGTCCGCAATATCTTATTTCCCATTATGCGATCCAAAAGCTCGGGGCAGTTGTTGTACCATTAAACCCAATGTATAAATCATCAGAGCTTTCATATTTAATAAGCGAAGGAGATATCAAAGGTATCGTATCTGGCCTAGAACTGTTGCCAATGCTTCACGAAATGGAAGATAGTCTCTCCTTTATTGTTACGGTTTCTTATCAATCGCTTATTCAGCAGGACACACACTCTCTCGTACCGCAAGAATTACTTAACTCCGAGGAAGCCTCAAGGTTTACGACTCTTGAATCACTTTTTGAAACAGAATCGAATCTATTTCATTCTTCTAATGTTCAATTAGATGACGTTTCTCTGATGGTGTTTACATCTGGCACAACAGGAAGACCGAAAGCAGCTATGTTAACTTATGAAAACGCTTTATATAAAACCGCTGCAACAATGACATGTAATCAAGTAGGGGAAGGTGAAAAGCTACTGGCCAATGCCCCGTTATGTCATATTGCTGGAATGGTTATGGGCGTCAATCTTCCAGTTTATAGTGGCAATGAAACGGTGTTACTAAGTCGATTTGACCCAGAAACCGTAGTTCGTACAATTGAGGATCATCGTATTACAATGTGGTATAGCATTGCTCCAATGAATGGAGCGATCATGCAAATACCAAATATTGAACAGCGTGATTTTACTTCCCTTCGACTAAACTTAGCGACGAGTTTCGGGCTCCAAGTAACTGAAAAACTAGCAAATCAATGGAAAGAAATAACGGGCGGTTTGCTTTATGAAGCTTCTTATGGATTGAGTGAGACACATACATGTGACACTTTTATGCCAAAAGAAAACATTAAGTATGGGAGTTGTGGCATTCCGATTCATCATACTACCATTAAAATCGTCGGTCTTGAGAGTGGGGATGAGCTACCACCTTATGAAGAAGGAGAAATTATTATTCAAAGCCCTGGTGTGTTTAAAGGGTACTACAATCGACCCGAAGAGACTGCGGCTACGCTTAAAAACGGATGGGTTCATACAGGCGACATTGGTCACCTTGATGAAGAAGGATATTTGTATTTTAAAGGTCGAGTAAAAGAAATGATAAAGAGCTCAGGATATAGCGTTTTTCCAGAAGATGTAGAAGCACTAATGAATGAACACCCAGCCATTATGCAAACAGCTGTTATCGGAATACCTGATCAGCAAAAAGGAGAAATCATTAAAGCTGTCATTGTCCTTGACCCTAACGATTCAAATCGATCTATAGAAGAATTATTAGCATGGGCTAAAGCTCATATGGCAGCTTATAAAGCACCAAAAGTGATTGAAATTCGAAAGAGCTTACCCGCAACATCTTCAGGTAAAGTATTGAGAAGACTGTTAAAAGATAGATAAGGAGAGTGAGATTATGGAGAATATTGTAGAAGAGTTAAAGAATCGTAGAGTTTTTGCAGAGCGGATGGGGGGACAACATAAAATCGACGCGCTTCATGCAAAAGGTAAAAAGACAGCTAGGGAGCGAATTGCCCTACTAGTGGATGAAGGGTCCTTTCTTGAACTTGGTAAATTAACCTCGTCTGATATTCCAGGACTCGAGGAAAAAAGTCCAGGTGACGGTGTGATCTGTGGAGTTGCTCGGGTAGATGGACGCCCGGTAGTAGTTCAAGCTGGTGATAAAACAGTATTTGCAGGTACAGAAGGTGCTGTCCATATTCGAAAAACAAAAGCTGCTCATGCGTATGCATTAAAGAGAGGTTTACCATTAGTTAATTTAAGTGAAGGGGGAGGTCTCCGAATGCCAGATGGAATGGGCTCTGATGGTATTAGTGATAAGCTTTTCCCTCAAGAAATGTTAATGCATCACCGTGAAGTTCCGATGGTCACAGCGATTTTAGGTGATAGTTTCGGAGGACCAACATGGCTAGCGGTGTCTTCGGATTTTGTGACACAGCTGAATGGGACGTGCATGGGGGTAGCTGGTCCAAGAATGCTTGAGATTGCAACTGGAGAGAAAATAACAGAGAATCAGCTAGGAGGTGTTGAAATTCATCATAAGCACACAGGTCAGATTGATCAATCTGCAGACTCGGAAGAGGAATGCATTGATCAATTGAAGTTATTCTTAAGCTATCTTCCTTCGCATAGTGAAGAGGAACCACCATTATGTCACAATGAGGATTCGCTCGAAAGGCGAGTTGATCAGCTACTTTCAATTGTTCCAGAGAAACAGAATCGTGCGTACAACATGAAAAAGGTGTTGAAAGAGTTAGTCGATAACGGGGAGTTCTTTGAACTTAAACCCGAGTTTGGACCTGCTCTCTTAACTGTTCTATCAAGAATAGGAGGAAGGACAGTAGGGATTATTGCAAATCAACCGATGAAATATGCAGGTGCTGCTGGTGTACAGGAATGTGAAAAGGCGACTGATTTTATCTGTATGTGTGATTCATTTCATATACCTTTGATTTTCCTTCACGACATTCCAGGGTTCCGAGTAAGTTCCGAAGCAGAAAAGGGAAAAATCCCGACGAAAATTATGGTGTGGAATCAGGCTCTAGCGCAGTCCACGGTTCCGAAACTTTCCGTAGTCATCAGAAAAAGTGTAGGGGCAGCTTACGGGAATATGTGTGGCCCAACAATGGGAGCGGATTTTGTCGTCGCCTGGCCATCAGCAGAAATTAATTTTACTGGACCAGAAGTTGGTGTGAATGTCGTTTATGGCAGAGAATTAATGCAATCTGAAAATCCTAAACAAGATCGAGAGAAGCTTTTAGAGAAATGGAGCTTTGATAGTTCTCCTTATAAAGCAGCCGCGAAGCATTTAATCGATGATGTCATTGATCCAGGGGAAACGCGGGTGTTTCTTGCCAGAACCCTTGAACTGGCGTGTTATAAAAACGGTTCAAAAAGCAATAGAAATTTAGCTAATTGGCCAACAGGATTTTAAATTCTAACATTTGTATTGAATATTTTGAATAATAAATTTATACTTATTACAAGAACATACCAACCGGTTAGTTAGATAACTGGTAAAAGGAGCTAACAAATGATGAATTTCGACTATTCAGAGCGGTGCTTATCGTATCTTGAAAAATTAACCGCATTTATGGATGAGAATGTATACCCTAATGAAAAAGTCTATGAAGAACAGCTTTCAGCGCAAGATAGTAGGTGGTCTGCCATTCCACCAATTATGGAAGAGTTAAAACAGAAAGCGAAAGATGCTGGATTATGGAATCTTTTTCTTCCAGATAGTGAGTATGGCGCAGGTCTTACCAATGCTGAATATGCTCCTCTTTGTGAAGTAATGGGGCGTTCTATGATTGGGCCTGAAGTATTTAACTGTGCGGCACCTGACACTGGAAATATGGAAGTATTAGTCCGTTACGGAACAGCGGAGCAAAAGAAACAATGGCTTGAACCTCTTCTTTCTGGGGACATCCGCTCCTGCTTCTCAATGACAGAACCTGATGTTGCGTCATCTGATGCTACAAATATTCAAGCACGAATCGAACGTGATGGTGATGAGTACGTTATCAACGGAACTAAGTGGTGGTCGTCAGGTGCAGGTGACCCTAGGTGCAAAATTGCTATTGTAATGGGCAAAAATGATCCGAACGCATCAAAGCACGAACAGCAGTCGATGATTCTTGTTCCTCTTGATACGAAAGGCGTTACAATAAAACGTGTTCTTCCTGTCTTTGGGTATGACCACGCACCGCACGGACATGCTGAAATTGAATATAAAGATGTTCGAGTACCTGCTACAAACATGCTATGGGAAGAAGGGAAAGGTTTTGCAATTGCTCAAGGGCGACTTGGTCCTGGTCGAATTCATCACTGTATGAGATTAATCGGTACGGCAGAGCGTGCACTTGAAGATTTATGTAAGCGCGTACAAGAACGAGAAGCGTTCGGGAAGAAAATATCTGAGCAAGGTGTTGTTCGAGAATGGATCGCTGATTCTCGTATTGAAATTGAACAGGCAAGACTTCTTACCTTAAAAGCGGCATATATGATGGATACAGTTGGGAACAAAGAAGCGAAAGCAGAAATTGCGATGATCAAAGTAGTGGCTCCTAATATGGCGCTTCGTGTTATTGATCGCGCCATCCAAGCTTTTGGCGGTGCTGGAGTTAGTGATGATTATACGCTAGCTGCTCACTGGGCTAATGCGAGAACGCTAAGACTGGCTGATGGTCCGGATGAAGTGCATCGTAGCGCAGTAGCAAGACAAGAATTGAAGAAGTATAGATAACGAGGGGGATATAGGATGAACGTTATGCAACTGTTTGACTTAACTGGTAAGACTGCGATTGTTACAGGAGGTGGAAGAGGACTTGGTAAGCAAATCGCAGAAGGATTTGCAGAAGCTGGAGCTAATGTAGTTATTTGTTCAAGGAAACGAGAGGCTTGTGAAGCTGTTAGTGAGGAGCTACAGAAAGCCGGAGTAAAGTCTCTAGCTTTTGAATGTGATGTAACGAATCAAGAGCAAGTTCAGCATATTGTAGATGAAACGATGAAAGAATTTGGTCGCATTGATATTCTTGTCAATAACAGCGGTGCATCATGGGGTGCGCCAGTCGTTGAAATGCCACTTCAAGCATGGCATAAAGTTATGGAAGTTAATGTAACTGGGACATTTCTCTTTGCACAGGCCGTTGGAAAAGAAATGATTAACCAAAAAAGTGGAAAAATTATTAACATTGCTTCTGTCGCAGGTCTTGGTGGTGCTGATCCACGCTATATGGACGCGATTGGTTATAACACGAGTAAAGGAGCCGTTATCACATTTACAAAAGATCTTGCTGTAAAGTGGGGTGGCTATAACATAAATGTTAATGCGATTGCACCAGGATTCTTCCCTACAAAAATGTCGAAGGGATTGATTGATGCAGGTGGCGAAAAAATGTTAGAAACGACGCCACTTAATCGCTTTGGTTCAGATGATGATCTAAAAGGTGCAGCACTATTTCTAGCATCAAATGCTTCTAATTATGTAACAGGAGATATTTTAATTGTTGATGGTGGACAACATGCAATGTAATGGGGGAGGAAACTAATATGAAACGTGATGCAGTTATTGTCTCAAGCGTAAGAACACCTATTGGTAGGCAAGGAGGAGCGTTTGCTGGGATTCAAGCACACGAGCTTGGGGCAATCGCTCTTAAGGAAGCCGTTGCTCGAATCAATTTGGAGGTTGAATCAATCGATGATGTGATCTTTGGAAATGTTATTGGCGGTGGCGGAAATATCGCTAGGCTGACAGCATTGCAGGCTGGTCTTCCGCTTTCTATACCAGGTTTAACAATCGATCGACAGTGCGGATCCGGACTGAATTCGATTAATCTTGCTGCACAGGCGATTAAATCGGGAGACGGAGACGTTTATATTGTCGGAGGGGCAGAAAGTATGAGTCAAGCGCCTTATTTAATGGAAAAGCCTTCAAAACCATATAGTACAATGCCACCACGCTTTATGAAATCCAGGCTTTCCCCTGATGAAATTGGAGATCCTCCAATGGGAATTACAGCCGAGAATTTGGCAGAGAAATATCAAATTTCTAGAGAAGAACAAGATGAGTTTGCACTAAGAAGTCAGGAACGAATGGGTAAAGCTATGGTAGAGGGATATTTTGACTCGCAGATTGCTTCTGTTCATGTTCCTGTTCGTAAGGGTGACCCAATTGAAGTGACAAAGGATGAACATCCTAGACCTGAAACTACTTTGGAACGGCTTTCTTCCTTGGCACCTGTCTTTAAGAAGGGAGGATCGGTGACAGCTGGATCTAGCTCAGGCTTAAATGATGCGGCATCCGCTCTCATTGTCATGTCGCGTGAAAAAGCAGGGCAGCTCGGTTTGAAACCACTTGCCGTAGTTAAAGGATATGCTGTAAGCGGAGTAGATCCTAATATTATGGGAATTGGACCTGTTCCTGCTACAAATAAAGTTATGCAGCAAACTGGATTATCTCTTGAGGAAATGGATTTAATTGAAATTAATGAAGCGTTCGCTGCACAGGTACTTGCATGTGATCGAGAACTTAACATGAACCATGATGTGCTGAACGTCAACGGAGGAGCTATTGCTCATGGTCACCCATTAGGTGCAACAGGAGCGATTTTAGCCACAAAGGCAGTTTATGAGCTTGATCGTAGAGATGGAAAATATGCGCTGATTACAGCTTGTATTGGTGGAGGTCAGGGGATCGCTACAATACTTGAAAGAGAATAAGGGAGGCGTAAAATGAGGCTGCAGGATAAAATCGCGATTGTTACTGGAGGCGGAGGAGGAATTGGAAGAGCGACTGCCATTCGCTTTGCAAATGAAGGGGCGAAAGTAGTTATCTCAGATATTCACTCTGAAACTGGAGAGGAAACTGTCGAACAAGTGAAGAAAATGGGAGGTGATGCCATTTTTGTAAAAACAGACACAGCAAATGAAGGAGATATGAAAGCGCTTGTAGAAGAATGTGGAAAGCATTATGGTGGACTCGACATTCTTTTTAATAATGCTGGTGTTAGTAATGAAGAAGTAAAGTTAGCTGATATGTCCGTTGATGAATGGGACCGTGTCGTGTCGATTAATTTACGAGGCGTTTTTCTAGGAATGAAATTCTGTATTCCGTTAATGGAAAAAAGAAATGGTGGTTCCATTGTTAATACATCTAGCCTTCTAGGACTAAAGGGGAAAAAATTCATGGCCCCTTACAATGCCTCTAAAGGCGGGGTGATTACATTAACGAAAAATGCTGCACTTGAATACGGAGGTAAGAATATTCGAGTGAATGCTGTGTGTCCAGGTGTTATCGATACGAATATTGTTACACCATGGAAGGAAGACGATCGTAAATGGCCCATTATCTCAAAAGCCAATGCACTAAAAAGGGTAGGACAACCAGAAGAAATTGCAAACGCCGTGCTGTTTCTAGTCTCGGATGAGGCCTCATACGTAACAGGAACTAGCCTTCTTGTTGACGGAGGAGGATTAACGTTTTAATTATTCGGAGGTGTAAGCATGAACGAGCATAAGAGTTGGTTTAAGCATTACCCTGAATCGATTTCCAGTACGATTGATATCCCGAACATTTCACTTCAAGATATGTTAATGAAAACAGTGAACGATTATCCAGATCATGTTGCGCTATCTTTCTATCAGAAAAAAATAACGTACCGTGAGCTTGGGCACTTTTCTTCAGCATTTGGTTCTGCGCTTCAGAATACCTCACAAATGAAACCAAAAGATCGTGTCGCCCTCATGCTGCCAAACTGTCCACAGTTTGCTATTAGCTACTATGGTGTATTAAGAGCAGGAGGAACCATTACACAAATTAATCCAATGCTCGTTGAACGCGAACTTCAGTACATATTAGCGGATTCAGGTGCGGAAACGATTGTGATCTATGATGCCCTTTATCCAAGATTAAAAGCGATACAGAATGAAACGAGTGTGAAAAACGTTATTGTTGTTTCCCTTCAGCCTACTGAGGCATCTTTCGCTCCAGATATGCCTTTTGACCAATTTATTCAAAGCTCAACTCAGCAACTAAACGAAATTTCTGTCGATCCAAAGGAAGAAATCGCTGTTCTTCAATATACTGGCGGGACAACTGGGAGATCAAAAGGAGCAATGCTCACTCATCGTAATCTAATTGCAAATGTAGAGCAAAGCCTTGAATTCTTTAAAGGAGAGTTTATCTTTGGTGAAGAGAAGTGCCTAACGGTCATTCCGTTATTTCACGTTTTTGGAATGACGTCTTGTATGAATTTATCAATTCGAATTGGTGCGGAGAGCGTGATTTTACCAAGATTCGATGTTGATGAAGTATTGAAGACGATCGAAACTGAAAAACCAACAATGTTTCCAGGCGTCCCAACGATGTATGTAGGACTTACAAACCATCCTGATGCAGAAAAGTATAATCTCGGTAGCATTCGGACCTGTAATAGCGGAAGCGCCCCAATGCCCGTTGGATTAATGAAGGAATTTGAGAGGAAAACTGGGGCCAAAATACTCGAAGGATATGGATTGAGTGAAGCTTCACCGACGACTCATGTAAATCCCCCATTCGGTGAACGTAAGCCTGGTAGTGTTGGAATTGGTTTTCCTTCAACGGATTATAAGGTTGTCGACCTAGGTGAAGGGAAAACAGAGCTTCCGTTTGGTGAGTCAGGGGAGCTGGTGATTAAAGGACCACAAATTATGAAAGGGTACTGGAACATGCCAGAAGAAACGGCTAATACATTGCGAGATGGTTGGCTATATACAGGCGATATTGCAAAGATGGACAGCGATGGGTATATTTCCATTATTGATCGCAAAAAGGACCTTATTATTGCTAGTGGGTATAATATTTATCCGCGTGATATTGAGGAGGTTCTATATGAACATCCTGCTGTTATGGAAGCTGTCATAGTAGGTGTTCCGGATCCTTATCGTGGTGAAACTGTCAAAGCGGTTATCGTTAAGAAGCCAGGAGCTGAATTAACAGAGCAAGAAGTTGTTTCTTATTGTCAGGATGAAATGGCTCCATACAAAGTGCCAAAGATCGTCGAATTCCGTAGCGAGCTCCCTAAAACTAGCGTAGGGAAAATTTTAAGAAGATCCATTCGCGATGAAGCACGTCAAGTATAGCTAAGGATGCTTCTGAGTAGCCTCCATATGATATAATCTTAATCAATGAACATTGATAGATTGAGAGGGTACTAGCATGAAACACAAACTGACTGTCAAAAGTATTGAGCTTTTTGAGAAGCAAGGCTTTAGTGAAACGTCAATTCAAGATATTGTCGATGCCATTGGCGTAACGAAGGGCACATTTTATTACTATTTTAAGAGTAAAGAAGAACTGCTGATGGATATTCACTCTTCTTATATCGACGGAATGATTAAGCAACAAAAGGAAATTTTAGAAGATGTGTCGAAAGATTGTAAAACTAAGCTATACGATATGGTGTACATGTTAATTCACAACGTCGAATTAGAAGGTCATAGTGCACGAGTTTTCTTCCGTGAGATGAAAAACTTGAAAGAAGAAAACTTAGCCGAAATTCTTCCAAAGCGTGATCAAATTCGCTATTACTTTCAGGATCTATTAAAACAAGGTGTTGAAAACGGAGAATTCAAAAGTGATCTCAATATTGGGATTGTGACGTTTGCCATTCTTGGCATTACAAACTGGACGTATCAGTGGTATAAACCAAACGGTCCAGTTTCAGATAAGGAAGTAGCTAGCATTTTTGTGGATATGGTACTAAACGGAATAGAGGAAAGCGAATAAGCTTTCCTTTCTCATTTCACTATAATGTAAACGCTTTCGATCCAAACATTCTAACCGGTTAGTTAATTAAGGAGGAAAAGGTATGAAAATCGATGAAGTCAAGAACATCACAGTATTGGGAGCAGGTTCAATGGGTCACCAAATTGGGATGCTTTGCGCACTTGGTGGCTATGAAACAACCATTCAAGATATCAATGAAAAAGCACTAAAAGAAGCTGGAGAAAAGCTTGAAGGAATTATGTCAAAGTGGGTTTCAAAAAGGAAGATAACCGAAGAACAAAAATCAGCAGCATTTGAACGCCTGCAATTCACGACTAGTCTTGAAGAAGCTGCTGTTCGAGCTGATTTTATCATTGAAGCAATTGTAGAGAAGTTAGATGTGAAACGAGAGGTATTTGAAAAGCTCGATCAACTAGCTGATCCGAATACAATTCTTGCTACGAATAGTTCAACGATTGTGAACTCGTTAATTGCGTCCGCAACGAATCGTAAAGATAAAGTTGTGAATATGCACTTTTTCTTCCCACCACTAGTGATGGATTGTGTGGAAGTTGTTATGAGCGATGCAACGTCGGAAGAAACAGCTAAGCTTACAATGGCTGTTTGTGAGCAAATTAATCGAACAGGTGTATTGTTAAAGAAAGAGATTTCCGGTTTTGTTGCGAATCGCATTCTTGGTGCCTTACAAAAAGAAGCGATGTATTTATATGAGGAGGGCATCGCTGATTTTGAAGATATTGACCTCATCTGTAGAAAAGCCTTAAATCATCCGATCGGTCCGTTTGAATTGATGGATTTATCAGGAATTGATGTAGGTTATTACGTGATGCAGCAACGCTATAATGAAACAGGTAATCCAGAGGATAAACCTTCAAAGGCGATAGAAGATAAAGTGAAAGCTGGAACATTAGGAAGAAAAACAGGTAAAGGCTGGTATGACTATACAAAAGAAGGAGTGAAGAATTAATGAAAATGGTAACGTATGAAATTCATGAGAAAACAGCGGTTGTGACGATTAATAATCCCCCTTTAAATGTGATGAGTAAGCAAGTATCTACAGAACTTTTTGAAGTATTTACAGAGTTAGAAGCCAATCAAGATGCTGTGGCAGTGATTTTAACAGGTGCTGGTAATAAAGCATTCATGGCTGGTGCAGATATTAAGGAATTTCCTGAGTGGATTGGACATACAGGGTTTAAAGATATCGTGATGGAAACTCATCAGGTATTAAACTATCTTGATCACTTTCCTAAGCCAACAATTGCGGTTCTTAATGGTTTAACATTCGGCGGTGGATGTGAACTTGCGATGACATGCGATATGCGTATTGCTGAAGAGCATGCTCAACTCGGACTTCCTGAAATAAAGCTAGGTCTTTTCCCAGGTGGTGGGGGAACTCAGCGGCTCCCTAGACTGATTGGAGAAGCAAAAGCAAAAGAAATGATGTTTACAGGAGAACCGATTTCTGCAGAAGAAGCCGATCGATATGGCCTAGTAAATCACGTTGTACTGTCGGGCCAGGGAATGGCTTATGCGCAGGGCCTAGCTGCCAAAATAACCGGACAATCCCTACAGGCTTTATCACGAATTAAGCACGCTGTGAATAAAGGAGCTCATCTTCCAATTGAATCAGCTGTTGAGCTTGAGGCGGAATTGTTCGAGGAAGTTTTCCAAACAGATGACATTAAAGAAGGCGTTCAAGCATTTATCGAAAAGAGAAAACCTGCTTTTACTCATAAGTAATAGAAAAGAGGAATCGATATGAGCGTTCATACAAGTGTGAGAGTAAGATTTTGTGAAACGGATGCGCTTGGCCATGTTAATAACACAAGCTACTTTATATACCTCGAGGAAGCACGTGTACAATTTTTTGATTATCTAGGTAAACGTTCTGGAACAGATGATTGGCCATTTATTCTCGTTTCTACGAAATGTGATTTTCTAAAACAAGCTTATTTTAAACAGTCACTTCATGTAGAAACGACTGTTAAGCGAATTGGCACAAAAAGCTTTACACTCATGCACTATATAAAGGATACGGAGAGTGATGGTGTAGTAGCTGAAGGTGAAGCGACTGTCGTCTATTATGATTTTAAGAAACAAGTAAGCGAAGTTATACCGGATGAATTGCGAAGTAAGCTTGAGGAATCTTATCAACTGCTATAAGCGTGGTGTTTTTTAAGGGTAAATGACTGAATATTACGTAATCAGGAGAGTGGCGTATGACCTATTCACACGATACGATACCTGTCCGAGATGGAGAACAGCTCGATCTAAATAAACTAGAGAGGTTTATTAAGGAAAACATTGAACCTCTGAGTGATGATCCTCTCATAGTTGAACAGTTTGGAACAGGTCACTCAAATTTGACGTATCAACTATCGATTGGTGAGTGGGAAGCAGTTCTCAGAAGACCGCCTCTTGGTCCAGTTGCTCCAAAAGCGCATGACATGGAACGAGAGTATACGATTTTAAGAGAATTACATCCCGTTTTCCCACTAGCACCAAAACCATACATCTATAATGAAACTTTACTTGATGCCCCATTCTTTCTTATGGAAAGAAGAAGGGGAATTGTGCTTGACACCTCGTTTCCTGATGGCGTTCAACCTACTGAAGAGTTGTGCAGAAGGATCTCAGAAACGATGGTAGATACGCTAGTTGATTTGCACAGTGTTGATTATCAGAAGACAAATTTAAGTAAAGTAACTCACCCTGATGGTTTCATGGAACGTCAGGTGCACGGCTGGATCAAACGATATAACCGCTCGAAAACAGATGATATTCCTGGTATTGATGAATTGACGACATGGATGGCTTCGAATATCCCTAAATCACAAAGCCCTACTGTGATTCACTACGACTATAAATTAAACAATGCGATGTTTGATCAGGAAGACTATAGCAAAATGGTAGGTTTATTCGATTGGGAAATGACAACTGTTGGTGATCCTCTGGCTGATCTTGGTGCCGCAATGGGGTACTGGTTGCAACAAGATGACCCAGAAATCTTAAAAAAGGGCATGGGTAAAGCACCGGTAACTGTTATGAATGGATTTATGACGAGAGAAGAATTTATTGCGTCTTATGCTACTAAATCAGGGCGTGATGTCTCGCAAATGAACTTCTATTTAACATTTGCTTATTTCAAACTTGCTGTCATTTGTCAGCAAATCTATTATCGCTGGAAAATGGGTCAAACATCGGATGAACGCTTTCGTCATCTTAATCAGTTTGTAGCGAGTTTAATTGCACATGCTCGTGACAATGCCAAAGTAAAGCGTTAGGAGTTCATATGGGAAAAATACATGTCGTTTTAAAAAAGGAAGATATTGATCAGGCAAAAATTAGTGAAGAAAAAATTGCGGTTGTGCTTGATATTCTTCTAGCAACATCAACCATAACCTCAGCACTTGAATTTGGTGCAGAACGGGTTATTCCTGTTCTAGATCAACACGAAGCATTGCAAGAAGCGAAAACGTTACCTGAAGGAAGTTATTTGCTTTCAGGTGAGTATGAAGGGCGAACAATTGAAGGGTTTCTAGATCCTAATCCATTGCAATTAAAGAAAGCTGTTAAAGGAAAAACGTTAATTTTATCAACTACAAATGGAACCGTAGCAATTAAACGAACGAGAGAAGCTAAACGAGTGTATGTGGCTTCATTACTGAACGGTCATGCCATTGCAAAAAAGCTCAATGATAGTCACCGAGAGGAAACGATTGTGATTGTTTGCTCGGGTTCATCAGGCGAATTTGCCTTGGAGGACTTCTACGGTGCTGGATATCTTATACATCAAATGCTTACTACTCACGATTGGGAGCTTACTGATTCCTCACGTGCTGCTGTTTCATTTTATGAAGGTAGTTCGAAAAGCGGTGAGGACGTGTTACTTTCCTCGCGAGTCGGTGAAATGATTAAGAGGTACGGATTTGAAGAAGAAGTAAGTTTTGTTGCTTCCGAAGGGATTTTCTCAATCGTCCCTTATGTGAAGGCGCAAAAAACGGTGGTTCGAGAGGAGGTTCATCATGACACAAACCAAGTCTAGTCATTCTGGTGCGGATTTTATGTTTCAACATTCTAGTTCAGAAGATATATTCACACCAGAAGATTTTACCGATGAACATAAAATGATTGCAAAAACAGCTCACCAGTTTATTACTAAAGAGGTTGAACCGCATAGAGATTCGATTGAAAATCAACAGTTTGACAAGGTTGTAACTTTGATAAAAAAAGCTGGTGATCTTGGTCTTCTCGGTCATAGCATTCCTGAGAAATATGGTGGTCTTGGACTAGATAAAGTTTCAAAAGGGATCGTAGGAGAAGTGGTTGGCCGGACAGGTAGTTATGGCGTCGCTCAATCCAACCACACCTGCATCGCTACGCTTCCAATTACACATTTTGGAACGAAGGAACAAAAGAATCACTATTTACCGAAACTCGCTTCAGGCGAATACATTGGTGCTTACTGTTTAACTGAACCTAACGCAGGCTCTGATGCCCTTGCATCCCAAACAACGGCTATTTTAAATGAGGAAGGCACTCATTATATTTTAAATGGGACAAAGCTTTATATCACGAATGCGGTCTTTTCAGATACTTTTATTATTTATGCCAAAATAGAAGGAAAGCACTTCTCGGCATTTATCGTAGAAAAGAATTTTCCAGGTATTTCTCTTGGGCCAGAAGAAAAGAAGATGGGTATAAAAGGATCATCGACAAGATCGGTTATTTTAGAAGATTGCCTAGTTCCAATTGATAACCTTCTTGGTGATAAAGGGAAAGGTCACGTTATTGCTCTTAATGTCTTGAATTTGGGAAGGTTTAATCTGGGATCTGCTTGTACTGGAGGAGCAAAACATGCTCTAGGACTGGCGTTACAACATACAAGTGAGCGTAAACAATTTGGTCGAACCATTGCCGGTTTTTCAGCTACTCAAGAAAAAGTAGCGATGATGATGGCTAAAATTTATGCTTCAGAATCACTACAATATCGGACAGCCTCTCTACTTGAAGGTGTGATGGAAGGTTTATATGACGAAGAAGACCACAGGATTGTTGGAAAGCAAATGATGGAGTATGCCGTGGAGTGCGCTATTTGTAAAGTATTTGGATCTGAAACGCTCGATCAAGTTGTTGATGAGTCATTACAACTTCATGGCGGGGCAGGATTTATTCAGGAATACCCAATTGAGCAGATGTACCGCGATTCCAGAATCAACCGAATTTTTGAAGGAACGAATGAAGTAAATCGTTTGTTAATACCAGGAAATTTATTTAAGAAAGCGATGAAAGGCGAAATTCTTCTTGAAGAGCACATTGAAAAAGCGAAGCAGGCATTAATGCAGGCGAACAATCGTTTATTAAATGAAGAAGCGGCTATTCAAAGCATACGAAATGTATTTCTTGTATGTGCAGGTGTAGCCTACAAAGAGCATGGTAAAGAACTGATGGAGCATCAAGAATCCCTTATGAAGCTTGCGAATATAGCGATTATGCTTTATGCAAGTGAGGCTGCAGTTCTCCGAGCATTTAAGAAGGATGAATCAGCCGGTGATTTGAAGCAGATGCTAGCTAGAACTTTCCTTGAAGAAGCTCTTTTGCAAGTAGAAACGTCGGCTCGCAAACTGGTTATGAGCGTACTCTCTCAAGATGAAAAGGAACAAACATTAGGATTAATTATTCAAGAACTTTCGAAATATGACTTTGGAAGTTCGCTAGAACGAAATCGACTAATTGCAAAACAAAGCTACAATAAATTAAAGTACGAAGTTTAGAAAGCGGTGAAAGAAATGGGAAGGTTTTCAGGACGAACGGCAGTGATAACCGGGGGTGGCAGCGGAATCGGAGCCATGACTGCAAAGCGGATAGCGAGTGAAGGAGGAACGGTTATTCTTGTTGGCCGTACAGAGGCTAAGCTGTTGCAAACGGCTAACGAGCTTAAAGAACTTGAAGGAAAAGTTCTTACTTTTGTAGCTGACGTAACAAAGCAGGAACAAATTGATCACCTAACAACATTCGTTAAAGAAAGTACTGAAACTCTTCATGTATTAATTAATAATGCTGGAGGGTCTCAAGGTTCCCCCATTCTTGAAATGACGGAAGAAAATTGGGATCATGCACAAAATGTGAATTTAAAAAGTGTTTTTCTCGTTTCGAAGGCGCTGGGGAAATTAATGCTAGAAACCGCAAAGAAAGAGGAAGAAATAGTAGATTTCTCTATCGTGAATGTAGCCTCGTTATCAGGGCATAAGGCTGGTGCACAAATTCCTCATTATAGTGCAGCGAAAGCAGCCGTTATTAATTTTACAAGAGCACTGGCGGTAGAACTTTCCCCATACATTCGAGTGAATTCAGTTTCCCCTGGATTTGTTGAAACTCCGTTAACAGAAGAAGGTTTGAAGAATGAAAGGTTTGAGGCGTCAATTAAGCGAAATACCGCTTTGAATCGAGTGGGACAGGCTGAAGAAATTGCAAACGTTATTTCATTTGCTGCTTCAACTGAAGCGAGTTATATGACTGGATCTGATCTATTAGTCGACGGTGGCTGGCTCATCGTATAAATAATAAGGAGAGTGTTTAAAAATGGAAACAACAGTAAAAACGGATCATCTTAAAGTAAATGTGCATGGTGCTGTGCTTCATCTTACACTTAATCGACCTGAAGCGCTAAATGCGTTTAGTCCCGAAATGATCTTAGGACTAACAAAAGCGATTCAAGATGCGAAAGAAAACGACGACATTCGAGTTGTTATGCTTTCAGGTGCCGGCCGTTCTTTCAGTGCCGGTGGTGATGTAAAAACGATGGGGGATACTTCTTCAACAGAAGTTTATGAACATATTGGTAAGTTAAATGAACTGGTTCTTACGATGAGGGACCTTGAGAAGCCGATTATTTCAGTTATTCATGGTTTTGCTGCTGGAGCAGGATTTAATCTAGCGCTCGCTAGTGACATTATTCTAGCAGCAGAAGATAGTAGTTTCGTATTAAGTTTCTCTCAGGTCGGATTAATTTCAGATGGTGGGGGACTATCTTTCCTTCCGCGTTTAATCGGTCCTTATAAGGCGAAAGAGCTTTTCTTCTCTGCCCAGCCTATTACTGCAAAAGAAGCGAAACGATTAAATATTGTAAATCAAACTTATCCTTTAGCTAGCTTAGAGGAAGAAGCAATGGCATATGCTGATAAGCTTTCTAGAGGTCCTGGTAAAGCATATGGTTTTATTAAAAAGATTGCCGATGCTTCACTCACTTCATCTTTATCTGAAGTGCTTGAACAAGAACGTATTACTCAGGCTTTAATGGTAACGACAGAAGATCACAAAGAAGGCGCAAATGCGTTTAAAGAAAAACGTGCTCCTCAATTTAAAGGTAAATAAACTTGTTAATCTGGATTGAAGATTTCTTCAATCCAGATTAATTCCCACATCTTGAATCCTCTTCATAAGTCCGCCGTCCCCTTAGTCTGGATCCTATCTAATAGAGGAGGAATAACATGGAGCTCCTTTTCCAGCAGATTTTTAACGGACTTACAATTGGAAGCGTTTACACGCTTGTTGCCCTTGGTTTAACACTGGTTTTCGGTATTTTACATGTTCCCAATTTTGCTCATGGTGCTTTTTATATGGTGGGTGCTTACGTTACTTTAATGATGATGGTAGGTTTTGGTTTTTACTATTGGATCGCTATCATTGCATCGATTGCTGTCGTTGCTCTTCTTGGAGTAGTGACTCAACAGCTTATTTTCAAAAAGTTAGAAGGCGCTGATGGGATGAGAATGATGGTTGCGGCCATTGGTATCCTTCTTTTTCTAGAAGCATTTGGTCAATTTATGTGGGGAACAGAATACCACAGAATGGACACCCCATATGGTTCTGTCGTTAACTTATTCGGTTTAACGGTAACTCTGCAAAGACTCTTAATTATCGTGGCAGCCGTGATCCTTATGCTTGCGCTTCATTTTTTCTTAACCAAAACAATGATTGGGGCAGCTATTATTGCCATGGCTCAAAATCGAGAAGGGGCCTTTCTAGTAGGAATTAATGCAAATCAGGTAGCATGGCTCACGTTCGCGATTGCTGGTGGTTTAGCGGCTGCAGCAGCTTCACTTGCTTCGCCAATTAATCTCGTATTCCCTACGATGGGAAACCTCGTCATCATGAAAGCATTTGTCATCATCATCATTGGCGGAATGGGGAGTATCCCTGGTGCCATACTTGGAGGTTATTTACTTGGATTAACGGAGAGCATTGGAGCAACGTACATATCCTCTGACTATAAAGATGTGATTGCGTTTCTCTTACTCGTTGTGATTCTCACAGCCAAGCCGACCGGGTTGTTTACTAAGGGGGTTCAGTAATGCTAAATGTTCTTTCAAAACGAACCCTTTTACTTTTGATAGCGTGTGTTGCTGTTCTTTTTCCGCTAGTTTTCCCAAATATGTATGTGCTGCAATTACTAACACTTGTGTTTATTTGGTCCATTGCAGTCTACGGTTTTAACATCATTTCGGGCTATGTGGGTTATTTATCTCTCGCTCATGCAGGATTTTTTGCAATAGGAGCATATGGACTTGGATTACTGACGACAAAAGCTGGAATGCCTTATTGGATGGCTTTATTTCTTGCTGTCGCGATCACCTCTATAGCAGGCGCTATTGTCGGTGTGGTTGCTCTTCGGACGAAATCACATTTCTTTGCTATTTACACGATGTGTGTAGGCGTTATTATCTATCTCCTAATAGATAAATGGGATAGTTTAACTGGAGGAGTGCGAGGGTTAATTGGAATTCCCGCTCCTGGGAGTATCGGTCCCATCACTTTTGATACGTTAACATCTCAGTATTATCTGGCTCTATTTTTTCTATCATTTACGATTTTTCTTTGTTATCGCATCGTACATTCATTACTTGGTAGGACATTTATTGCGATCCGAAATAGTGAAGAGCTTGCGAAAACGATTGGTATTTCTATCATGAAAAATCAGTTGCTTGCTTTTACCCTATCAGCATTATTTGCTGGATTATCTGGGGCTTTGTACGCGTCTTTTATTCGGTTTATCGGACCACAAATCTCAGCTATTACCGTTACGTTCGAGATGTTGATGTACCTTCTTGTGGGAGGGATTGGAACTCTAGCAGGTCCGATTGTTGGCACTCTCATTGTCATCTCTCTTACGCAATCATTGCAGTTTCTTGAAGAGTATCGAATGCTCATTTTCGGTCCTGTAGTTGTTTTATTAGTCTTATACTACCCTCGTGGAATATCAGGTAGTATTCAAGCGTATATGCAAAAAAAGCGGCAGAAAAAGGTGGAAACCGCTAAGGAAGAGCGTGATGTTAAAAGGAACGTTGGGGAGGCAGGCTAATGTTTTTTTCAACGGAGGGAATCACGAAGCGCTTCGGGGGACTAGCGGCAGTTGAAGATGTGAATGTGTCTATAGAAAAAGGGACCATTACAGCAATCATTGGACCTAACGGCGCCGGGAAGTCAACTTTTTTTAACTTGATTAGTGGGATACACCCACTGACATCTGGAAGAATTAATTTCAAAGGAAAAGAGATTACAAAGTTACCTCCACAGCAAATTGCAAGACTAGGAATAGGAAGAACTTTTCAAACAACAAACTTATTTGAACAATCGACTGTTCTAGATAATGTGCTAATCGGCCATAGGCTTCGTACCAAATCCGGAATATGGGATGCGCTTTTCCGTACGAAAAGAGAAAAAGATGAAGAAAAAAAGTCCTACGAAAAGGCATTAGAAGCGCTAAAGTTTGTTGAAATGATGCATGTTGTTGAACATCCTGTATCTCTTATATCACAGGAAGAAAAAAAGAGACTCGCATTTGCTCTAGCTTTAGCGACTGATCCTGAAATGGTTCTTCTTGATGAACCAGCTGCCGGAGTGAATCCAGATGAAACAGATGGACTTGCGTATTTAATGAGGAAGATGGCTGACCACGGCATTACGGTTTGTCTTATTGAGCATAAGATGCCGATGATTATGAGTCTAGCAGATCAGATTGTGGTCTTGAACCACGGGAAGAAAATTGCAGAAGGGCGACCAGAGGAAATTCGCCAAAATGAAGCTGTGATTCAAGCTTATCTAGGGGGTACAGCTCATGCTCCAGCTATCCACAATTAATGTCAACTACGGTGCATCGAACGTTCTTCACCAGATTTCCTTAAATGTTCACGAAGGAGAAACGGTTGTTTTACTTGGAGCTAACGGGGCAGGTAAGAGCACTATATTTAGAACGATCAGTGGTTTGATGAAACCAGTATCTGGTGATGTTCTGTTTATGGATCGCAAGGTAACGGGAAAACCGCCTCACTCTCTTGTGAAGGAAGGCATAGTCCAGTGTCCTGAAGGGAGAAAGTTATTTCCACAAATGTCTGTCTATGAAAATCTGAAGATGGGTAGTTATGTTCATCGAAAGCATCGAAAGGAAATGGAAAATCAGTTAAAGGAGGTGTATTCTCTTTTTCCTATTTTATTCGATAAGCGCCATCAAGCAGCTGGATCTCTAAGTGGTGGTCAACAGCAGATGCTTGCCATTGGTCGCGCATTAATGGCCAAGCCGAAAGTCCTTCTCCTTGATGAACCATCATTAGGTCTAGCGCCATTGATCGTTGAGCAAATGTTCCACATTATCGAGGATATCAATGAGCAGGGAACAACGATTCTGTTGGCAGAGCAGAATGCAAATGCAGCACTCCAGATTTCTGATCGGGGTTATGTCATTGAGAGTGGCAAAATTGTACTAGAAGGAAGCAAGGAAGAACTTTTGTCTAATGATGAGATTCGAAAAGCTTATATTGGAGCATAATTGGAATCGATTAGTATAGGGGGGATAGCGATGAAAATTGGGAAAAAGCTTTTTGTATTTATGATGGTGTTAATTGGACTGATGGTTGTGGGCGGTTGTGCGGCGGGATCCGTTAGTAACTCCAGTAATTCAGAAGGATCTTCTAATGAAAATAAATCAAAAGACACTAGTACAAATGCAGATGCAACATCTTCTGCAGAGAACACGGTCAACATTGGGTTTAGTGGCCCACTAAGTGGACCTGCAGCATATTATGGGGAAAATACGTTGAGCGGATTAGAAATGGCCGTAGATGAGATTAATCAAGAAGGTTTCGAAGTGAATGGCAAACAATATGGCATTAACCTTGTGACACTAGACGATCAATATCTACCGAATGAAACAGGTACAAATGCAAGAAGACTTGTACAAGAAAATGATACGCCAATTATTTTTGTTCCTCATAGTGGAGGCGTATTCGCTACTCAAGTATTTAACGAACAAGAAGACTTTCTTATTGCAGCCTATACGAGTGAACCGAAAATTATGGAACAAAATAATTCGCTGACATTAGGGGTTCCGCCAGCTTACAATGCTTATCCTGAGCCTTTTACAGACTATCAAATGGAGCGATTTGGAAAGAAAATAGCTCTTCTGCCTACTTCCTCTCAATATGGTAAAGATTGGACAGAAGCATTAAAGCCGGTATGGGAAGAAAATGGGGGAGAAGTTGTATTTGAAGGCTCTATTGATTTTAGTAAGGATACAGATTTCTTCTCCATCGTGACAAAAGCATTAAGCAACAATCCTGATGTAATGTTTGTAGGAGGACCTTCTCAGCCTACAGCGCTCGTGATTAAACAAGCAAGAGAGCTTGGTTTTGAGGGCGGTTTCATGCTGATGGATCAGTCAAAAATCGAAGAAATTGAGCCAGTACTAGGCGGGCTTGATCAGTTAGAAGGTACGATAGGTGCTCTTCCAATTATTGATAGTGATGCTCCAGGGGCTGAGAATTTTATTCGTCAATACAAAGAACGATTCGAGCGGATTCCAACTGCTGAAGGTGCTTTTAACTATCAAGCGATGCATGTCATCGTAAATGCGATGAAAGAAGCCGGGTCAGTTGACGATCCAGCCAAAATCATGGAAAGCATGGATGCAGGTGTTCAATCACTTCCCGACGAGCAAATGGTTTGGCATTTAACTGGCATTTATAACGGTGGTGCATTTGACTGGAAACCAGCTATCGGAGCTGTTGAAGACGGAAAAGTAGTTAAGATAGAAAATTAAGTGGACTTGAAAGGGGATCGAAAAAATGCAAACAAATCATTTTAAATTCTGGCCTAAACGAGTACCATATTCACTTACCGTTCCTGAAACGACAATCTATGATAACCTCGTTGTTTCGGCCAAAAGATATCCGAATAAAGAAGCAATAATTTATTACGGAGCAACACTAACATACAAAGAGCTACTAACGGAAGTTGATCGTACGGCTGCTTTTCTTGAGCAGTTGAAGGTCACTGAGGGTGAAAACGTTCTTCTTTTCATGCAGAACTCTGCACAGTTTGTCATTTCCTATTATGCGATCCTAAGAGCGAATGCTGTCGTTGTTCCCATTAATCCAATGTTAACAGCAGAGGAACTCTCTTTCTATATTAAGGATTGCGATATTAAAACCGCAATCGTAGGTCAGGAGCTCTATGAAAAGGTAGAACCTCTAGTAGGGGCAACCACACTTACTAATGTTATCACGGCAGCTTATTCTCACTATGCCGGTAACGAAAGCGATATACCAGCAGAAGTTTCACTAGAAGCTAGAAGAGTGGACAAGGCGAATCATAATACGTGGGAAGATGTAGTCAATCACCAATATTCACCTGGAGAATATGTAAGATCTATTCATGACGTTGCGGTCATGCCCTATACATCTGGTACAACGGGTCTTCCAAAAGGATGCATTCATCCAAACCGCACGCTTCAAGCAAATGCTGTAGGAGCATCTCAATGGATGAATATCACAGCAGATGGCATGCATCTTGTAACGCTACCTTTATTTCATGTGACAGGTATGCTCCATAGCATGCATGCTCCCATTTATAGCGGGGCTCCAATGGTAGTCATGACACGTTGGGATCGGGATTTGGCTGCTAAATTTATTGAAAAATATGAGGTTGCTAACTGGGTTAATATTAGTACAATGCTGATTGATTTTCTATCAAACCCTAATCTACCAAACTATTCAATTTCATCACTAAAAATACTAGCTGGGGGCGGTGCTCCTTTACCAGCAGCTGTTGGGGAGAAATTATATAACTTAACAGGCTTACGATTTATAGAAGGGTATGGTTTATCTGAAACGATATCTCACACTCATTTCAATCCACCTGATTTTCCAAAACTTCAATGCTTAGGCGTTCCTTCATTCGACGTGGATGCTCGTGTAATCGATCCTAATACAATGAAAGAGCTTGGACCAGGTGAGCCAGGTGAAATCGTAGTGAACGGCCCGCAAGTGTTTGATGGATACTATAATCGAGAGGATGAAAATCGCAATTCGTTTATAGACCTTGATGGGAAGTCTTTCTTCCGAACGGGTGATATAGGACGCTATGATGAAGAAGGATACTTTTTTATGATTGATCGCGTAAAGCGAATGGTCAATGCTTCGGGTTTTAAAGTGTGGCCAACAGAAGTCGAGTCAATCTTATATAAGCACCCAGCTGTTCAGCAAGCTTGCGTTGTCGGTGTTCCTGATCCTCGTCGAGGTGAAACAGTTAAAGCTTTTGTCATTCTAAACGAGGGTGATAAAGGAAAAGTCACGGAAGAAGAGATTATCGAATGGTCCAAAGAACAAATGGCAGCTTATAAATATCCAAGAATGATTGAGTTTATGGATGCATTTCCAACTACGAGTAGTGGAAAGATTTTATGGAGAAAACTCCAGGATAACGAGCGTCAAAAAGCAGAAGGAGTGAAATAATATGGGGAAAACAGTAGAAACAGTGACGGGTCCAATTCCGGTAGAGCAGCTCGGGAAAACGCTAGTTCATGAGCATTTTGCATTTGGTTATCCTGGTTTTAGTGGGGATGTTTCTCTTGGAGCATTTGATTTTCAAGAAGCACTTCAGGTAGGTATATCAGTTGCCGAAAGTGTCATGGCACACGGTGTGAAAACGGTAGTGGATCCTACGCCGAACGAGTGTGGTAGAAATCCGGAACTTCTTCGAACAATATCAACTGAAACAGGACTACAAATAATTTGTGCGACCGGATACTACTATGAAGGGGAAGGTGCGACCCCTTATTTCAAATTTAGACAGGGTCTTGGAACGGCAGAAGAAGATATTTATGAGATGTTTAGCAAGGAAATTTCGGATGGGATTGGAACAACTGGAATTAAACCAGGGGTTATTAAACTAGCCTCTAGTAAAGATCAAATTACAGATTATGAAATGATGTTTTTTAAAGCCGCTGCACGTGTCCATAAAGAAACGGGCATTTCAATTTTAACGCATACACAAGAGGGGACAATGGGGCCTGAGCAAGCACAGCTTTTGATTGAAGAAGGTGTCCACCCACAATCCATCATCATTGGTCATATGTGTGGAAATACAGATGCTGCTTATCATTTGAAGACTTTAGAAATGGGGGTAAATATCGGTTTTGACCGCTTTGGCATACAGGGACTCGTTGGTGCTCCTTATGATAAAGAACGTCTTATTACGTTAATTGGATTATTGAATAGCGGATTTGAAAACCAAATCATGCTATCACATGATACCGTAAACTATTGGATGGGGCGCCCACCAGTTCTTCCAGAGGCAGTGGAAAAAATCATGGCTAATTGGCAACCAGCGTATATTTTTGAAGAAATCATTCCTAAATTGAAGGCAGCTGGAATATCCGACGAAACGTTGACGATTTTATTTGAAGAAAATCCAAAGAAATTATTTTCCTCAGAAGCAAAAGTAAAAGCATAAGAAAAAGCGAGGATTCATCCTCGCTTTTTCTTATGCTGGTTTATTTTTTTTGAATTTCGTACGGTTTTATTAAACGATAAAGCGTTTCTGTATAAGGAAGTTTCAGCTTTACCTGCTCAGCAAGACGAAGCGCCCCTCCTTGAAGATGCTCGACTTCTAGCTTGTTCTTTTTTCTTTTATCTTGATGCATGGAAGAAGTCGCTTCGTAAGGAAGGGATTGGAATGACTTCATGCGGCGATCAATATCTTCTTGATTGATGTGTATGTCATACTGTGATGCAAGTGTTCTGATCTCATTCATCACATTTTCAACTAGTTTGAGGGTTTCGGGTACATCTCTTATGATGCCCGTGTGAAAATCCCCAGCCGTAGTTACACCAGACATCGCTGAAATGAACATATACTTTTTCCACATCTCTTCTTCGATGTTTGAAGTTAATTGAGAATTAAAATTCGCATGCTCATTCATTTTGCTTATTGAAGCACAGATCTTTTCTTGGGAAGGGTGGAGCGGACCGAAGATTAGGTCATGTAGTTCACTCGTATGTTGTACGTGCCCGTGGTCATCAAGAGTAGCAATAATATATGATAATCCACCGAGTACTGATTCTTCCCCGAGTTCATCTTTGAGGATGGAAATATGTTCAATTCCATTTAGTATAGGAAGAACCTTTGCTCCTTTCGCAACAAACTCTTTGAGAACTGGAAGACTATCTTCAAGGTGATACCCTTTAACGCCCAGAAGAACAAGGTCAACCGAAGATACTTCAGACGCATTTGTGATGAGTTTAGGAGAGCGCATCTTCGTATTACCTTTTACACTTATTACTTGCAACCCCTCTTGTTCAATTTGCGCTTTTCTTCCTTCACGAACATAAAAGGAGACGTTTTCCCCAGTTTCAGACCATCTTAACCCGAAATATGTACCAAGTGCACCAGCACCAAAAATAATAATATTCATAAGCATCCTCCTTGTCGAAATCTTCTTTCTAATAACACTCTACTTATTCTTACAAATAAATTCAAGTAGGGATAAAAGGAAATGACAACGTTGTCCAGAAATTAGCTATAAGTGACCGAAAAGGTAGAAAGGGTTGATTAATGTGAAGATATTATCACAAGACCGTTTTGAAGCAGCATGTTCCTTTGTACGTAATCATGCGAGGCCGGTTGATCGAGAGTATTATGCTTTTTGGAAAGGAAATGGCGACAAAGAAAGTGTGCTCAAAGAACTGGAAGAATTCCGAAATAAAGATGGGGGATTTGGGAACAATCTTGAACCTGATTTTCGCCTGAAAGAGTCTTCTCCTATGGCCACCTCAGTTGCTTTTCAATACATGAGTCAGCTTGACCTCGATTCTGATCACCCGTTTGTTAAGGATGGTCTTCACTATTTGAGAAGTACATATCAAGTTGATAAGCAGAGTTGGCAAGCTGTACCTCATTCAGTGAATTCAGTGCCACACGCTCCGTGGTGGAAGGTAACGGAAGGAGAAGTCACTTATTCTGCCAATCCCGATGCAGAAATTGTAGGGTATTTTTTACACTATGGGAGTAATTATCCGATCACTTCAAAATCATTGGCTAAAGTGATGAATCACCTGGATAGCCTAAATGAATACGAAATTCACGAGGTACAGTGCTATCTTCGTTTAGCTCAGTTAGCTGGTGGTGAGATCAACAAAAAAATTCACGAGAAAATTAAGCAGAAATTGCCATATATCATAGATCGTCCTGAAAAATGGGATCATTATGGTGTACAGCCCGTTGTTCTTGTTGAGTCTGATCAATCCCCTTTTGCTAAAGAGCTCAATCAAGAGCTTCAAGTGAATTTGGATTATTTAATTCAAAAACAACTTTCTAATGGCAGTTGGGAACCAAGTTGGTCATGGGGACAATACGAAGACAGTTGGGAAGGCGCAAAAAAAGAATGGCAGGGATTTTTAACAGTTCAGAACTTAATAACACTCTCTAAATTCGGACGTATTGAAAGTTAGTCTGTTTAGAATGAGGGATATAACGGGAACATAGTAGAGAATCAATGATTGAGAGGAGTTTCTACTATGAAAGCAGTTGTTATTGAACAGTATGGAGGAAAAGATCAGTTAGTTGAAAAAGAGGTAGCCTCACCTTCTCCAGGAGAAAACCAGGTTGTTGTAGAGAGTTATGCAACGTCGATCAATCCAATTGATTGGAAATTGAGGGAAGGCTACTTGAAAGAAATGCTCCCTTTTCAATTTCCAATTATCCTTGGTTGGGATATTGCAGGTGTCATAAAAGAAGTAGGCTCAGCCGTAGAAGGTTTCAAAGAAGGAGATCGAGTATTTGCAAGACCCGCAACAACTGCAAATGGTACATATGCAGAAGAAGTCGTGGTAGATGATCATTTGCTTGCCTTCATTCCAGATAATATTTCATATGAAGAAGCAGCATCGGTTCCGCTTGTAGGTTTAACCGCATGGCAGTGCTTAATTGATTTCGCTGATCTTCAAAAAGATGAAAAGGTGTTAATTCATGCTGGGTCCGGTGGTGTCGGTAGTTTTGCCATCCAGCTTGCAAAACACAAAGGGGCATATGTTGCGACAACAGCGAGTGGCAAAAACGAAGCCTATCTAAAGTCACTTGGAGCAGATCGAGTTATTAATTATCGTGAAGAGGACTTTTCAGAAGAATTAGAAGAATATGATGTAGTTCTTGATACGATGGGTGGCGAAATTCAAGAAAAAAGCTTTACAGTTCTCCGTGGTGGAGGTCGATTGGTTTCGATTGTAGGAGAGCCTGATAAAGAGAAAGCGAAGGAAAAAGGTGTTCGCTCAGGAAACGTATGGCTTGAACCAAATGGAGAACAATTAAAAGAAATTTCTTCATTAATGGAAAACGGTCATATTAAAGCGACGATCGGTCACCGTTTCCCATTTAGTCAAGAAGGCATTCAGGAAGCACACGAACTAAGTGAATCACATCATGCTAAAGGAAAAATTGTTATTTTGTTTGATAAAGAATAAAAAAACGCGGCTAATATGCCGCTGTTTTTTTACGCAAATTAAAAATTTCATATACCGTATTTATAATAAAAAAATATAAAAATGCTATTTAAAAGTATCAATTATATAAATAATAGCAAGAAACAAAATAAAAAATCCGGAACTATTTGTCCCGGATTTACTAATTTAGAAAATAATATGTGCCATGACTACGATAATAGGTAAAGAAATAATCGTACGTTCAATGAAAATAATAAATAGGTCAATAAATCGTACAGGAACTTTTGATCCTAAGAGCAAGCCACCAACTTCAGACATATAAATTAGCTGAGTAACAGACAGACTAGCGATAACAAAGCGAGTAAGGTCGCTTTCGATATCTGCACCAATTATGGCTGGTAAGAACATATCTGCAAAACCTATTACCATAGTTTGAGCTGCTTCAGCAGCTTCAGGAACTTGCATTAAATTTAGAATAGGAACGAACGGAGCACCAAGATAACTGAATAGTGGTGTTGTTTCAGCAATAATTAAAGCAATGGTCCCGATCGCCATAACAATTGGAATAACGCCCATCCACATGTCGAGTACATTTTGAAATCCGCCTTTGATAACGTTCGAGGCACGATTATCTACCGCTGTTCTTGTTGCTTGGATTACTCCCCACTGAAAACGAGATTTGCCTTCAGGTATCGTATCATCAGGAGCATCTGCTTCTGTTTCGTAAGTAGTATCGGGTTTCCTTGAGAGGGGTGGGATTCTCGGCATAATAACAGCTGCCACAATTCCAGCTAATACGATCGTTAAATAATATTGTAAGAAGTATTCCTCAAGTTTCATTTGTTGCAGTACAACAATACTGAAAGTGATCGATACTACCGAGAATGTTGTGCCAATGACGGCTGCTTCTCGTTTCGTATAATAACCATCTTCATATTGTTTACTCGTTAAAAGAACACCGATTGTACCATCACCCATCCACGAAGCAAGACAATCAATTGAAGAACGACCTGGTAGAGTGAAAATCGGACGCATTATTTTCGTAAGAAGGGTCCCGCAAAATTCCAACAAACCGAAGTTTAGTAGAAGAGGTAAGAAAAGCCCTGCAAATAAAAATACAGAAAAAAGAATAGGAATGAGATCATTTAGTAATAATCCTCCAGTTGCGTCTGACCAAACCCATTCTGGACCAATTTTAAATAGTGTTAATATCGCGAAAATCATACCCAGAATACGAGCAAGTAACCAAATACCTGATACTTGTAATAGACTCGTCAGGAAAGAACTCTTCGTAATCCAATCAGGTTTAGCTACTACTGCTAGGAAACTAAGTACTGCTGTAATTGTAATAACAATGGTCATAATTGCGGGAAGAGAGAAAGGGATAGCTGTCCCAAATAGGCCCTGGAGCCAACCAGCTAGTTTTGCTATTGGAATCGTAACACCTTCATCATTTGGTATGGGAATCATGAATAAGAAAATACCAATGAGAGATGGGATAATAAATTTTAATAATCCTTCTGAAGTTACTTTTCTTTGATGAGTACTGTTCACGTAGTGTCACCTCTGTCGTTTTGCAACGGATTTTCTATCAACTAAAACGTATTTTTATAAAAACATAGTTATGAATATAACATATCAACCCCCTTTATGTAACATGAAAATACAAACTCTTGAATAGAAAAAGTGTTCAGAAAAGAGCGACCAATTGCATTATATCTTGAAAACGCTCACAATAAAAGAGTGAAACAGATATATATAATGCTTCTTTCAAATTAATCAGCCTTAAACTTGAGAAATGAACGATCATATGTAACTATTCCAAAATAAAAAGACAGGGATCAGCTGATCCTTGTCTTTGACAAATTTATCTATTGATTTATTTGCTTTATATAGTCAATGAACGTTTATACGTATTTTGGAGGATTGTCAAATTCATAATGTTCTTCAAAAGTTGAGCCAAAGAAACAGGATGCACATTTGCGATAGCCTTTTTGTCTAAGAAAAACGAGAAGTTCTTCTTCATGGTTGGCTTCTGAACGATCTTTGATCGGCGTCTCGGGTAAATGACACTCATCACCAGCGTAGGCGGTCCTATGGACAATTTGTTTTTGGTGGTCAATCATGTATTTTCCCATATATGTTTATCAAGTTCCATCTCTAATAAGTTCCTATAAGTGTAACATACTCATCTTGATATTGATACAACCTAAACTTACTAGTATACCCTAAATAGGGGAGAAGTATTACTCTTTATGCGTATTTTTTTATTTTTTTTTAGAATAATCATCAATCAGGCATTCACTCTAGTGTAAAAAGTACCGATAGTAGTATGGTTAGGGGTTTGCATCAGTTATAGAATGAAGCGTGTAATGGAGGTTGAAAAGATGAATTTCATTATCAAACATGATGAGTTAAGTATTCGTTATCTTCAAGAAGGGGATGAACTTTTTCTATTAAAGTGGTTAACAGATCAACAAGTTCTTGCTTATTACGAAGGAAGAGACCGGCCATATACAAGAGAAAAAGTTTTGGAAGATTTTTTTATAGAAGACGATGAAGTAAGATGCCTTGTGTTGTTTCATAATATTCCGATCGGATACATACAGTTTTATTTGTTAGCAGAGGTAGAGAGGATCAAGCTCCCTGATCATTCATATGGAATGGACCAGTTTATCGGGGAAACCTCATATTGGAATAAAAATATTGGGAAAAAGCTCATTCAATCAGTTGTGTATTATATTGAAAGAACTTTAAAAGGTTCTCTTGTTGTTATGGATCCACAGCACTGGAATAAGAGAGCGATACGGTGTTATCAGCAGGTGGGTTTTGCGAATTTAGGTATCCTTCCTAAACATGAATTGCATGAAGGTTCTTGGAACGACTGCATCCTAATGGCTTATGATTTTGCTGGATACCGTATTTTGCCCATTAATCATTGTAATAGAGAGACGTTGTCCCGATTGTTTGTTCAATTGTGGGGCAGCACAGAAATGGTGATCTCTACCGGAACGTATATATTACATGAATTAGATGGATTCATAGCTTATGATTCAGATGGAGAGATAATAGGTGTTGCAACCTATCGATTGTATGAAGATCACGTTGAAATCATTTCACTTGATAGTTTGATTGAAAAGGAAGGGATTGGCGGTCGGTTATTGATGAGAATAGAGCTTGTGGCAGTCGAGAATGGATGTTCCGAAATGAAGGTGATCACAACCAACGATAACCTTAGCGCTTTTGAATTTTATCAGCGAAAGAGATACAGAATGAAAGGAGTTGCTAGGGGAGCGGTTGATTTAGCTCGTCAAGTAAAGCCTGAGATTCCATTAACTGGCCATCAAAACATACCAATTCATGACGAAATACTCCTTAGTAAAAAGCTCTCTTCTAATAAGCATCGTAATTGATAAGACTTTGATTGAAAGGGCGAGTGAGGATTGGAAATAAAACGAGTGGAAAATAACCGATTATCAGAAGAAGTTCTTGAAGAATGGGACACTAAATTTGTGTCCGATAATGATCTTTTATTCTTTGGAAATAAACCGACGAAATTCACAGCTGTTATGAGTTTCTTTCCTCTTTAGAATCGAATGGATATAAAAAAGTGAGTAGTCGAAATACCGTGCATTCTGAGGGTGTGCTTGTTTGGTTCAACAATAACATGCTTGTTCATAACGTATTGGATGATTGGTCTAATAAAGGATTTAATCATTTATAGAAAATAAACAAGCCCCGGACGAAAGATCGTCAGGGGCTTGTAAAGCGATTTATGCTTTTGTTACGTTAGCTGCTTGTGGTCCGCGGTTACCTTCTACGATTTCGAAGTTAACTTCTTGGCCTTCGTCAAGTGTTTTGAAACCTTCACCATTGATTGCAGAGAAGTGTACGAATACGTCGTCTCCACCTTCAACTTCGATGAAACCGAAACCTTTTTCAGCGTTGAACCATTTTACTTTACCGTTTTGCATAAAAAATTGCCTCCTAATGTACCTCATCGTACATAATTTAAAATTCACCATTTACCATTGTAATACGTTTACATTAAAAAACTGCAGCTTTTTAAGAGGATTTAACTTTGTTACCCTCTTTCGAAGCTACAGCTAATTTAAATCCTAAATATATTAATAGTAAAATGGTTTAAATATATAATAGCATCGCCTCTTATAAATTGCAAACCATTCTGGAAATTTATTTACCGATTTATTAGACTGGATCCCAGTTTTGCTCGCCTTTTATTGATTTGAACTGGAAGAGTTGATCCTATCAGTGCGACAATGGCTGATCCGATGAGAATACCCTGAATGCCGCTGGTTGCAAACAATGTTAATAATGTGAAGACAACTAAATCAAATACAGAATCTAATATGGATAGCAAAGAGATCGTAGTTGCTCTTATGTGAGAAGGGATGAGGTCATTACTCAACTTGGAATAAATCGGATATCTAATGGCGCCTACCCATCTTAAAAACAAGACGACAAACAAAATAACCCAGAGCTGATTCTGAAAAATTGCAGCGACGACTAGCCCGCATGCTGAAAGAAAACCAGAAAAGTACATAAGCACCCTATAAGAGAAATTCCTATGAAGCATATTGATACTTCTAGATGAAAAGAATGCAAGTAATGCACCAACAGCATAAATAGGCCCAATGATGTAGACAGGCAGACCAGCATTAATCATCAATGGCTGATCAAATTTTTGAAACACCGCAACGGTAGGAATGAAGACGAGCGTAAAGTTTAGGAACAGGAATAACAGTTGAGGTGCTTTCTTAATCACCTGAATCCCTTCAATTACATTTTGTAAAGATGTCCCTTTAACTTCTACCTTGCCTGATGGTTCATGGATGAATAGCAGGAGAATGAATTCAATAATATAAGAAATGATGCTGAAGAGAATAAGTAGCTGAAATTGTTCGCTCTGTAAATCTTTAGCAAGAAATGATCCAACTAGAACAGCAATCATCATAGCTATAAATCCCGCTGATTGAATTTTCCCCATGACTTCATCCATTTTGTGATGGTTTTTATCTTTCTTTAATGACTCATAAATTAATGCTTCGTCTGCACCAGAAAAAAAGGTGACCGATAATCCATTTAAGATGCTAAACAGCATAAACATTGTTAAGCTATCTGCCATTAAAAGAATGCCGATACTGCTTATCTTGATGATGGATCCTATTAGAAATGCATTTCTAGCTCCATATGCATCCGCGAAAACTCCTGTTGGGATTTCACCGATAAAGACAGCGCCGCTCCAGCACATCAAAATGATGAGGATATCAGCTTCATTTAATCCGTTTTTTACATAAAAAAGCGTAAGAACCGGTTGCAAGAAACTGATGGTACCAAAAAAGTTCACCCAGAATAAAAGGGTAAGATTTCGTGTTGAATGAGATGACATGTTCCTCCAACTTTCAATGTAAGTTCCGATAATAGAAAGATAGGAGGGGGTACAGTTAAATTAAAGTCATACGTCCCTCCCGTTTGATGAGATCAATCGTAGGATTTTTGACATATTGAAATCTCCCTTCAGTTAATTAAGAAAATTATAACAAATAGATAAAATAGAAGCGAGGCTACTAAGAAGCAAAATATGTAAATCTAGAGCAGGTTGGATAAAGAAATAGACCACTTACGCAAAAATGACGAAAGAAGAATTGATCGCAGAAATTCAACCAGAGTTGCCGGAACTATTCTGTAAATGGGAGAATGATATTCAATCAGCTTTGTTGGATCATGATACAAGTCCTGATTTGTATCGTGCTGTCGGTAGCGAGATTCGCAACATGGTTTCTAGTGCCAATCAATTAGACAAATTCAATTTCCCAAATCTTCCTCTTACTGTCATTGGAAGAGATGGAGAACGTGCTTCCAAACAGCAGATAAAAGCAGGGACTCCTGCAAATGAAGCTGTCACTTTTGAGAAAGTTTGGGAGGAACTAATTTTCGAACAAGCGCAACTCGCTAGTGGTTCACGATACATAAAGGCAAAAGATGCGGGGGATAATATTCCTTATGACTGAGCTTGTAATAAAAGAGATGTCTTGGCTCTCACAAGAGCTTTGAGCGAAATAGTTTTTCTCTGCTCATACATCTTCTATAATAGAGATATACCATAAATTGCAAAGGGGAGAACTACATGGCAATTGAAAACCCGACTCGAGAAGAAATCGGCAAGATCCTAAAAACAAATAAGCGAATTGCCGTCGTTGGTTTATCAAATAATCCAGGGCGTACTTCATTTATGGTCTCGCAGGCCATGATGGATGCAGGTTATGAAATCATCCCGGTTAATCCAACAATTGATGAAGCGCTCGGCAAAAAAGCGGTAGATTCATTGAAAGATATTAAAGGTCACGTAGACATCGTGAATGTATTTAGAAGAAGCGAATTTCTTCCTGATATTATGAAAGAAACCGTGGAAATTGGTGCGGACGTTTTCTGGGCACAGCTTGGCGTAATGAATGAAGAAGCTTATGAATATGGGAAAAAGCATAATATGAAAATGATTATGGATCGCTGCATTAAAGTTGAACATGCGATGACAAAATAGGGCGTTGATACGCCCTGTTTTTATGAGGTAAGAAGAAAAATTAATGTCACCTGCGCACTTATTGTTAATTGACCAGGTTGTATTTGCGTACTTTGCATTTCGCTAAACATGCGAGGTGATGGTGCTGCAGAACCAGTTTCAATGATTCGGTGTGGTGTATTTGGTAGAGAGATGTGGAGAGACTGAGCGATTGTTTGAGCCTTTTGATTGGCTTTTTCCATAGCGGCACGTAACGCTTTCTGATAGTAAACATCAGGTTCTTTTATCTCAAAACGAATATCTGAGACGACATTTGCGCCAGAATTTACCGCAACGTCAATGACTGCTCCTGCTTTCTTCACTGGCTCAACTGTAACTGTCAGCATGTGTGTAACTTTGTATCCGAGAAAGATTTTCGTGTTGTCATCATATCGGACGTTTTCTTCGATCCTGTAATCAGACGTTTGAATGCTTTCTGTCGGTATTCCGATTGATCGCAATGACCATACAATCGCAGCGATTATTTCTGCGTTTTCTTCTTGAGCTTCTGTAACTTGCTTAGAAGTTGTGGTAGCACCTGTAATAATAGTGGCGATATTAGGAGTTGCACTCACTTCACCCGTTCCAAATACCGTTATGGTATTGTCGCATTGACACTCACTATTTATACTTACATTCGATTTTGTCATTTTTCACACTTCTTTCTATTAGTCTAAACAAATCATTGCGATTAAGAGGACAGAAAGCTTCTCTTTTGTTAAAATTTTAGTAGTCGTTTCGATACTAAGGAGGAATGCATGTTGCCAGAAAAAATCATGTTAGAAAAGTATGCAGAACTTGCTCTTAAACGAGGAGTAAATTTACAAAATGATCAAATGCTAGTTGTAAACGCTTCTATTGAAGGAGCTGATTTCGCACGAATCGTCGTAAAAAAAGCCTACGAAATAGGCGCTAAGACTGTACATATCAATTGGAGCGACGATGATCTTGACCGTTTATGGTATGAAAACGCAGCCCAGGATGTGCTTGAAAACGTACCGGAATGGCGTGTGAAAATGTTTGATCATTTCGCAAGTGAAGGGGCAGCGATACTATCAATCCGCTCTACAAACCCTGATCTACTAAAAGGAATTGAATCTTCTCGTATCTCAGCATCGAATAAAGCGAGCGGAGAAGCGATGAAGAACTTCCGTAAATACACGATGAATGACAAAATTACGTGGTCAATTGTAGCTATTCCAAATAATGAATGGGCAAAAAAAATCTTCCCTGATTCATCAGAGGAACAAGCTGTTGAAAAGCTCTGGGATCAAATCTTCAAAATTACTCGTGTTGATCAAGAAAATCCAGTAGCAGCCTGGAATGAACATAATGCCACTCTTGCAAAAGCAAGAAAAGTCTTGAATGACAGACATTATAAAAAGCTCGTCTATAAGGCTCCAGGGACGGATCTTGAAATTGAATTGCCTGAAGGGCATATTTGGAAAGGTGGTTCATCTGTTTCTGAGCAGGGCATCGAATTTAATGCTAACATGCCAACAGAAGAAGTGTTTACGTTACCACACAAATATGGCGTGAATGGTACCGTTTCAAGTACAAAGCCACTAAGCTATGGTGGTAACTTAATCAATGATTTCTCACTTACTTTTAAAGAAGGTAAAGTGGTAGACTTCTCTGCAAAAGAAGGATATGAAACCCTTGAGAATTTATTGAACATGGATGAAGGCTCTCGTCGACTCGGTGAAGTCGCCATTGTGCCACATCAATCTCCTATCTCTCAATCAGGACTTATTTTCTTTAATACCCTGTATGATGAGAATGCTTCCTGCCATCTTGCTCTGGGTAAAGCTTATCCAAGCAGCGTAAAAGGTGGAGCTAACATGGACGATGAAGCATTAGATCAAAATGGGGTAAATAACAGCGTAACTCATGTTGATTTTATGATGGGTTCTGGAGAACTCGATATTGATGGTGTGAAGGAAGATGGATCTACAGAAGCGATTTTCCGTGATGGAAATTGGGCAATTGATGTGAACTAACGAAAAAAACGCTCTATCTGGTTTAATCAGATAGAGCGTTTTTTATCTAGTTTAACCTGTTGAAAATTGAAAGTCTTATGAAGATCTTTCTATAATAAAGAAAAACAGTGAGTGGTGATATATGATGGGAACTGTTGAGAAGCTATCTGGGATTCGTTTAAAAAATTACCTTGATTTTCGTAAAGATCCATTAGGTTTCTTATTGAAAACGAGGGAAGGGGCTGATTTTGTAGAATTAGGAGCTTCCTCTTATGTTGTTCATCAACCAGAGGCGATTAAGCAAATACTAGTTACAAACGCAGCATCCTTTCAAAAAGGAAACTCCGCTTCATTACTCAGTCAAACGATTGGTAGAGGCTTGCTTACTTCTGAAGGGAAAATCCACGAAAGCCAGCGAAGATTGATTATGCCCGCTTTTCATAAAGAGAAAATGGCGCAATATGTAGAAATTATTCTAGATGAAACAAATCAGTTTATCAAAGCATGGAATGACGGAGATGTTATCTGTATTAGCTCCGAAATGATGAAGTTAACACTACGGATTATTATGAAAACAATGTTTGGACAAGATGTCTCAAAACCAGAAAGTGCTGAGCTAGTTAAAGCAGTTACTCATATTATTGAAAAATCAGCCGGAGATTTATTCTTACCTTTTCCTATTCCATCCTTTATTCCTTCAGAACGTAATAGACGCTATCAAGTTGGAAAAAAGAGATTAAACGAATTGGCTGGTCGACTTATTGTCCATACTCCAAAAGGTGATCATTTATTAGCTCTCCTTCAGGAAACCACGTATTCTGATGGCTCGCCGATTTCAAGAGAAGAAATAAGGAGTCAGATTTTGACGATGTTAATCGCGGGGCATGAAACAACAGCCAATGTCCTCTCCTGGATGTGGTATGAACTCTCTGTACATCCCGAATTAGAAAAACAATTGGTGACTGAATGGCGATCTTTAGACGAGCATGACCTTAAGAATCGACCATTAACAGACCAGTTTTTTAAAGAAACGTTAAGGCTTTATCCTGCAGCATGGGTATTATTAAGAGAAGCGTTAGAACCTGTTGAGATAATGGGCCATCCGTTCAAAGCTGGATCGTCGTTTTTAATCAGTCCTTATATCATGCATCGTAATCCTGCTTTTTTTGAAAACCCCGAGCAGTTCTCTATTGATCGAATGAAAAGAAAACAAGTTCCGTTCACATACATCCCGTTTGGCGGCGGTCCGAGAAGCTGTATTGGTAGTCAGTTTGCTACATATGAAGCTCAACTCATTTTCGCTACAATTGGGAAAAAGTTTCACCTTCAACAAGCTTCGAGCGATCAACGTGTGGAAGCCGAGCCGCTTGTGTCTTTACGAATTAAGAATGGGCTATTAATGAATGTGCATAAACGAAAAATTAGGTGATAAGATGAATGAAATGATTAATGTATCCGTTCGACCTCTTGTCGAGTATGCGTTTCGGAGGGGAAGTATCGATGCTCGTTTCCGTACAGCCACAGCGATGACGGAAGGAACTCGACTTCACCAGATGATTCAGAAGACTTATGGAGAACATGATAAAAAAGAAGTACCGTTTGAAACGAATTTGATTTATGAAGAGATGACTTTTCATATTGAAGGTCGATGTGATGGCTTACTTAAAAACGATGAACAATTTATTGTCGATGAGATTAAATCCACGTCACTCCCGCTTACTGAAGTGGATGAAGGGACACACCCAGTTTATTGGGCGCAAGCGAAATGTTATGGATACATGGCTGTTGAGGAATACAACTTAGAGAAAATCACGATTCAATTAACATATATTCAGTCAGAAACAAATGAGATCATCCGGTATCAACAGGAAACAACTGCGTCTGAGCTAAATAACTTTATGAAATGGGTTGTCGAACAGTATGCTCCATTTGCTAGATGGAAGCAAAAGCATATTACCATGCGTGATGACAGTAGCAAATCACTCACTTTCCCGTTTGATTCCTATCGAGAAGGTCAGCGAAAGTTAGCAGCGAGCGTCTATAAAACGGTTCAAGATGAATCGACGTTGTTCGCTACGGCGCCTACAGGAATAGGAAAAACAATTAGTACGTTATTTCCAGTTATTAAGGCAATGGGAGAAGGGTATGGTAATAAAATTTTCTATCTCACAGCCAAAACGATAACGAGAGAAACCGCTCAAGAAGCTTTTGAATTAATGGAAACGAAAGGACTTCATGCTTCATCTGTGACCATTACCGCAAGAGATAAAATTTGCTTTAAGGAAAAAACCATTTGCGAGAAAGATTATTGCGAATATGCCAATGGCTATTACGACCGAATTAATGATGGAATGCTTGATATTTTGCACCATGAGACGCGTATCACTCGAGAGGTTATTGAAAAATATGCTCATAAGCACCGACTATGTCCGTTTGAGCTATCTCTAGATTTGTCTTACATGGCTGATGCGGTTATATGCGATTACAATTACTTATTTGACCCTCGCGTTTCTTTAAAGCGACTTATTGAAGAACAAAAGAAACAAACGACGGTTCTTATAGATGAGGCGCATAATCTCGTTGATCGGGCTAGAGAAATGTATTCTGCCGAATTAATGAAGTCACCCTTTCTTGAGTTGAAGCGGAATTACAAAAGACAAAATAGTGAAGTATCAAGCGCAGCAGCATCAATAAATAACACGTTTATTGCGTACAGAAAATCGACGCAGAATGGTTCGTTAGTTCTATCCGAAATTGATGAAGAGCTTATTGTTCAGCTTGATACGTTTGTGCAAGTGAGTGAAATCGAGTTGCTTCAGCAAGGAAGCGATGAGCTTTTACTTGAAACATATTTTTTAGCACAGAACTTTATTCGAATTGCAAAACTTTATGATCAGCGATACATGACGTATGTAAAGGCAGGAAAGTCCGAGGTGAAAATCAAGCTCTTTTGTTTCGATCCTTCGCATCTCCTTCAAAAAATGCGGAAAGGGTTTCGATCGAACGTTTTTTTCTCAGCTACTTTTACACCTTTCTCTTATTATCAAAACATGCTTGGTTGGAAAGAAGAGGATTACGCTGTGAAAATACCTTCTCCTTTTCCACGTGAACATGCGAATGTTTATATTGCTCCTCTTTCGACGAAGTACCGCGATCGTGAGCGCACACTACCAAGACTTGTTACACTTCTTCAAAAAGTGCTTCATGAAAAACCCGGTAATTACTTGTTCTTTTTCCCATCATATGGCTATATGGAACAAGTTTTTGAGGCGTTCACTTCTCCAGACGAAGTGGAAACGATCATTCAACAAAGCGGGATGACGGAAGCAGAAAGAGAGTCGTTTTTAAAAAAATTCACATCTGATCGAAAAGGTAGCTTAGTTGGGTTTGCTGTTGTAGGTGGCATCTTCTCAGAAGGGATAGACTTAAAAGGGAATCGTCTTACAGGAGTGGTGGTCGTTGGAGTAGGGCTCCCTAATTTTGATACCGAGCGGCAGCTAATGAAATCTTACTTTGATCAAGCTGGAAGAAATGGTTTTGACTACACTTACGTTTATCCAGGGATGAACCGTGTTCAACAAGCAGGCGGTCGACTCATTCGAACAGAAACTGATCGAGGTCTTTTATTACTAATTGATAATCGTTATTTAGAAAAACGCTACCTGCAATTACTACCGTATGAGTGGCAACACTTTGAACTAATTCAGGTACCTTAGTTTTCGAACTGCTTGCTCACAACTATTCATTTAACAAAACCCCCGCTCTTTAGGAGTCGGGGGGGTTATTTTCCCGGTCACCATGCCTAAATTCCTTCTTAATAACTCATGTCCCAAAACATATACCCATACCTTGGAAATCTCACTTGTTAATGCAATTATGGAACATTACATTTTCGAGTCATTCTATTTATTATGGTTTAGTATTAACTTGGGAAGGAAATGGTGAACAAGGAAATCGAACGTATTAAGGAGATCATCTATGAATTTAATATTTACAATTCTACTATTTATTTTAGCGGCGATTGCCACCTATTTCGTTGCTACTCGACTTGCTATGTATGGTGATGCCATTAGTGAGAAAACAAAAACGTCTTCAGCGTTTATGGGAATTATCATTGGTGCTGCTATATCATTGCCCGAACTAACATCAAGCGTGACGGCAATTGTTATTGATAGTCCAGATCTTGCAATCGGGAATTTGCTTGGGAGTAATTTATTTAATCTATTAGCCCTCGCCGTTCTTGATATGGTCTACCGTCGCGAACAGATTATGGGACAAACAGATGTAGGGAGTAAGCTATACATCTATCTTGTTATCGTGATGACGTTAATTGTTGTAGGAGGTTTATCCTTAACACTACCAGCGAGCATTTATCATATCGGATATAGTTCGATCATTCTTGTTCTTGTGTATTTTGCTGGTGTGAAGTGGATTAACAAATTAACAGAAGAGAAAGTGAAACGGAGAAGTCGAAAGAATGAAAAATACGGTGAGTTTTCATACCAAAAAGTTCTAACGATGTTCATCTTATCCGCTGTCGGTATTATGATTGTCGGAACGGTATTAACATTAACTGCCGATCGAATTGCGGAAAGCACAGGATTAGGAGCTTCGTTTGTTGGATCATTTCTTGTAGGAGCGAGTACTTCTTTGCCTGATGCTGTAAGTGTTGCAACAGCGTTGAAACTTAAGAATTACAGTATGGGAATAACCTCCCTTCTAGGAAGTAACGCATTTAATATCATGCTGCTTTCGTTTACAGATGCTATTTATCTTAAGACAAACTTATTTAGGCATGCTAGCATGTCTAATATTGTGACAACCGTATCATCAATTGTGGTGGTGCTCGTCATTTTATATAGTATTACAAGAAAACAGAAACGTAGCACGCTTTTTTATATGGTTCCATCCACATTAATTGTTTTGATCTATTTTGTCGCTACGTATTTCGTCTATCAGATGAAGTAAGTTGCAGAGAGTTAATACTCTCTGCAACTTTTTTTCTTATCTAGAATACTCAATGTGACAGAGATGGTAACGCTACCGAAAAATAGTCCGAAAATATTAGCAAGTTTTAAGTTAAATATACCGTGGAATCCCCTGTGATAGATTAATTTATGGAGGTACGAGCAATGTCAAAAGGGAAAAGTATTCACGCGTTAATTATTTTATTATTTACCCAGTTCGTTTCTGGAGGGGTGACGAATACAAAGGGGATTGTGCTTGATAAAGTGGAAACGGATATTGGACTTGATATGAGTCAATTCGGATTAGTTGTCTTGATATTCCAACTAGGATTTACGCTAGCGAGTTTGATTTTCGGTTATTTAACAGATAAAAAAGGGTTAAGAATAATGGTGATCTTTGCAACGATTGTCATGGGACTTGGTTTTGCAGGTACCGGATTTGCCCCAAACATTACATTCTTCTTAGGTTTCTATATGTTAATTGGGTTCGGGCTTGGAGCGCTTGGTGTTGCTTCCAATGCGATTGTACCGGCTGCATATCCTGAGAAGCAGAATCAAATGTTCAATTTAGCGATGGGGATCTATGGACTTGGGATGATCGTCTTTCCACAAATCCTTAATTACATGTTCCAATTTGCATCATGGCGATATTTCTATCTTGCTATTGCCATCTTAAATATTCTCGTTATTTTTTATGTCACATCGGTTAAATTCCCTGATGGAAAAGCAGAAAAAATCAATTTAAAAGCATTTGTACCAATGTTAAAAGATGCACAAATGATTTTCTTAATGTTCTTCTTAATTTTCGAAGTATCTGCAGAAGTTTCGTTTACTAATTTCTTCCCGCCTTACTTAAAATCACTTGAATTAGGAGGCATATCTACCGAGGCAAAATCGGATATGGTTGCAACGATTCTATCACTCTTCTCAGTATTCTTTATGATTGGGCGCTTAGGAGTGGCTTATCTTGCGAATAAAATCAACGAACGATTGATTATGATTTCTTTCTCATTAGGATCCGTCATTATCGTAGCGGTCAGCTTCTTCTTTGCGAACCAGGTACCTTATTTATTTGCTGGAGCAGGACTTTTCTTCTCTACATTGTTTCCAACCGCTACGGCATTTGGAACGACTATTTCAAAAAATCCCGGTACTGCACTAGGTTTAATCTATGTAGCATCTGGTATTGGTGGTGGTATCGCAGGATACATCATTGGAATTGTTTCAGAAGCTTTCGGAGAGAAAGGTGGATTTGGTCTCGTCATTGTTTTCCTCGCACTAATGTTTATCGTTTCTCTATTCTTAAATTCAAATAAGACAAAGCAAACTGCAAGTGAATAATGCTCACACATAAAAAAGCCGCCGGTAGTTATACCGGCGGTAAATTTATATTCATCTATTGGGAATAGAGGAATGCAGTGTTAAGCTACTTGCGCTCGCTTTGCTGTTTTCGTAACAGCACTGTAGATGCGCGGTGAGATGAGAGCAGCTACTATTGATAAAATCACGTCTTTCGGCAGTGGAGCAACCATCCACATCCATGCCATTCCATAAGTAAATCCTTCAGGCGCTTCAGCCCAAAACTTGTATGCGTAGTACATATAGTTTGTTCCTAGAACATAATTCAAGATAAATCCAGTAAAGCTTGCGATCATAAATGTTCTTATAGTTGGTTTAGATTTTGATTCTACGATTTTCCCTGCAACATAAGCAACTAAAATGTAAGATAAAATAAATCCAAATGTTGGTTTAAATAAGACGGCAGGACCACCAGTAAACTGTGCAAAAACTGGTGCACCGGCAAGACCAACTAAGGCGTAAACAGTCAATGAAATAGCACCAAGTCGACTACCGAGTAGAAGGCCAGCTAAAATAGCGAAAAAAGTTTGGAGTGTAATTGGCACGCCACCGACAACAAGGAATTGAGCAATATTTGCTCCAACGGCCATTAATGCGGCGAACATTCCTGCGTAAACTAAATCAATTGTTTTCATTTTTCTCATGACTGATCCTCACTTTCGTTATCACTATAATGAATCGTAAAAGAAAAATCTATTTATGTCAACATAAATTTATATTCAGTTAACATTAATATTTGTGAGTGAATAAATCTAATTGGTTTTAAAGTTATTCAGTATTTAAATGGTTGATAAACAATTAAACGACACCCTTTATTTATTTATAGTTAACATATTTTTGTTTGTGGAAACGAAAACTTCATTCAAGATCTCTTCAAGTGCGGTCAATGAATTGTTATTTTAACGAAATGTTTTTTGCGGGGGAATGAAGACGATTATGAGAAAACGCACTACTCAACAAAAAATCTATGGTAAACTAAGAGCGAAAGTATGTTGAAAGGAGCCTCTGTATGAACTTGTTAAGAGGAACTCTTCTGTCTATTTTATTGCTATGTTTCGTACTTGCCGTTAGCACTGCTTTCGCGAATGGACAGGATGAACAGCTTGAAAATGTAACAGGTGAGGTTCAAAAAAAGATGATCCGCTATGAAGAACCAAAACTTACGAATGAGACGGATCAAAAAGATGAAAGTATTGCTGAAAATGAAGAAGATGTAACAAGTGAAAATGCAGAAGAGGCGACAAATACGCCAGTTGAAAAACCTTATTATTATCTTATTGTTAACGAAACTCCTTATTTAGCCGATAAATCTGATTGGGAGTCGGTTGAAGAAGGTCATATCGTTACGCTTGGTTATGAAGAAGGTAACGTGCATGTCGTGAAAACAATTGATGAAGAATAGACAATAAGGTACAATACGGTTCGATGTTTTTTTCTCTCCTGCCACTGTGCAGGATTTTTTAATACGGAAATAATCGTCGTTCTCATAGTGGGAAAACTTGAATGATCAAATAAAATCTTTTGCTAATAAAGCTTAGAGGAATCATTCCTTTTCTATTGAGACGCATTCAGTAAGAAGCTGTAAACCACTGCCTGGCTATTAAAATGACTGTGATGTGGCAATGCTTTAAAAAAAGGATAGGGTATAAGAAAATATAGAAACACCCGTTCTCATATGGTAGGCTAGTCTATACAGCAAGTTGAAAGGGGAAAAACATGGTAACAAAACAAAAGCAAGAGTATAGTGACGATTCAATCCAGGTTCTTGAAGGCCTTGAAGCGGTTAGAAAGCGTCCAGGTATGTATATAGGAAGCACGGACTCAAGAGGTTTGCATCATCTAGTTTATGAAATCGTTGATAATTCAGTGGATGAAGCTCTTGCAGGTCATGGGAATGAAATCAACGTTACTTTATATGAAGATAATAGTGTCAGTATAGAAGATAACGGTCGAGGTATGCCAGTTGGAATGCACAAACTTGGCAAACCAACACCAGAAATTATCCTTACGATTCTCCACGCTGGTGGTAAATTTGGACAGGGTGGTTATAAAACGAGCGGTGGACTACACGGTGTAGGTGCATCTGTAGTAAATGCTCTCTCTGAATGGCTTGAAGTGACCATTCATCGAGATGGATTCATCTTCAAACAACGTTTCGAAAATGGGGGTAAACCGGCAACAACTCTTGAAAATATTGGAAAAACGCGCAAAACGGGAACGACGATTCATTTTAAGCCGGATACATCGATGTTTAGCACGCTAAACTATAACTACGATACCCTTAGTGAACGTTTACGTGAAGCTGCATTTCTACTTAAAGGACTAAAGATTGAGCTGAATGATAAGCGTCATGACCGTAAAGAAGTCTTCTATTATGAAACCGGTATCGAGGCATTTATCAACTATCTAAACGAAGATAAAGAGACGCTTCATCCAGTTGTCACCTTTACCGGTGAGAGCAATGGTATTGAACTAGATTTCTCTTTCCAATACAATGATGGATTTTCAGAGAATGTTCTCTCATTCGTAAACAACGTCCGAACAAAAGACGGTGGAACACACGAATCTGGAATGAAAACAGCCATTACGCGCGTGATCAATGATTACGCTAAGAAAGTGAACCTCCTTAAAGAAAAGGATAAAAATCTTGAGGGGAACGATATTCGAGAAGGATTTACGGCCATTGTTTCTGTTCGTATTCCTGAAGAATTGCTGCAGTTCGAAGGGCAAACAAAAAGCAAGCTAGGGACAAGTGAAGCACGTTCAGCGATTGATGCGATCGTATCTGGTCAGATTTCGTATTTCTTAGAAGAGAATCCGTCCATTAGTGAAATGCTAATAAAGAAATCCATTAAAGCCGCTCAAGCTCGGGAAGCTGCAAGAAGAGCGCGAGAAGATGCACGATCTGGTAAGAAAGGTAAACGCAAGGAAACCATCCTAAGCGGAAAACTGACTCCAGCGACTTCGCGTAATCCCAAAAAGAATGAGCTTTACTTGGTTGAGGGAGATTCAGCTGGAGGCTCAGCTAAACAAGGACGCGATCGTCGTACGCAAGCAATCCTTCCACTACGAGGGAAAGTTATCAACACGGAGAAAGCGAAGTTGCAGGATATTTTCAAGAACGAAGAAATCAATACGATTATTCATGCTATTGGAGCGGGAGTCGGACCTGATTTTACTATAGAAGATTCAAATTACGATAAAGTAATTATCATGACGGATGCCGACACCGACGGCGCTCATATTCAGGTGCTTCTATTAACTTTCTTCTATCGCTATATGAAGCAGTTAGTTGAACACGGAAAGGTATTCCTTGCTCTTCCACCGTTATATAAAATTAGTAAAGGTAAAGGCAAGAAGGAAGTTGTGGAATACGCCTGGGATGAAGATGGCATGAAAGAGGCTATGAAAAAGGTTGGTAAAGGCTATACGATTCAACGCTATAAGGGTCTAGGTGAAATGAACGCCGATCAATTATGGGAAACAACGATGAATCCTGAGAGCCGCACATTGATTCGCGTAAAGATTGAAGACATTGCTCGTGCAGAACGACGCGTCTCTGTTCTTATGGGAGATAAAGTCGAACCGCGAAGACAGTGGATTGAATCCAATGTGGCATTCGGATTAAATGAAGAAACAAATATCATCGAGAATGAGAACATTTCCATTATTGAAGAGGAGGCGTAACATTGGCTAACGCAGAAAAATTCTTAGATCTCCCACTGGAAGATGTCCTTGGAGACGCTTTTGGTCGCTATAGTAAATACATTATTCAGGACCGTGCCCTGCCCGATGCAAGGGACGGTCTGAAGCCTGTACAACGTCGTATTCTTTATGCGATGCATCATGAAGGTAACACAGCAGAGAAAGCATTTCGAAAATCGGCTAAAACAGTCGGTAACGTTATTGGTAACTACCATCCACACGGAGATACGTCCGTGTATGATGCAATGGTCAGAATGACGCAGGATTGGAAAGTAAGGAACATCCTTGTTGAGATGCATGGTAATAACGGTAGTGTCGATGGAGATCCACCCGCTGCGATGCGTTATACAGAAGCTCGTCTTGCAGCAATTTCATCAGAACTTCTACGAGATATTGATAAAGATACAGTTGAGTTTGCTCCAAACTTTGACGATACACAAAATGAGCCTATTGTTTTACCAGCACGTTTTCCTAACTTGCTCGTTAACGGCTCAACGGGTATTTCAGCGGGTTATGCAACGGATATTCCTCCTCATAACCTTGGAGAAGTTATCGATGCTGCCGTTATGCAAATGGAGAATCCTGACGTAACACTTCAAGAGCTAATGGGCGTTATAAAAGGACCTGACTTCCCAACTGGTGGCATTGCTCAGGGAACAGAAGGCATTCGAAAAGCATTTGAAACGGGTAAAGGAAAATTCATTCTACGTGGCAAGGCAGAGATTGAAGAAGTTCGTGGAGGACGTCAACAAATTGTTGTGACGGAAATTCCATATGAAATCAATAAAGCGAACCTTGTCAAGAAAATTGATGAACTAAGAGTAGATCGAAAAATTGAAGGGATCTCAGAGGTCCGTGATGAAACGGATCGTACAGGTCTTCGATTCGTTATTGAGTTGAAAAAAGAAGCAGATGCTAACGGTATATTGAAATATTTATACAAAGCGACTGACCTTCAAATTACGTATAACTACAATATGGTGGCCATTTATAACAAAACACCGAAGCAAATGGGCTTAAAACAAATTCTAAAGGCTTATATTGAACATCAGAAGGAAGTTGTTATTCGTCGCTCAGAATATGACTTAAAACGTGCGAAAGACCGTCAGCACGTTGTAGAAGGTCTCATTCGTGCCATTTCTATTTTGGATGAGGTTATTGCAACGATTCGTTCCTCAAAGGATAAGCGCGATGCTAAAAACAATTTAATGGTTCAATACGAATTTACAGACGCTCAGGCCGAAGCGATTGTAAACTTACAGCTATATCGCTTAACAAACACGGATATCACAACGCTTCAAAAGGAATCTAAGGAGCTTAGCCAGCTTATTAACAAACTTGAAACGATTCTTGGAAGTGAGAAAAGACTCGTCAATCTTATCAAAAAAGAATTATTAGAAATCCGTAAGAAATATGCAGATGGTCGGATGACTGTGATCGAAGATGAAATTGAAGATATCAAAGTTAATCTTGAAGTCATGGTTCCATCTGAAGACGTGATTGTAACGGTGACAGAAGATGGCTATGTTAAGAGGACGAGCCCTCGTTCTTACGCGGCATCGAATGGAAAAGACTTCGGAATGAAAGAAACGGATACGCTGCTACGGCAATTTGATAGCAATACGACTCACACAATTTTGCTATTTACGAATAAAGGAAGCTATCTTTATTTGCCTGTCCATGAGCTACCAGAAATCAGGTGGAAAGATTTGGGGCAGCACGTTGCAAACATTGTTTCCATTGAATCTGACGAACGAATTATTGAAGCTATGGAAGTCAAAGAGTTTAAAGATGATCAATTCCTCGTCTTTGTGACTAAGCAAGGGATGATTAAGAAAACAGAGCTTTCTCAGTACAAAGCTCAGCGTTATTCAAAGCCTCTTATGGCTCTTAAGTTAAAAAAAGAAGACGAATTGATTGATATATACCGGACAAATGGAAGTAAAGAAGTCTTTCTAGCAACACACTTCGGCTACGGTCTTCGGTTTAAAGAAGAAGAGATAAGTCTTGTCGGGCAACGGGCAAGCGGAGTGAAGGGCATTAATTTAAAAGAAGATGATTACGTTGTGAGCGGAATTATTTATGAACCAACAGCTAAGCATGATATATTCCTTGTCACTCATAGAGGGGCAGTCAAGAAAATGCAGTTAAGTGAATTTGAGATTACCACAAGGGCCAAGCGTGGTGTCGTGATGCTAAGAGAATTAAAATCAAATCCTCATCGTGTCGTTGGTGTGGCCGCGACAACTAAACAAGACTTGATTATCGTTCGAACGAAAAAAGGTGAGCCGGTAGAAGTCGATCCATCTACGTACAGACCTAATGATCGCTATAGTAATGGTTCTTTTGTTTTAGATATAAGTGAAACTGGCGATGCCATCGAGATCAAAAAAATCGACAAACCCGAATAACCAACCAAAAGATCCGCTTCAGAGCGGGTCTTTTTTTAGTATTTGTGGTGATCGATTTGTGTTATACTTAATGATATGCGAACATATGATTGCACCCCCTCTAAAATGGCACTTTCCAACAATACGAACAAGAAAACACAGATAAAGGAGGAATAAAATGGAGGGGAAAACACACGCCATTGGTGGTATATGTCTTGGCGTAGCCGCTCAAAGCTACTACATAACAGATAAATTAGATGCACCAGGAATGATCGTCTTTTACGGAGCGTGTCTTTTTGGTTCACTTCTTCCGGACATATGTCATCCGGGATCATGGACGGGACGCAGGGCCAGGACATTATCCAAAGGGATAAGCAGGTTTTTTGGTCATCGTACCATCACCCACAGTATTCTTTTTATCATTCTAATCTACTGGCTTATGTCAACATTCAGCTTTCAATTCGACCACTTGATTCAAATTGGACTTCTAGTTGGCATCGTTAGTCATATTGTGCTGGATGCGATGACAGTGAGAGGTATTCAATTGTTTTATCCAATCCCTCTTCGCGTAAGGTTTCCGCTTTATCTGAAAACGGCATCGAAGGGCGAAGGTGTCGTATCAAGTAGTTTGATCATCCTAACGCTTTTTCTAGTATACAAACAAATGATGTAAGCCATGTTACAGCTAATTTCATGTTATTCAGGTAAGGTAGACATGAGAAGTGTTGAGAGAGGATGGGGAGATGAAACATCCAAAGGTATGGTTCAAGTGGTTTGCGATAGTCATCATTGTTGGTTTATTAATTTGGTTCAGCCGATCGTACCTTGATTTTAAAGTAGAAGAGATCAGGGATTGGATATTATCGTTTGGTATACTCGCACCGATTGTTTATATGGTAATTTACACCATTCGTCCTCTTATTTTTTTTCCAGCCTCTGTCTTATCAATTGCAGGGGGGCTAGCATTTGGCTCATTGTTTGGAACCTTTTATACAGTGATTGGGGCAACAGGAGGAGCGGTGTTGTCATTTATTGTAGCAAGAAAGCTAGGTAAATCGATCGCAAATAAAGATTGGCAGGGAAAAGGACGTAAATTACAAGAACAGCTTGAGAAAAACGGATTCTTTTATGTATTATTCTTTCGGTTCGTTCCTCTTTTTAACTTTGACTTAATTAGTTATTCAGCAGGACTATCTAAAATTCGTTTTGCATCATTCTTTTTTGGTACGCTTATTGGTATCATTCCAGGGACATTCGCATACAACTTTTTAGGTAGTAGCCTAGTCTCAGGCGATCCAAAGATTATTGCCATTGCGGTAGGAGTTTTTATTTTACTTTCGGTTATTCCAATCCTCATTCGGAATCGAGTAACCAAAAAGGATCCGACGCTTGACGAGAATACAAAATAACAAAAGGAGCAGGTCGTTTACCGACGCTTGCTCCTTTTTTATTATGATTGAATTTCTTTACTTCGAGCATCATTTAACACTTTCTTTGTACGGCGCCGTTCCAGGATAAGGTAGATGATCGTTGATACAAGAACAATACCATGAGTAATACTAAACTCTGTACCATAGTAATCACGATTCCAATAAGAAACAACTCCAGGGATTACGGTATTGTTAATAGGATAGAAGATCGGCACAGCATCACTCACATGTGTAAAAAAGTCCACAAAAACATGTAAAAACCATCCCCATATAAACCCAGACAGAGGGGTCAGCTTAAAACCTCGATGAATGATCATGAGAAGAATAAAGGCAATGAACCAGATCACGATGGAATGACCAAGTTTCCGCAATACATCAACGACAGGGTGTTCAAACAAGCCGTGGATAAAATAATGGAGGGACAGTTGTATTTCTGGATTGATGATTTTCTGGATACTTCGTTCAACTAATAAGTACAAAAACATCACATAATAAATGATATCAGGTGCAATGCCACCTATAACAAGATACTTAACAGTACGCCTATTTTTTTTCCGAAAGAAAAAATAGCTCCAGAAGGCATGGTGTAATGTATTCATAATGAATTAACCCTCACTTTAAACATAGTATCTCAGTTATACCTTATTGAAATGGATATAAGCTATAACTATTCTTACTTTCATTCATTCTACCATCAACCTATGTTACTGTCTTTTTAAATTAAATGTACGATAAGATAGAGGGAAGCGCCGTCTCTGACAGATCGGATAAGTTTTGATAAAGTAAAAGATGGACTATTGAACAAATGGAGGCACACTATGAGCGTATTTGATGAACGAATTAACCGATTTGATACACATTCAGTAAAGTGGGATCACACAGATACCATATTTGAAAAGGAAAACTTGCTGCCAATGTGGGTAGCAGATATGGATTTTCGTGCTCCACAGGCAGTAATTGATGCTCTTACAAAGCGAATTCAGCATGGGATATTTGGTTACTCAATGCCGACAGAAGACACGAAGGGAGCGGTGCAAAGCTGGCTTAGTCGACGTCATAATTGGTCAATTGAACAGGATTGGATCGTTTTTACGCCAGGAGTTGTTCCAGCGCTATCCGCTGCTGTTAACACGTATACGAACAAGGGAGAGAAAGTGGTTATTCAATCGCCTGTCTACTATCCGTTTCGTGATATGGTTGAAAAGAGCGAGCGGGAAGTCGTTGATAATCCTCTCATACAAGAAAATGGCAAGTATGCGATGGACTTTGATGACCTCGAAACAAAGCTTAAAGATCCTGAAGTGACCATGTTACTACTATGTAATCCACATAACCCTGTAGGAAGAGTGTGGAAGAAAGATGAGCTTAGACAGCTTGCTGAGCTTTGTTTAGCGAACGATGTGCTAGTCGTTTCAGACGATATTCATTTTGATCTTATTTTCAAAGGGTATGAGCACACGCTTCTATCAACTCTTTCAGAGGAGATCGCAGCAAATACAATTACGTGCATCGCACCAAGTAAAACATTTAATCTTGCGGGCATGCAGCTATCGACGATCATTATTCCAGATGAGAAGAAACGGGAGCAATTTAACGGCTATATGGGGAAATTGGGTCTGTTTGCACCAAGTCCATTTGGTATTATTGCTGTAGAAGCGGCATACACTCATGGCGAGAAATGGCTTGAAGAGTTGATGGAGTACTTACAAGGTAACCTGTCGTATCTTACTCAATTTATTAATAAACGTCTACCAGAAATAGAAGTGATTGAACCAGAGGGTACTTACCTTGTGTGGTTGGATTTCAGTAACCTGTCGATGACACATGAAGAACTTGAACAATTCGTTCAGGAAGAAGCTAAGTTGGCTCTTGATGAAGGTTATATATTTGGGGAAGGTGGAAAAGGCTTTGAGCGCATTAATATTGCCTGTCCACGTTCAGTATTGCAAGAAGGCTTAGAACGTTTGGAGAAAGCCTTGAAATCAAAATAATGATTCAAAAAACGCCCTGGATCATCACGGGCGTTTTTTTGATTTAGAGGTAGCGGCTAACCTTAATACAGTTTGTTTACTGGACGTAAAGGAAGTTCAAGAACAGGTGTATAAGTTTTGGAGGCATTCACTGAAAAAATATGAATGGATTGAACCAAAAAGGGCTCGAATTCGTCTAGTGTTTGTTCTGCATCTCGTTTTATCTCATTGAATTGAATGGGATCTATTGGTTCATGTTGCTGAGTAATCGTTAAATGAGGAATAAAATCAGTTACTTCATAATACATTTTTTGTTCTTGTAGTGAAGGCTTAATAGCATCAACTAATAGTAAATGAAGCGAGATGATCTCCTTAGATAATACGCTGCTAAACAAGACATTTGACCCGAATGCAGCTGGAGCACCTAGCTTCAATTCAAAAGCGGGAAAGGTCCGACAAATATGCTCGATTTTTTCAAGCCAATCACTGGTTGCTGTTAAACCACTTTGAGCTTTTACTGTGATATGTGGTGGCGAAGGTTCATGATAATCCCATTTCTTTCGAAAGGAATGAATTCTCTCGATAATCTGGTGAGGAGGGAGGACTGCAATAAAAAATGGCATGGAATAATCTCCTTCGTAAGTAGATGAATAGAAGTGCTATACCGATTTAACAAGAATAGATGTACTATGCACTAATTCGCTATCCATTGTTTTACCCCTTTAATAGGATAAGATGATTACGAAAATAAAACAAAAGTACTATTAAAACGCTAAGAAAATTATAAAAAAACTCCCATAATTGAATGAAATATAATAAAATTTTGTTATGATGAAAGAGGTGAAGTGTTTAGGCATTTAACCACAGCATTAGCTGGAAAAGGAAAGCGGGTGATTTGTATGAAAAAAGCAACAAAAGGACTTCTAACCATCCTACTTTTCTCTGTTCTCGCATTTGGATATCTAAAAACAGCTGAAGTTTATATAGACTACAAAAATGATAAATATGCGCATACTGCAAGTGCCACAAGTCTTGAAAGCAGCTTGCATCAAAAGATCGATGAACAGAACATCTATGAAATACAGGTACATAGAAGCGATCAGCAAGAAAGTGAAGTTATCACGTCAAATGAGGATGAATCAACATTAGTTAGTTGGGTAAATAAACTAGATAACAATGATTTAACACAGTTACCGAATCATCGTGTTCAAGTTAAAGATGCTGATTTCATCATTTATTTAAAAACTGGCAAAGAACTTAGAATCAACCTAGATGAAGATACTGTTATTATTTCTAGAAACGATAATGAAAATAAAGAATTTCATTCTTATTTAATTAATAGCTATGATTTAAACGATGATCTAGCGCGTATTTTAAAAATCGGATAAAATTTCAATTCCGTCTCACTATCTTAAGTTTACTTAACGAATGAGACGGAATTCACTATTTCGAATTAACTTCCTATAATATATATTATGTAAACTAAAATAAAAATTTAGCAAAGGAGTACAAATGAACTTTTGTGTACTCCTCTACTTGCTTCATTTGGATTCATATCAATTCATTGAACGCTTATTTGCGATCTCGGTTTCGTTTTCGATCATGCAGTTCATCAGCTGTAAATGTTTCCTGAGCAAAAGCTTCATATTTACGTTTTAAATAAAGTGGCTTGTCATGATAAATCCAATCGGCGAATTGTTTAATTGGTTTCCTGCCAGTAATAAAAACTCGGTAGTGTTTTCCATTTTCACTCATATATGGATCAAATCCATACTGCGTTAGCGTTGTTAGCAAAGTCTCCATATATTTACGTGACCATCGCCGTCAAAATATCCTCTTATAAAATAATGAATATATTGTTCTGATACAATCGGAAACGTGATATTGTAACTTTTCTAAGATGTAATATTAAATAGCGTTCGAAGATCGTTTTTCATAATTTTGCTGTGAAAAAGCAAACTGTATACCCCGATATTTTTATATAAAGGTTGAATTGAATCGAATACGTTCTTGATTTCTTCCAGAATAGTTGGATCTTTCTGCGTAAAAGCAATAGATTGTGATTGAGAGGCAATATATCCATAAACGAGTATTTCCTTTTCCAGCTCCCTCTTGCTCGCTTTTCAACGCCATTAGTGGTCAGTAGCTGCCGAGAATGTGTCTGTAGAAACTCCTGCTAATAAGCTTATTTCGCTAGTACTAGAACCGCTCTCTTAGAGAGATATCACTTCATTCAAACTGAGTTTCATTTTAGACATTTTATAACCTCCTTTTCATCTATTTTATAGTATAAACACGCGATAGAACAAACGTTCGCCACCTCGTAAAATTGGCACTTTTGTATCGAGAACGTCATATTTTACTAAATTCCACTCGTTTTTAGTAAAATAGCTCACCTTCACAAACTACTAAACAAATCCGACTAAGAACAAATGTTCTGTGTTCGTGAAAATGGCACTTTTTGATCTTATATCCTTCATATTTGTTATGAATTACAGTTCTTTTTCCAAAAAAGGTGCTTAGAAAACAAAAAAAGTCACTTATCTCTATTAAAATAAGTGACTTCCGCATTTATTAATTTCTATTTCAACACTGCTACATGCTTATGTACCGTCAATTCGTTAATATACTCTAGATCAGGCTCAAATCCTATACCCGGACCTTCAGGGATGTCGATATAACCATTGTTCATTGCTACTTCTGGTTTAATAATATCCCTCTTCCAGTAATGAGCTGATGGAGCTGTATCTCCTGGCAATGTAAATTGACTGAGTGAAGTGATGGCGAGGTTATGGGCTCGGCCAATCCCTGCTTCCAACATCCCGCCACACCACATAGGAATATGATGCTTTGTACATAGGTCATGGATTTTCTTAGATTCAGTTAAGCCTCCAACGCGACCGATTTTAAGGTTAATGATTCGACAACTTCCAAGTTCAATGGCTTTTCTCGCATCTTCATAAGTATGAATGCTTTCATCCAAACAAATAGGTGTATCCAATTGAGCTTGAAGTTTGGCATGATCAATGATGTCGTCGTGAGCAAGAGGCTGTTCAATCATCATTAAATGGAACTGATCTAGCTTCTTAAGGTGTTCAATGTCATCCAGTGTATAAGCGCAGTTCGCATCGGCCATTAACTCGATCGTTGGGAATTTTTTGCGTATCATAGCTAGAATCTCAATATCCCAACCAGGCATGATTTTAATCTTAATGCGTTTGTACCCGCTCTGGAGATATTCATCTATTTGCTTTAAAATGTTTTCATGTGAAGATTGAATTCCTACGCTGACGCCAACTTCTATTTTATTCTTCACCCCGCCAAGTGCTTGAGCTAACGGTAGATTGTTTTCTTTAGCATATAGATCCCATATCGCACATTCAATCGCCGCTTTGGCGTTATAATTGCCGCGAATTTTCTTGAAACGTTCTGATACCTCATCAGGGTGAGTGATGTCTAGTTGATGAAGCAGCGGAATTAAATGGTCATTCATCATGTGCCAATTGGTACGAACGGTTTCTTCGTTATAAATTGGTTCCATAATGGCGACCGATTCGCCCCATCCTGATTGGCCAGAATGAGATCTTGCTTCAATTAGTATAATATCTTTGTCTCGCTCGGTTCCAACACTTGTTGTAAAAGGATGAAGTAGGTCCATCTTGATTTGTCTTAAGATAATGCTACTAATTTTCATTGTTTTGATCACCTTTCTCTAAGAGGTATACATAATGATGTGGATACTCTTCCCTTTTTAGTAAATCAGTCACTTTCCACCCTCTCTTTAGGTAGTTAGAAAAAACAAGTCCTGTTTGTTCTCTCCAGTCAATAGCTAGTGATAGATCGCACTTTTTGATTTCTTGAAAGTTTCCTGGAACAGGTACAAATATCTTACTAGCATTAAGGGAAAGGTCTAGTTTTTCAGGCTTGCTAAAAAGGTTATCTCCACCTGGTATAAGAGCATAAGGTATCGTTGGAGTCGTTTCAGTACTTCGCTTCATCTCATTCGTATCCCACTCAACTAAAAAGCGATCAGTTGGTATCCCTGCATTGAGATTATCATCCATGAGACCGTAGACATTTGGAAGGTACGTGCTCACGACTGCCCCTAACTTGTGTAAGTTTAGCGTGCCGTTAACCGTCTCTAGCGGATCATACGTCCACGTAATGAAATCGTATCCCATGTTTGACGCTGTTTTTCTTTGTTCGATTTTCAGTCTTTCACCAATTCCTAGTCTTCGATAATCTGGATGAATGCCTAAACTTTGAGAAACAAGATACACTTTCTCACCATTAAATCCTGGAAAGCTATATTGAAAAGCGATAAGTCTGTCTTGATAAAAGGCTCCTAATATAAATCCACCGTTTTTGACAACGGCCATACTTTGATTCACTGGTACGGAATCATCAAAGCTCCATACGATTGTTTCTAAGCGTCTCACTTCCTCAAGCTCTTCAACCGAATGAAGGGTGCGGATCGTTACTGATTTAAGTAAGTTTGCTTTCAACTCGTATCCCTTCTTTCTTACCATTCATATTGATCGGCTTCTACCAACAATTGAATGAGGATTTTCGTGCCATCGATCAATGCTTCCTTGTTGAATTGCATATCAGGATGATGTAATCCAGGCGTTAAATCACATCCTAGCCCAATCATGGTTGCAGTAAGATGAGGATACTTTAATGAATAGAAATGAAAATCCTCCGCTCCTGGTGACACACACTCATCCACTACATTGTTAGCACCTAAAGAAGAAGTAATCGCCTTTCTAGCGAGGGTAATGGCCAAATCGTTCTTAACAGCGGCTGGAGAATATTCGGCTATTTCAGACGCTATTTCTGTTTCTGTTAGCTCTCCTACTTTAGAAATGATGTATTTCGTTTGATCGATCAGTTTCTTCATTGTTTCGTTGGACCTTGACCTTAAGTCCAGTGTGAAGCGAGCTTTAGCGGGAATCGAATTAGATGCTTCCCCGCCATGAAGCTCAGTAATCTTCACTGAAAAAGGATCAGGAACATTTAACCGAATACGCTGGATTTCCTGAATTAAAACCGCTGCTGCTTCAAGCGGGTTATTACCTGTCTCAGGTCTAGCCGCGTGTGAAGGCACGCCTTTGATCCAACCTTTTATACTGGTGGTTGAGCCGTGCGAAATAATCGGTGCGGCTTTGCCATAAGAAATCTCCATCGATGGACGCAAATGAATCCCTGCTAGAAACATAACGTCTTTTAGCACATTCTCTTCTATCATTTTTAGTGCTCCTTCAGCCATTTCTTCCGCAGGTTGAAAGATAAAGCGAATGGTATGCTGCATCGGCTCTTTTATGAGTGATAATGCGGCAAATAGCACCATTGTGCTATGCGCATCATGACCGCAGGAGTGATTGGGCTTAACAACCCCCTCTACCTCTTGAACAAGCGCATCCATATCTGCACGAAGAGCGATCACATTAGCCTTTTTTCCTTTAAACTCTGCAATAAATCCAAAGTGCCCATGAAAGGTTTGGATGTGATAACCGACTTCCGCTAACTTTTCCTTTAAGTAATGAGCTGTTTTCTCTTCTTGCCAGCTTGGCTCAGCAAGTTGATGTAGCTCATGATATGTTTTTAAAATCTTATCATGGTTTTCTTCTACGAAATTCACATTCGAACTTCCTTTCTTTTAAAAGATAAGGTGAGCGATAGCAACAACGATCGGCAGTGTAATACATGTGCGAATTAAGAAAATGATGATTAAATCGACAATGCTGATAGGAAGTTTAGATCCGAGGAGTAATCCACCCATTTCAGACATGTATATTAATTGTGTTACAGATACACAGGCAATGACGAAGCGGGTTAATTCACTTTCAATGCCACTACCAATCACAGCTGGTAGAAACATATCCGCAAATCCGACAACCATTGTTTGAGCGGCTTCACCAGCTTCTGGCACTTGCATCCATGTTAGGATCGGTTCAAACGGCTTCCCTAGAATCGTAAAGAATGGGGTGAATTCTGCTGTAATCAAAGCAATGGTACCTATAGCCATTACGATTGGTAAAACGCCTAACCACATGTCTAATACGTTCTGTACGCCTTCTTTTATTACGCTCATCGGTCCTTTATTCTTTTGGGCTTTTGAAACCGCTTGATGAAAGCCCCATTTAGCGGGTGAAAATTGTTCTGGAATCCCCGTTTCTTTCTTTAATTCTGTATGTTCATATGCTTTATTTGACTTTCGAGACAATGGTGGAATGCGTGGCATGATGAGTGCCGCTACAAGTCCAGCAAATATGATGGTTGCATAGTAATGTAGAAAATACTGCTCCAAATTCAAATAGGAAATAATGACGATTGTAAATGTAATGGAAACAACTGAAAAAGTGGTTGCAATAACAGCGGCTTCTCTTTTTGTGTAATACCCATCTTCGTATTGCTTTGTTGTGAGAAGAACGCCGATTGTTCCGTCTCCTACCCATGATGCAAGACAATCAAGAGATGATCGACCAGGCAATTTGAAGAGCGGTCTCATGATTTTAATAAGCAATGCCCCAAAGAATTCAAGAAGTCCAAAGTTGAGAAGAAGCGGCAACAATAGCCCAGCTAGTAAAAATGTTGAAAATAAGATTGGGATTAAGTCGTAAATTAAAAGCCCACCAGTATTTTCGGAGTAAATCATTTCTGGTCCTAGTTGGTATAGCGTCATGACAGCAAATATTGTTCCGAGTAAACGCGCAATTAACCAGAATGGACGAACGTGTAATAACGTATGTAAAGCTGGGTTTCTTGCTAAAAATTGAGGGTTAATCGTTACTGCTACAAATGATCCTACTGTCGCTACTACCATAATGAAAACCGTTATAGCAGGTATGAGTTCGCCGATTGAAGCGTTAATTTGTCCCGCTAAAAACGCCACAGGGATCGTGATACCCCCATCTTGTGTTATCGGCACAATAAATAAGAGGATCCCTATTAATGACGGAATTAAAAAGGTTAAGATATCTTTTGTAGAAAAATGTGATACCTTAACTGTTTCGTTACGTTTTGATAATTCATTCATTCCCATTCCACCCTTATTCTCAAAGTTTATTCCACAAACCAATGACGCTCACTATAAAGTTGTTCCAACGTTTGTTGGCGAAGACTTATTCGTTCTCGATCTTTGAATTGCACCCCTTGAATGATCACTTCTAGAAGACTAATGACCGAGGCAATGGAATGGTGTCCTGAGTCCATCTTCTCTTCGGTTGTTAACGTTATTGTAGAAAGCGGACCAATTGGAGATAAATGCCGATTTGTAATAGATACGACAGGAATTCCTAGCCTTTGAGTAAATGTAGCAAGTTCGATCGCTTCTTTGTGATAACGCGGGAATGAAAGAATCACAACGACTGAATCTTGCGTAAGGTCACAAAGATCTTCAGGAGAAAAAGCCATGGGTTCAGATAGAAATACACCTGCTCTGAATTGCTTTAAGTTATAATACAACCAGTACGCCGCTCCATAGGAACTCCCAAATCCTGCAATGTATACACTTTTTGCCTCAATGAAATGATCGACTACCTTCCAGACCTCTTCTACATCCAATTGTGCTAATAATTGTTTTAAGACAGATGTTTCTTTTTCTATCGCCTGTTTGAAAAGAGTCTGCTCCGTTGGTTCTTGTACGTGTGAAGGAATTTCTTGATGATCTTGCTTTTTCTCTAACCAATGACGCCGCACGGCTTCTTGCATTTCGGAATATCCTTTAAATCCTAGTGCATAGGCGAATCGAATGACCGTTGTTTCACTTACATCTACTTTCCTCCCCATTTGAAAAGCAGTAAGCAATGCTCCTTCCTCATCATTTTGAGTAATCCATTCTGCGACTTTCTTCTGACCTGGAGAAAGTGATGAATAGTGTTTTTTAACCATTTGATTGATTGATAAATGCTTCATAACTACTCCTTTGATATTGTGAAGTATATCCTTCTTGGATGTTATTATAATGCATTAAATACTTCAAATCTAGTTTATTTTCGATTATTCTGATTTTAATCACCGTCCTATATAAGATTCTGTTTCATTACATCAAAAAAACACCATCGAGTAGTCGATAGTGTTCGTCATAAAACTGTGTGAGGAGAAGGTCTTTCTTTTATGCTTTGCTTCGCTCCATAACCGCGAAATAGTGATTTTCTGGATCTGCAAAGTTAAAGATTCGTCCTGAAGGCATCGATACGATCTCTCCAACAGTTATTTCCTTGCCTTTAAAATCTTCATATAGCCGATCTATATCGTCAGTGAAAAACATAAGGGATGGTGTTCCGAGATTTAACTCGGGTTCCATCTTCGCAATAAACGCTTTATCATGAAGGACGATACTCGTCGCTCCCCCTTCCAAAGTAGGCGCAACCTCCATCCATTTCATTGGACTATCGTTATCTTCTTTCGAAACTAAGCGAAAACCGATTTTTTCCGTCCAAAATGTTAGTGCTTCTTCCTGATTGTCCACGTAGAGCATGATTTGACCGATTTGATTGATCATTTAAACACTCCTTTTTGTTTAAGGGAAATCTCGTACTATCTATCTATTCTACATAAGAATTGGCTGACCTTTAGTAATTGATAAAAGAACATTGCCTTCTCTTGAAACATCATTTTTTCTTAACTTTATAGGGGATTCAGTTGATCCGTTCCCTTCAATCAACAGTATAAGCTAACATAGGTAATTCGTAAGAAAAGCACCCCCAAGTGGGAGTGCTTAAATTAGCGCAAATCGTCTTTTATTGCGTTTGTAAATTGGGCAATGGCATCATTATCGATTCCTTGAGCGGAAGCCATTTGCTTCAAAGCTTCTGGATCTTGATGTTGAGAGTGCGATTGAGGTTGATGGGAAGAATTTTGATGAGAATGATGCTGTTGCATGCCCATAAACCCGTCCTGCATCCGACTAGTTAGTGCGTAGGCAGCCGCTCCTCCTAATGCACTTAATGCCATGACGGTAGCGGTTTTCCCTTTCCCTTTTTGATTACGCTTTTTATTGTACACTTCAGGTCACTTCCTTAGATAAAAGTTTAAAGGTGTGTTTCTAATCAATTGTTAGTCACACAGGTTAGTTTAAGTCAACTCGGACTTAATATACTGGTGCGTATTCCCAAGTGTAAATACACCTTATATGTAAAAGGATAATGATTAGTACTATGGAAAATATAAATGAACTCCGTTATATCAATCAATTTTTAAGTTTTTTCCACTTATACCCTACCCCCCATATGGTCACTAAATATTCGTCGATCTGGAAGTTAACAGATCGACATTTATCCCGTAAATTCCGTATATGTGAGTCAATCGTGCGTCCTTCTGTACTTGATTCAAATCCCCAAATCATTTGAATCAGGTGATCACGACTAAAAACTTTTTCAGGATTTTTCAAGAAAAGTCCAAGAAGCTTAAATTCAATAGGGGTAACAGGGATAAGGGAACCGTTGTAAGAAACAAGATGTTTATCTGCATCCCACGTGAGTCCTTTAAACACCAATTGATTTAAATCAACCTGCTTTAAGCGTCGAGAGACTGCCTCCATTCTAGCAAGGAGAACTCGTTCATCGAAAGGTTTAGTGATGTAATCATCTGCACCTAGCTTTAGTCCTTTTACAATGTCTTCTGATTGTTCACGTGCTGTTAGCATAATAATTGGAACATCTGACTGTTTTCTGATCTCTTCACATGTTTTCCAACCATCCATATCTGGCATCATAATATCTAACAAGACCATATCCACATGAGTTTTCTTTAGTTTATTAAGTGCATCTAAGCCTGTGTTTGCTTTATATATACAATATCCATGTGGCTTTAAGTAGAGAGAGATTAAATCAACCATTCTTTCTTCGTCATCTACAGCTAGAACATATTTCAATTTATTCAACTCCTGCTAAGGCGATTGTCATTGTCGTGCCTTTCCCTTCTTCACTATTAGCAGATATGCTCCCACCGTGCCTTTCAACAATTTCTTTGGCAATAGCAAGACCGAGTCCGGAGCCACCATACTTTCTTGATCGGGATTTATCAACACGATAAAGGCGTTCAAAGATGAAAGGTAAATCCTTCATAGGAATCCCCTCTCCTTCGTCAACCACTTTTATGATGACTGTCTTTTGAGAGACGCTGACATCGATTAATACATATTTTCCTTGTTCACTATAGTGTAAAGCATTATCTAACAGATTTAACATCACTTGAGAAAACCTCGCAGGGTCAATCGTTAAGCGAATATCGTTCTGACATGATACTTTCAAATCAATTCCTTTTCGATCAAAAGCAGGCTTCACTTTCTCTCTAATTTGATGAATTAATGGACATAAATCGACTGATTCACGATCAATCGAAAATCCTTGTTGATCCATTTGGGCCATATCAAATAAATCTCGAACGAGCGAGGTTAAGTTTTCGGATTCTTCTTTAATAACGGCTAGATAAGTGTTTCTCTCGTCGAGCGATAACGCTTCTCGCTGAGCAATGTCAGCGTAGCCGTTAAGATAAGTTAATGGTGTTCTAAGTTCATGGGCAATATTAGCTAGAAAATCACTGCGATCGTTTTTTAATCGTAGCAAATCGTCGGACAAACTCTGGATCGCTTTGGCTAATTCACCTAATTCGTCGTTTCGATCTACTTTTAATGAGACATCATGATTCCCTGTACTCATTTTCTGTGTGGCTATTTTCATATCAATCAATGGGCGTGTAATGATTCTTGAAAGGTAAATAATTGTAATAATTGTAAGGAAGAGTGCTAGTCCACTAATAATCAAAAATTGGGTCGTTAAGTGGTCTCGTACGTCGCGAATACCTTGTGTATCAAGAATCATATACACGTTTCCAACAAGCTCATCATCAACAAAAATCGGAGAACCAGTTGTAACAAAAGGTTCTTCACCCCAATCTCCTTCCACAATAGCTCCTGTTACAGGGAGGGGGTTTGAGGAAGCAATTTTTTCTTCAATAGTAGGCATGACTTTATTAGAATGAACAAGGATGGTATTCTTTTCATTTGTTATGACTACCTGCGTCTCAGCTTCAGATTCCATAAGTGCAACGTGTTCCATTGTCTCACGATTGAAATGCTTCGCTAGTACATCTCTATGGCTATTCCCTCTTGCTAGAAGGGCATCCGTTTCTGCCATAATGCGTTCGTTTAAAAAACCGAAGTACAGCACCATGAACAAAATACCTTCGAGTAGTAAGATGCTTATGAGAAAAAATAGACCTAATTTTGTTGCTAATTTACTTTTCCTCTTTATTCTCATGTCTTTCTCCTTTATGAACAGCTAGTGTAACAGTATTATATCGAGAAAGTGTGCAGGCTGTCTGCATTGTACAAAACAGCTGCATAAAAAAGAAGCCTGTGTTAGTAAACAGACTTCCTCACTATCTTGATTATGATGCTAATTTCTTGCATTCTTCTGCACATTTGAAACAAGCTTCAGCGCAATCCTGACAATGTTTGTGTTCATGCTTCTTACATTCATTCCCACAAGCTTCACAAATGGTCGCACATGCTGTGGCAAGTTCAGCAACAAATGGTGTTCCTCTCACGAGAGCTTGTTCGAGGTAACCGCAAATATCAGAGCATTCTCTGTCCATGCGAATACATTCCGCCATCATGTTGACATCATCTTCTTTTAAACAAGAATCGTAGCAGTGATTACAGGCTGTCATACATTCATGAAGTGTTTGAATAACCGATCCGTAATTTTCTTGTGACATTCGCTCATTCCTCCTTAAAAGTTAAGTACACTGTCATATTTTCCTATTTGATCCAGATTAAACGTCATTAGCAAATAAAGTTGAAGGATAGGAAATTTCATTCTTTCTGCACAAATTCTTGATAAACGAAGGGAATAGAATACGGGTTCTTCTCCGAAATCAACTTATTTCTTGATTTGCCTTTCATTGATTAAAGTAGTCCACGATTCCCCATTGTCAGTTGTTTGATAAAGACTACCACTTATTGTATGAAAGACAACCTCATCCTCATTTTGTGGATTGACTGTAACATAATCAATGGCGTCTAAAGATTGATTAGGCATAGTCACTTCTTCCTCTTCACCGTCTTGCAATGATTGAACAATGAGCTGATTCCTAGGTTCCTGCACTGCATAAATAAAGCGATCCTCTAGAAAAACCATTGTACTAACAGCTACTTCTTTCGTGATTCGAGTTAACGACTCACCTTGATTACGAGAGAGATATAACCCGGAAGGAGAGGTTATAGCAACAAGGTTCGTCTTACTTGGATGAGTGAATAACCCACTTATTTGATTGGGAGTTCCTTTTAACGCGACATCCACCCACTTCTTAGCGTCCTCACTATAATAGACGCCTATTTCCATTTCGCTATTTCTTTGTTGATTTACTGCATAAATGGCGTTCGTTTCATATCCCACAGCTAAATAATGAAAATCAGCTTCGCCTTGAAAACCTAGCTTTTCTATTGTCTTGCCTCGGTCTGTACTTTTGATTAATCCAAGTGGATTTGGTAACGCAGATCCTTCTCCAGGGTGTCCACTACTATAAAATCCATCAGCTACAGCTTGGAATCCCATATAATCATTTTTGTTTGTAGTCGCTTCGTACCAGATTTGATTATGATAAATTAGAGGACCGTCGTGAGTAGCCACTAGCAGTTCATTACGGTTACCGGGATAACCGATCCCGTGGACATGATCGATTTGCTTTCTATCAACTTCTTTATAAATGGCAGAGTTACTGATGGATGCGAGATTTGTTTCTTTTTGTTCTGTATCATTTGATTGACTTTCATTTGGTGGCGATTGATCATTTTGACAAGCAGATAGTATTACAGTGAGAATTAAACCTATTGTATAGAGCGATATTTTCTTCAAAGCTTTTCATCCTTTTCTACTTGTTTGTGACGATAGCGTTAGAAAATCAAGTGGAAGACCGGCAGATATCAGTGAACCTCTTTAAAATAACCCGAACCTAACGAGTTCGGGTTATGAATGGTCAATTATTCAGTTACGGTTAATTCGTCTTCCGTTACCCATTTATGATTCGTTACTTTTTCGCCACCAGTTGTTGGTGTGTAGTCGATCATATATACGGTAGTTTCTGTAGCAGATTCGATCGTTGCAATCGCACCTTCCATTCCTTCCATATGAGAAGCCATTAATGTTACTTCAGTTCCAGATGGAAGTGGAGCTTCATCTGGATCCTCCAGTTCTTCATGAATGACCCATTTATGATTTTCTACGGGTTCCCCGCCATCTTCAGGGGTGTAAGTTACAACATAAGCTGTCGTATCATATGCCCCCACAATAGTTGCTTCTGCACCTTCCATTCCTTTCATATGGTTCGCTTCAATGATCGCCGTGCTACCTTCTGGATAAGTGGGATTTTCAGACTTTTGTAGGTCTTCAGGTACCTCAGCAGAGCCTGAATGATTCATCCCTTCCATACTGCTTTCAGAGTTTGCCTCTGTGTTAGTAGAGTTTTCATTTACTTGTTCATTGTTGTTTGCACAAGCAGCAAGAATGAGCGCCATTGATAATGTTATTACACCAATCAATTGAGTTTTACTTTTCATAATAGTCCTCCTCTAGTCTTTGGAATTGTATGCCAATATCTACTTTATCCGTAAAGTATGCACTTATTGTGCAGATTTCATATGTTCACAGATTTATCGAATATCGGTGAAAGAACACTAAAAAGCCGCTCTTTTTGTAAGAGCGGCTGTCATGTGAATTATGGTTTTTCAGGTGGTTCCCCTATGACGCGAACTTCACGTTCAAGATCGACATCAAACTTTTCTTTTACTGTTCGCTGCACATGATGAATCACGTCCAGATAGTCAGTCGCTGTCGCATTATCGATATTTACAATAAAGCCAGCATGCTTTTTGGAGACTTCAGCTCCACCGATTCGTGTACCCTGAAGCTGTGAGTCCTGAATGAGCTTACCAGCAAAAAGGCCAGGAGGTCGTTTAAACACACTGCCACATGAAGGGTATTCTAGCGGTTGCTTTGTTTCACGTTTTTCCGTTAAGTCATCCATGATTGCTTTAATATCCTCATACTCTCCAACTTTAAGCTTGAAAGTAGCTTCAAGGACAAGAAGACCATTTTCTTCTACATTACTATGACGGTAAGATAAATCAAGTTCATCAGCTGTCAATTTAACGAGCTTTCCTTCCTTTGTTACAGCAAGAACGCTTTCGAGACAATCCGCGATTTCTCCACCGTATGCTCCTGCGTTCATATAAACAGCTCCGCCGACAGAGCCTGGGATCCCGCAAGCGAATTCGAGTCCACTTAGTTTGCTGTCACGAGCAAATTCAGAAGCATCAATAATACGTGCGCCAGCTTGAGCAATAACTTTTTCTTCTTCTTTTTGAATGGCTTTTAGTGAAGAAAGATTCAGGACAATTCCTCTAATGCCTCCATCTTGGATAATAACATTAGAGCCTTTTCCTAAAATGGTTAATGGATAGTTAGATTGATAGGCGTACTCAACTGCTGCTCGTGCGTCCTCTAGCGTGTTAGGAAACACAAGGACATCCGCACATCCACCCATTTTTGTATACGTATGTGCATTTAATGGCTCATTTATCTTCAGTTCCGCACTGGGTAAAATGGAGCGGAGTTCATTTAATAAATTTTGATTATTCATAGGCTACCTCGCTTATAAAACAGTTCGTTTTCATTGTGGTTTGAGTTCAATAATGTTTCATGGACATATTCAAACACATTTAAAATAATAACACAACTACTTCATAAATATGATGTTTTTCATAAAAGAAGCCTTTAATTCGAAAAGAATGTTACTTGGAAAGCAACTTATATAGCGGAAAAATCAATTTCAGACATCGTGATTGGAAAAATGCTGTTATCCTATCAAATGCAAAAACCATTGTATTCGTTACTCTTCAACTGATACTGTTACTAATCATCGCCAACGTTATCAAAAATAATCAGTTTATAGAAAAAATGTAGTAGATATAATCTCCTATGTAAAAATGGCTTTAAATACTGTAGTACAGGTCTACAAATAGGTTTTTGGTAAAAAAACAACAACCGGAGAAATTAAGTTCTCCGGTTGTTGTTATAAATTAGGCCTTTGCTCTATAAGCCGTATTGTTATCTTTCAATGTCTCATCAGTTCCAAACAAAAAGTGCTTTTCCATATTTGGAGAATATACCGAGTTTACAGTTGTTCTGCCAACTGTTTCAGCCACCTCTCGCAGCATGCTTGGAGAAGCGCCGCAACAGAGTCCCAAGTAATTGACCCCAACCTGCTGTGCCTCCTTAGCCCATTCCGCTAGCTCATAACGGTTACAATAAAGCGGATCTAAAGAGGTTGGAAAGGTCGTCTCTGTTGGCAATGTACACGCACAGCCACCGTCTGGTAAGTTAAAGAATGTTGGGTGTTCTTCTGATGTACGATAAGGAATTGGAAGAGCTCCAACGTATCCGTTAACAGACTGTCTGATTTTTTCAATGTATGGTTGCATTGTAGCCGGACCTCTAAAACAGTTCATTCCAACAACTAGTGCTCCTTGTTCTTCTAACAAACGGCAAGCCTCTTCAACGGTATAGCCATCCCTTAAAATGTTCTCACTCATGAGTCCGAGTGTAATTACAGCTTGAAGATCCTGCTTTTGAATCTCTTCTAGCGCTATTTTTGCTTCTTCATAGTAGTAGAAAGTTTCCCCATTGATGAAATCAACGCCTTCTTCTTTGCTCCATTTCACCATTTCAGCAAAAATCGATCGAATTTGTTCCTTACTTTCCTCATCTTCAGGATCAAATAAGTTTGTATTTGAAATGTTTCCTGCGACTAGCGCTTCTTCTTCAGGGTGTTCTTTCGCAACTTCCTTAGCCAGGCGGATAGCTTGTCTATTGAGCGGTTCTAACAAATCTTCTTTTCCAATAATCCTCATTTTCTCTCGGTGACCATTATACGTAAAAGCAAGTACGACATCTGAACCTGCAAGCATATAATCACGATACGTTTGTTTTAGCGCTTCAGGATTGTCTAGGGCAACTTCAGGTACGAATGATCCTGCTTGTAAATAACCACGACGCTCTAATTCAAATAGATAACCTTCCCCGCAAATAACTGGACCATCTTGCAATCGTTCTTCAAGTGTTCTTTTCATGTGTAACAGCTCCTTTTCTGGATAAAATAAAAAACCCTCTTCTTAAACAATAAGAAGAGGGTTTGCTAACATAATCCTCCTCTTATCTTCCAGGTGATATCACCTGTAGGATTTGGCACCAGCTTCAACCGTAGTTGAAAGGTTGCCGGGCATCATAGGGCCTATTCCCTCCGCCGCTCTTGATAAGAGTGTTGATTTAATTTTTGAACATGTGTGAAATTATAGACCGGTTAACTGGAAATGTCAATCACTTATCTGATAATTATGAAATGTTAAGATGATCTCTTGCTTTTCAGTCGATAGATGCGATCTTCACGCCCTATCGGCTCGACTGACATTGATCCAGATGCAACAAATGAATCGAGGTAGGTACAAACAGCAAAATAAATTTTTGGTTTCTTTGTGGAGTATCTCTTGTCTTGTACCTTTCCTTCCTTAATCAAAAGCTCACAAATCATCAGAGCACTTTCCATACCTTGCTGAATATAGGAGTCTACCGCTTCCTGTGTTGTAAATGAAAGGTCTCCTACAAAATAGGTTTCCTTAGGTTTCTCGCTTGTCTTTTCTTGTAAAGGTTCTTGAACATCTTCCGCGAACAAATCAAAAGAACCTTGTAATTCCTCTTCTGATTTCGGTTCTTCCTGGTTGCTTTTCGGGTTGACTACTTGTTCTACAGTGTTGCTCCCTCTTTGAAAAGCTTCTTGGTCTTCACGATAAGATCTGATTAAACTGTTTAGCCTTTTTTCTTGTAGATCTAGTAATGGAAGATTTAATGAAAGTGGCTGTTCAATGTCTTGTGGAAGGTTCAATCCTTCAGGAATGTCGTATGTAGGATAGCCGTTCTGTCTTTTCAACAGTAGCTCATCCAACTCATAATCTATTTCCATAAATCCCTTCACAACTTCTCTCACAATGGAAGCGGGTAATCCGGTATGCTCTTCGAAATGATTTATCCCGAAACGCCGTGTTTTTCCTGTTTTTGCATGTCGAACAACATACTGATACCGTAAAGAGCGACCGCACTCACATTTTAAATCATCTGAAACGAAGCCCGCATCGATGTAATCTTCTAGTATCCAATCATCAAGCAGCATCCTGATTTCTTCATCCGTTGCCCCACTTGGAATCATCCGCCCTTTACTTCTAGCTATGACATTCGCAAAAGCCGTTTTTTTACCGCGTTTAAGAAAATTCATTACATACGTTTGTTGCTCATTTGTCAGATCTGAAAAAAGCTCATCTCTTTGGGTGCTTGTCAGGCTTTGTGTCATATAAATCCCTTTCTGTACGATAGTAATTCCATTATATCAGTAAATATTCTACTATTGTTTGCATCGGATAAATTCTTAAAATAAGAAACGCCAATTCTGATGAATTGGCGTGAATTCGTTCTTAACGATGGCGGCCGTGCTCGCCCTTATGATTATGATGATGCTTTTCTTTTTTCTGTTTCGTTAAGTCGAGTGTATATTTAGCGAAACCATTTTCTGTTTCATCAACAAAATGAATCGTTTGAATGCTTTCCGCATAGGTTTTGGCTTGTAACGAGGATTCAAAAGTGACGTTCAGTTTCTTCTTATTAACTGTGTGAAATGACCAGTTCTGATCAGCTGTTGGATTAATTGTTTTGTTTTCAAGAATATAGTCAATTAAAATTTGTCTATTTTCATCAGGGGAATCAATGACAATATTCGAACCGTCTAAGTGCGGAAAGTGGCCCCCGCCTGTCGCTCTGTAATTATTTGTAGCAACGATAAAGGACATGTCTTTCGTTACCTTTTCTCCGTTGTATTTTAGCGATTTAATTCGATTTGCATCAGCATTTACTACACTCCCACTCATATCATATTTCGCAGGTTCTGTAACATCGATTTGATAGGTAACGCCATCAATCACATCGTAGTTATAAGAAGGGAAATCAGGATTAATTAAAGGCTGTTCCTGTTTATCTTTTTTGTTGATTACATTAAATTGGCCTGCTGACATTTCAAGCCAATCCTTCAGTTCGTCACCATTTAACAGCACCGCTTTCAGTGTATTCGGATATACGTAAAGATCAGCTGTGTTTTTAATCGCAATGTCCCCAGCAGGAATATCCGTATAGTAGGACGAACCCCCTCGACCGCCCGCTTTAAATGGAGCGCCTGCGGATAGAACTGGAATACCTTCATATTCGGTACCCTGAATATTGTTTTCTACATACCATTTCTGAGCATTGGTTACAATCTGGATGGACGGATCATCATTAACGAGCGCAAAGTAACTGTTTATGGGTGCAGTTGTTTCACCGACAGCTGTTCGCACATAATCAATTGTCGCTTCATGATCGTCTTTCACTGCATTCACGATATCCATGTCTGCTTCTACAAGTGGTGTTTTGGTTACTTTATCATAGATGGGACGAGCTTCAGATTTGGAATCGTTCACTGACCATTCCCCATTATCTTCCGTTAAAGATAGGTCGATTACCCCTAGGTGATCTCCCCAGTAACCTGGCTCGACGGAAGCGACTCCATTAATGGTTCCTTTTGTATTATCCACTCCATCAACTCCTTGAAAGCTGTTATCTCCAGGGAATACTTTGTGGGCATGTCCAAATAAAATGGCATCGATGCCTTCCACTTCGCTTAAGTAGTAAACGGCATTCTCGTCATTTCCCTGTGGTGCTGCCTTCTCAAAGCCAGAATGAGGTATGGCGACAATAATATCGGCCCCTTCTGCCTTCATTACTGGCACGTATTTATTAGCTGTTGCAACAATGTCCTTTACGATCACATTCCCTTCAAGATTAGCCTTATCCCACTGCATCACCTGTGGAGGAACGAATCCGATCACGCCTACTTTCAGTTGATGTTCCGTTCCTGAGTCATCTTTCACGGTTTTATCAAGAATTTGATAAGGAGTGAAAAAGTTTTGATCATTTGATGGATCATCATCGTGATCATCTACATACACGTTCGCATTTATGTATGGGAAGTTCGCGCCGGCTAGGCTTGTCTGAAGGAAATCGAGACCAAAATTAAATTCGTGATTTCCAATGTTCCCATTGAGTATACGGTTGATGCACAATCTTCTTTAGTATTAGAACTAACGAACGTAACATTGATTCAAATTCAGTGTACTTCTGCTACGCCTCCAACCCCAGATGTTTTCTGTACAGCTACTGTTGAAATGGATCTTCAATATACAGCAGGATTATAATCTATTGCACTCGATGAAGTCCTACGACGGAGAGTGTTTTTTTATTTCGTTAATTTCATTTAAAAATGAAAAACGAAAGCTAAATAAGCTATTTCAATAAATAGGAATAATGATTTTTGTCATACTTATTTTTGGATTGACTTGGACGCTTATCTATACAAAACAAATGTCCATGCATTTACTATATAAAAGGAAGTTTAAGGATGTGCTCTTATGTCAAGAAGTAAATCGTTGTTTCAAGAAGATCACCCCTTATGTGAAAGGCGTCGTCCCCATCAATCAAAGGGAGAGCTGGTGGAAGAAAATATCTGTGGCGTCTTTCGAATTGATCCACTCCTCAACCCTTATGCCCCAATATGGGAAGCGGTTGGAGATATAGGACCAGTATCAGGAACTCTATCAATTTATTACGATGGTGGGGTTTGTGAGGAAGTCGAGGTATTAATTGATCACTGTCATGAACCTGCATTTTATGTGCCAGAGGGAAATACGAGAACGAGAACATATCAACAACTGTGTAAAGTAACGATTGTAGCAAGAGATCGTCGAAAAGAAACCGGTTCTATTCAACACCCCCATGGACATAAGAAGCACTCCGTCTGTACGGGGCGCTATTGTCTAACTATTTATTACCATGTAAAGGGATATAAAAAGAAGTCACATAAGAAGCAAGACTGTGTGAACAAGGAGTGTCATGGAGGGTGCTGATCTATTCTATCAGCCCTTTCTATTTTCTTTCAGGCATAAACGATAAAGATCCTCTTGCACCAACGACAATTCTTTTTGAAATGATTTGTCCGTTCTCTTCTTCAAAGATAAGATACAATTTTTCATCATCAATTTCTGCATTTAGATAGGTAGCAGATGGATAGAGCTCTTTTAAGCTTTCCTCATAATAAACCTTCACAAGATTACCATTTTGATCATAAACGTCTAACCTTGACAATTGGTCGTTAAATATAATGACGTGAAGATAATTGTAACCAGACCTCACACTTGCTTCCTCTCCACTTAATTCGAAAGGTGGATTTGAGCGATTATAATCGGAAGAAATACCTGTTGCAATCCATAAAAAGAGAAAACAAAGGACAATAATAAATCCTTTCATAATTCATCTCCCATATATAAACATCTATTTTCTAAAAATAAACGTTTTTGTTTACAGTGTATGCTTCCCCCGTTTGAGAGTGTGTCAATTACCCTACATAAAAAAAGACGCACCTTTAAAGGTGCGTCTTAATTGAATTATTTACCTGCATTTTCGAGTTTCTTTACTTGTTTACTGCGAAGCTGACCGCATGCAGCATCGATATCTGTTCCGTTCTCATGACGGATCACACAGTTAATACCGTTTTTCTTAAGCGTATCATAGAACGCAAGAATCGATTCTTTTTCACTACGCTGATAAGAGTGGTCATCAACTGGATTGTATGGAATCAAGTTTACGTAAGAAAGATGACGTTTGTCAGCGAGAAGATTCGCAAGTTGTTTCGCTTCTTCTACGTGATCATTGACGTCTCTCAACATAATATACTCAAACGTAATTCTGCGGTTGGTTTTCTCAAGATAATAATCAATCGCAGGCATTAATTTTCCAAGCGGATAAGCCTTATTGATTTTCATAATCTTCGTACGCAACTCATCATTAGGAGCATGTAGAGAAATCGCAAGGTTCACCTGAAGATCTTCATTGGCAAAGTCGTAAATTTGCTTCGCAAGACCACTTGTTGAAACCGTAATGTGGCGCGCGCCAATACAAAGTCCTTTTTGAGAATTAACGATGTGAAGGAAGTCCATCATATTATCATAGTTATCGAAAGGTTCACCGATTCCCATAATAACAATATGACTGACGCGTTCTTCATTCGCCTTTTCATCAAGTGCGTGTTGCACGTTCATGATTTGCTCAACAATCTCACCGCTTGTAAGGTCACGGCTCTTCTTAAGAAGTCCACTTGCACAGAAGGAACAACCGATATTACACCCTACTTGTGTCGTTACACAAACAGATTGACCGTAATGGAAACGCATAAGTACCGTTTCAATAACGTTCCCGTCTTGTAATTTGAACAAGAACTTGATCGTACCGTCAGAAGATTCCTGCTTGATTTCCTGAGTTAATGTCTGAATCGCAAAGTTTTCTTCCAAAAGTTTGATACAGTCTTTGTTTACATTATTCATTTGAGAAAATTCTTTAACACGCTTTTTATAGAGCCAATCCCATACTTGGGAGGCACGGAATTTTTTGTGACCACGTTCTAGCAACCATTCAGTTAGCTGATCAAACGTTAATCCGTATATAGATTCTTTCATTTATAACCCTCTTTTCAATTCTTAGCCATTCAGTCTAATACTACTAGAAGTATAACCAAGTCGCAACCGCTTAGTCCAGAATAGTGAAGAATATAGTCTAAAATAGCCTATGTTTTCAAGAAGCTTCGCTCGTTTACCTATTAGACTGTAACATATAGTGACTAAGTTTATAAAACAAAGAAAGACCTTTCCCTTCTGGAAAAGTCTTTAGTCGTGTTACTTACAGTAATGGAATAATAACTAAAATGAGTAAATCAAAGAAGATATGTGATAATAATGGCACCCAAAAGTTCTTTGTTCTTTCATAAAGCCATCCCCAGGCCATTCCACCTCCGATTGCAGCTAGTACTAATAAATACGCATCGGAATAAAGATGAGCCGTCGCATATAAAATGGTCGCTATAAGGGTCGTGTCTCCCTCTTTGTACTTCTTCAACTGTTGCTGAATATATCCTCGCCAGTAGATTTCTTCTCCCGGAATGACGATCAGTACAAGACTAATGAAATGCCAGGCTTTAACTGGTTGGACCACATCATAAAACCGCTCCATCTCTTCAAATAAAGAAGGATAAACCCACTTGATTCCTGCAATTCCTATATAGGAAAGAATATATAACAATATCGCACTAATGACGATATAAAGCCAATGTTTGAACGTGATTTTTTTAAACTTAAGTGCTCCTGTTTTCACACTTAAGAATATTAAGATGGCTAGTGTTACTGTAAAAACTGGCCAAAATGTTCCAGGGAAGCGAACAAAGCTTAAAAAAAGTAGAATATGAGCTAATAAAAGTGTGCTAAGGATTATGATTTTCTGATTCATATTTTCATCACCCTATCTTGTTGCCTCTTTTTATCATCCTACCCTGAATGTATCGAACGCATGTTAATTTGAACAGCTTAAATATGTAATGATGTGCTAAACGGAAAAAGCTAACGAAATATGCTTCGTTAGCTTTTAGGCTATTTACTTTGCGATTTGCACTTTTCTTGAATGACAGCAAGAGCACTTTCTTTGTCAAGCTGATCGCTCTGATGCCAGCGGATTTTTCTTCCGAATTCATCTGCCTTGGCATAAGCATAAATTTTGCCTTCATATTCTGCCACGCTAATTTCCCAGTAGTAAGTAACCTCTGCTCCGGTAGGCTGAGTGACTTCAACGGGATAGAAAAAATAATCTACCTTTTTTAGCATATTAGCAACTCCTTCATTATTGCTTCACAGTTATTTTACCAGACTTTTTATTGTTAGGTTTAATGGTTTACTAGAAGAGTGACTTTTATCACATATGGGGAATTGTATTTCGTATATGCTTATATGTGAAAGACGTCACATATAAGCATATACGAGAAAAGGTGATGAAAATGAACGGGCTTCAACTTTTTACAGCATTAACTCCTATTTTAGCGGTGTTTATCTTACTTGTTCTTTTGCGTTTACCTGCAACGAAAGCTATGCCGGGAAGTTTACTCCTCACCGCGTTAATGGCCTATACGATATGGAAAATACCGATGATACAAATGACAGCAGCATTCATTGAAGGATTAATCATAGCTTTGTCGATTATTTGGATTGTATTCGGAGCGATTTTATTATTAAACACGCTACGAAATAGCGGAGCGATTGACGCAATTCGCACGGGATTTATGGGAATATCCGTAGATCGAAGGGTTCAGCTAATTATTATCGCCTGGTTATTTGGGGCATTTATTGAAGGGGCAGCAGGATTTGGAACGCCAGCAGCAATTGGAGCACCACTCCTTGTAGCATTAGGCTTTCCTCCTCTTGCCGCAGTTGCGATGGCTCTTATTGCTGACAGCAGCCCTGTTTCTTTTGGCGCAGTTGGAACACCAATTATCGTCGGGGTCGATCAAGGACTCCGACAGGGTTCAGCTGTCGCGGATCAAGTAACAGCTTCTATTGGACAGCAATCGATGCCTGAATATTTGCAGGCAGTCACTCAAAGTGCTGTCATGATTGATCTTTTCGTAGGTACTTTTATCCCACTTATTTTAGTCATGATGTTAACACGTTTTTTTGGTGAAAACCATTCTTGGAAGGAAGGTCTTTCTTTATGGAAGTTCGCTATATTTGCAGGAGTGAGCTTTACACTGCCCGCATTTATCGTAGCCACCTTCTTAGGCCCTGAATTTCCATCCATCATTGGTGGTCTTGTTGGACTCACAATTGTCGTTCCGGCTGCCAAAAGAGGTTTTCTTCTACCTGATGAGGCCTGGGATTTCAACAGTGCAAAAGAAACATATGTGAAACCTTCAAAAGCGCTACCTTTGTGGCTTGCGTGGTTGCCCTATTTACTCGTTGCGCTTTTATTAGTGCTAACACGCTTGGATGTATTGCCTTTAAAAGGATGGCTAAGGTCGGTTAAAATTGGTTTGAACCATATTCTAGGAACAGAGATCAGCACTTCGTTTGAACCTTTGTATCTACCTGGAACCATCTTTATTGTTGTCATAGTAGCAACAGTCTTTCTTCATAAAATGCCTCTAAAGTCGGTTAAGAATACGGTAGTGGATTCCATGAAAACGATGGTTGGTACGGTTATTGCACTTGGAACGGCTGTTCCGATGGTTCGGATTTTTATTAACTCAGGAATGAATGATGCTGATCTCATGAGTATGCCAATGGAGCTAGCGACACTTGTTTCAAATGTGGTTGGTGATGCGTGGCCACTTGTTGCCCCGTTTATCGGTGCTCTCGGTTCATTCATTTCTGGTAGTGCGACATTTAGCAACATGATGTTTTCACTTTTTCAATTTAGCGTAGCGGATCAGCTTCAAATGAATGAACAACTCGTTCTCTCACTTCAAATACTTGGGGCTAACGCGGGAAATATGATTTGTGTTTTAAACGTTGTTGCAGCTGCTTCTGTTGTTGGCATGGTTGGAAAAGAAGGAACAATTATTCGAATGACACTTGGTCCAATGTTGTTCTATGCTATTGCAACAGGGGTGATTGGATGGATTGCAATTATGTTACTTTAAGTCTCACTAAAGAACAGCGCCTTCTCGGTTGATAGAGAACGCGCTGTTTCTTTGGTAGTATAATTATTGATCTAGTTTTTTAATATCTTCTTCTGCTTTATCAAGCATCATCTGATAATTAAATGTTGTATCTAATTTATTCAAGAATTCATCATACTCACTAAGGTCACGTTGTCCACTTATAAATTTAATCATTTCTTCTTCAGAGAATCGATCAGCATCTGCTGAATTATAGCCCTCTGGATAATCAATATACCCATTTAGAGATTCAATACGCGGAGCGTCTGCGGAAGCTTCGATGTATTCCGTTTGTTTTGAGAATTTCGTTGATAGGTACTCCATTTCAGGTCGACCAGTGAATTGGTAAAGCCAGAAGTAGCCACCTTCTTCAGCCAGTTTGTCCGTTGGGACAATCTTGCCATCTTCTTTGTTATAATGTTCTCCTTCTATACCATATTGAACGAGTTTAGATCCCTCATCAGATGCTACATAGTTAAGAAGTTTAAATATTTTTTCCAGCTTTTCTGGTTGGTCTTCAAGTGCTTTCGGAATAGCATAAAAGCCATTAGCTTGACCTATATCCCACGTTCCTGCTGATTTTCCTGCAGGTCCTTCAATTGCTGTAAGCTGTACCCACTCAGCATCTGGATCTACTGCTTTGTATTGTTCAATATAAGCATCACTCGTTAAATTCGCCCATCCATCAAATAAAATCCCAAATTTACCTTGAAACGCTTTTTGTTGAGGCTCGTTACCTGTATTACTAAAAATTTCAGGGTCCGTTACATCGTTTTCAACAAACTTCGTAACAGCAGTGAGAGCTTCTTTCATATCAGGATCATGAAATGAGTTCACTAATTCACCGTCTTCTTTATAAAAGCTTTTTGGCATTCCTACACCATAAGCACCAAGTATCGGTTGGAAAGCGCTTACTCCTGATCCAGTAAGACCATAAGTATCTTTTTGCCCATTCCCATCTGGATCATCTTCTCGAAAGGCTTTTGCTACTTCATATAAATCATCTACTGTTTTAGGCATTTCCATGTTCAATGCTTCTAACCAATCTTTCCTAACCCAGTACGTATAGAAAGGTATGCTTGCAGGAACAGTCACCGCATAAACTTTATCATTTACCTTCGCTTTTTCAACATTATCTTCTCCAATAAAATCTTGAACTTCCTTAAGGTCGTCCATATAAGGATCAAGGTCTAGTAGTAAACCTTTGTTAGCATATTCTACTAGAGCAGCTCGACTAACTTGAAACAAATCAGGATAATCCCCTGCCGATAAACGAACGTTTAATTTGTTTTCATAGTCATTAGGATTAACGGAGAGATTCACTGGAAAACCAAGTGCCTCATCTAGTTCTTGCTTAATAACGTCATTTTCTGGGTCAGGTAAGTTTACCCCTTGTCGAATGACTTCTACTTCCTCACTACCAGATTCGCTGTCAGCTCCAGACGATAAGTTACAAGCAGAAAGCAATAATGAAAGAGATAACGCAGGTATAAGGACATGACGCAACTTTTTGCTTTTCATAAAAACCTCTCCTTTTTCAATCGTAATAGATGAAGTTCATTTCACTTTTTCCTGAAACTAATCTTTTCTAGTTTATCATAATAATGAATCAGTTCTACTTTGAATTGATAGGGTTGTCGGGTCAACTTCACGGAAAAATAAAGTTCTGATTATTTAATTAAATCCTCTTCTACATTCGCTTTTAAGGTAAACTAGAGCCTTCACTTCTCACCTTGATCAATTGTGTCTTACCCCCTTTAGTCTGTTTAGCTTTTATTTTTCTAAATTTTCTAAATTAAGTATATAAATAATACAAGCTTATGAGAATAGAATATAGAGTCATTTATTTATACTTTATTTCAACCAAAATATGGATAGAAATGCAATTGAATTGAAAGTTTAGTAGTTTACCCCTCATTTGTAATTTTGAATTTACAAAAAACGTTCTCTCTGTGAGAACGTTTAAAGGGTTATCCTAAGTTTTCGATGTTCCAAGTACGAATTGAATAAAATCCAGCATCAAGCTTTTGTTTCTCTTCTAATAAGGTTTCTTGCAACAGTTCAGGAAGCTTCTTAAAAGTCTCGTGATGGACGTCAATTCCTTCATAACTTGAGTAAATCGGAATAGTTACAATTTGTTTATCATGTGTATCGAAGCAGTGTATACATAGAAATCCAACGCTCCTCATTCGATACGAAAACATAATGCGATATCGTGCTTCGCTCATAATATTCTCTCCTACTATTTTTTTAACAGTATGTACAAAATAGTAGATAAGCAAACCTCTCTTTTACGAGTAGCGAGTCAAGATAGGAGTGTTAGAGCATATTGTTTTTAAATTAGTATACCTGCTGATAAAATTGAATATGGGTTTTTCTTGAAAGAAAATCCCCCTTTTACACTCCGAATAGAGAAAGAAGATGAAATTATGTCAACTAGTCAAAAAAAATTATCTGATATTAAATACTCAGTACTAGATTTAGCTCCTGTTATGGATGGAGAAACTATATCCGATGCTTTAGAACGAACAAGAAACCTCGCTCAACACGTAGAGAAACTTGGGTACAATCGGTTCTGGCTAGCTGAGCACCACAATATGCCCTACATCGCAAGCTCTGCTACATCAGTTGTGATTGGACATGTTGCTGCGGGTACCTCAACCATTCGTGTTGGATCTGGTGGAGTCATGCTTCCAAACCATTCCCCTCTTGTCATTGCTGAACAGTTTGGAACACTAGAATCGCTATTCCCTGGACGGATTGATTTGGGACTTGGACGAGCTCCTGGAACTGATCAGCGTACAGCATTTGCATTAAGACGAGGCACTGGAAGCATGGCTCAGGATTTCCCAGAACAAGTCGCTGAACTTCGCTCATATTTTGATCCTTCTATGAGCCCGGGATCATCTCCAGTACGAGCTATTCCTGGTAAAGGTCTTAACGTACCAACATGGTTATTAGGATCTAGCCTATACAGTGCAGAGCTTGCTGGAAAATTAGGGTTGCCCTATTCTTTCGCAAGTCACTTTTCTCCTAAAAATACAGTTAGTGCGCTCCAAACGTATCACCGAAGTTTTACGCCTTCGAAAGCACTCGATAAACCTTATACAATGGTAGGTGTAAACGTGATTGTGGCAGATACAGATGAAGAAGCAAATTATCTGTCTACGACTTTACAACAGCAATTTTTAAATTTGATTCGTAATCATGAAGCGCCTATCCAACCGCCTGTTGAAAAGCTAAATGCGAGTGAATATGAGCTTGCGGCACTTGATCAGCAGCTAGCTACTTCTATTGTTGGTAGTCCTGAAACAGTCAAACGAAAAATGCAGGAATTTCTTGATGAAACGCAAGCGGATGAAATGATGGTGATCTCTTCTGTATATGATTATGAAAAGCGGAAAAAGTCCTATAAGTTGTTATCAGAATTAACGACTGATTAATCAATTCTCCTATAACACATGAGTTAAAATGTTCTGATGTTTGCAAATAACGTTATTTCTTTGAAAACCGAACGAAGTTGATTAAGAGTAAGTCATTGTTAAGATTTGTCTTTACATTGATTTGAATGCTAGTTTATAATACCAATCATAACCTGAATAAGAACATCACTCATATAACCGCAAGAATATGGCTTGCAAGTTTCTACCGGATCACCGTAAATGATTCGACTATGAGTGAGCAACCATCAGTTTAATTACTGTAGACTCTTTCTTTATCTATATTCCCGGAGGCATGTTGCTCACTCTTCTGTGAGCGACGATGTTCTTCGGGTTTTTGTATTGAAGGAGGAAATTATATGGAAAATTTAATGAACAAAATTAGTCAAGAAGGTTTAGCTTTATCTGACGCTGTCTTAAAAGTAGATTCATTCTTAAATCATCAAGTAGATCCAGTACTTATGAAGGAAATTGGTGAGACATTTGCGAGTAAATTTCAAAGAGATTCCATTACAAAAGTCGTTACACTTGAATCATCTGGTATTGCACCGGCTGTTTTTGCTGCCCTCACCCTTAATGTACCGCTTATTTTTGCTCGAAAGCGAAAGTCGCTCACATTACAGGAGGACTTGTTAACGGCAGATGTGTATTCTTTCACTAAAGAAGAAACGAATACAATCACCATTTCGAGTAAATTTTTAAATGAAGAAGATCACGTACTTGTTATTGATGACTTCCTTGCAAATGGACAAGCTGCGGAAGGTCTCATGGAAGTTGTTTCTAAGTCAGGTGCTTCGGTAGCTGGAATTGGTATTGTTATTGAAAAGGCATTTCAAGATGGCGGGAAACGCCTTCGCTCAAATGGGATTAGGGTGGAATCGTTAGCGAAAATCGCTAAACTAGAAGCTGGAAAAGTTACCTTTGTGAGTGAGGGAAGTATCGTATGAATAGCCTGAAATATTTATCACTAGGCATTCAACATGTTCTTGCCATGTATGCAGGAGCTGTCGTTGTACCACTCATTGTAGGAGGGGCCCTGGGGTTAAGTGGAAAGGAACTCACTTATCTTGTCTCAATTGATATTTTTATGTGTGGAATGGCTAGTATTCTACAAGTATGGAAAAATCGTTTCTTCGGTATTGGCTTGCCGGTAGTACTTGGTTGTACCTTTACCGCAGTTGGTCCAATGATTGCGATCGGTGGAACATATGGTATTGCTGCCATTTACGGAGCCATTCTCGCTGCAGGTTTATTCGTGATCTTAATCTCACCTATTTTCAGCAAATTAATAGCATTCTTTCCACCGGTAGTGACTGGTTCAGTCGTCACCATCATCGGAATTACCCTGATCCCCGTTGCTATGGGGAATATAGCAGGTGGGGAAGGTTCGGTTGATTTTGGATCATTACAGAATATTAGTCTTGGATTTGGTACGCTTCTCTTTATTGTGTTATTGACTCGATTCTTTAAAGGGTTTATCCGTTCAGTTGCCATCCTAATAGGACTTGCAGTTGGTACGATCGTAGGCGGATACATGGGGATGGTTGACCTAACACCTATTAAAGAAGCTAGCTGGTTTCATTTAATTCAACCGCTCTATTTTGGGGTACCTACATTTGAATGGACGGCTATCTTGACGATGATTCTCGTTGTTCTTGTAAGTCTTGTAGAATCTACAGGTGTATATTTTGCTTTAAGTGATATTTGTGATGAAAAACTGACGGAGAAAGATGTAAGAAACGGCTACAGAGCAGAAGGCCTAGCGATTGTATTAGGTGGATTGTTTAACGCATTTCCTTATACGACCTATTCACAAAATGTGGGGTTAATTCAACTATCTGGTGTCAAGAAGAAGCAAATTATTTATCTCGTTGGTTCAATGCTGATTTTAATCGGTTTAGTGCCAAAAATCGGTGCTGTCACAACTATTATCCCTCCACCAGTCCTTGGTGGAGCTATGATTGTTATGTTTGGTATGGTAATGGCTTATGGCATTAAAATGCTTGCTCGCATAGACTTTCAATCTCAAGAGAACCTCTTTATTATTGCTTGTTCGATTGGAGTTGGTCTAGGTGTGACAGCGGCTCCATCTGTTTTTGAAAAACTGCCACAAAGCCTTCAAATTCTAACAGATAATGGGATTGTAGCAGGTAGTTTAACGGCAATTACTTTAAATATTGTTTTTCACGTATTTGGAAAAGAAAAAACAACTTCCGCTGCTCTCGTTCAATCCAAAGCTTCATAAAACAACAAGCGTGGATTCGAATAACTCATTCGAATCCACGCTTGCTTTGTGATAATGATGAAATTCTAGCTGTTTTTCTTTACTAATTTAATATAGTCAATATTTAAAGGGGAAAGTAAGTTGTTCATATAAATGACATGTTCACCTGCCTCAAGTTCAAACAGAAGCGGATGGTTATCTAAAGCATCCAGTCGTACATCTTCCCAATTCTCCCATCCATATGTGGACGGAAAATGAAAGCTATTCATTGGACCGTCGTCTACTTTGAATTCTCGATAAGCATTCGGCATATCAGTGGAATAGCGTACAACCGCCTTGTAAGTTCCGCCCTCAGGAACCGTTATTTTCCATTTCAACCAGTGGTTCTCATGATCCCAGTTTTTCAGAGCTACTCCTTCTGATGCTCCGGCTTTTGGAGTGATGACGACTTCTCCACCCCCCTGATCAACAAAATCTTCGCCCTCTACAATAACTCCTTCTTCTGCAGAGGTTATGGAAACTTCTCCAGTGACTTCTGGTTCTGTTTGCTGCTCTTTAAAGATAGGTTCTACATGTGAATAAAGCTGTGCTACTTCTTTCGGATTCCCGCCATCTGTCAAAATAAATTGATCATTATTCTTAACGGGTATAGTAAGTTGGTTTTTCTGATTCATTTTCAACTTTTTCATTTTCTCTTTTTCTTCATCATACATCCATACTTTTGTCTGTGGCTTTATCAAATCACCTGAAAGAGTGATCACATTCTCAGAACCTTGATAGTCGATTCGAAAGTTTTCTTCTATCTTACTAAGTTCGATACTTCCCTCTTGATCTAGTGTTAGATTGGTTTCATCCAAACTAAGATAAGTTCCTTCCTGAAGTGAAAGTCCTATTAGTTTATGATCATTTAATGAATGTCTTGTCATAGCGAAAGCACCGTCGGATTCCATTTCGTTCATTTTCTTTTGTTCTAATTTGTTTCCAATGATAATGGCATCTTCAAAATCCAAACTAGAAACAGTAACACCTTTAGCAAATTGATCGCTCACTACAGGGACTTCCATGACATTTACTTTTTCATTTTCTTCTTCATAAGGTTGAATGACAGAAACAAAATCAGTTTTTCTTGCCGATCTACGTGGCATCAACATTTCAGTGAAGACATTTCCGGTATAGATAGATGTTTGTTCTTCACCTAGCATCGTAAGGGTAAAAAACTGATCGTCTTTTTGATAGGTTGCTTCCCATAGCTCGTCTGATATCCCCTTCTTCAAACTATTCAAATGTTGATAGCCGCCTTTATCTCGAAGTTGATCGACATTACTTCGATCGTCAACAGTGATATCCTTTAAGTCTCCATCTATATGGAAAGGGAGATCGTACGTATGATTGTCTTCACTTTCAGCATGAAACCAATCTAGCACATACTCATCTAACATCGTAGTGGTGCGTTCCATGGCAACCCCTTCATAAACTGCCTCAGTTATTGCACGGGTTTGCTTCACAACTGGACCAATGAAGTCATGTTCTAAGTAACCAGAAGAAGGGTTTCCTGGTTCATCAGCTTGCCATAAATATGTTGAGTCCCCCTGCGGATACTGGCTCGTTTGATCAACAACGAGTGTATTATGGGCTAGCGTTTGTTTCGCCCAGCTCACATGCATAGGATTGTCATACCCAAGGGAACCAGCATCTTTCAGCCACATTTTCGAATCAGCATACATCATAATGCCTAATTTATCTGCATGAAGATGTCCATTTGGAGTTCCGGGAGGACTATAAAAAAGACTAACATTCATCGCTTCCTCAGCCGGTTTATGATTGCGGATAATCGTTAAACCGGAATCTCGATAAAAGGTGCTCCCGTTCTTATTTTCCCCTTCTGGAGCAAAGTCATTTGTACCAATAGAAAAATCAGCAGAAGAAAGATCTTTATCTGCAAATAATATCGCCCAAGGTTCTGTGAGTGAACCTTCACGATTTTCTCCAACGGATTGTTTAATCAGCCAGGCGTATTTTGGGTCTTGATAGTAATGGAAGCCGATTTCGTAAATCATTTTAGATTGTAAGGTTTTATATGCAGCGTTCCCGATTGCAGGGCGAGCCATATTTCCAAACGTATAATTCATTAATGAATCGAGCATTTCTTTAATAGCATATTGTTCACCATTTTTCACATGAAATAAGTCTTGATTCGATTGATAGAGTGGAACAGAAAGATACATAAGGGGTTTAATGGCATATTCATGATACGTACTTGGACCTTCCCACCATAGCCCATCTTGGCGGATTCCTTCCGAAAGCTGCTTTATTGCCCCATGCTTTTGATCATTGATAACTTGATCAAGACGTGACATATCTTTCAAAACGAGTGCGGCATTTCCTATCGCAGCATTATGCCAGACCTGCCAATTGGAGAGACCTCGTTGGTAGCGATCAATTACTTCTATTGCGTTTTTCAATACATTCTCTTCTACTTTATATCTCTCATTATCATTTAGAAAAGGATGCATCATATCGTATACCCAAGCTATATTGATCAACCATTCCGATTCTTCAAGAGTTTGTGCTGTAAGTCTCCCATCATAACTTCCTGTCAGGGGATAATCGGGGTAATGATCTGCGTATTCTTTCATTATCGTAATGGCAGCTTCTTTGTATTTATCATCCTCTGTTATCCAATAAACGAGTCCGGCATCTCTTGCGATTTCTCCTAAATGCAAGTGAAGGTTATTCTTAGTAGCCGGAAGTGAAAATTCCCCTGTGGTTCGTTGGACTGCTTCATCTGCGTTTTTCTGTAAGTCTTTAAATGCATCTTCTGCATATGCTTCTGTTTCTATTTTAGCTTTTAGTTCGTCTATGTCATTTTCACTAAAATACAAATAAGGATGATCAAGACTTATTGGTTCATCTTGGACTTTAGGGAGAATATCTTTTTGTTTAGCAGTTATGAAATCGCTCTCATTTCCTTCCGCATCAACGACAGTCATAGCGAAATACTCATCAGTAATGTCTTCATCCATCCAAAGTGAAGGATGCTGAGCTTGATCTTCGGTTACAAGAGTGGCCTCGTTTAAATTTTCAATTTTATTTGGAGAAGAATAAATTCTGATGAACTCAAGGCGCGATTCCGGAGATAATCCCCATGTTCCTACAGCGCCATTTTCTATATGAGTAAGGACGCTAAATTCCTCTGGCTTAAATGGTGGTTCGACGTTTGTGATTTCAACTGATGCAGTATTGGATTGACTACTTTCTTTTGTAGCTTTCATTATTGCTTCTATCTTATAAAAATAGGTAGCACCTAAGGAAGTTCTCGAGTCGATCCATTCGTTTGTTTCACTCTTATTTAATAGATGTTCCTCATTAAGTGGAAACTCAACTTCTGTGCTTCGATAAATGTTATATGTTAAAAGGTCATTATATCCGGGAGGGACATCCCATTTTAACTTGACAGCTCCTGTTGTGATTGTCGTTGCTTGAAACGCACTGATTTCAGGTGGCTCATCATAGTTCACTTTTACTAATTGCATATCATCAATCCACGCTTTCCCATTTCGACTATCCATCATTGGTTCGATGGATAATGTAACCGTGTTTTTCGGGACGTTCAGGAGTTTAGTTATTTTTGTCCATTCATTTGATCCTTCCATTGCTCCAACTAAAATCATACCTGACGTATTTTGCCATGTTTCATTTTTGAATTGAATGCGTACGGCCATAGACCCTGTACCTTCATTAATATCTTCCGTCTTCATCCAATAAGATAGTGCATAGGTTGTTTCCGCTTGTATGGGAACTCTTTGAACGAGTGACGTTCTATCATCAGGATTTGTATTGTGTAGATAAGCAGATTGTGTTCCTTCCTTCACCTGATTTGTAACAAGCTTAATTTCTCCATTTCCCTTCGGCTTCCAGGTACTCCACTTCGGAGGGACGGAGCCAGGGTCACCATCCTCAAATGCTCCATTAAGAACATAATTAGCCTGACCGATCTCTACTGTAAGTGCGGCGGTTAACGAGCCAGATGCTGTTGTGGCTGTAATCGTTGCGAAACCATTGTTTAATCCTTTAACTAGTCCTGTTTGATTAACTTCTGCAACAGTGTTGTCAGAACTAGTCCATGTGACTTCCTTATTTGTAGCGTTCTCAGGTAATACAGTTGCTTCAGCTTGGAATGTTTCATCAATTTCCATTGCTTTATAAGAAGTATTCAATTCTAGCTTTGTCGGAATTATATTAGTAGTTGGTACAACTTGAACGTCATCGATCAATATTTGCCCTGTCCCGTTTTCAAGAAAATTCTCGATGCGTATTTTTGTGATGGTTGAAGGGATATCAAGCGTCAGGGAGGCTTGCTCCCAATCTGTTGTTCCCTTCCCTTCAAACAGCGTGAATTCTTTACTTCTTTGCCCATCCGCTTTATAGAAGGATACTCTTATATAGGCTCCCTTTGAAGAGGATTGAACATTGTTAAGTTTAATCCACTCAGAAATTTGATAACTTCCCCCTGGCTCCACAAGAATATCTTGATACACCGAGGCGCGAGCATTTTCATCAGGGCTTTGAATAGATAGTGCGTGACTTCCATCAATCGACGAGTCAGTAATAGCTTCAATCGTTGGGTTTCCAGAGGCTTTCCATACTCCCCATTTGTTCAATGAACCATTCGAATCTTCAAAGCTACCATTACGAATCATGTTGTTTTCTTCTGCATGAAGCGATGTTGAAACAAGTAAGGAGATAACTAAGGTCAAGACGGCTAGTAAAGAGTATCCAAACGGTTTCTGCATAATATCCTCCCAATTAGTGGATTGGTTGACGGATCAACTTATGCTATTTGCTCTCTTGAAGTGATCGATTTGCTAGTTGTCCTCTACATATCGTTTATTGCACATTCATATGTTCATCAACTACGAGTAAGTCTGCATCTTTATTCATTTCTATACTTTCTTTTCTCTCCCAGATACCTAATTCTTTCACTGCGTTTTCAGATGTCATCTTCATAAGGTCATACATGGAACAATGAGTAAATTCCAGCATGTTTCGGGCAGCTTCGTTCATTTTTAGTATGCTTCCAGCTAAACTACCGAAGCTCTTTAGTATGGCTTTATGATCTTTTACTTCCACTTCCTGACCACCTAAATCATAAATGCCCTCGTTTAAGCATTTAGCCCTCATCGCGTCTGTTATTATAAGAAGTCCTTATGCTCCCTTAAGCCGATAAGTTAAATCAACCATTTCTTTAGAAACATGAATCCCATCTACGATGATTTCAGCTAAGATGTTTTGATTCAATAGAATGTCACCAGCCGAACCTGGAGCCCGGTGATGAAGACCGTTCATTCCATTAAAAAGGTGTGTTGCTTGACGAATACCTGAGTTAACAGCGTGAGATAGTTGTACAAAATTAGCTTCGGAATGACCAACTGAAGCGATCATCCCGTTTTCATATAAATACCTCGTTAATTCTGTTTGATCATCAAGTTCAGGAGCAAGTGTGACAAGCTTTATTAAATCATTTGCGAGAGATTGATAGTGTTTGAATGTTGAAACATCTGGTCTAATAATGGAGGAAGTAGGTTGAGCACCTGCACGGTTTTGTTTAATAAATGGGCCTTCTAGGTGAATCCCAATCATTTCAGCCTGGCCAGGATGGTTATTTTTTTGATGATAAATAGCAGCATTTCTTAATGCATGTTCAATATTTGAAGAGGGGTTCGTCATTGTTGTAGCTAGAAAGCTAGTCGTACCCTCTAAGGGAAGAGTTTTGGCAATCGTTGTTAAGGCTTCAGGGGTACTATCCATGACGTCTGAACCTGCTGCACCATGAATGTGGACATCGATTATACCTGGTAGAAATAGCGTATTGGGAAGGGAGATTTATCACTTGATCAACCGGTAAATCTCTTGAAATATCTGAACCGATACCGGTGATTTTATCATTTTCAATGAGAATAGTATTTTCTTGACGATTTGGATTAGGAGTGTAAACTTTTCCTCCTCTGAGTAAGATGCGCTGTAACTTTTCACCCCCTTCCGTTTCGAGCAACTTACTACCGAGCCATCCAACCGCCATCAACAATTAACGTATGTCCGTTCATGTAATTAGAAGCCTCAGAAGCTAGGAAAATGGCTGCGCCTGTTAAGTCCTCCGCTTCTCCCCATCTTCCAGCAGGGATGCGCTCTAAGATAGATTGGTTGCGTTTCTCATCTTCTCGAATGGCTTTTGTATTATTTGTGGCAATGTAGCCTGGCGCAAGGCCATTCACCTGAATTCCATCCTTTGCCCATTCATTCGAAAACGCTTTTACTAAACCGTTAACAGCGTGTTTGCTTGCTGTGTATGCTGGTACATACACACCTCCTTGATATGATAGTAAAGACGCAATATTAATGATTTTCCCTTCCTTTCGTTCAAGCATCGGACGAGCAAGATGTTGAGTAAGAAGGAATAAGGCATTGACGTTCGTGTTCATCACAGCATTCCAGTTGTCTATTGAATAATTAGAAGCCTCTTCTCGTCTAATGATCCCAGCGTTATTAACCAAGATATCGATTTGGAATTGATTTAATAGATCTTCACAATGTGCTGGAAGTGATTCAACATCCTCTAAATCAATAATTACTTGATGAGCATTCCCACCTCCTTCCTCAATCAGTTGCGTTGTTTCATCTAAGTTATTTCGATGACCAAGTAGTATGAGCTTTGCCCCTGCTTTCGAATAAGCCACGGCGATTGCTTGACCAATTCCTCCAGCTGCTCCTGTGACGAGTGCCGTTTTCCCTTCTAATGAAAACCGATCTAAGTATCCCATCATTAGCCTCCTATTTTAAGTCTTTCATATCAATAAAGTCCATATCCGTAAACGTGTAGTTCTCTCCAGCCATAGCCCAAATAAACGTATAGTTTGAAGTTCCAGCACCGCTATGGATGGACCATGATGGGGAAATGACTGCTTGTTCATTAGAAACGAGCAAATGTCTTGTTTCGTCTGGCTCTCCCATGAAATGAAAAACACGTCCTTCTTCAGGCATATCAAAATACAAATAGATTTCACTTCGGCGATCATGAATGTGAGCTGGCATCGTGTTCCACATATTATGAGGCTCTAGCATTGTCATCCCTAGCATGAGTTGGCAGCTTTGAATTCCTTCTGCGTGAACGTATTTGTAAATCGTTCGTTCATTTGACTCTTTAATAGAACCGAGGTGGTTAGGCTCCGCGTCTTCGATCGCTAATTTCTGAGTAGGATATTCTTTGTGAGCTAGTGTAGAGACAAAATAAAATTTTGCTGCATTCTCGGCGTTACCAGGGTAAAACGTAACGTTTTCCTTGCCTTTTCCTATGTAAAGACAATCACGCTTATCGAGTTCAAACGTTTCTTGATCAACCTGAACAGTTCCATGCCCACCGATGTTTATGATTCCAACTTCTCGGCGTTCTAGAAAATAAGATGTTTTTAATGTCTCTGTTGCGGATAGTGAAAGTCCTTCCTGACTTGTTGGGATAGCGCCACCGATGACCATGCGATCATCATGAGCATAAAGCATATTAATTTCCCCTTCAGTAAAAACCCTCTCCATCATGTACCGTTCTCTTAATTGATCTGTTGTATAGTGTTTGGCTTCTGTCGGGTTTGTTGCATGTCTGATTTCCATATTTTCATCTCCCAGTAATGTTATTTTTGAACTTCTTTTTGATCCATTCTACGAAAAACAAGATTGGCTACCCACATGAGTAGAAAGGCAAGCCAGCTAAAGCTGAAAATCGGTAATAACCCTGGAACTAATAAAAGAACATAATAGAAGGCAATCATGATTGCCCCCATCATCAAAGCATGTAACGGATAAGATAATGCAATGATGGCCGCGTATTTGATAACTTTAAGGGCTGATAATTTATATTGAACAAAAACAGGAGCAACAAAAAGCGCAGTTAAGCTATACAGAAATATTATTGTTAAGGTAAAGAGGTAGCATATGAGGAAAAATACTCCTTCATAGCCTCTGAATAGGGTTAAATTAAAGAGCAATAACCCTCCCACGATCGTCGTCAACCAGCCAACAAGATTGGCCTTTATAAATTCTTGTTTATAGGTAGTCCAAAACTCAGGGAAAACAGGAACATCTGTCTCTCCGAGTTGCCAGCGGCGTACGACTGCAAACATGCCCATTGTTGCAGGGAAAATTCCTGCGACCAAAAGCCCAACAATCGAGAATACGAGCCATAGACATTGAACGTATACAAGACGAGCGACCCATTCTGTAATGCGATAAAATTTGCCCCATAAGCCATTTAATTCAACCATTCAGATACACCTCTTTATCCTTCTTTTTCTCGTGATGTTTAGTTAAGTAATACCTGTACTTTGTGCCTTTTCAGAACCAACTCGCTGAGTGACCTGTACCACTTTTCCACCAGCCCGAATGGATTCTGACGCCGCACAACCAACTGCGACACTCATTCTTCCAGCATAAGGAGTTGTGAGCGGTTGTTTATTATGAAGAACAAGATTTACAAAATCCTGGCATATGACTGGATCGGCTCCACCATGACTTCCCTCTGCCGTCTTTATGTCGTACGTTTGATCAGCATATTCGTGCCAGGTGTTAGATTTTCTCGTCTTTACATATACTTTTCCATCCGGTTCGGAGTTTTCAATTCTTCCTTTTGTGCCAATAAACGTATAGTTGCGTTGATAATCTGGGGTGAAATGACACTGTAAATAAGAAGCTTTAATGCCACCTTCTAATTCCATAATGACCATGTTATTGTCTTCTACATCCACTTCATTGCGAAAAGCGCATTGATTCAATGGAGTAGTGCTAAATTCTGTGCAGTCATGTTTTTGATCACAAGTGGGGCATGTAAGATTGTTATCTTTTTCTCCTCCGAAGAAATCAAGGCTACCAAATGCTGAGACTTTTTTGGTGTAACTTCCTGTTATCCAGTGAATAATATCTAAATCATGAGAACCCTTTTGGAGTAAAAGAGAATTCGTATTTGAAGAGTTAGCGTGCCAGTCATGGTAGTAATACTCTCCACCTAACCCTACAAAATGACGAACCCAAACGGCTTTAATGTCACCTATTACACCAGAGTCCACAATTCCCTTCATCGTTCGAAACATATTCATGTACCTCATATTAAACCCGATCATAAGATGCTTTTCTGACTTCTCCCACTCATCGAGAATACGATCACACCCATCCACTGAAATAGCTAATGGTTTCTCGCAATACACGTGTTTTCCTGCTCTAAATGCTGCAATGGCATGTTCCTCATGTAAGTGATCAGGTGTTGTAATAACAACGGCATCCACGTCTTGTCGTTCCAACAGTTCCTTATAATTTGTCGTAATAAATGTTTCTTTGTTTATGTCTTCTTGAAAGGCTTTTAATCTAGAGATGGATAGATCTGCTGCTGCTACAACAACAGATTCTCCATCCGGCTGATGCCAATATTTTGCAATAGAACTTCTTAATCCAATACCGATTAATCCAATTCTTACTTGTTTCATTGTTTCTCCCCTACGAGTATGGCATTCATGCTATGTTCTGCTTCCGACATGATCGTTTTCTATCCTTTGATCGAACCTAGTAGCATCCCTTTTGTTAAATGTTTCTGAACAAATGGATAAATCACAATGATTGGTAAGCTTGCAATAATAACGGCTGCCATTTGAATGGTAGCTGTCGGTATAACTGCATCCACGTTCTCGATTTGGTCTTGATTTTGTACAAGAATATCTCGAACCACAACCTGGAGAGGATTTAGGGCAGGGTCTGTAATGTACATAACGGCCTGGAAAAATTCGTTCCAGTGACCAACGACATAGAATAAGCCAATTGTAATCATAACGGGTTTCGAAAGAGCGAGTACAATTTGCCCGAGAATTCTAAATTCGCCTGCACCATCAATTCGAGCTGCTTCGAAAATATCTTCTGGTAAGTTTTCAAAGAAGCTTTTCATGATCAGAACATTAAAGCTCCAAATTGCATTCGGAATAATCATTGCCCACACGGAATTAAGTAAACCAGTTGCTTTTACAATTAAGTATGTTGGTACGATTCCGCCGTTAAATAAGAGTGTAAAGACGACGAGGAAAATGAAGATGTTGCGACCAGGTAAGTTTTTGCGACTTAATGGATACGCCATTAATGTAGTAAGAATCAAGTTAATGATCGTTCCAACAACTGTAATAAATATGGTGACCATAAACGATTTTGGAATTTTGGGTTGTGATAAAAGGTGAGTATATGCATCAAAGTTAATCGCTTCAGGAATCAGTACAAATCCACCATTTTTCAATACTTCTTCGATCGGGGTTAGAGATACTGCAACGACGAAAAGCAAAGGGAAAACGGATAATACACCAACTAGAATGAGAGAGATCGTTACAAGTAGATCAAAGGCGCGGTCTCCTTTATTTTTCACCATATGTTTTCCCCCCATTTCTTCGCAATTTGGTTCGCTCCGATGACAAGAATAAGGCCGATTGCTGACTTAAATAATCCTACTGATGCAGCAAGGCTGAAGTTCATCTGTTCAAGTCCTGTTCGGAAAACCCACGTATCAATAATATCCGCCACTTCATACACTTGGACGTTATACATGATGTAAACCTGTTCAAAACCAGCATCAAGCATGTGTCCTAGTTTTAAAATAAACAAAAGGATGATAACGTTACGTATTCCTGGTAGTGTAATGTGCCAAATCATATGAAAACGATTCGCCCCATCTACTTTTGCAGCTTCATAGAGAGAAGGATTAATTCCGGCTATCGCTGCTAAATAAATAATGGCTCCCCATCCAAGACTCTGCCATGCTTCAGATCCTACTAATATCGAACGGAACCAGTCTGTTGATGTTAAGAAAGGAATGCTGGATGCTCCTCCTTCTGTTAACCAACGATTAAATAGCCCTGTGCTTTCTGACAAAAAAGCGATACAAATTCCATAAATGATAACCCAAGAAAGAAAGTGTGGCATGTAGCTTAGCGTTTGTATCCATCTTTTAAACCACATTGTTTTACATTCATTTAGAAAAATAGCGAGTACAATACTCGGAACCATTCCAAAAAGAATTTTGTATAAACTAATGATCAATGTGTTGGATAATAGCTGGTAGAAATAAGGGGAATCAAAGAAAATTTGAAAATACTTATACCAGGGGTCGGCCCAGTTACTTCCCGTGATGCCTTCCATCACGTTGTAATCTTTAAACGCAATAATAACACCATACATTGGTAGATACTTATAGATGAAAAACCAAATTAATCCTGGTGCAAGCATAATGTAGAAGCTTTTGTACTTCCATAAGTTTGTCATCAGCGTTTTCTTCTTTGTTTCCGATTTCGTATAAAGTGACCTCTCTGACTCTACAGCTGTTTTTGCATTCATGAATTCCCTCCTAGACTGTTCTTTGGTGACAGACTTCTTACCTGAAAATTCGATTTTTTTTGAGATATTATTACAATAGCATATCTGTACACCTGTGAGAGTTTATTAATTTAGATACTAGTAGACTCTCACTTCGATCAGTTCAGCGTGCTTTGATCCATTGGTTTCCTCGATAACCACACGTATTTTATCAGTGGTAAAAGTTTCAAAATGATGGACGCGCTTTCTTTTTCGGTTAGATTTGATTGAATCTAACGTTTGCCACTGACCTTCTAAACTCATTTCAATCCGATAGTTGGCAACTAGCTCTGGCATAATATCGAATTCTGTTTTCAAAAAGTGAAGGTTAATTAAGTATTCGTTCACATCATCATTAAAGGTTAAGTGGATTTCATCCATTTGAATCGGCTTGTCCCAGGTTAACTCGATCCACTCTTCCTGACCATTTGGTTCAGACATCCACATATGTGGAGATCCAAATGGACGGTGATAACCATTAATGACCTTATCAGGTAAGTAAGTTCCGATTGGATCATTTACTTTAAAACAAAACGGCTGTCGTGTAAGATTTTTCATTGACCACTGAACGACTAACTGCTCGGGTTGTTGGGACAAGTTAGGGTCAACGATAGGAATATCTCCTTTTTCAAAAGTTAGCACCCCGGATAGTGGCTGTTTTGACTTCCATAAAGCTAGCTGTTCATTTTCCTTAATCACGATAAAAGCATTTTGTTCTCCGTTTGGTGTCCAAGGAATGGTAACTTTGATCCACTGCTTCTCACCTTTTGGAATGGTTACTTTTCTCTCATTTTGCAATGTACGAGGAATGTAATTTTCACCTCTACCTGTATCCCAAACTTCTATAATCGCTTCTGTTTCTATAGTAGCATCGACTAAAAGTTCAATTGAAGTGAGCTTCTGATCAACTGGAAACAAGATACCCACATCATTTTTTAAAGAGTACAGTTCAGCTGGTGTGTTAATGGCGATCTTTTGATATGAGCTTGATGCGCTTATCTTTGCAAGTTTAGCTTGATCGCTTACATCTTCGTTTCTAGCTCCAATAATTGAAGCATCTTGTTTGAGTAACGTTTGCTGTACACTTTTGAAATCATTTTCATACAGTTCACGTGGCGTCAGTTGTTTCTCCACACATAGAGCGGCGCCTACTCCGGCAGCTTCACCCATAACCGCACAAGTTGCCATCACTCGTGTAGTTCCGAAGGCTACATGAGTTGCACTTATGTTACGACCCGCCATAAACATGTTCGAAACGTTGCGCGAGTATAAAGAGCGGAATGGAATGTGATATAGACCATCAGGGAAAAGGTGCTTGGATGCATTTTCTCCAGTATACATGCCCTTCGGGGGATGTAGATCGATTGACCATCCACCAAAAGCAATCCGGTCATCAAATGGTCTCTGACTAATAATATCATGTTGATTTAGCATATAATCGCCTACAAATCGGCGGTACTCTCTTTTACCTGGTACAGAGCCTACCCACTCAAGAACTAGGTTGTCAGCATCGAATTTTCCTGAATTTTTAATGTAGTCCCAGATTCCGTAAATGGCTGCCCACAATTCATCTCGTATTGCTTCGTTTTGATGAACGGTATCCATTTCGCCGCCCCATTCAATCCACCAATAATAGCAGCCAGAGTCCCCAGTTCGAATGATTCTTTTTTCTGGAATGAGAGTTTGGGTAATGTCTCTTGCAAATGCTGGTGCGACATATTTGACTGGTGTTCCGATATCCTTTGTATAAAATAGGATGGTACTTCCAAGTGTGATGTTGTCAGCTTCTTCTGGTGCCCACTCTTCGTCGTACTCATGTCTTGCTTCCCTACCTAACTTAAATTCGGCACCCGCGAGGAAACCGACTAATCCATCTCCTGTACAGTCTAGAAATACTTCGCTCTTGTAGGTAATCTTCCGCTCTGAACCCATCATCCATCCTGTGACCGATTGGATGACACGATTGTCATTTTCTCCAGTGGCTTCTACTTCATGAACATCTGTATTAAGGTGAAGTGTAATATTTGGTTCGTTGTACACGGTTTCATAAACGATCAGGTCCCAGTAATATGGGTTTCCTTCAGGGTTCCGATATTGATTTTCAACCAGCATTTCACCCATGATGCCTGTTTCTCTGGCATATCTCTGTGTTCCTACTGCGTTAGCACCGCTTACCCACACTCTTACTTCACTACTTGAATTTCCGCCAAGTACTGGCCTGTTTTGGATAAGGGAAACGGTTTTACCTAATCGAGCCGCTGATACTGCTGCGCAAACACCAGCAAGACCTCCCCCAATTACCGTTATATCAGATTCGACTGTTTCATACTTCATGCGATGAACATCCTCCTTGATGTTACCTTCAATAATTTTTTAAGTTTTCTAAATATAATTGTATCGCTTGCCAACTTCTATTAAAATGTAATATAGAGTCATTTGTTTATACTTTATTTCATAAGGAGGTGCAATTAATCCTGGACGCTCGTACGTTACAAAACTATGTACCGTCGGTCATTTATTTAGCTCATTGGAAAGAAAAACATCGATTTGTATTTGAAGAAGATGTCCACCCTAAGTGGGTCTTATTTGCGGTCGAAAAAGGTGAATTCGAATTTTCAATTGGTGATAAGAACGGTGTAGCACAGGTCGGTGATCTCGTGTTTTGTCCACCTAACACACCTTTTAAGAGGAAGTTAATTGAGCCTTTGTCATTTTTTGCATTTATTTTCGAATGGGAATTAAAAAAAGAGTATTTATCAGATCCATCATTACTAAAGCCATTGGAAGAAGATGAATCAATTATTAGTGGCAAATGGACGCTAAGAGATTTCAAAAGACTTTCTTCTAATTTCGAATATTTAGCTTTATATTCGAACCATACTCATTCTCAGAATATGTCCCGTATTAATTACATACTGAGAGATATGTGGAATGTGTTTTGTTGGGAGCTTGAAGAAAAGCATGTGAAACAAATCGGCCAAAAAGATAAGCTGATGATTGACGCGAAAAATGCTATTCAAGAGAAAGGCTTAATGTCTTTATTTAGTATGAATGACCTTTCCGTCCAATTAGGACTTAGTCCTGTTCAACTTACTAGAAGGTTTAAAGCAGCTTTTCGTATGACCCCAAAGGAATATTTAATTTCCTTAAGAGTAGAAGAAGCGAAAAAATTACTTGCCAACACGGATTGGACGATGGATGAAATCGCACGACATTCAGGCTATGAAAATCGGTATTACTTTAGTCGTGCGTTTCGAACAAAAGAAGGAAAAAGCCCATCAGAATTTAAAAAAATTCACCAAATGTAAATACAAATAAACCGCCTTTCAGGCGGTTTATTTGTTGGTATGAACATTTGTTTCAAGCTTAATTCGTTCATTTATTTCGTCTCTTTTAGCGAGAAGCCATGCAGCTTCTTTTGGATAACGGTTAAATGTTAGTGGTTTTTTCAAATCGTTCTCTAATAGATCTAGTGTTTGTTCACGTCCAATGTAGCTTTCAAGAAGTTGTAGTGCAGAATGATCTTGAAAGGCTTCTCTTAACACTTCTAAACGAAGTGACCCAATTGGTCCGTTCTCACCGGGATAAACTAGAAAAGCATCCCCTGATGGAAAAGAGTAATTCGCATCTGTGTTCCGAAACGGATCAATTATTTTTTTGGAAAAAGAAGAGTACCAGAAGTTAAATCCCCAATGAAGGAAGCCCTGTAGATTAAACTTATATAATTGCATTCCTAGTATTCTATTTCTAGAGGATGGCATGTTAAAAAAACGATTGGAAACTTCTTTGTATTGAGAAGTACAGTAATAAGTCCATAAACCAGGAACGTTGTTTTCAAGAAATGGAGAAATATGATCGTTGGCTGAGACTGGATTTTTAATAAGGCCTTTTTCGTAAAATGCATAATCTGAAAGTGCGTCTATTACTGGTAGGTCACCAAGGTAATCATTCATCACACGGCTTGCATTCGTATAAGACTCCAAATGTTCCATTCGAGGTTCATCAGAAATATGAAAATAACAATAATCGGTTAGATCGGATTCTTCAAGTAATTGAATAAGCGCAGGTAAGAATTGTGCTAGAAATAAACGGTAGTCTTGACTTGTAGCGTCTGTTTCCCAACCAAATAGTTTTTGTTTTTTTCCATTTACATTACCTATAATTTTAGGTGGATGCTTTGCACCCCACTGACTAAAAAGATGAGAGAATTCAAAATATCGAATGCCGTTATTTTGACACATTTTAAACCAACGGAGCAGCTTTTCGAAATGAAATGTATATTTCTCTCCTTCTTTTGTTACATCAATAAGCTGTACGGTGGGTCTCTCTCCACCAATTTCAGTATCCAGCGGAGGGGTGAATAAAGGAGTTAAAATCATATTGATGTGATGATCAGCAGCTGACTTTACATATTTCTCTACCGTGTCCCAGTATTTTTCACTGAAAATCTCTAATTGATAAATTGAAGCGATACAATCCGTGTGTAGCCACTCGGTGTGAATCACTCCTTGTTCTGGAAGATTTGCATCAATGACGTTCAATTGAAAAGTTTCTTTAACGTGATCATCGTTAGTGCAAATGAGGGTGATGTCAATTTGGTGGTCGCCTGGTCTAGCGTCTTGTTCTATGTCCACTGTTATCCAAATCGATCGCCACTGATTTGGAAAAGCTGTAAGCCCTTCTTCTTCTACAATTGGAAATAAGGGATCAGGGTATAATCCTGGTGTATGACGCAGGGTATGATCATCGTAATCAAAGTGACATGGGTACTCAGAAGGCACCAGTCCAACTACTCGTGCTGTTACATTTAACTGAGAGTGAATTTCGACCTTCATTTGTTTTACTAATTTATCTGACCGATACGCTACTTGAAAGGAATATGTTTCACCTAATAAAGCAGATGCAAATGAAACATATGGCTCAGCTAAATCTTCATCAGCAAAAACTTTGGTGAGTGAGCTTACTAATTTCGTCTCAATAATGATTAACCACTCCTTTATCGTTTATTTAGCTTGAATAATAGGCAAGGGTCGATGAATGGTGGCTTTTTCCCTTAGTTAATCGGAATTCACCACATATAGAGGAATGAGTCGAGACAAATATTTTTATCTCGGATTCGCTTTGTATTACTTCTATATTTTCAACATTTCTATTTGGTAAATCCGTAGCCATTTGAAAGACGTTAATAAACGTGATGGATTGATGTGGCTCACTTCTTTGTATAAGAGTGGCTCGATTAGCAACGGGAGGGTTATCCGGAGTGCTTGCTAAATAGAGCATCGTTTTTGATGAACACCAGCTATGTTGATTTACAGTTTCTTCGTTCGCTTTCCATTGTAATAATGTAGAACCATTCGTCATCATTTCTCTCTTATTGTTGAATAAATCTTGCTTTAATTTGCTTAATTTTGCTTGAGATGTTTCCCAGTTTTGGGTGTGAAGTATTTGGCCGTCGACGTGATATAAGAGATCCACTTCTCTTTTTTCAGGTACGTTTACCGTAACGATGTCAAGAAACAATCGATCGGTAATGGCATTGAAACGTTGGATAGAACAATCTTTGTAACTCTCAACATCCCAGGAACTCATTGACTCAGGTAACTGAATTAAATTTTGAAAAAGATAGGTATCACTTTTCCAGTCTACGACGCTTTCTACCCAGCTACCCCATTCGCATTGTTCAGCTTTGATACGCTTCCCATCTGCTGGTGGTTGATCACTTCCATTTATACTAACGGTGTTATGTGAATACGTATGCTTGAACCAGTCATAGTGTACAGGAACACTATAGCGTGTTGTGCCAGGATCTCGTATAAACGGTTTGTTTTTTAAGCTAAGCGATAAACCTAGTTGATCGAGATGATCGTGTTCACCACCAAATGGCGCATGCTTTTGAAAGACCTGCCAGCCATTTTCACAGGAAATTTTTGTTAAGCTAGAACTTGAAGTTAATGTCTTATTTTGATTGTTCTTACAAGATGGGACTATACAATTGTTATTATTTAAAACGAATTGGTTAACAAAGAACAATGAATACGAATCTCGCGGAACGCGTTTAAACTTTGATGGTTGCATGCCGTATAAGCTTCTTAATATCATTTGATACTGCTCTTCCCCATAAATAGAAAAAGCGAACTCGTAGAGATGTGCATATTTGGATAAGGAAATAGATGAGGATGAGTCATTCAAAGATGGGAGCAACCCTTCATTATCAATAAAAAATAAGGGCGTATCGAACATCTTTTTAATTTCTGGGAATGACCAAAGACGAGTATCATCTGTGATATGTGCTAATTGAACGATCGATTCAAGTGTATAAAAATGGTAGGAGAAGGACCCTTCATACCATAAACCATCCTCAAGTACGCCCTTACGAATCTGATTTCTTAATCCATAATCTCCATTAAACCCTTGTTCAATTAAGTGATCATTACCCAATATTGAACCGATCATACAAATGGCAACAGTTATATGTACGGCATGATTATGAATCTGTTGTTCTTTCCATGTAGATAAAAAGGTAGCCGCATCAAGAAATAACTGATTATTTATAAGTTCCAATTCTTCTTTGGTAAAATGTTCTTTACCAATGTGATAGGCATAACAAAGATTCATCATCCAATTGGCTTCATCAAGTGTTTGAGCGAAAAGTTTACCTGGCCCATTATAAGGGATCTTTCCATGTGTTCGGTAATGAGGGTAGCACTCTGCATAATCCAAAAGGATCTTGTTTGCTTTCAATAAATAATCATCTCTTTTAGTCGCCGCATAGGCAAACGAAAGATGTTTAACTGCCTCTCCTAGTTTTCCGTGAGCAATTCCCATCCAGCCACCTAGAAATGGAGAGTCTTCAAAGACTCTCCTGCATGAAGGACAATCAAATTTCTTATTATTCGTCCAGCTGAAATTGAGTGCAGTTCCATCATATGGGCAGTGAAAATAGTGCCCCCAGTCTGCGATATCTGTCTTTGATGGTCTAAATGGTATTTGTAGCGCTTCATCAGCCTCGGCGATTAGCTTTTTTTTCGCATGTAGTGTTTCTTCATGTTGAGCGTTAAAGTAAATCGTATCTGACAAACGGGAACTCATGAATGCTTTCCTTCTAATAAGTCCTCTCTTACTGGACTAAAGGAATCTAAAAGACTACCATCTGAAAGTGCTTTAACGCCATGAAGTGTATTTGGTGGGATATAAAGTGACTCTCCTTTTTCAATGATCGTACGAGCGGTGCCAATTGTGAATTCGAATTGCCCATCAAGACAATAGGAAATCTGTTCATGAGGATGCTGATGCTTATTTCCGATCGCTCCACTTTTGAAGCGAACTTCCATAATCATTAGATCTTCACCACTTGTTAAGATATTTCGTTTAACACCGTCTTCTACTGACTCCCATATACCAATTTGTCCCATAATCGAACTCCTTTCCAGATTACCAATATAAATTCCAGTCTTTCGAGAGACGAACAAGCGCTTCGAAATAATAATAATCGCCCCAAATACAACTTTCATCTACTCCGCGGTTACCACCTTTATAGTAAACGGCATGGCGCAACAATCCATTTTCATTTGAGTTTATATCAGTCGTGTAATGTTCAACTAGTGATTCTGTTGTGTTGTTGATAGCGTTCTCATAATAAGGTCTCTCTTCATCTGTAAGTGGTAAATGTTTCACTAATTCAAGTAGTCCACAGAGTGCGATAGCAGCTGATGAGCTATCTCTTTCTTCATTGCCATTTGTGAAAATTAAATCCCAATAACAAATATAGTCTTTAGGTAAACGATTTAAATAGTAATTTGTAAGTTTTTTAGTTAACGTGATTAAATTCCAGTCTTTCGTATAAGCATAACTTAGAGGGAAGCCGTATATGCCCCATGCTTGCCCGCGAGCCCAACAAGAATCATTTGCATATCCCTGATGTGTGTCACCATACAGTGGCTTTCCTGATTCTGGATCCATATAATAAGTATGATGCGTAGACGCATCTTCTCTCACAAGGTATCGTGCTGCCTGTTGGATATGGCTTTCAGCTACGCTCTTATACTTCGGATCTCCAGTTTCTTCTGTCGCCCAATAGAGTAAAGGGAGATTCATATTACAGTCAATAATCATCCTTCCCCGCTGTGACGGGTCTGTTAAGTCGCCCCATGCTTGAATGATACCTGCTTTTTCATGAAAGCGCGTCATGAGCAAGTCTGCTGCTTCAATAGCTACATTTCTGGCTTCTTCATTGCCAGTTAATTTATAAGCACTAACACATGAAAGCGTGTAGAGAAATCCGAGATCATGGTGATTTACAGCAATTCGATTCTTTAAGCGCTGTTTGAAACTAGTTAAGTGTCCTTCAGCTACACTGCGGTATTTCTGTTTTCCTGTTACTTCATAAGCGAGCCATAACATTCCGGTCCAGAAACTCGTTGTCCATTCATTGTTCTCAATGGACGGGTACACTCCATCTTGGCTACTTGAATCAGGAAAAGAGTTAGTAAAAGTTTCAAGATTTTGATCAATTTTCTGAAGAACATGGTGAATCGCTTGATCGACGTACGTGCGGTTTATCGTAGGCTGCTTTTGATAGCGATCTTTTAGTCGAATGCCTTCATCTAGTACACGTTGTGTATTTGTTTTAATCTTCATTTGCACCTCCATCAGATGAGTTGTGAAGTCTTAATCCGGCTCCAACAAGTCCTGAGTCTCCTTTCAATTGACTAACAGATATTCGATGAACGGCACTGCTCTGTTCAGTAATCAGGAGAGGTTTTAGTGTCGCTTTAATATGGTCTATTAACTCTGGGTTATGATTAATGACCCCGCCACCAAGAACAATTTGGTGAGGGTCGAGCATGCAAATCATGCCATGAATGCCTTTACTAATATCATTTAAAACTTCAGCCATGACATGACAGGCGTATTTCTCCCCATGAAAGTAATCTCTCAAGACTGTAGCTGTTGTGATTTGTTCAGTCTCTTTCATTTGAAGTGTTGCTCTTTTGGTTGCTGCCTTTGATTGAATAGCAGGACCGGATGCTACATTTTCAAAAGTAACTACTGAATTTTCTTTCGAAGCACTTGTCAACATTAAGCCTACTTCGCCTGCAAAACCAGCACCTCGTAAAATGGAGCCATTATGAAGAATGCAACATGAAATCCCTGTACTAATAGTTAAATAAGCAAACGTTTCATTTTTTTTACATCCTCTTTGATACCATTCCGCAAATGCTGCCATATGAACATCATTATCAAGGATGACAGACTTTGTAGGATAAAGTTCTTCCAATTTTGAACCAATTGGAAAATGAGACCAAGGTAGATTGTTTTGATAGATGGCTATTCCATTTTCAATATCGACTTTTCCAGGTACACCAATACCGATACCAAGTAGGTTTTCTGGTTTGTAACGAGACTCTTTTAATACTTGATCAATACAGTTCTTTAATTGCTGAAACATCTTGTCTTTATCCGTTGTTACACTTGGGACTTCTTTTCGAAATAGCACGCGCCCATCTTTTGTAATGAGCGCTGCTGCAATTTTGGTTCCCCCTACATCAATACCGAGTGAAAGATTCATGTTGGCCTCCTGTTATTAAGGCAGAGATATTTTCACGACTTGATTAAGATTACGAGGTTGATCTGGGTTTAAGCCAAGTTTGATTGACTGATAATAAGCTAGAAGCTGAAAGTAAGGAATATAGAGTGTCGCTCTCGCTTCATCTGATAAATGGCTTCCTATATTAATCACATGATCAGCCGTTAAATCTGTCCCGAGATCTCCAATCACAATCGTTTTTCCACCGTTATTTTTAATATCACGAAGTAATGTGTGGTCAATCTCGCTCATTTTTGTTGTAGAAAACAGCACCACTACGGTTTCCTCATCCACAATGGAAATCGGGCCATGACGAAATTCAAGGTTCGAATAACTTTCGCATTCCGTTTGCGTCATTTCTTTGAGTTTCAAGGTACCTTCTTTGGCTAATCCATTATAAATACCTGCGCCTAAGAAGATAAACCGCTCCGCTTTTGCACCTTGAACTATATCCTTCATAACATGTGCATGACTCACATTCTCATTTAACAATTCAGGCACCTGTTTCAGTTCTTTTAATGCCGCATAATTCTCTGCAAATCTTGCAGCATATAGTTGAATTGCATAAAGCATGTTAGTGAAGGATTGAGTCATGACAACGCTTTTTTCACTTATATGATCAAGGCTAATTTGATCGTCAGCTAGTTGTGCCATTTCAGCATCACTGTTGCAGGTTACGGCAAGAGTGGATATGTTCTCTCTATCCTTAATGGCTTTTAAAGCTGTAATAATTTCTGAAGTGGTTCCGGAGCGAGAGATACTTACTACTCTATATCGTTTAAGAGGGGTGAATACCTGCTTTTCATGAAGAAAAATTTCTGAAGCCGGTACCGCGTTGGCTTGAATTCCAGTGATTTCTTGAAAGTATCTAGCAGCTGAAATTGCAATGTAGTAGGATGTGCCACACCCTGTAAATACATAATTGACTTCGACATTTTCATTAGGAATATTCATATTGCTGACGATCTGATAGGTTTTTTCTGAAGCGTTTCCTTGAGACATGATTTCCTTCAACGTATACGTATCCACTAATTACACCACTCCTTATTTAGTAAATGAAAATTGATTTACACTCATTTGTTTTTCTAGCGATTTTAGATCTTCTAAGGAAAGGTCTCCTGCTTTTTCTTGCAATGCATTGGCTGTACCGGCAGCTGAGGCTCTTATTAATGATTTCTCAAAAGACTCCCCATCATAAAATCCAGATACTAATCCAGCAACAAAGGCATCGCCACTTCCTACAGGATTGACAACAGATAACTTAGGAATAGAAATTGTATAAATGCAATTGTCATAGGCAGCCATCGCTCCATCGCTTCCTCTAGAGACTGCCACAACTGAGACACCTGTATGGCTTAATTCTATTAAAGCATTCATGATTTCATCATCGGTTTGCAACGGACGATTGGTGATTTCACTTAGCTCATCAATATTTGGTTTTATCATAAAGGGTTTGGCTTTCAGAGCTTCCTTAAGCGGTTGTCCACTCGTATCAACAATTGCTCTTGTACCATTCTGCTGAACAAGTTCAATAAGCTCTTGATAAGCCGTCGTTAAAAGCCCCTTAGGTAAGCTCCCAGATAGAATGACATAAGTGCTTTTATTGGCTAATTCCAATAATTTTCGTTTAAATCCGATCCATTCTCTTTCTAAAATGGTTGGACCTAACTCAAGAATTTCAGTTTGGTTTGTGTATTCATCAATGATATTAAGACAAATACGTGATTCGCCTTCTATCATTGCAAAATCGGAATGAATTCCTTTTTCATCTGCTAACCGTTTAATGAGTTGACCATTTAAGCCCCCCAAAAAACCTGTCGATACTGTATTTATATTTAAAATTTTCAGTATTTTCGAGACATTAATACCCTTACCTCCGGGTTCGCTTATGATTCTTTTCGTCCGATTTACTTTATTTATAGAAAAGCGATCCATATAGTACGTACGGTCAATCGCTGCATTTAACGTAACAGTAGTGATCATATACTTAAGCGTAAGTTTGCTGACTTTGCAGCATTAAGATTTTTTTCTTCACAATTTCTTCAACAGCTTCTCGAGCAGGGACGAAATACTTTCTCGGATCATCTGTATGTGGATGATCATTCAAGTAATCTCGTAATCTAGCCACGAATTCAACCTTTAATTCAGTCGAGAAGTTCACTTTACTTACGCCATATTGAAGTGATTCACGAACTTTTTCTTCTGGTACCCCAGAGGCGCCGTGCATAACAATTGGCCGTCCTGTCGACTCTGAAATTTTTCGTACAAGCTCAAAATTAAGCCTTGGTTCCTTTTTATATAAACCATGTGCTGTTCCAAAAGCAGGGGCAAACGAATCGATATCCGTTCGTGCGACAAAATCTTTTGCGAGGTCTGGATCTGTCAATTGAGCGTCCTGTTCGTCTACACTAAGATCGTCTTCAACCCCTCCAATGGTTCCGAGTTCAGCTTCTACGGGGACATTAACATAATGAGCAGCTTCCACAACCTTTTGGACGAGTGCTACGTTCTCTTCATATTGTAATTTTGATCCGTCAATCATGACTGACGTGTAACCTGCCCGCAAACATTGTAGAACCGTTTTGAAACTATCACCGTGGTCTAAATGCAATGCAATTGGAATCGAGGTTTTCTCAGCTACTGAATTCACCATGTTTTTAATGTTTTCGATTCCTACATATTTAATTGTTCCTGGAGTCGTTTGAAAGATAACCGGTGTATCGATCTTCTCAGCACCTGAAATAACCGCTTTCATAATTTCCAGATTATGAACAGCAAAGGCCCCAATCGCATAATGATTTTTGTACGCATCATCGAGTAACGGCTTACTAGAAACTAATGGCATTCAATCATCTCCTTAAAGTGATTCAACCAGTCAACGGGTTGTTGGGTCAAGTTGAGCTGTACCTTGGCAACATAACGTCACCAGGTCTTTAATGGTATTGTACTGTTATTAGGTTGTTGGGTCAACCTGTTCTTTAATTAAATTAATTCCGTGTAGAAACGACAGCGATCTCCTCTTACGATAGAATGACAAAATTCCACGGGTTTTCCTGATCGATCATAGGCTGTTCTTTCTAACAACAAGGCGGGGTAACCTTCTTTTACTTGGAGATATTCACTTTCATAATCTCTTATGAGGACAGGTTCAAACACCTCTTTTGCTTTTGTAACGATAATATCAAAATCACTTTCCATTACATCATATAAGGAGGTATTCATCACATGCTCCTGCTTAATACCAGGTATGAGGTATTGAGGTATATAAGATGTTTCAAGAATAACAGGCTCGTCATTTGCGCAGCGTAACCTCTTTAATTCGATTAGAGTATCTCCTTCATCAACCATTAACTTACTTGCGACTCGTGGTGAAGCAGTCGTTTCATTCATATGCAAAATAATATCTGTTGGTGCCATGCCCATTTCTTTCATCACTTTACTAAAGCTATAAAAGCCCATTAGCGGTTGCTCGAGCTTCGGTTGCGAAACAAAAGTCCCCTTCCCTTGAATTCGATTCAAGACGCCAATTTGGACGAGGTCTTCAATCGCTTTTTTAGCTGTGTTACGGCTTATATTATAGTCCGCCCTCAACTCATTTTCAGATGGAATTTTATCGCCAGGAGCCCAGTCCCCTCGTTCAATATTCTCCTTTAATATCTCCTTTAATTGATGATACAGAGGAATAACACTATGCTGATCTAATTCTCTTTTCATAATATCTCTCATTTCTTTAGTGTATAGTTGTATCTACCTCATTCATTTTGCACCTTTATATTCATTGTGGTTTCAAAGTGAATTTTTCTTTATTCTATCATATTAATCAAGTAAGAGAGTAAAGTCGAGCTTCGACTTTACTCTCTTTAGTAATTGTTTTCATATACGGGTTCATCAGTCAGTTTCAATGAACTCTGAACGAGTCGAGAAACCTTTTCTCATTAGCTTTCTACTATAAGTTAAATGAAGCATCATTGCTTCTGAAGCCCCACTTGGATCTTCACAAAGTATCATTTCCATAATTAACTCATGCTGTTGATATGTGTCTCGAAGGCTTTCCAGGTCTGATGCGATTAAGCAATGGTAATGATCCATTGACTTGTTTATCTTTGCAGACAGTGATTGGAACAATTCTAATAAAATTGGGTTGCCAGAAGCTTTTGCAACGGCCAAGTGGAATTGATAGTCTTGAATGCTCTTATCCCTATAATGCTCACTTCGTTCAAAAAGTTCGAGCGTATGACTCATAGTTAGCAGGTCTTGCTCTGTTCGATTAACCGCTGCCAGTTTGGCCAAAGTTGTTTCTAACATTAAAAGTGTTTGAAATAATGATTCCAAATTCTCATGTTGAGGCATCGGCATATATTGGAAATACCGTTTGGGTGTATAGCCTGTAACAATAGCTCCTTCTTCTGCCAATAAATGAATAACACCTCTTCCACTCAGCGTTTTTAATGCAGCTAATATAGTGGGCCGTGAAACACCAAAAAACTGCGAGAGTTCTAAAACGGAGGGGATTTTATCTCCTTTATTATATTTCCTTTCTTTCAATAAACCTAATAGTTGTTTCTCAACTTTTTGGGATAATTCTTCTGAAGAAATGCGTCTAAGTTTCATTGTAAACCCCCTATACGTAATAGCATAGTTGACGAGGTGGGTTGAAAGCATATCTGTATTTTAATATTTATTATGTAAGTCAAAGCAAAAGCAGCCAGTAGGCTACTTTTGCAACATAAATTACTTATTTGAATAAACTTTTGCTTTCGCTTCTTTTCGTCGACTATGAAGTATTGGTTCAGTATAACCAGATGGTTGATTAAAGCCTTTAAAGACAAGGTCACATGCAGCCTGAAACGCAATCGACTTTTCAAAGTTATCAGCCATTGCATGATATGCCGGGTCACCTGCGTTCTGCTTATCAACTACTTTTGCCATTCGTTTCATTGTTTCTAGAACCTGTTCTTTGGAACAAATTCCGTGATGAAGCCAGTTAGCCATATGCTGACTAGAAATTCGAAGCGTCGCTCGGTCTTCCATAAGTTCAATATTATGAATATCTGGCACTTTAGAACAGCCTACCCCATGTTCGATCCATCGAACAACGTATCCAAGGATACCTTGAGCATTATTATCGAGTTCTTTCTCAATTTCTTTGTCGCTCCACTTCTTCTCTGTATTAACTGGAATTTCTAAAAGATCATTTAAATAATTTGGTGTCCTTTTCTCCAGTTCATATTGGAATTCCCTTACATTTGTTTGATGATAATGTAAGGCGTGAAGGGTTGCAGCTGTTGGAGAGGGTACCCAAGCTGTACTCGCACCAGCTTGAAGCTGTGCACCTTTTTGTGCAATCATTTCACCCATAAGATCTGGCATAGCCCACATGCCTTTTCCAATCTGTGCGACTCCTCTGAAACCTGTGTTTAAACCATGAGCCACATTTGCTTTTTCATAACTTTGAAGCCAGGTCGCGTTTTTCATTTGGCCTTTCGGTATAACAGCTCCAGCTTCCATCGACGTATGAATCTCATCACCCGTTCGATCAAGGAAGCCGGTGTTAATAAATACAACGCGTTCTTTTACTTCATTTATACAGTTTTTAAGGTTAAGGGTAGTACGTCGTTCTTCATCCATCACGCCAATTTTGATTGTATAACGCTCTAATTCAAGTAAATCTTCTGTTCGATTGAATAGTTCATTAGCAAATGCAACTTCCTTTGATCCATGCATTTTAGGCTTTACGATATAGATGGATCCTTCAGAAGTGTTTTGGTAACGACCATTCCTATTCAGATCATGCTTTGCGATTAATCCAGTAATCACGGCATCGATAATTCCTTCAGGTACTTCATTTCCTGATTGATCAAGAACCGCATCCGTTGTCATTAAATGTCCTACATTTCGAGCAAACATCAAGGAGCGACCAGGAAGGGAAAGTACCTCTCCATCAGGTGATATATACTCGCGATCAGGATTCAACGATCGAACAATTTTCTTAGAACCTTTAGAAAAAGATGTTTGTAAATCACCTTTCATTAAGCCAAGAAAATTCCGATAGACGAGGACTTTGTCTTCTGCATCAACAGCTGCAACAGAGTCTTCAAAGTCCATTATCGTTGTAATAGCAGATTCAACAAACACATCCTTAATTCCTGCTATATCTGTTTTACCGATTGGATGAGATCGATCAATTTGAATTTCAAGGTGGATCTGATTGTTTTTCAATAAAATGACTTCAGGGTTTTCTTCACTGCCTAGATATCCTACAAATTGCTCTCTTTTCATTAAAACGCTTTCATTATTGTCAGTAAAGTGTACCTTAAGCATCCCTTGCTGTATAGTAAATCGTTTAATGTCTGAGTAACTTCTTTCCTTTAGTGGCACGACTGAATCTAGGAAACGCTTTGCATAAGTTATCACTTTTTCGCCACGGATTGGGTTATATTCTGTATTCTTTGATGCCTCGTTATCTTCTGAAATAACGTCAGTTCCATACAAAGCATCATAAAGACTTCCCCACCTTGCATTCGCTGCATTAATCGCATAACGAGCGTTATTGACCGGGACAACTAGCTGAGGACCAGCTTGAATGGCAATTTCATCATCTACCGATTGAGTGCTAATTTTAACATCCTTTATTTCTTCTTCAAGATATTCGATATCCTTAAGAAACGTTTTATAGCTTTCTAGGTCACCAGCTCGATTATTCAGGTGATAAGCATTGATTTTTTGTTGTAGGTCTTCTCGAGCTTGTAGAAGTTGTTTATTGATAGGTGACAGTTCAGTGATCATGTCACCAAGACCACTCCAAAACTGTTTAGAAGAAGTGCCAGTTCCAGGAATAACATCTTCATTAATAAATTCATAGAGTTCCGTTGCAACATGCAAAGTACCAATTGACTTATAATTTTCCATTACCTGTCCCCCTCATAAGCTTGACAGAACCTTATATGGTGCTGTTCATTCGTTATATCTTATCTTATAATAAAGTAAGCTATTTATATAATACATATATCGCATATTAGGTATGCTTTCAGGTTATAATTCAAAATTTTCGAAATCTATATTGGCTATATTTTTGATTCTCTACTTGACTCTTTCAAATGGCATCGTCTTCATAGATCAGAAATAAGCCAATAAAACAGCGTTTACTAACATAGCCTTTGAAAAAATCTCTGTGTGGAGGTATTTTGATGGAAATCCGTCATTTGGAATATTTTTCTGAAGTCGCTAGACAATTAAGTTTCACAAAAGCTGCTACTAGTCTTCACGTGTCCCAACCTTCTATTAGTAAAGCCATTAAAAATATGGAAGCAGAACTTGGAGTGCCGCTCTTCTATCGATCAAAGCAATTGGAATTAACCGATGCGGGTCACGCTGTACTTATTAATGCGCATCACGTACTAAGTGCTTTTCGTAATCTAACAACAGAATTAACTGACCTCACAGAGCTTAAAAAGGGTGAAATTAAAATAGGTATTCCTCCTATTATCGGGGCTGCGTTTTTTTCAAAGTTAATTAGTCAGTTTAAGGCGAAATATCCTTTTGTTGAAATTCTATTAACGGAAGTGGGATCAAAATCGATAAAGCAAGGGATTGAGGATGGATCACTCGATATTGGCCTAATTTGCAATACCCCATTAAAAAACAGTTATTTGGAAACGGTTCAAGTTATTTCTGATCCATTGATGGTAGTTGTTCACAATGAACATCATTTAACGGAATCTACTGAAATCGATATAATGGATCTTGCATCAGAGCCATTTATTTTGTTTCGTGATGATTTTTCGCTACATGATCGAATTGTAGAAGAATGCTCAAAACAGGGGTTTCATCCGAATGTCGTTTGCCACAGTTCGCAGAAAGATTTTATGATCGAGATGGTAGAAGCAAAGCTTGGCCTTGCCCTTCTACCTAGTAAAATCGCTCTTTCTATTCCAAACGATTCTATTACTTCAATTAGGCTTCGTCACTCAAATCTTTGCCTTGAACTTGGGCTGATTTGGAAAAAGAATAAATACTTGCCTTATGCGGTTAAAGAGTTTATTAACCTCGCAGACTCCTTTGTAGTGAAGTGAGTAGCATCCTTCAGAGCAGGTGGTATTATTACTTAGAAAAATGCTTCTATGATTCTACAAATTGAAAGAGCTGATAAAGGAGTCCTTCATCAGCTCTTTTCTTATGCTTCTATAATCTCCCAATCATGCTCGAAAGCAACACAGCCTTTGAGCGTTTGTGCAACAGGACACCCACGTTCAAAAACATGGAGTGCTCTTTCTGCAGCTTCTCTTTTCCCTTCTGGAATGATTAATTTATAATGACATTTTATTTTAGTTATTTTTAGAATACCCTCAGGCGCTTCGATCAATCCTTCAAATTGACCAGATAGTTTGTTTGGAAAACTAGGTATTTGGCGCGCCTCCAGCGCACCGGACAATGTCCCTGTTAGTCAGCCGCCTGCAGCAGCAACGATGTGATCAAGGGTTGACGGTTGTTCCACCTCAGGTGACGCTTGATAAAAATCCTTAACCCCACCATGCACGCCGTAGTGAATCGGTTCTTTGAAATCCGCAATATATGCGCGACGGCTTTTATCTTTATCTTGTTCAATACGAATATTTGATATTTCGATTGGTTTGTCCATCGTTTGAACTCCTTTCGGTTATTAATAAGCCTCTCTAATCATTTCATGCACTTCTTGTTGATAGAAGCTAGCGAGCTTCTCCATTTCTTCCCTAGAAAAGTTAGGAACCTCTGTAGCTTTGAGGTTTTCTTCTACTTGTTGGATGTTTTTAAAACCAGGGATAACACAAGAGACTTCTTTATGTTCAAGAATCCATTTCAATGCAGCTGTCGTCATGCTTTCTCGGTCGCGAGCAATCCAATTGATTTCATCGCTTAGCTCTACACCTTTTTCAAATTCAAGTCCCGCAAACGTTTCGCCTACATTGAAGGCTTCTCCATTCCGATTAAAGTTTCGGTGATCGTCATCTTCAAAGGAAGCGTTTTTCTTGAATTTCCCAGTTAATAAACCACTGGCCAGCGGCACGCGCGTAAGAATGCCAACGCCTTGTTCATACGCTTTTGGGAAAAGTTCCTCTAACGGCTTTTGCCTAAATATATTAAAAATAACCTGCAGGATACTTACACCAGGATACTTAAGACATAATAGTCCTTCCTCAACTGTTTCAACACTTACACCATAATAGCGTATTTTACCTTCATCTTTCAGTTTGTCCAATACTTCAAACACCTGACCATCCTTAAGGATCTCGATTGGTGGACAATGAATTTGAAAAAGATCAATTTGATCTCGTTCTAAGCGGCTTAAGCTTGCTTCACAATAAGCACGAACAGTTTCTTCTGAATAGTTGGCAGAATCAAAAATGTCTCCTGTACGACAGAATTTCGTTGCGATGTGAATTTTATCTTCCATCCCTTTAGTTGCTTTCGCTAGAAGTTCTTCACTATGTCCGTCTCCATATACATCCGCTGTATCAAAGAAATTCACGCCAGCATGTATAGCATGTTGTAAAGAATCGAGCGCTTCTTTGTCATTCGTTTTCCCCCATGCTCCGCCAATTGCCCACGTTCCAAAGCTAACTTCACTTACTTGCAAGTCTGTTTGACCTAACTGTCGATATTTCATTCTTTCGCCTCCATTAAATCGAGTTGACATTACATGGTAATTTCCCTTTCTATCGTTGTTTAAACCGCTTTCATATTTGTTTTTGAATGTAACGTTCTCTAGATGAAGTTGCTCTATAGCTTGATCATTCAATGATTGGAACGAAATTGTTCAACCTTTCAAATCATCTCCACACCATCCGTATGTCACTCTTCTCACTTCCAAAAAAAGGACGGGGGCGGGCCCCGTCTCTCTGTTATTTTGTGATTTTTTTATAGTGACATAGTGCATTTCTAACTTCCCCAAATTCAGATGCATGGGGTCGATCTTCTCCTACTGAATAGCCCTCATCAACCATGCGATTTCGATTAAGGCAAAGCTTAGTGAATGTAGGTTTAAAGAAATCAAATAGCTCAAAACGCTTCTCTAGTTGTGGGAACCTTGCTTGATACGATAGAATTGATTCCGCTAGTTTCTTCCAGAAATTCTGTTCATTCATTAATTCACCATTTGCTAAAATGTTCGATAAATAACGGAGGTGACAGATGAATAAGCCTGTAAATATAAATTGGGTCAGTCCCTCAGGTGGTTCACTCCGGAGTACATCTTTTAACTCATCTGTAAGATAATTAAGTTCCTCGAATGGTTGATCACTAATATTGACATCATCTACGAAATCTTTAATTGCAAGGCGTGATGGTTTGGAATCTTTTAGTACGAGAATAGTGTTTTGGCCGTGAGGAGAAAAAACTGTTCCATATTGGTACAAATAATGAAGCAATGGCTTCATAGTGACATCAAAAAATTGCGTTATCCATTCTTCTGTAGACATTCCAGATTTCTCAATCAAGCTTTTTATATAGGGCTTCCCATCATGGTCTTCGTATAGAAGTGCTGCTAAAGTAATCGCCTGTTCACCGTCCTCGAGATAAGTATAGATACTTTCTCTAAAAATAACGCCGAGCATTTCTTTGTATTGATATGGGGCATTCTCCAATTGATTATAATAGGAATGGTTCACATTAATACTCGCAATTTCACCTGGTAAAATCACTCTACATTCATCTTTTAAAAAGGAGTCTTTTTCATAGATGCCTTTAATGAATTCAGTGATTTTCGGAGCGATAAGAGTACGTTCTGCTGGTAATCCTCTATATACAAGTGTATTTAGTATGCTCATCGGCAATTTAACATGATGTTTGTTAGGATTGGATTTGTTAACAAACGTCCGAATGGATTGTTGAGGGAGATAGCGGTCACTGGATTGACCAAGTGGTATGATCGTTTGATTAGCAATCTCCTCTGCAAAATTCTGAATCAAAACGTTTTTCCACTGCCACTCATGGACAGGCATCATGAAGTATTGACTAGGATCATCAGTCTTTTCTTCTAATATATTCTGGAATTTAGAACGATCCTGTTCATTTAATTCATAGTTTACTAGTTTTTCGAAGGTAAGTTCCTCAATAGATTGAAAAGAGCTAATCTGTCGACTAACGCCAATCCAGGAAAGTGTTACTTCGTTTTGGTGTTCAGGAGCATATGCTAGATAATCATCATACCCGAACCCTATTCTCCCTTTGTTATACGTAATCCAGGGATGTCCAGTCATGTAGCCTTCAAGATTAGCGTAGTCTTCAGTGATCAATGTATCTGATGAAACTCGCTTATTTAACAGATGAGCATCTGCAATGAGAGTTTGGCTTATTTCCTTTATTAAATGCGCTGTTGTTTCCGATGACATGCCTATTAAGGGTTTGGTATCAAGCAGGAAGCCAACGGCACTCCCTTCTACCTCTTTCCCATTATCTAGAATGCGAATCGATTTCCAGTCAACATCGTAGCTATCAAATTGACGTAAAACCGCATGGAACGTGTATAATTTCTTGTCTGAAACTCGAAGATCATAGATGGTATAGCTATCTTTCTCTTGAACGAGTTGAGGTGAGATCATATCTTCGTACATAAATTCTGAAATCATTTTTGCTAAGAGTTTTATATTAACAAGTTTCCAGTTTTGTTTAGTAAGAACAGTATCTAGTTCGTTTTGAGAATACATACGTTCACCACTTTCCTTCTAGTTTGTTGTAAAAGCAGGTTGTTTGGGGATTCCAAAAGATTGAAAGACGTTATGTGTCTGCACTGGGTATTCTTCTCTATTGGAGATTTGATTGATGATGACAGCATTACGGTGTGCTCCGAGACCAAGGTCGGGCGCACCAACTCCGTGAGTGTGTAGCTCTCCGTTTTGAATGAATATATTGTTTTGATTGGAATCTTTCGTCACTAAGCGGTAATCTTTCGTAATCGTCGGGCGACCATTCTCGTCCCTAAGTAAAAAAGATTCAGGTAAGAAACTTGGAACGGTCTGTTTATATCCTGTACCAAGCACAATGATTTCAGATTCGAAATCAAATGGTTCATTTGTAATCGTGTGGTGTCCCTTGCCAAAACACACCTCCCCTTTCATCTCTAATTGATCTACCTCACTCATAGCCTGTAAGTGTAAGGAGGTGCGTTGATTCCCAATAGATTGTTCATATAATACGTCATAGATTTCTGAAATCGTTTCTGCACTAATCCCTTTGTAAAGTAAGTCTTGCTTTTGAATCACTTTGTCTTTTTTTTCTTGCGGAAGATCGTAAAAGAATTCAGTGTAATCCGGTGAAAAATATTCAAGTCCTAGTTTGGAGTATTCCATTGGGAAAAAACCGTTTGATCTTGTATACCAGCTAAGATGGTAGTCATGCTGCTTTTGTTCTTTTGCCAAATCTAAAAAAATTTCAGCTGCACTTTGGCCCGATCCAATAACTGAAATGGATTTTCCTTCTAAAGCCGTTAGTTTCTTCTCCATGAATTCTGATGAATGAAAGACGGTTTCTCCAAGCGCAGGTTTAAAATGTTCTGGTACTGCAGGTACAGAGCCTATTCCCATGACCAGATGCCTAGCAAAGAACGTCGAGGTTTCTAGAGTGTTCACATTCTGGACGTGAACAGCATAAATGAATTCTCCCTCGGATGCTTCATATGATGAAACTTCAGTGACTTCATATCCAAATCGGCATGAATTTAGTTGATCACTCACCCATTTACAGTAGTGATTGTATTCCTTTCTCGGAATATGAAATTTTTCTAGAAAATAAAAGTGATACATACGACCGTGAACCTGCAGGTAGTTAAGAAAACTATATTTGTTTTTAACGTCAGCCATGCTTACAAGATCCGCGAAAAATGGCACCTGCAAGGTGGAGCCTTCAATGAGCATACCTGGATGCCAATCAAATTCTTCTTTACGGTCAAATAGAAGAATATCCAAATCGTTTATTTCATCTGTTAAAGCAGCTAAACCTAAATTAAATGGTCCAATACCGATACCAATTGCATCGTAGACGTATTCAGGCATTTCCCCACTTCCTTTCAAACTGCTTCCGCTCACAAATCATTAATAAGCCTGTTTTATCCGGTAGATCAATTGGTTTTTGTGGAGTGAATCCACACTTCTCAAATATATGAATCATTTTTTTATTACGTATATCTGGTTCTGCTATGATTCTCTCTGTCCGCTTCTCTTTCAATTGCATAGAAACCATTGCACGTAGAAGGTGAAGGGAATATCCTCGTCCTAAATAATCTTTATGACCGATCAAGAGATGGATGCCTTGGTCATATGGCTTGTTCTCATAAGATCCTTCAATGATATCTTCCTTTACCCAATAAGCTTCCCAGTAGCTCATTGGCACCTCATTGATAAAACCTAGATAAAGCGTCTGGTGTGTATCTTTTAGTGCCTTTTGTAAATGATTTCGAAATGAGTTAATCGGTATATTTAATTGCCAGAATGGATGCACATGCTCTTCGTTCATCCAAGTGTGAATCATCTCGACATCGCGTTCGTAGCTCACCTTAGCAAAAGAGATCGTTTTTTGTAATTTTTGATCGAATACATCAATTTCCATTCCTAACTGTAACCTCCTGAGCGATCGGATTCCGGACCATCGTATACACTGATTGTGTAGCCATTGATCCAATAAGCTCATCCATATCATAGAAACGTGTTAAGAGATTCGCTTTACAAGGAAGAACAGGCTCCTCAAGTAAACTTTTAATGAGAGGTGATGGCTGAATGGCTAAATACTGAGAGAGGCGTTCTCTCAGTATGGTCACAAGGTGTTTTTCTTCAATTAATCCGTTTACACCAAATGCGTTGATTAATCCGAATAAGTTGTTAAAAAAGAAATAATAGCGAAAACGTTCATTTGCTACGTCATCGGAACAGATTGTATCGCTCTTCTTATTCAAATTAGGCATGAGCATTGCTAGTTCTTCAGACTTGGACTCACTGAAATAATATCCTTGATTGTCTCGATAATAGAATGTAGATGGATACCCTTCCTTAAGCTTAACAACAGCATTCTGCTGGTGTGCTTCAAGTGCAATGCCATAATGTTGATGAAGCCATAGCATCGGATCAAGTGATATGTCCAGATAACGATCAAACCATTCTACACTGACTTCTTCTATGGCACGTCCCTCTCTTCTAGCAATAGCAGTAATGATGGAATAAATACGTGACTTGCCACCATAAGGATGATCCTGACATAGTGCTGCTACGAGGCTTGTATTTTCGCTCTTTTCGTAGAAAGGATTCTCTCTAATCATCACGGCGAATTCAGATTCAAGATTAGGAATGTTGATATTGAGATAAGCTGGATCCTGGATAATTTTAAAGTCAGGATAATTATTTGCTAATTTTTCACCTAATTGTGTTTGTAAGAGTCTAGAAACCTCTACGCCACGATCTAGCTCTTTCTGTTGATTTTGTCGTAGTGAATTTGTGATTTTTACCGGAACTGAAAACTTAAACATGAATCTAGTTAAAGAGCTGTACACAGTTCTAAAAGAAGATGTAGCTGTATACATGCGCCCAACTGGTCCTAGATAATCAAGCGTTCCTTTTTGAATGTGTTTAAGCACTTCTGCTTTTTTTAGAAGAGAGTTTACTTGAAGAGGGTGCACTGGTATTAGAACACGCTCTTTAAATTGATGAATCCACTCTTGATCTACTGCACAGTCTATTAACTCTTCTTTAATAAGCTCGCTTGCTTGTAGATGCAAACTGGAATCTTCATTGATAATCGAAGGGTGAACACTAAAATAGTGAAGCTGAAATTCACCTTTTAGTTCTGGAGAAAACAATTCATCTTCCTCTTGTGTTAACCCTTGTTTGCTTTTCGGCGTTGGATGCATTAAGTGACCAAAAAGTAAAGACTGTTCTGCTTCAATGTAATCAAAATCTTCATCGGTTAATTTTCCTCTGTCTTCGAATCGCTTTCCAATGTACGTTGTCATGCTTTGACAACTCAACATCACTCGCAGAACCAATTCATCTTCTGCATCCTTTCGGTTTTGGTCAATTAGTAGTTCCTTTACAATCAGTGTTGTTAATGTCACATAGTCAAGAGTATGAAAAGTACCATTTAATGACCGGTAATATAATGGGAACTGATAAATATGCCTCTCTGTTAAGGACCAATAAGAAACGGGGATGATCATCTCTATTCCCTGATTTATTAGTAGGCAGGAAATGAATTTCTGAGATAAGGTTGTAGATAAATCTTCAGGTTTTTGTATTTCTGAGTAGTTTCCTGTTTCACGTAAATAACAATTCAGAAAGCTTTGCATAGTCGCCTGTTCTGCGACTTTTTTAGCACTGATCACGTATGTTCCCTCCATTTCCTTCCGAGTGTACGAATGTCATCCACGATCTCTTGGATGTGCTTCATTTTTGTTCTAGGGTTTAGTATGGTGAACTTCAAGAAGGTTTGGCCATTAACAGAAGTCTTGGCTATGGCCGCTCTGCCCTCATACAACAATTCTTGCTGTATTTTTCGATTTAATTTGCATCGATCGGTACTGAAATCTTGAGGTTCATAACGAAAGATAACAGTGTTGAGTTCTGGAGAAAGGTTTTCAACTTTAATATCATCCTGACTCGAAAGGTATTCCGCAGTTGCTTGAGCAAGGATAAAAGTATGATCAATCATTTCTCCAAACAGGTTTGTACCTATTGTTTTTAATGAAAGAAAGAGCTTAAAGGCGTCAAGTCTTCTAGAAGTTAAAATCGATTTGTTCACCAGGTTGGGTATCCCCTCTTCTACATCCTCGAGTGGATTTAAATAATCAGCATGGTGATTTAAAAATCGGAACGATTCTTTGTTCTTCACTAGGAAAGCCCCACATGAAATGGGCTGATAAAAAAGCTTATGAAAATCGACTGTGAGCGAATCGGCATAACAAATCCCTTTTAACTTTGACTTATGAGATTCGGAAAGAATAAGTGCACCTCCAAAAGCTGCATCCACATGGAACCATAAATCTTCCTCATGAGCGATTGCGGCTAGTTCATCTATCGGATCTATGCTTCCGAAATCAGTGGTGCCACAAGTCCCAACTAGAGCAAAAGGAACAAGGTGTTGAGCTTTTAATTCAGCTAATTGGTCCTGTAAATGCGATACCGACATTCTGTGATGTTTGTCTGTTTTAACTTTTATTACTGCTTTTCCTCCCAATCCAAGCTGTACAGCTGATTTCTGAACAGTAAAATGAGCCTCCTCTGAGCAAAGAATCCTTAATTTATGAAACTCTTCTGGTAATCCATCTTTCTGAACATTTTGCCCCCATAAGCTTAAACAACATGCATCTCTAGCTAGAAGAAGACCAGTGTAGTTCGATTGTGTCCCTCCACTTGTAAATGTGCCGTCAGCATTTGATGAATAACCGAATTGACCTGCGAGCCACTTAATCATTCCCTCTTCAAGGTACGTAGCAGAAGGACTTTGATCCCATGAATCAAGTGATTGATTGAACACACTTATTGCGAGTTCAGCAGCTATGGCAGGTATAAGCGGTGGGCATTGCAAATGAGCCAGGCTTTTTTCATGAGAAATTTGCAGGTTATTTTTGAATAGAGGAGCCTTAAGCTCGTTTAGTAATGCAGTAAAATCCTGATTTGCGCTGTGAAAATCGAAAAGTTCTTCAACTTCCTTTTCAATCGTTTGTGGCTCCTTTCCGGTGAATGGAGCATTTTCTTTACCAAAAGTCTCGCAAATTATGTTCGTCATTTCGTGCATTTGTTCCCGGAAAGCTTCTTGTCCTTTCTCACTGTTGTGAAGAAAAAGGGAATCATACATTTTCTCTTTTGAAATATCAGGAGGATTCTTTTCAACTGCATTTATCATAAACTTTTAACAGCAGCGTTAACTGCTTCCTCAAAAATGCTGAGTACTTCTAAAACTTGTTCATTCGTTATTATCAGTGGCGGGAGGAACCTTACTACACTTCCGTTACGACCTCCAACTTCTAATATCAATCCTCTGTCAAAGCATTCTCTCTGAATTCTGCTAGCTAACGCAGGTTGAGAAGGATAGCTTCCTGATGAAGACTGGGGCTGTGTAGGATCAACTATTTCAACACCGATCATTAGCCCTCTCCCCCTTACGTCTCCGATTTCTCGGAAATTCATCTGGAGCTTTTGTAAGGCAGAAAGCATTTTTTCCCCCATCGTTGCTGCATGAACATCAAGTCTCTGTTCTTTAATAAATTTTAATAAGGCAGTTCCGGCTGCCATTGCCATTTGATTTCCTCTGAATGTACCAATGTGAGCACCAGGCTCCCACTTATCGAGTTCACGATCGTAAATAACAACCGAAAGTGGAAGACTGCCGCCAATTGCTTTAGAAAGGACAATGACATCTGGTATGATCCCTGCATGTTCGAATGCGAACATTTTTCCTGTTCGTCCTATTCCCGTTTGGATTTCATCAATAATAAGGGGAATACCTCGCTCGCTTGTTATTCTTCTCATTTCCTGTAGCCATTCGATAGGTGCAGGTACGGAACCACCTTCGCCTTGAACAACTTCTAGAATCATAGCGGCCGGGGGTAAAATGCCGCTCTCCGGATCATCTAATAGATTTTCAATATAAGTACTAGAAATTTTGTGTCCTTCGCTTTCCTTCATACCAAATGGACAACGATACGAATACGGGTATGGCATGAAATGAGTATCTGGCATTAAACCTTGGACGTTTTTTTTGGGACCGAGATTACCACTAATCGCCATTGTTCCATGTGTTGAACCGTGGTATCCTCCTTGAAACGTAAGGATACTACTTCTTCCTGTCGCAGTTTTCACTAATTTTAAGGCGGCTTCTATCGCGTCGCCTCCTGTTGGTCCACAAAATTGTATTTTGGCCCGCTCTGCAAAATCTCCGGGTAAATTTGAAAATATTTCATTCACGAACTCTTCTTTTATTGGTGTTGTAATATCTAACGTATGTAAAGGCCTTTTATCATGAAGGACTTTCTGCATGGCTTCTATAGTAACGGGATGGTTATGGCCAAGAGCTAAAGTACCAGCACCAGCTAAGCAATCATAATATCGCTTTCCTTCCATGTCAGTAACAAAAATCCCTTCTGCCTCATTGATTGCAATAGGTATTCTTCTTGGATAAGATCTTGCATTGGACTCTCTTTTCATTTGTTGGTCGAGTAGTGTTTGATTTGTAGTGAATTCTTTAATCATCATGTTGAGAACTCCTTTACTAATTGATAATGATTTTCATTATCTTGCACTATTCATGATAAGTGAGAATGATTATCATAGTCAATGATACTTGAGAACTATTATCACTTACAGATAAAGTCGGTTTTTCTAGGTAGATCGGTTAGTTTTAATCCCTAATAATGGAAAGTGAATTGTGGGAGTCCCTCCTTCTTTGGTGATCTAAATTAGACGATCAACTTTGGTCACAATGCAAATCAAACGAATAGGATAAAAGTATGAAAAGGAGCGTGTTTAGTATTGGAGGTGTACGGAGAATTCCTCATTCTTTCGGGAGCGTGGATCCAGACGATAGGTGCAGCTATTGCCTCTATTGGGAATACAATTGTTGCAGCAAATGAAGCTGACTCACTTATGGAGAATATCGGAGGAGACCTTTATGTAATTGGTAATAGCGTCGAAGCAACGGGGAACTCTCTTCAAGCTATCGGAAGAAGCAGCTTGACTTCTAATGAGAATGAAACGTTTGGAACGCTCGGAGCATGGTTACAGTCTGCTGGTAATATTGCAAATGTTCTTGGTGGATCAGGAATTGTAATGGGGACTAATGAAGAAGCGCTGAATATTGACATTATGGGAGATATTATTCAATCAGCTGGAGCTGCTTTCGAAGCAAAAAGCTCGAGTATAAGTGAAGCCTTCTATGCAGAGCTCATCACAACCGGGCAAACGATTCAATCGTTTGCCGTTGCTATTGAAGCTATTGGGCTTCTGTATGTGAAGAATGGAAATAAGAAAATGGGACAACAGATTCTTGCCATTGGAAGTTATGGTCAAACTGCAGGGGCAGCCATTGCAGCCATTGGTTTCACAAAAGAGTTTTATGAACATTGAGTGAACTGTTAAATGAGATTAAAAGGATTTATAACGTGCGCTCATTAATCTCAAATGCCGCTCTAACACCAGATTCAACTGCTCCTTCTATCCACCCGTGGAAATCTGATGTGTGCTCACCTGCAAAGTGAACTCTTCCTTCAGGTTTTTTTACGATGCTTTCAAATTCGATAATTTGATTCGGTTTAAATAGTGTAAAGCAACCTCCTGAGAATTGATTTTGACTCCAGCTAAATGATGCGCTCGTCAAGTACTCATCAAATACTTTAGGTCCATGTATTTTTGCAAGATCTTCAAGGGATTGTGTGATTTTTTGATCATCATTTAAGCTATTCCATAACATCGCGTTATCTTCCCAGCTATAACTTGCTAGTAAGACTCCAGCTCCTGGCTCATTACCTGTGCGACTAGGTGTATACGTATAGCGATTAGGAAAATCCGAAATGGTATTTGCACCATTCAACCCTTCTTTTTCCCAAAATCGGTCTTTAAATTCAATCCCAATTTTAATAGAAGCTACATAATGCAACTCACGGATCGCTTTCCATTTATCAAATGAAAAAGAACGGTACGGATAAACTTCTATAAATTGAAACACTGAAAAAGGCACAGTCATAAGAACATAATCGCTGTTAAACTTTTCAATAATTCCTGTTTGTTGATTCCTTGTCTGAATTTGAACGCTTTGTGGTCTTTGAATAAGGCGGTGTACTTTTTGATTTAACAAGAGATTCTCTTCTAGCTCAGGTAGAAAAGACCGAGGCAATTGATCATTTCCGCCAGTAATTTCGTTAAATTCCATGTCAGTATTAAAAACAGTATTTACGATATCGGTTAAAATGTCGATAAAGGATAGTTCCGAAAATCCTTCAATGCCTAAAAGTACTTTAACCATTCGAACAGCATTTGGAGATAGCGAAGGACCAATGGGATTGAAGCGAAGAAAATTCTCCATTGAATACTGATCAAATTTTTTACGAATGAATTTCTTTTGTTGAGCGTCACCTTCTTTATAAAGCAGTAAAAATGGATTAACTGCTGATAAAAATAATTCCGTAGCGGTTTTTCCTTTTTCGTGAGGTTCAACGGGAAATTGAAGGATATCAGGGTCTGCTTCGTATTTTTCTCTTGTAGTTCTAACTCCATTAGCATAAATGATATCTCTTGGAGAGGAATTCACGAAGCGATTCATTTTAAGTTGAAATCTTCTGATATATTCATACGTTAATTTGTGAGTTGTAGGAATACGCATAGCGCCAACATCAAGATAATTATCATCTGTAAAAGGTTTTCTAAGAGTGTATACCCTCCCGCCAACACGATCGTTTCCTTCTAGGATGGTAACTCGATGACCGGCCTTTTTTAACAAGGATGCTGATACTAGTCCTGCAACGCCAGCTCCCACAACAATAACGTTCGTTGGTGAAGACGATTTTTTCAATCCATTCTTAATAATATTAAGCATCTCGTTAGGATATTGAGGCGTAATGAATTCTCGAGCCATCACCATCATCCTTTTTTCACTAACATATTAGTTACATTTAAAAACTATACGAACTAGTTTTTAACATCACCATTGCCTATAGCTCCTTCGCCATGAGAAGATTTTTAAGTTGGATACCGTTTTTTTGAACTAGCTGACTTTTTACTAGTGAAAATCCTTGCTCTCTAAAAAATGGAACTGCTGTTGTGCTTGCTTCCGTATGAAGCTGTTCCATATTGTGCAAACGTGCGGTCTGTTGCACTTCTTCTAAGAGCTCGGAAGCAATTCCTTTTCTCTGATAGTCTTTATGAACATATAAACGGTCAAGCCGTCCTGAAGGTGTTAAATCGCAAAATCCCACGATCTGTTTGTCTAAGATAGCAACATAAGTGAAGTTTCGTTCGAATTCCTCTCCCCATGATGCATGACGCCTATTAAGTTCAGGTTTATTAGCCCAGGCATTTACCTGTATGTTTGTATAGTCTCTCCGGTTAATAGAATGAACAGTGTCATAAAAAAGATCAATCATTTCTATTAAATCGTTTTCTTTAAAAGGCCTGATATGCATGTCATTCCCCTTCCCTGATTCTATTTTTTTATTATAGAACCCAAGTGCAAACAACGCATCAAAAAAGACGGCAGATGCCGCCTCCCCTAAGAGTCTATCCGTTCATACTTTCTACCATCATGGCCATGCCCTGTCCACCGCCAACACATAATGTTGCGATTCCAAAGCGTTCGTTTCTCTTTTTCATTTCATATATCAAAGAGGTCAGAATGCGAGCACCTGTAGCACCGAGCGGATGACCTAACGCTATGGCGCCTCCATTTACGTTCACCTTGCTCATGTCTAATTCAAGTTCTCGAATAACAGCGAGTGCCTGAGCAGCAAAGGCTTCATTGAGTTCTATTAAACCAATTTCCTCGAGCGTTTTCCCTGTTCGTTCTAGAAGCTTCCGAACGGCTGGAATTGGTCCGATTCCCATTATCTCAGGAGAAACGCCTGAAGTCGCCCAATCAACGATTCTAGCAATGGGCTGAAGCTCTAATTCTTTTGCTTTTATTTCAGTCATCACAAGCATGGCAACAGCTCCATCATTCCTCCCGCAAGAATTGCCAGCTGTCACCGTTCCATTCTCTTTAAATACTGGTTTTAATTTGCCAAGTTTCTCAATTGTTGTCCCTGGACGAGGATGTTCATCTTGATCGACAAGATTCATTTGACGACGATTTTGAATTTCGACCGGAACAATTTCATCTCTAAATTTACCATTTTCAATTGCTTCTGCTGCTCGGCGCTGACTTTCTGCTGCAAAAGCATCTTGCTCATCACGTGATATCTTGTAGCGTTCGGCTACGTTTTCTGCTGTAATACCCATGCCAAGATGAGAACCATATTGTTCAACAGGCTGTTGTCCAGCTTCTGAATTAGAATCGACTAATTGCGTTTTGTCTCCTCCGAAACGGCTATTTCTTAAATAAATGGGAGCCTGACTTAAACTCTCTGTTCCTCCTGCGATCAGAATAGAGGCCTGCTTTGATTGGATTTGTTGGACTGCTGAGGCGACAGACTGCATACCTGATGCGCAAAGTCGATTGATTGTAAATGCAGGAGAGGATTCAGGAATCCCAGCACGTAATGAAGCGACTCTCGCTACATTGGATGATTCAGTTGTTTGTCTTACTTCTCCTAAAATGACTTCTTCTACTAAGTGCGGGGGGAGACCTGATCGAGCTAGTGTTTCTCTTATAGCATAGGCAGCTAACTTTCCAGAGTTTAGATTTTTAAAGACACCACCGTACCGTCCTACTGGTGTTCGAACTGGTTCTACGATAACGATGTTTTCCAATCCTTATTCCCTCCTCATTTGTATTCTTTACGAAGTTGACCTGCAATGATGTTTTTCTGAATTTCTGACGTACCTTCATAAATACGTGTGATCCGTGCGTCACGGAAAAATCGCTCAATCGGATAGTCTGAAATGTAACCGAGTCCCCCGTGAATTTGTAGAGCTTTGTCGGCGACTCTATTGTATACTTCAGATCCATACAGCTTTAACATTGCGGCTTCCTTAATGACCTTTTTTCCTTCTTCAACCATCCATGCGACACGATAAGTAAAAGATCGAAGTGCTTCAATTTCAACTCCCATTTCAGCAACCATATGTGCAATAGCTTGGTGTTCAATGATCGGCACATCAAATTGGATGCGCTCCTCCACGTAAGACATGCATAAGTCCAGTAGCTTTTGGGAAGATCCAAGATTACGAGCAGCGAGGCCTGCGCGACCATTTGCCAAAATTTTTAATGCATTAACATACCCTTCTCCTACTGTTCCAAGAACATTTTCTTCTGGTACTTCACATTGATCAAAGATAAGCTCAGCTGAATGTGACCCTTTTAACCCCATTTTTTCTTCCACTGCACCAACTTGAAAGCCAGGGAAATCTTTTTCAACGATAAAGGATGTAATCCCCTTCGCACCTTGTGAAGGATCTGTTACAGCCATAACGGTAAAAACGCTCGCTTCTGTTGCGTTAGTAATGTAATGCTTCGTACCGTTTAGAATATATTTATTACCTTGTTTGACGGCTGTCGTTTTCAAGTTAGAGGCATTTGATCCTGCAGATGGCTCAGTAAGAGCAAAGGCTCCGATCATGTTTCCTCGTGCCATTTCGGGTAAATAATATTCCTTTTGTTTCGTATTACCGAGTTCAACAATTCCAACCGAACCAATTCCCGTATGTGCTCCAATTAAAGTAGTAAACCCGTTATGCGTTTTACCTAATTCTTCATATAGAGCGCATTTTCCAACCATTCCAATTCCAAGTCCGCCATATTCTTCTGGAATACTAAGACCAAATAGACCTAATTCTTTTGACATTTCGATAATGTGTTCTGGTATTTGATTTTCACGCTCAATGGTCATGGCTACTTTTTCTACTTCGTTTTCTACAAAGTTTCGGACAGTCGTTTTTAAATATTCGATGTCTTGATCGAGCTGAAAGTCCAATCTTAACCCTTCTTTCTATTAATATGTATAAAAGCCTCTTCCGCTTTTTCGTCCAAGTCTTCCTGCCTTCACATACTTTGTTAAAATGGGACAGGGGCGATATTTTTCACCTAGCGTTTTGTATAAGTACTCCATATTGCGTAGTCGAGTATCAAGACCAACAAGATCAGCTAGTTCAAGTGGACCCATTGGATGATTTAGACCAAGTTTCATGGCTTTATCAATGTCTTCGGGTGTAGCTACACCTTCCATCACCATATTCATCGCTTCGTTGCCAATTAGACAATTCATACGACTAACTGCAAAGCCTGGAAACTCATTGATTCTTACGCATTCTTTTCCAATGCTTTCTCCAAACCGCATCGCTTTATCAATGGTATCTTCAGATGTTTCGAGCCCACAAATGACTTCAATGAGTTTCATCTTTGGTACCGGATTAAAAAAATGAAGAGCAAGACATTGATCAGGGCGCATGGTTTGTGCGGCAATTTCGGTTGGACTCATTGTCGAAGTGTTTGTTGCAAGAATAGCGTGAGCTGGAGCAAACTCATCAAGTTGTTTAAAGATGCTTGTTTTTAATTCCATTACCTCAAGGACTGCTTCAATCACAAGATCACAATCGTAGACGGCTTCTTTCAATTCGTTTGTGAATTGTATTCCTTCGAATCTTTTTGTTGCTTGCTCTCTTGTTATTTTCTCTTTCTTGACCAAACGTTCAAATTGGTCTTTTACATAGATCTGTGCTTGCTTCAAAGCCTCGTTACTAACATCATGCATTTTCACTGAAAGCCCTGCAGCTGCAGCTGAGAAAGCAATCCCTTTTCCCATTGTACCTGCCCCAACAACAGCCATTTTCGTCATGGTCATTTCTCTTCCTCCTAATAGACATATAAATGAAATCGCTTACAGTTTGTACTACACTTACTTCTCGAAGAAGACAACTAGTTCCTTTTAGGATTCAAATTAAAAAGACCGTTCTGTTTTTTGAACGGTCTTTCATATCTAGAATGAAACTTGATCAGTCACGAAAATTTTCCCCGGATTTAGGATCCCATTAGGGTCAAGCGTTTTCTTCAATGCCAGCATGACTTCGAGAGAACCTCCATGTTCTTTTTGCTGATACTGGGCTTTGCCAGTACCTACCCCATGCTCACCAGTGCAAGTTCCGCCACGATCTAGAGCGTAGTGCACTAGGTGTTGGTTTAGCTTGTTTGCCTTTTCAAGTTCAATGGGGTCATCGGGATTAATCATCACAATAGCATGATAATTCCCATCCCCTACATGCCCCAATAGAGCTCCGTCTAGATCAAATTTCTCGATGGCTTTTCGTGCATCGAGAATAGCGCCAGTTAACTCCGAAATGGGAACACATACATCTGTTACCATCATCTTTTTCCCTGGAGAACCATGACTAAAGGAGTAAGCAAGATTATGTCGCGCTTCCCAAAGAAGCGCTCTTTTCTTCGTATCGTGCTCAAATATAAATTCTTCGCAATCATTGTCTTCTGCAATGCTTTTGGCAAAGGTAACATCTTGATTTAACCCCGCTTCATTACCATGAAATTCAACAAATAACGTTGGTTTTTCGATATAGTTGGTTTCATTTGTTTTGTTCACCTGTTGTACTGAGCGTGCGTCTACTAGTTCGATTCTAGCGACCGGAATGGCTGCGTGAAGAATATTAGTAACGGTGGCTACAGCTCGCTCTACAGTTGGAAAAACGATTCGCCCTGCAAGCGTAGCTTCCGGTATGCCGTTTACGTTGAGTGTTAATTCTGTAAATGTCCCAAGTGTCCCTTCTGAGCCTACAAAAAGGCCATTTAAATGGTAACCTGATGAAGACTTTGCAGTCATGCTACCGGTATGGATGACACGTCCATCGGCAAGAACAACTTCCATGTCTCGAACCTGATCACGCATTACTCCATACCGTACTGAAGTGGTTCCGCTTGCATTTGTTGAGGCCATGCCACCTAACGTTGCATCCGCACCTGGATCGACTGTGAAAAAGAGACCGTGTTTTTTCAATTCTTTATTTAATTGTGAACGTGTGACACCTGGTTGGACGCGTACTAGAAAATCTTCTGGTCGAACTTCGAGAACTTGGTTCATCAATTGAAAATCAATTGAAATACCGCCATGATATGGAATCACATGCCCTTCAAGACTAGATCCCAAGCCAAATGGCACGATGGGAATCCTATGCTCATTGGCCGCTTTCATAATTTTACTTACTTGCTCGGTTGTTCTTGGGAAAACTACAACGTCCGGATCGTGTGGCGTATGATAAGATTCATCTTTGCTATGTTGTTCGAGAATCGTTGCATTAACACTAATTTGATCATCGTCTAGAAATGTTGAAAGCAAAGATACGATTTTCATATAGGTTTCCTCCACTCTTATGTAAAATTAACACTTTTCTGATAATACTCTCATTACTTTATCATTACTGTTTTCATAACGTCAATTCTTATAGCGATAAGTCAAAAAGAAAAGCCTGACTTTTGTCAGACTTTAACAGTGTTACTTGTTTTCTTCTTCCACTTGTTCAATATTTTCTTGTGCTTCTTCTTCATTCTCTTCTTCATAAGCGGTGGCGACTTCATATTGGCTATCATATGTGCTGGGATCCTCATCTTTCTCATCTTTAGAGTCTTGATCATTAACTTGATCATTAGCGGAGAAAGAGTCGTATTGCCCTCTAGAAACAAAGCTTTCTAACATAGCTTTCAAATCCATTCCCGTTGATTCCTTCAGACTTGCTTGAAGACCTGTCATTGTTTTTGTGACGTTATCGGTTATTTTGGTTGAACCACTACTATTACTACCTCCTAGATCAATCACTTTCATTTCTGAAATCTGAGATAGCGGCTGAGCAATTTCGTGTGCATACTTCGGCAACATCTCAACAAGCATTTCAATAATCGCAGCATCACCGTAATTTTCCATTGCTTGAGCCATTAATTCTTTTGCTTCTGCTTCCGCTCGGCCACGTTCTCTAATAACTTCCGCTTCAGCTAGTCCTTTTTGCTTTTCAATATCAGCTTTTGTTTGTCCATCAATACGATCGCGCTCTGCTTCTGCTTCGGCATTTGCACGAATATCGTATGCATTTGAATCAGCCTGAGTTTTTCGACGCTTCTGTTCCTCTTGTTCCAATTCCACTTGACGTTGACGTTCAATGTACTGAACTTGCATCTCTTCTTCTTTTACTTTCTGATTTAATCTCGCCTGTTCTAGGTTGTAAGACTGTTCAGAACGTGCGCGCCCCTGTTCAATTTCAGCTTTGTACTCGGCTTCTTTCACATCTTTGTCTTTTTGAGAGCGTGCAATCTCAATTTGTCGTCTAATCTCATCTTCTTCTGCTTCTTGATCTGTTTTGGCTTTGTGCATACGGGTTTCACGTCTTGCATTTGCTTCCGCAATATCAGCGTCTTTTCGTGCTTCCGCAATTCTTGGACGCCCAAGCGCTTCTAGATATCCATTCTCTTCATCGTCATCTTTTAATTCTTTTAAAGCAAACGACGTAATTTCAAAACCAAGATTTTTAAGATCTTCTTCAGCAATGTTTTTCACTTTTTTGTTCACTGAATTGAAGTCTTTGTAAATTTCGTCGACTGTAAGAGAAGAAATGATGGCCCGAAGGTGTCCTTCAAGAACTTCTTTTAATTCACGTTCTTTTTCTTTTTGAGGCTTACCTAGAAATTTTTCTGCATAGTTCGCGACAATTTCAAGTTTACTTCCAATACTAATCTCTGCGACACTTGTCGCTCTAATAGGAACACCTTCTGAAGTATAGGCTTTTGGTGAAGCAATTTCTAATTGAAATGATGTTAGATCAATCGGTGTACTTGTTTGGAATAGCTTTAATCGTATCCCGCCACCTCGTACAATTTTCATACTGCGGCCGTTGTCATCTACGAAGATTCGATTGTCTTTTTCAGCATCACCTAGTTTTGGTCCTGTAATAATCAGGGCCTGGTTTGAGCTAGCGGTTTTGTATCTTCTTTTGAAAATAAAAAAGCCAATCCCACCAGCCACTAATAATATAAACAAAATGATACCGGAGATGATTAATCCGATAAACTCCATCATGCTTGCATCATCCTTTCGAAAAATTGTAAAGGTTGTTATGTAACTGCCTTCCTTAATTTCTACGATTTGGAACAAATAAAGTTTCAGAATTAATCGAATTATCGATTTTATTGCAAAAAGAAAACGAACCCGTAAATGGTTCGTTTCGAATGGAGAGTTGTTTGTTTAGTTTTATTGGTATCTTTTAAGTGTGGCTGATCCCTTCACAACTGTTTCTTCATTTTGATTAAAAGCGAGTACATCAAAATAATACCGATCATTTTGGATGGAAACGAGTGATGATTGAAGAGTAATTTCATCGTTTAAGAAAACCATTCCTTTAAAAGCAACAGAATAATCTTCTAGGAACCCTTCTTCAAAATAGGGAGTAAATAGCTTTGATAAGTTTCCCATCGTCCACATTCCGTGAGCAATGATACCCGGAAGCCCTGCTTTTGCAGCCTCGTCGTCAATCGTATGAATTGGGTTGAAATCTCCGGATGCCCCTGCATATTTAATAAGATCTAACCTTGAAACAGGAGCGAGAGTGATTTCTAGCTGTGTCCCCACTTCAAAGTCATTAGCCATCTTCATGATTTCATCCCCTTTCTCACTGCTTCAGTAATAATAACCACTTGCTCTTCTGTGAAAATGAGTTTTCCATTTGGCTCTTCTCCGTATCGTTTTAATATAAGAAAACCAAGCAAGCCGCTTTTTCCTTTTCGCTCATAATAATTTTCAAGTGATGTTGAACACATCACCGTTTCTCCAACTAGAAGTGGCCGCTCATAATGAAACGATTGTTTTCCGTGAATCAATCCCACATTTGGTAAATCAAATCCGTTTATTTCTCCATAGTCAAATATTCGTGGATATGTAGGTGGCGCAATGTTTGCTCCATATCTCGAGCGCTTTCCTACTTCTTCATCGATATAAATAGGCGATTCATCTCCAATTGCTTTTGAGAACGCTTTCAACGAACCGCGCTCAACAATGTTTTTTATAGGATTGGACCGGGTCCCAATGAGCGATTCAAACATAAATACCCTCCTAAGCGTATTGTCCTACTTTCACATGCCCTTTCAGCAGGTTTCTAGCAATGATTAAGCGTTGAATTTCATCCGTTCCGTCATAGATTCTCCAAAGGCGAGCTTCTCGGTACCAGCGTTCAATTGGTAGCTCTTTCGTATAGCCCATACCACCATGAATTTGTAGAACGCGGTCTACAACGCGATTCCCCATGTTAGATCCATATAATTTCGCCATCGATGCAAGTTGACGATTATCTCTCCCTTCATCAAGTGTATACGCTGCGTTAAGCACCAGCCATTTAGCGGCCTCAATTTCAACAGCTGAATCGGCAATTTGCCATTGAATCGCTTGACGTTCTGCGATAGGCTTTCCAAATGTTTCTCTTTCATTTGCATAGTCAATCGCCATTTTTAACAATCTTTCGCCTGCTCCTACCGCTGTCGCACCAACAATCCAGCGAGCAAATCCGATCCACTCAAGTCCGAGATTGTAGCCTCCATCTACTTCACCAAGGATATTTTCGTGTGGCACACGTACATTGTCAAAGACTAGGCCAGCAGGTCCCCATTCTCCCATTGTGTGAATGTATTCAGATTTCCATCCCATCTCTCGGTCCGCAATAAAACACGTGACACCATCTCTACCTGTAGCTGCGTGTTTTTCTTTATCTGTAATGGCAATCACCATCACAAAATCTGCTTCATTTCCGCCAGTGATAAACGTTTTCTCGCCGTTAAGAACCCAATCATCCCCATCCCGTACTGCAGTCATTTTAATGTTGCGCGTGTCTGATCCCGCGCCGGGTTCTGTCATAGCGAAACATGATTTTTTTTCACCATTAATGGTTGGCAGAAGGTACTTTTCCTTCTGCTCTTCATTGGCGTAATACAAGATATTGTCTGCTGATCCACCAAAACGGAACGGGACAAATGTTTTAGAAACTTCCATCATCACAATGGCAAGCATCATTTGACCAAGGTCTGCGCCACCATATTCCTCTGGTGTATTAATTCCCCAGAATCCTGCTTTTTTCGCTTTTTGCTGAAGCTCCTCCATCTTTTCGGCGGATACGCCAGGCTTTCCTGCACGTTCATTTCGAAGTACATCATTTTCTAAAGGGATTAACTCATTTTCTACAAATTTCCGAATCGTTTTTTGAACCATCACTTGTTCGTCAGTTAATCTTAAATCCATCGGTCATCTCTCCTTGTGAGTTTATCATAATTAGACGATTACTTACTAACCGGTTAGTATCTTGATTCGACAGAGTAAAGAGACCTCCTTCTTCATCATGTAGATTCTTGAAATTTTTTCAATAAAAAAGCGAAAGAGTCACGTACATGACCCTTTCACCTGCTGTACTATTTTCCAATAAACATCTGTGTCCAATAATGACCATCCTGAGCAAGCCCCACCCCAATGTGAGTAAAACTGCTGTTCATGATGTTTTTGCGGTGACCTTCACTTTTCATCCAGGCATCAACCACCGCTTCTGGTGATTGTTGACCTTGTGCGATGTTTTCTCCAGCTGTATTAAAATCTACGCCGAAGTCCCTCATCATATCAAAAGGAGATCCGTACGTAGGGCTTGTGTGAGAAAAGTAATTTTTTTGTTGCATGTCGCGTGATTTTTCCTGTGCAACATCGCTTAATGATGGCATTGCTTTTAGTGCAGAAAGCCCTTGCTTTTTTCGTTCTTTGTTTGTTAAATCGATCACTTGCTGGACTTCTTTCGTGATTTCCCCTGATGGTTCGGAGGTTGGAGACTTCTCTTGATTCGGTGCGGCTTTTTGATTTGACTCTGATTGACCTGTATTTTGATCAGGTCTCATTTTTTGTTGACGCTGTTGTTCTTCCTTGCCACCGATTCCGTATTGCTCTGGGAATCCTTCAGGTAAATATTCTCTTGGATCAACATTAGGTAGTGCTTCATTGAATTCGAACTGACCATCCTGAACCATTTCACCATGAGGGAATTTAACACTCGGTGTTTCAGTGCTATATGAATTAGGATCGATCGTTAGCTGACCACTGTTTATTCGCTGAATACCCTCTGTAGGTGAACTAGTTTTATTAATATTTAACGCTTCATCGTTATTATTCGCATTACATGCTCCAAGAAGCAATAAACCCGGCAATAATAACGGCATTAACTTTTTGTACATACGTTGCCCTCCTTTGATTCTTTTGTTACCGTCTTAGTTTTTCTATTAGAGGGCAAAGTATTTGTGGTAAAAATCGAGAATACCGAGAGCATTTAACATGTAAAAAATCCCCCTCATAAAAATGAGGAGGACTGTACGATCAGCCTGTATTTCGTAGGCCAGCCGCAATTCCATTGATCGTGAGGAGAATTTCTTTCAGAAGCTCGTCGTCCTCACTACCGTTGGATCGATACGTTGAGATAAGTTCCACTTGGAGAGAACTTAGTGGATCAACATACGGATTTCGTAAACGGATCGAATCTTTAATGTTTGGCGTACCATCAAGTAATTCTTCCTGTCCGGTTATCGTTAAAATGACATCTTTTGTACGATGGTATTCATCGACGATTTTTCCGAAGATGCGGTTCGCTAGCTGTTTATCATCAATTAAGAACATATATTTTTCTGCTGTAGCGAGGTCTGCTTTCATTAATCCCATTTGCAAGTTATCGATAAGAGATGCAAAGAACGGCCAATTCGCATACATTTCTTTTAGACTGCTTAATCCTTCTTCTGTTGCAGCGAAATCGGTAAGTCCGGTACCTGACGCATACCATGCTGGCATCAACTGGCGACTTTGAGTCCAAGCGAATACCCATGGGATTGCCCGTAAGTCATCGAAGTGGTCTGTACCTTTTCTGCTCATTGGACGGGAACCAATGTTCAATGCGCCAAGTTCTGGTAATGGCGTTCCCTGTTTAAAGTAAGAAAGGAACCCATCATCCTCAAATACGAGGGATTGATAAGATTGAAGGGATACAGCCGAAATTTCTTCCATAATTTCATGCCACTTCTCTTGTCTAACATCTTTTTCGATCCCTGATACGGCAGATGATAACAAGGTTGTCGTCGCTTGTTCTAGACTTCGATAAGCAATATCGTAAAGCAAATAACGAGAAGATAGAACCTCTCCTTGCTCCGTAATCTTTACACCAGCTGTATACGTTTCTGGAGGTTGCGACAATAGACTTCTTCGTAGTGGACCGCCACCACGTCCAAGCGCTCCACCGCGACCATGAAAGAATTTAAGTCGAAGGTTACGGTCAGAAGCGATCCGACTAATTTCTTGTTGAGCTTGATATAGCTTCCAGTTAGCTGTTAATGTTCCCCCATCCTTACTTCCATCGGAATATCCCAGCATAATTTCCTGACGTTGATCATGCTTTTCTAGATGATGTTTGTAGACTGGAAGATCAAATAGCTTCTCCATAATGGCAGGACCTGCTTTAAGATCATCGATCGTTTCAAGTAGAGGAGCAATATTTAAATCACTTTCAACGCTACCGTCTGCATGTAGACGATAAATATTCGCTTCCTTAGCAAGAATGAGTACCTCAAGAAGATCACTAGCTGATTCGGTCATACTAATTAAGTATACAGAAATTGATTGAGGGCCAAACTCTTCGTGAGCTTTTTTAATCATTGTAAAGATATCCAGTATTTTTTGTGTTTTCTCCGAATAATCCTCATAGGTAGAAAGAACTGGCCGTGGGTCTTCAAGAAGACGATTGAGTAACTGAACCTTTTCTTCCTCATCTAATTCGGCGTAGTTCTCAGCCAGATTTACACGACTTAAAATTTCTGCGATAGCCCCCTCATGTTCACCGCTATGGTTTCGAACATCTAAAGTAGCGAGATGAAAACCAAAAAGAGATGCCTGACGAATAAGCTTATTCAACTCTGTGAAGTGGGACCCTTCAGGAAAGTGCTGTTTCAAGCTATTTCCTATTAACTTCAGATCCGTTATAAATTCTTCTGAGTTTTTGTATCCGTTCTCACGATTAACGCGCTGAAGTTTTTCTAATACATAAGCAAGCTTTACGCGATAGGCTTCATGTGGAACGCCCCACTCTTTCGTATCAGGAAGGCGGTTTTGATCTTCTTCAATTGATTTTGTCAATTCTGGACAAATGGCGATGCGGTTCGTCGACTGGCTTAGCTGCCGCATTAAATTTTTCACTGAGTCTTTGTATTTTGAAATGACTACATCCCGTTGTCTTTCGAGCGTATTCCAAGTCATTTCAGGGGTAACGAATGGATTTCCGTCTCGATCCCCACCAATCCATGAACCAAATTTCAAAATGTTAGGTACTTCCCATTTAGCATCAGGATAATGATCACGCAAACACTCTTCAAGCTCCTGATGAATTTGAGGAAGCACTTCAAATAACGTTTCCTCAAAATAAAACAGCCCCATATTCACTTCATCCATAACAGAAGGCTTCTTATGACGTAACTCGTCCGTTTGCCATAGTGTTGTGATTTCATTCAATAAATCAGCCTTTAATTCCTTTTGCTCTCGTTTTGTAAGTAAAGGGTTGTCTAGCTGTTTAAGTGATGTTGCAATTCTTTTATGAATTTCTAGCACAGATCGTCTTGTCGCTTCAGTTGGATGTGCTGTAAGGATTAATTCCAATGAAATGGAAGATAGCGTATCTTCAATCAATTCTCCAGGAACATTATTCTTTTTAAGTAAGGCAATAGCATGAGGAATTGAACCAGGTTGCGACTGCTCTTCTTCTAACATTTGATAATCTCGACGTCTGCGAATTCTGTGATTTTGTTCCGCAATATTGACAAGATGAAAATAAAGGGCAAATGCTCGAATAACTTGTTTTCTCATAGGAGGTTGGAGCGTTTGGATCGTTTCTTTTAATTGTTGAGAAGTTTCCAAATCAGCAACATTCCGGAGAGATTTTGTTTTCTCTCGAATGGATTCCACCATATCCAGAAGTTCTTTGCCGCCATGCTGCACTAAAACGTCACCGAGTAGGCTTCCCAGCATGTTAATGTCACGCCTTAGGGCAACGTGGTGACTTTGTTGAGGTGAATGTGCCGTATCAATTGTCATGTCCGATCAACCTTTCTTTTTCTTCTAATAACTTAATACCAAATATTAAAAATATTTCAATAAACTTATTATAAACAAGAAATTTTATTCTTGTCATCTTTTATGACACCTGTTTTTGGAATGGATATAAGGCCTTAGTACTGGTAATAAAGGAATGAAAACGGATACAAATATTTTTTATTTTTTTGCATTTTCATAAAAAAATCCGCAATAGTATGCGGATTTTTTGGTATTTATGTGCTTATGGTTACCCTTGTTATTAGATAGAAAACTTATGTTTAAAGCGCTCTATTTTTTTATTTTCCCCTACCATCAAAATGACATCCCCTTTTTGGAAAGCCACTTCGGCATAGCGACTTAAGATGGGGGCTTCCTTTCGCAAGATGAGAGAAACATTTAACTCGTATTTTCTAGAGAAATCAAGTTCTAGTAATGTTTTTCCAATCAGTTCTTCTGGTACCTCTACTTCAATAGCTGATACATTTTTCGTGATTTCAATGTATTCAAGGACGTTAGGCATCATGATTTGTTTTGCCACTTTCATCCCTGCTTCTTCCTCAGGATATATGACCTGATCTGCCCCTAAGTTAGACAGGATTTCACCTATTTCTCGACTCACTGCTTTAGTAATAATTTTCTTTGCTTTTCGGTCACGAAGACGGTTTGTAATTAAAATAGCTGAATAGGCATCAGTTCCAATAGCTACGAAAACAGCATCGTACTGTTCTACGTTTAAATCATCCATCACTCGATTTTCTCTTAGATCGCCAACGATTGAATGTGTTGTGTAGTCATCTATATCTTCTAGCGGACCCTCATCTTTATCACAAACGACCACATCACATTTTTGTTCATATAGTTCACGAATAATGCCTTTCGCAAATCGACCAGCACCGATTACTAGAAATTGTTTTCGCATGAATTCTCACTCCTTAACCTACGGCCAAATCTTCTTTAATATAGCGCGTTTTTGATTTTTCTATTTTAAATACAGCGTATATGAAGCTAAATACACCAATGCGCCCAATAATCATTAGCATACATAATAGCAACTTTGAAACTCCTGCAAGTTCACTCGTAATCCCCATCGATAAACCAGTGTTTGTTAAAGCAGATATAACCTCAAAAGCCACTAAAATGATTTCTTGAGACTCAAATATGGACAGAATTATGGTTGTAAATCCAAATAAAAAGATAAAGCTTAAAAAGATCAAAAAAGATTTATTAATCGAGTCCTGTGAAATGGTCTTCTTAAATAGCGTTGTATATTCTTCAGATTTTGCTACTGAAACCATTTTTGCTACAAGAACCGCAAAGGTTGTTAAGCGAAGACCCCCTCCGGTACTTGAAGAAGCCCCACCAATAAACATTAAAGTCATTAGTATGAGAACAGTTGTGATATTAAGTGTTGAAATGTCTACTGTTGTTAAGCCGCCATTCCGTGATGTAGCAGATAGAAAAATCACGTTTACGAACTTATCCCATATTGGCAAATGGCCAAATACGCCATTTTGTTCTAAAGAGAAATAAATGACAATCCCCACAAGAAACAGCGAACTATGAAGACGGATGTTCACTTTTGTAAACAAGCTTTTCTTTTTTCGAAAGCCGAGTATGTATTCTACAATAGTAGGAAAACCGAGGCTTCCTAGAAAGATCATCGTTGCTGAAGTTAACAGCATGAGCCAATTGTGTTGATAAGAAATCAAACTATCTCCAAATAAATCAAATCCAGCATTCGTAAAGCTCGCTACACTGTGAAATACAGTGACAAAAACAGCTTCTTTAACTGAGCTATATTGCTCACTTATTCCATTGAACATAAGACTAAAACCAATGGCTTCTACCGTTAACGCGATCATTAAAACGGAAATACTTAATGATCGAATGGTTCTTAACTGCGACTGGTTTTGGTCTTTCGATAGAAGGACCATACTTGACATTGTTAGTTTCTTACCCATCATTAAAAATAGGTAGCTGACGAGTACGAGAATACCAATGCCTCCTAGTTGCATTTCAATAATTAATAAGACCTGCCCAACTCGTGTAAAGTCAGACGAGATGTCAACGGAAGATAGCCCTGTAACACTGAGCGCACTAGTTGATATAAAGAGAGAGTCAACGACCTGTAATGAGCCATAGTGGGAAAACGGCAGCATATAAAAGGTCGCAAATAAAATAATAGTACCGACATACATTAAGAAAATATAGCGGAAGGATTGAATTGTTGATTTATTTTTTAGCATAGCATCTCTCCGTACTGTTGATCTAAATGATTCATTCAATATAACATGAAAAAAAAGCCTATGCCTATTATTCACAAGAAAACCACTTAAGCAGAATCTAAGTGGTTCGAACTGATTTTCGTTTCAAATAATCGATTAGGCCAAGAGCACATACTTGTAAGTCTACTTTTATATAATCATATACAGGATGATCGGAAGGTACTCCTTTTATTGAAAGCTTACTTGCCACATGTGCTAATAGCGCTTTTGAAAGATCCTCAGTAATTGGCGCCTCTTTCTTTTGCATGAGGTCATTTGTTATTCTCATAAAATCGGATAACCAACTTTTTAATTGAGCCATTACTTCATCTCGGTTAGATGTTCTTCCATAATGACCGAAATAAATGGCGTCTGGCTCATAGGACATGATTTTTTCAGCAGATGCTAGCATTGCGTCTGGATCGAATTGATTTGGTGATGTTGATGGAAGATAAAGTTCAACATCGAGCTGCGGATAATAAACTCCCATCGTATCACCTACAAACACACCTTTCGTTTTTGAATCATAGATCGATAAATGGTGTTTGGCATGTCCCGGAGTATCCATGAAAGTTAATATTCGATTCGACCCAATTCGCATCATGTCCATGTCATTCATGGCGATTAGCCGGTCTTCTTGAATCGGAATTATTGGTTCGAATAACTCCTGGAATTTATCCCCATAAACAGCTTTTGCTCCTTCAATTAAGCGAGATGGGTTTTCTAAATGGCGAATCCCTTTTGGATGAACAAAAACACGAGCATTTGGACATTTTTCAAGAAATAGGCCTGTCCCTCCAGCGTGATCGAGATGGATATGGGTGACAATTACGTTGCGAACCTCTTCTAAATTGATTTGGAGTTTTTCTAACCCGCTAATTAAGTAAGGAATCGATGGACTCGCGCTAGTTTCAATGATTGTAAGTTCTTCCTCATGCAGGACATAAGAACCCGTCCTTAGTTCAAGGGAGAGGTCATAGAGATCAATAAGAGATAAATCTTCCCCGATCATTTCGGGTTTTGCGTTCATGGCTTTTCCCTCCAATAATGAATGGTCACGTTCTTTATTGAAGGTCTTCTCGATCATTATTAAAAATCCTCTCTACATAAAGAGTCAGGATATGGATTGATTCGTTTATTAATTTAGGTGGCGTGTTGAATGGAACTTTTCATTTAACCATTTGTCTCCATCTCTTTTAAGAATCGTTAAAGAAGTATTTACAATATGATTTTCATGATTTAGTTCAGGTAGGGTGCTTTTAAAGAAATGTCTAAGAAAAGAACCGTGGCTAACTACTAGCACATTTAAACCTGAGTATTTATCATGAAAATCATTTACTGCCGCATGTGCGCGTTCAACAACAAGATCAGCCTTTTCAATACCGAGATCTAATTCGCGCCAGTTTTCTCCCCATTTCTTAATACGTTCTTGCTCTGTAGTTCCTTCAATTTGCCCACCGCCCGCCTCTCGTAAGCGATGATCGGTTATCACTTTCAGGTTGAGCTTTTTGGCGATGATCTCAGCTGTTTCTTTAGCTCGTGAAAGATCACTTGAGAAGATCACATCCCACTTGTCGTTCTTTAACCAGTCTCCAAGCTTAGCTGCGTCACTGCGACCTTGATCGTCAAGATGAATGTCTGAGCTACCTTGAGCTCTTTTCTCTTTATTCCATGCTGTACTCCCGTGGCGTATAAATCCAATCCTCATGTATATTCCCCTCTCGATTGTTTCTGCTTAATAGGATTCTATCGTTTTAGTAATAAGTTGAGTGATATCTCTTACCCTGTTTTCCCCACATACTGGTCGATCAAGCAAGCTACAAAGCGCTACGAGGTCTGCCAGTTTGGCAAGCTTCTGCCACTGTTTTGGCAGGGTGATTCCTTTATTTAATAATCCTTGCTGAATTCCCTCTTTAAATGATGTCATGTGATCAAATTCGTACCGTATCATGTTACCTAAATCAAAATAAATGCTACCTGATAAGGCAAATTCCCAATCTAGAACGGCGCTTACTTCTGTTCCGTTCATTAGTACATTAAGTCCATTATAATCCCCGTGAACAAGGCGGGGTTCGCTTTGATCTTGCTCAAGCAAATAGGCATTGTTCCTTACAAATGAGATCACTCTATCAGTTAGAGTAAGAGATAGCCATTTGGAAGCATGATGATTTATAAAGGATTCGATCGTTGAGATGAATGAGGTTGGTGTTAATTGAAATTCATCTCTTACTTCAAGCGTTGAATCAAGAAATCCATATGTATTAAAATGCAGTTCTCTCAGTGAGGCAAGCTGTTCTCCAATGGATTGCCCCATTGCTTTCATATGTTGTTGAGACGAAGTAGATAGATGGTCTCGCAGCAAGGAACCTTCTTTCCATTCAAGAATACCAATATGGTATCCATTCCACTTTGTCATATGAAGAAAAGCTGGTGCTCGCACATCTTTTGGCAAGGACCTGTGAACTTCATATTCCCGTTTCAAGCTTTCCTGGTTTCTAGCCACTCTGATCACAACAGAGCTATGATGAGCAATATCAATTTTATAATTCGTATGACTCAAACCTCCAGAAAGCTGGGTCGTGGTATTTACCTTTAGATGTGGCTGATAGCTTTTTACGATTGATGTTATCGCTTCATCAGGTAGATAAATGATCGAATGATGTCTTTCCCAATTTGTTTTCATGCCACACCTCCCTTTATCTATCATAACAACTTCAATAGAAAAAAGCTCTTTCTCGTTTGAGAAAGAGCTTTTTATTATTTCCAGTTGATTGGTAAAGGTGAAACATCTTGAACTTGTTGTTCATACTTTGTCACTTGATCTTCTGTCATCCAAATACGGACGACACCATGATCTACACTACTTCGAATTAATCGACCAATTCCTTGTCGTAAGCGAAGTAACATGTAGGGAAGGTCTACATCGCTTACTGGATCTTCTGAATGACTTCGTTTCGCCTGGAAAACAGGGTCATTTGGAGGGAATGGTAATGACGAGATTAGAACCTGAGTAAGTGATTCACCCGGTACATCAAGTCCCTCCCATAGATGATACGAGCAAAGAACAGCAGAATGATCTCGTTGAAATGCCTTGACCGTTTCGCTTATTTCACGGTCTCCTTCATAAATAAGGTTAAACGTCCAGCTTTGTTGGTCTGCCCACTCTCTGAACCTATTCATTTCTTCTAGCGAAGAGAATAGCAGCAATGAATGACCTTTATTCAGGTGAAGGGAATGGCCCATCTCTTCCCATTTTTGATGTTCATTTTCAGCTACAGAACCATTCATTTTCATCTGTGCTTCATAATCAAATGGTGAATTTACAGAGAAGGAAGCATGTTTCTGAATACCTAAGCTGCTTGCTATATAAGAGAAATCTCCAGCTTGCGAAAGCGTTGCTGATGAGAAAACAAATGGGATCTTCTGTGAAAATACTTCTTTTCGCAGAATGTCTTCTACAAGTCTTGGCATAATGACAAGAGATGTCTGGGTTTCAGTTTCTTCAAGCCAATGAATGCCCTCTCCATCCTGGAGCAACGTTCTTAAGCCATATGAGAAGAACTCGAGGTATTCTTCCATAATCTTGACATGGTAGTCTTCCATTACATAAAGCTCTGAATCGAAAACAAGCTGCTCTAACAAAGCATCAACTTTCTCAGCAATCGCTTTTGCAATTTCTATCATCGTTTCAGTTCGTGGGACATCTTTTCGAATCGAACCTTCTACAGCGATCGCGGACTGACTAAGATGAGCGAACCAGTTATCGTGAAGCTCCAGGATCTCTTCAACTAATGTAAGCGATTCTTCTCTTACATCCTGGTCCATGTAGCCTGTAAGAATACTGGATAGAGTTTCCGAATGAAAGCGATACGTCAAGCCTTTTTGTGCTGAGAATTCCAATAAATGGCCTTCATCAAATACAACTGTGCTAGCTTCTGGGAGCAAAGGAAGTTGTCCTTCACGTTTACGTGAGTCTTTCGTCCAGATATGTTCCATATAGAAATCATGAGAACAAATAATCAAATCGCTTGAATGACGATAATATTCACGATTTAACGTTTGGCCACAGCGATGACGCCAGTCACACGTTGAACATTGTTGCAGTGGATCCCACGCAATTTTTTCCCATTTATCATTTGGTACCCAAGGGTATTCTTTCCGATCGCCATAGCGATGGAAAGACTTCATTGATGCAGCTGGTTCATAAACAAACTCTGGTATTTCATCGTGCACACTTAAGATGTCTTCATCGTCAGTACGATGAGAAAGATGGTCTAGCTTTTTCACACAAACATATTGCTCTCTAGCCTTCGCTAGACGAACATCAACAGTTAAACCAAGTGCTTTCTCAAGCTTCTCAATGTCTCCGCCTTCTTTCACTAGCTGCTCAATAAGTGTTTCATCCGCACATGAAATAATCGCCGGTTTTCTTGTATACCTCGCATAGCAAATGGCATACAACAAATATACAAACGTTTTCCCTGTTCCAACGCCTGCTTCAGCAAACACAACGCTCTTATTTTTAAAGGCCTGTTCAATTTGAAAAGCCATAAAGATTTGTTCATCTCGAAGCTCATATCCATGCTCCGGTAAAATGTCGTAGAATACGTCGCCAACATAGTCGCCGAGTTTCTCGAAAAAGGAATCTTCCTTTGTGATTTCAAAAGGTAATGGTTGGGTCATGTACGGTCTCCTCTTCTAGCTTGATCCGTCCTTTTATTTTCATATCTATTGGCACTGTAAAATGGATACAGTTAAAAATTTAATCCTATAAAAAACAAAAGAAACCAAACTCTATCATAACAGATTTCCTTCTATTAGTGAAAAAAGATCTATCCTTGAATAAGCACCTCACCAAGAAGTTGAAAAGAAGTCAGTCTTTCCCTTCGATGTGGCGTAATCGTTGTGATTAAGAATTCATCTGGTTGATACTCTTCTTGCAGATCCTGTAGCTTTTCTTGGACGATTTTAGGTGTTCCACTAATAAGCTTCGAGGTGTGATCATTAGGAAGTGATACGGTAAGTGCCTCTTCAACACTTGGGAGTGTTGTTTTCCCTTTAGATCGAAATTCATTGACTACGTGAGTCCAGTGAGCAAGCTCATCTGCACGTTCCTGTGTCTCACTACAAATAATGGACACCGCTAGAATGCTATAAGGAGATTCTCCCGCGAAGTTTGTTCGATATGTGTCGAGAAGCTCTTTCCCCTTTTGATCGCTCATAAAATAGCCAAACGCATAGGACATACTGTTTTCTGCTGCTAACAGCGCACTTTTCTTTCCTGTTCCAAGGAGCCATGGCTCGGGAAGGTGGTTAGGAACAGGCTTTGCTTGAAGATTATGATACAAATGGTCCTTTGGAAAGCCATTTTTGATAAAGCGAAGTAGTTCATCTACTTTCTTTGGCATCTTCCGAACTTCTTCTAAAAATCGCGGAGATAGAGCTGAAGTCGCTTCGGCGGATCCCCCTGGTGCTCTGCCTAATCCAAGGTCGATGCGACCTGGAAAAAGGGTTGCTAGTGTATGAAATATTTCTGCTATCTTATATGGTTGATAGTGAGGAAGTAGTATTGCTCCAGCTCCAAGTCGAATTCGCCTAGTATGTGCTCCGATATAGCTTAAGAGTACCTCAGGGGTGGGACACGCTAAGTGTTCTAGGTCGTGGTGTTCCGTAACCCAGTAACGAACATAGCCAAGTTGATCTCCGAGAATAGCTAACTCTTTTGAAGCTTGTAGTGCCTCAGCTGTCGTTTCTCCATGAAAGACTGGTGTTTGATCAAGTATACTTAATTTCATTCCGCACCTCTTTTCATACAATCTCTCCTTATCATATAGAAAAAAGTGCCCCATTTATACTCGAACGACTTCAAAAGAAAAACGCCCGCTATAGGCGTTTTAAATGAGTAGGTTAAAGAGATCTTGGTCCTTGTTAATTTCAATGTAGGAAAATCCTTTTCGATTTAAACGCTCAATCAAAGGTTCATAATCTTCTTTGTGTTTGAGCTCAATTCCTGCTAGAACAGGTCCTCGATCACGATTGTTCTTTTTCGTGTATTCAAAGCGGGTAATATCATCTGTTGGACCTAAAACATCAGCCATAAATTCTTTTAACGCACCAGCTCGTTGAGGGAAATGTACAATGAAATAATGTTTTAGCCCTTCATAAATTAAAGAACGTTCCTGGATTTCCTGCATGCGATTAATATCGTTATTTCCCCCACTAATAACGCACACCACATTTTTTCCTTTAATTTGATCACGATAAAAATCGAGAGCGGCGATGGACAAAGCGCCGGCTGGCTCAGCCACAATGGCGTTCTGGTTGTATAGCTCTAAGATGGTTGTACAAATTTTCCCTTCTGGCACAAGTACGACATCATCAAGGATATGTTTGCAAATGTCGAGTGTCAGCTTTCCAACTTGTTTCACAGCAGCTCCATCTACAAATTTATCGATATAATCAAGCGGTACGACCTCGTCCTTCTCAATGGAACTTTTCATTCCTGGGGCACCTTCAGGCTCTATACCGATGATTTTCGTGTGTGGGCTAATGCTTTTGATATAAGACCCTACGCCTGAGGCAAGACCTCCTCCTCCAATGCTGAGCATCACAAAGTCGACTTCATCAATATCATTCATAATTTCAAGTCCTACTGTTCCCTGTCCTGCAATCGTTCGATAGTCATCAAAAGGATGAATGAATGCTTTGTCGTGTTTGTTGCAAAATTCTTTAGCGGTTAGAAAGGAGTCATCAAACGTATCGCCTGTTAGAATGACTTCCACAAACGATCCACCAAACAATTCAACTTGCGAGATTTTTTGACGGGGCGTCGTAGCAGGCATAAAGATATGTCCTTGAATGCCAAGCGTTTTACAAGAAAAGGCTACGCCCTGGGCATGGTTTCCTGCGCTTGCGCATACGATTCCATTTGCTTTCTCTTCCATCGTTAAACCTTGAATCAAATTATAAGCGCCTCTAATTTTAAAAGACCGAACACTTTGTAAATCTTCTCTCTTCAAATACACATTGCAATTATATCGATCAGAAAGAATTTCATTCCGCTGTAGCGGTGTATGAACAACGACTTCTTTTAAAACCTGGTTTGCGATAATGATATCTTCCACCTGGACTTTACTGATTGTTTTACTCATTCTCGCACTCCTTCAGATTAAATTGAATTGTTTAACTTTTTAAAATTCATTTTAACACAATTTAGTGCGGCTGTACGTTATTGTTCTAAAAGAATCAGATTTCTTTTGAATATGAAAGCATGCTACAATTTTAATAGATCAACGACTATATGAAGGAGGAAATATAAATGAAAAAGTGGGCATTTGTATCTGATTTTGACGGAACCATTTCAAAAAAAGATTTCTACTGGCTTGTGATTGAAACTTATTATCCTGAAGGTAAAGGGTTGTATAAGAAGTGGAAAGCTGGGGAAATGCAAGATATTGATTTTCTAAGCCAGGTATTTCAATCCATTGATCAGCACGAGGAGCAAATTATTCAAGATATCCTCTCCTTACCGATTGATGAGCATGTTCCTTCCTTTATTAAGAAAGTACAAGAAAACGGCGGGGATTTCTACATTTTAAGTGCTGGGACAGATTATTACATTCACCACATTTTGAATCATTATGGGATTCAGAATGTTCCTGTTTTCTCGAACATGGGCTATTACGAGAATAAAAATGTCCATTTGTCGATTGATGAGAATCATAAACATTATTCGAGAAGATATGGTATTGATAAATCAAAAGTGATTTCAGATCTGAAAGAAAAGTATGAAGTGGTTTATTTTGCTGGTGATAGCGAACCAGATTCTCATCCAGCCAAAGTTGCTGATCTTACTTTTGCTAAAGACGCACTGCAAGAACTACTAAAAGAAAATAACGTGCCTTTTGTAGCCGTTGGATCGTTTCAACAGATTGAAGATTTCCTGCATGAGAAAGGAACGATTTGACCATGCATCCATTAACGAATATTCCGATCCCTGCCATTTTGGAGATTCGTTCTGGTATCCGCCATCAGCTTGATATGATTCTCCATAAGCACGGCTTTCATCATGCCCTATTTTTATTCGATGAATTTACATATGAGACTTATGGTGAGTCCTTTCAAGAGAATATGAAACATGTCACCATCGATATTCAAAAGATGGAACCTGGGAAAACCATTCATGATCTGATCGGGTATGCTTTCTCCCTTGATTCTTATGATGTTGTGATTGCTATGGGCGGTGGTATGGTTATTGATTATGGGAAATATATTGCGTTTTCTAGAAAACTACCGTTTATAAGCATGCCGACCTCTGCCTCAAATGATGGTTTTGCTAGTAGCAACTGCTCTCTTATTGTGAATCACAAAAAAACTACTGTTCCTGCACAGGTACCTTATGGGATCATTGCTGACCTCGAAGTGATTAAACAAGCCCCTTCTCCCTTCTTGCTTGCAGGAGTTGGTGATCTAATGAGTAATATAACGGCTCTTTATGATTGGGAGTTTGAAGAAAAGAACGGTAAAGGCCACGTAAATGCCTTTGCAGCGATGCTAAGTAAGAAGGCTGTAAACAGTTTCATTCGAACGCCGATGTCAGATATTCAAAATCCGATCTTTATTAAAGAACTTGTAAGCTCGTTAACAATGGGTGGCGTGGCAACGGTTATTAGCGGCAATAGCGCACCAATTAGTGGTTCGGAGCATTTAATTTCACATGCGCTCGATAAACAATTACAAAATCCGCACATGCACGGAATACAGGTCGGAATCGCAACTTATATTATGGCCAATGTGCAGAACCACCGAGCGATACGGATGGGGAAAGTATTTGAACGTACTGGTTTCTTTGATTATATCAAGAAGGAACGTATGCAAAAATCTGACCTCGCTGAAGCTATTTTAAAGGCTCCTTCTGTTAAGCCCCATCGATATACATACCTTCATAATGAAGATTTTCAAAGGAAGGCGCTCTCTTTCCTAGAAAGTGATACAAAGTTAAATGAACTACTCATATAAAAAACGCTCTCAGTTGGGAGCGTTTTTTATATGAGTTTACATAATGATATTACAATCACCTAAAGGGCGGTTCGAATATCCCAGAGCTCAGGAAAGAAACGGTGATCAAGTACTTTCTTTAAATAACCGACCCCTGATGAGCCTCCTGTACCCTGCTTAAAACCAATAATTCTCTCAACCGTCTTCATATGACGGAATCTCCATTGCTGCAGCCAGTCTTCAATATCGACGAGTTTTTCGGCAAGCTCATAAAGATCCCAGTATGTATCGACATTCCGGTATACCGTCAGCCATGCCTGCAACACAGAATCATTCTTCTCATAAGTTTTGGTTACATCGCGTTGAAGAACTCCTTGATCTATCGGTAAACCTGCTCTGGAGAGAGCTTTAATGGCGACATCATAAATGCCGGGTTTTTGATAAGCATTCTTAAGTTGTGCGTGAAGCTCTTCATCCTTTTCATAGATTTTAAGCACGTGTGATGTTTTGTATCCTAATGAAAATTCGATCATGCGGTATTGATAAGATTGAAAACCAGATGCCTGTCCGAGCGAATCACGAAACTCCATATATTCCGATGGTGTTAATGTTGAAAGAACATCCCAAGCCTGAATAATTTGGGTTTGGGTCTTTGAAACACGTGCAAGCATTTTAAAGGCAGACGAAAGTTCATTATTTTCAATTGCTTCAATGGCTCCTTTAAGTTCATGTAGAATTAACTTCATCCACAATTCACTAACCTGATGAATGATGATAAAGAGCATTTCGTCATGATGGTCTGAAAGTCTATTTTGCCCAGAGAGTATTTGATCGAGACTTAAGTATTCTCCGTAAGTCATATTGTTTTTGAAATCCGTATGTATAGATGATTCGGTAGGATCAACGTGATCTTTTTTATCCAAAGGGATAACCTCCTTCTTGTTTGTAATCGGTTACAAAAACAGTAATTCAAATGAGTTTCTTCATTAATATGCTTTTGCAGCATCAAGAAGTTTTTCTTAAACCAAAACTATATTTATACCTTCAACTCCTCCCCCCTCTTTTATAAATTATAACATGTCTATCATTGCTTCACTTATAAACTAAAGTTGAACAATGATTCATCCATTTGCTCCTGCTCAATTCCAATATACCTTAATGTAATCGATGGTGCAGAATGTCCAAAGATCTTCTGAAGCATTGCCACATCCTTTGTTTGTTTATAGTAAAAATAACCAAACGTCTTACGCATAGTATGTGTTCCAATTTCGGAAAGCCCTGCTTCCGCTGCAGCCTGATTTAATATTTTGTAAGCTTGTCCTCTTTGAATCGGTAAATCGGTTTTATTCGATGGAAATAAAAAATCACGTTCTTCCATATCAAACGTATACGACTCAATGAGTTCCTTAAGAGAATAGTTGATCGGAAATCGTTTGGCTTTCCCTGTTTTTTTCTCCTTAATAATAATGTGTGTTTGATTTCGAACGTCCCCCACACGTAATGGAAGTAAATCACTAATCCGCAGACCGGTATTAATTCCCATATTAAATAAAAACCAGTCTCTGGAATTTCGCTTTCGTAGATGTTTTTTTACTAATTTGATCTTCTGAGGATCACGAATCGGCTGAACCGTGTTCATGAGGGCATCCTTCTTTCTCTATTTAATATGTATCGTTAATGATAAACAATTGATTAATATGTATCATTATACCTTTCTTCGTTCTGTTCGAAAAGAGAAAACCCTCTAAAAATAAGCTTTCATTCATTTTCATAATGATACACAATATATGTTTTGTATCATTATGTTGGAATACGTGCAATTAGTTTGTTCTGAACGTATGATAGCCAATTCGTTTTTATTCCCAATAAAAAGGCTGTAACGACAATTTCCTTTGTCAATTATTCTGTCTCAAAATAGAGTAAGGTATCTTACATCATTTATTTCTGAATCAGAGTATCATAACAACTGCCTTACATTATAAGGTGATTGTTATTATTCAAAGGAGGAAATCGTTTTGTCTAAATTTGCATTGAAAGACGCAGTCCCTAATTTTTCACTTCCTGCAGTAAACGGCGAAGAATATTCTTTTGAATCATACCGTAAAGAAAAAGGTGGATGGCACCTCGTCATTTTCTTTAGAGGTTCCTGGTGCCCCGTTTGTGTGAGTGATCTTGAAAGTCTAGAAGAAAGTACTGGTTTCTTTGAAGGGAAAAATGTTCATATTACAACTATATCAACTGATAAATTTGATGATTTAAAAGCAATGGCTGAAGAAAAGAATCTTTCTTTTCCAGTATTAGCTGATGAGGATTTAAAAGCACTTGAAGCATATGATGTTCACTATCATAAAGAAGATGATCCATATGAAGATCATGGCGCTCATGGTGAGCCAGCCTACTTCCTTATTGATGATAAGGGCGAATTGCTTTATCAACAAAGACAAACAAGTCCTTTTGGTCGTCCTACTGTTACAGAGTTACGTAAAATCGTTCAGTATATTGGAAAGACTTATAAGGGATAAAGAAAAACAGGCCAAATTGGCCTGTTTTTTGTATTGACGTCCCTTGTGATTTGCAATAATTCTTACTAACTTTTGTTATTTAATTTTATATATAGTACGGTAATTGAAATTTATCATATGTTTGGTGATACAATTTCTACCTTTATTCGATCTGGATCTTCAAAATAAAGCGCATAATGATTGATCCCACCTGCATGAGGATATAGCTCGTTATATAAAATAGAAGCTTGTTTTTGTACGAGCATTAATCGAATATTTTCTACCTGTTCTTTTGAGTGAGCACGAAATGCGAGATGATTTATACCAATCCGTTTACGATGATATCTCATTTCTTTGTATTTCTCCTCAACTTGCACAAATACAATATAGCTTTCTTTATCTCTCCAGCTTCTCCCTTCTTTCCAATTCTGAAATGGTGTATAACCAAGCGCTTCTAATAACCACCCCCAAAATTCAGTGCTTTTATTTAGGTCAGAGACGTACAGCTCAATATGGTGGATCAAAATGAACCTCTCCTTTGAAAAAATACAATAGTTATTAATAATATTTTTTAGTATATAAATTAAGAACCACAGGGAGACTACCTGTGGTTTAATATTACCGCATAGTTTCTTTTTGTAAGTCTCTTTTCACAACCCAGCGCTTAGTAAATGCTTTTGATATGAAGGTTTCAATCTCAGTATATTCTCTTATTACATCTTTTATTTCATCTGATTGATAGGAGAAGTTCCGGTTATACGCTAAGTCAGGATACCCAGAACCTCTTAACAAATAATCAGAAGAGGCAATTCGATACCACTTCTCTGGATCTAACACCTCATTATTAATCGTAATAGAATGTACTTGCTTTTGATCATGTTCGATCACTGCACCTGATACATGAAGTCGCCCGACATATTTACCTCGGAAGCCGGGCCCCTTGCCATCTGACATACAAACCGAACTGTCTAACGAGCTTTCAAGAGCAGCATATAAATGCTTGCCCTGAATTTCAAAATAAGTCGGATTTAATGGTGAAGGACATATTTCAATAAGCTTTTTATTAGACACAAAATCAACGATTCCCCCATTAGTGATGCCGCTGTTAATCAATCCGAGATCACATTCAAAGCGATCTTTTAAACCATCCGCAATTAAATTCGCCATGGGGTTTTCTTCAAGTACATCATGCCATAGCGGTTCACTAACTGTGTAAAGTGGTTTACTCAAATTGTCGATCGCTTCTTTCTTACTTGAAACTAAAATACTTATAATTTCTTCATCCACCACCGCTTTTGCTGTTGAGATCGATCTGGAGGCTAATAAGGTTAAACCATCTTCTGTAACCTTTATTTCTACAATACCAATATGTTCCCCGTACATACCAGCTGAGTTCAGAATGGTGCCATTCACTACTTTCGCTTCATCGTAGAGAACGTGGTCATGTGCGGAAAGAATCAAATCGATCTCATCGATTGCATCGGCTAGTTCGATGTCTCTTTCAGTACCAACATGGTTTAGCACAATACAAATATCATAGTTTCCTTTTTGGCTTTCTATCTCTTTCTGAATCGCTTCTATGTAATCTAAAATTTGAAAACCCATCAAATCATTAAATTCCTGCAAATCCGGTGAAGCACCGGTAATCAAAATACGTATTCCTTGCTTTTGAATAATCGTACTTCTAAATACCCCTTTGAATGACGCACCGTTTGCTTTAAGAAGATTACAACTAATGAAAGGGACAGGACTATGTACCGCCATATGCTCTAGCGTTTCATTTCCATTAAAGAGTTCATTATTTCCAATTGTAATCGCATCATAACCGGCAGATTGAAGCATTTTCACGGCCGCGATCCCCTGCGTTCCTTGAAGCTCTATACTTTTAAAATCAGCAAAGTCACCACCATCCAAGATTAGTGTTTGTTCATCTGCGTAATCCTTAATAAGTGATGTCGCTTTTGCGAAATTCTCAAAATGACTATGAATATCGTTCGTATGTATGATCGAAAGCTTCATGATTGTCCTCCAATATGTTCTTAATGAACGAATTTAGTGCCATTCTACTATTTCGAAACTCATGAGCGAAATCCTCCTAATAACCCTGTTCCTTAAAAAACTTCCCTTTTTATGAAGGAATTGCCTTGAAAGAAAAGAAGATTCACTTAATCATATTGTCAAAGGAGTCGTTATCATGAGTAATATTGGTAATGAGATACAGTTTGGCATTTATAAGCAGATGCATGCGCCTGATCCTGATCGCCTTCCAACAAGATATGAAGATTGGGAAAAAAGAGCGAGAGAAGTACTAGAGGATGGTCCTTATGATTATGTGGCCGGAGGGTCTGGTGCTGAAGATACGAAAAATTCGAATCGAAACCTTTAAACGTTGGAACATCGTTCCTCGCATTTTCCGTCACGTTGAAGAACGAAACTTAAAGGTAGGGTTATTCGGTCAGATGCTCCCTTCTCCAATAATGGTTGCTCCAGTAGGAGTTCAATCGATTATCCACCAAGAAGGTGAGCTTGCTTCTGCTAAAGCTGCAGCATCAATGGGAATACCCTACATTGCAAGCTCAGCATCAAGTCATTCCATGGAAGAGATTGCTGACGCGATAGGCGATGCGCCAAAGTGGTTTCAGCTTTACTGGAGTCGCGATCCTGAGATTGCCAAAAGCTTTGTTCAGCGAGCAGAGCATGCTGGATATTCTGCGATTGTTGTAACGCTTGATACACCAATGATGGCATGGCGAGAATTAGATCTTCAAAATGTCTACTTGCCTTTTCTTGTTGGAGAAGGTATTGGGAACTACTTAACTGATCCTGCCTTTCGAGCAGGACTACATGTTCCGCCTGAAAAAGACGCCATGGGTGCGATTATGCACTGGACAAACGTATTTGGGAATGCAGGATTAACATGGGAGGATTTAGCAGAACTCAAAAAATACACATCTCTTCCTATTATTTTAAAAGGAATTCTTCATCCAGATGATGCTAAGCTTGCGATCAAATATGGAGCAGATGGAATCATCGTTTCCAATCATGGTGGGCGGCAAGTGGATGGCGCAATCGCAGCACTGGATGCACTTCCGGCTATTGTTGAAGCTGTTGGGAATCACATTCCGGTATTAATGGATAGCGGGATTAGAAGAGGAGCAGATGTGTTTAAAGCCATCGCGCTTGGTGCCGAAGCGGTGCTTGTCGGAAGACCATGTATGTACGGCCTTGCAGTTGGTGGTGAAAATGGTGTGAAACAAGTACTTTCCAACCTTGTTGCGGATTTTGATCTTACGATGGCCTTATCAGGTTGCCGAGACCTAACTGAAGTGAACAAAGACTTGCTCATTCCGGCTAGTCGATAGCAAAAAAAGGAACACGTTTGTGTTCCTTTTTTAATCTTACTTCCATTGAACAGCTTCGCTATGTTTATGAACAGCTGCACTTCTTTTTAAGTAAATGACGTAGATCACCATAGAAATGATGACAGATATTCCAGCTGTTAAATAAATATCAGCATATCCAAAAGTAGAAGCAATTAGACCGAAAAACATCGCACCAAGTCCTACACCTAAATCGAAGAAGGAGAAAAAGGTTGCGTTAGCCATACCTTTTCTGTGAAGAGGTGCTTCATTAACAGCCCATGCTTGAAGAGCAGGTTGAACGGAGCCAAATCCTATGCCAAATAGCACAGCCGCAAGAATGAGCATAAATTGATTGGCTAATAAAGTTAGATCTACCATAGCCAATAAAATCAAAAATGCACCTGGAAGAAATATAGCTTTATGACCTTTTCGATCATAGATTTGTCCAGCGAAAGCACGTACGAGCATAAGCGAAACAGCAAAGACGACAAAGTACCATTCAATTCCATCAATTCCTAGCTGTTCTGCATATAATGGAAGAAAAGTAGCGATTCCTCCAAAAACCATTGTAATAAAGAAAAGAAGAATAGAAGGCATTAAAGCTGTCTTCTCAAATATGTCCCATTTCTTTCTTTCAATCGGTGTTTTATTCGCAGGTTTATAGCGAATAAAGGCAGCGATGATAAATGAAAGTAAACCGGCAGAAGCGGCAATTAAAAACATCGTTTGAAATCCAGAAAGAGCGATTAAGAATAAACCAAGAGCTGGACCAAATGCCATCGCTAAATTCCCAGCAAGGCCAAAATAACCCATGCCTTCTCCCCTTCGCTTTTGAGGAATCAAGTCAGTTGCAATTGTACCAACCGCCGTTGTAGACATTCCCCAGCCAAGGCCTTGTACTACTCTCATAAGAAACAAAAGAATCAAACTTCCTGTAAACGCATAAGAGCCAACGGAAATGACAAAAACGATTAAGCCAATTAAAAAGATAATTCTTCTTCCGAGTGACTCTAATACATGACCGCTCCACGGTCGTATAAGCAAGGCAGATAATGTGAAAATACCAACAACAAAGCCGATAAGCTGGTCGCTTCCACCAAGTTCATTCACAAATAAAGGCAGCGTCGGGAGGGTCATTTGGAATCCTGCAAAAATAAAAAAGTTTGCCATACATATAAAAATAAAGTTCCGCGTCCAGATCTTCTCTTTTTGAAGACCCTGCTGTTTCGCCATACATATTCCTTCTTTCTCTCACATAAGTTCTCTACCATCTTACAACATCACTGTTTTGATTAAGAGTTTTCTGCTCAGACAATGAAAAGCGAAGACGAGCGGGCAGAAACGAATGGATTGGAGCTCTTGAACAGAAACACGCCTTCTGTGTTTTGTGAAAGTGCGAAATCCAGTAGTTTCTGCGAGTCGCAGCTAGACAATGAAAAGCGAAGACGAGCGGTCAGAAACGAATGGATTGGAGCTATTGAACAGAAAAAACCAGCATCCTTCTGAATGGGACGCTGGTTTTTAGTCATTTCACTCGTAGTTAATAAGTAGCAGGTTCAAAGAATTCAAGCCATTCTCCATCAGGTCCTGCGAAGAACAAATATTTTGCACCGTTTGGTAAGGTATTGATTCCTTCATCAATAAACGTTACACCAAGGTCATGGAGACGAGTGCGTTCTTGTTCAATATTTTTAACCGTAAAGGCAATGTGATGAACTTTTCCTTCTGCGGGTAAATCGGGATTATAACCTTCTATTAGCTCTACTAAAATTTGCCCGTTTAAACCAAGAAAGGCTAGCTTTTTATCACCATCAGGATGATCGAATTCATCAAGTAACTCTAATCCAATAATCCCTTGATAGAAACCTTTCGAAGCTTCAATATTTCTTACTTGTACCCCGACATGTTCCAGTTTTTGAATCCCCATAAGTCACCAGCTTTCTTTTCCTATCGTTATTCTCTGTAACTTTATCACAGTAACGTAAACAATGAAAAGCAGAAGGAACATTATTCTATTATTCTTGGGGGACAATTTGATTCAATATCTCTCCAGTAAAAAGTGCAGACTCAAGTCTCAAGGCAACTGCGGGTGGAAGAACATCTTTCATCCCTTCAAATGGAACACCAAGCCAAAGTACATTTTGATCAAGTGCTATAAATGGGAACGCCAGATCATGGTCGACATGATGAGCAATCGGGACTGACTGAACGATCTCTGGCGAAATAATGGACAGCTTACCTTTTGCTTTTTTTAATACGTTCACCCACTCGGCTGTTAATCTCGTTCCCTTAGGAATTGAAATAACAATATCTTCTGCAGTTTGAATATCTTGAAAAATCATGTCAGTATTCAGCGCGTGATGCCACTTCAATTTAGGATGCTGATGCTTTACCCACTTTCCTATATGCGTAGGAGAAATTCTCTCTTTTTTTAATAGCTGATGATCAACTAACTGTCGTAGTGTTTTTGATGGAGACATCCGTTTTTGTATATAATCAACATTGCTAATTTGTATAAATTTCCCCTTCGTTCTCGTCATTGCAACATTGATCAGTCTTTCACTATTGTGACCGCTCAATAACATGCCAGGACGTGATTCTGGTTCTCCATCTACTGTATCAAACACCATCATATCTCGCTCACTACCTTGAAAACGATGAACCGTGGCTGAAAGAATGTCTGCCTGATCAAAAGAATGTTTTAAAAGATCTTCTATTAGTAAATTCATCATCTTCGCTTGAGCGCGATAAGGGGTAACATAACCAATTGATGACATCCCCGCTTGTAACGCTTCATAAATTGCTTGAAAAGATAGAAAAAGCTGCCATAAATTCATTCGTGACTTCGATGAATGTCCCATCATACAAAAATAGCCAGTATGACTTGTGTCAATTAGAGCAGATGCCATACCTTTAAAAGGAGCTTGGTCTGATATCGGTGCTCTAAGTACTGCAGTTTTAGGATGATCTGTTACAAGCGAATGATAAATTTTATTGTTTGTAAAGTCTGAAATGACCGGGTGCATTCGTCTTTGTTCATTTAACAGAAAGAGTTGAGGATGAAGTTTACCGGTTTCCACAGTTTCAACAATTCCAGAACAGTGAAATACGTCTTCTCTTAACCATTTTGAAACGAGCGGGTGCCGTGCTGACGCTATAGGAGGTAGCTGTTTAAAATCGCCACATATAACAACGCGTTTTCCAAGTGAAGCAGCAAATGCTGCTTGGGGCACATAGGCCATACTCGCTTCATCGATGATCACTACATCTACCCTCTTCCGATAGATATTCTCATCAATAGCGGCTTTTGTTAGTGTGGTGCCTATAATCGTTGCTTCTTTTACAAACTGAGTTTCTTTCCGACGAATCTGCTCTAAAACATTTCCTAATTTTGATTCAAGCTTTAATAACTGATCAGAATCGCGTTTACTAAAGGAATTTGATAAGTCCTCCTTCAGTTTTTTTCGTTCATCAAGAATACTCTCTTTCTCGTTGGCAAGGTCTGGATGCTTCGTCATAAGCAATTGATCTGTAAAAAGCGGTAGATTTGATGAAACATCGCGCTGTTGTCCATACCGCACAATTTTTCCTTCTTCAAATTTCTCTCTATTTTCAGCGAATGAGGCTGTTTCACGCATTAATACATCAACAGCTTGATTACTATGAGATAAGATCAAGACGCTATTTCCTTTGAAAAAGTGATTCGCAGCGGCTCTTGCTAGATTATGTGTTTTCCCAGTCCCTGGAGGTCCCCACACGTACGTCACAGGGTTATATTTGGTTCGTAGAATCAGCTCATGAAGCCGGCTTTTGATCTTATCATCAGGATGCTTCACAGATGTGGGAGGATTCATTACTCGTTTAACCCTCGCTAACCTTCTTTTGCTTTTTTTTATTTCCTCAAGACGCTCATGCAGTTCATCTAGCAGTTCCCATGGGTCATGATAGAGATCTGCCTCTCCAATTCGCTCTCCAAAACCAGCTTCAAGAGCTAGAATGACATTCTTTCCTTCTGAAGACAGTACCCTTCCTTCACGCTTAATATGTTTCATCTCAAGCCGAACCTTTGATCCAGTTGGGATATGAATTGGGGTACGTGCATCAAAGTAATATCTAAAATCGTCACCTGAAGATAGCAGCCTTCCATTGACAACTCGAATTGGTCTGCTACCAAATTTTTTAAGGTGTGCAATTTCAGCGCGAAGCGCTAATTGCCATTCATCAATCAATTCTTTCATCTTACATCGCTTCCTTTTATCCGTTCCTTTTTCAATTCCCTAACTATATCACGCTAATGAAAAACTCTCTACATATGTGCTACGTTCTATGATGAGAATGAACATAGTCAAGAAAAACTTCAAGTACTTTTGTTTGAAAGGGAGAGCGCATCAAAATTGAAAACGTCCTTGAATAGGTGAAATTCGGTATTTCAAGAATTTGTAGTGTACCAAGTTCTAACTCTTTCCGTATTGTCCACTTCGATAAAATACTTATACCAATTCCAGCTTCAACAGATTCTTTAATTAACTGCGTACTCCCAAAGGCTAGTTTTTGAGTAGGCTCTATATCGAGATTCTTCCACATCTTCTCTGTAGCTTCTCTCGTCCCAGACCCTTCCTCTCTCACCACCCACATCTCTTGTTCAAGAGTCTTTCCACTGTTCACTTTATGATGTGATGGTGATGCTACTATAACCATTTCATCCTCAGTGAAGCTATCCACTTGCATGTCTCTAGCTGGATAGTCACCTTCTATAATGCCAACATCAAGTTGGTGTGAGTAGACAAGGTCACCAATTTCTCTTGAATTTCCTATCGTTATAGATGGTGTAATTAATGGGTATTTTTCTCTAATAGCTGCAATCACATGTGGAAGAACATATTCACCGTATGTATAACTTGCACCAATTGTAATTTTCCCACTTGCTCGGTTTGTTAGGTCATCCAAAAGATACGTCATCTTTGAATAAAGATTTAAGAATTCTTTCGCATGGTGGTAAACAATTACTCCTGCCTTGTTCATTTCCACAGATCGGTTGTTTCTTTCTAACAGTTTAGTACCAAGCGCTTCTTCAAGGCTTTTAATATATTGACTAACCGCAGGTTGAGTCATGTGTAACTCCTCTGCCGCTCGAGAAAAATTGCGTTTTTCTACGACTGTAACAAAAACGTGTAACTGCTGATCCACGTCATCACCCCTTACTATAAGTTATTACTTATAGTACATATTCTATTTAATTATTTCACTTATAGCAATAGCTGAAGTAGACTAAAGAAAGAGAAACGGAGGGGACATGATGATTAATACTTTAAGACAACAAACTATACCAGAGAACATGCGATTTTTTCTCGGCATAGCATTTACCTTTTTTATTGCACTATTAGGTTATTTTCTTGCTATGGTGCCAGGTTTTAGTCTTACAGGGCAACTCGCATCAGCCATTCTGATCGCAATCGTTTATCGGCAAGTAGCCGGGTATCCCGAATGGTTAAGAAAAGGAATCACTTTTTCATCTAAAAAAATACTTAGGTTCGCCATCATTTTATATGGAATTAAACTAAATGTAAGTCTGATTCTTCAAGATGGATTACCGATATTATTATTAGGCGCGCTTATCATCGTATTTTCTATCTTATCGTCTGTTTGGCTTTCTAAAGTGATGAAAGCTAATACATCCATAACCTTTTTACTTGGTGCTGGTACAGGGATTTGTGGAGCTGCGGCTATTGCAGCAATTGCGCCGATCGTGGAATCTAAAGAAGAGGATACGGCAATTGGGGTGGGGATTATCGCTCTTTTTGGAACAGTATTTTCCATCGGATATACGATTCTTCGCCCATTCCTTCCATTAACTGAAAGTCAATATGGGGTATGGTCAGGTATTTCACTACATGAAGTTGCTCACGTTGCATTAGCAGCAGCGCCAGGAGGAGAAACAGCTCTTGCAATGGGGCTGCTTGCAAAGCTAGGAAGAGTCTTTCTTCTCGTTCCAGTTTGTTTTCTTTTCATGTACCTGATGAAACGCAAAAACGCGGGCACAAAACAAAAAGTTGCTTTTCCATGGTTTTTAATCGGGTTTATCTTAATGAGTCTCGCAGGAACTTATCTCCTAGGACCTATTATTCCCTTTTCTGAATCTGCAACAAATGTGGTAACCGAAATAACAACCTGGTGTTTAACGGCTGCTATGGTAGGCCTAGGATTAAGTGTTAGTTTGAAGGATTTGAAAGATAAAGCACTAAAGCCAATGGCCATTATTACAATTGTATCAGTGGTTCTTTCTATTTTTACATTCTTCATCGTAAAATGGTTTTACTAGGCTTCATTTGAATGGTCATCCTCTGTGGATGACCATTTTTTACGAAGGTAATCTACGTAACGAAATACAGTTCTCACAATAAGCGCATGAAGAAGAATTCCTACAATTGTAAGTAAGATAATCACAAATTTACCTACAAAAGAAGTTGGTTCTACAGAAAAACGTCCAACAAAAATGATCGAACCTAATGACCAAATCGCTGCATCTTGAAAAGAATCCACGACAGGTTCATAGAAATAGAATGGAAATGTTGAGACGATAACAAATACAAAACTAGTTAAAAACCACGTTTGAGGAGACATACCCATCGCTTTACCTAGAATGGGATTACTAAATCGCTTGGCGATTGTTTTAATTCGCCATAGTCTATAAAGTCTCGCAAGCTTAGCTCCTTGAAAGATTGAATCTAGCGGAATTAGCGCTATTAAATCAAAAGGATGCTTTTTTATATATTCCCATCGATCTTCAGATAAATAAAGAAAGACCATATAATCAATAAAAAAGACGATCCAAGTGCCGATCAGGATCGCCTGTTGAAAGGGAGATTCATACCAAATCGTTGAAACGGATAAAATCACACATACAAATAAAAGATATTGATACAATCGTTTCAACATATAATCCCCCTTCCCTTGCTACTCTTTCTTTATGATTATCTAACTTTGAAGTCGTCATAAAACAGCTTTAATCGCTGATAGATTGACTTGGAGTTATGACCGAATGGCTATTTTAAATTGCCTCGGTATTACAAATGTCTACTACTATTATACCAGTCATGTAATTGATCGGCTTTATGATTCAACAATTCTATCTTTTAAATTACGTTTTTCGATTTACGCCCTTCAATTTTGCCAGTCACTACTCCCCCATTACATGAAGGTAGAAGATAATACGATCATCAGTTCATCCTCTATCTTTTCCATTTCTTCTTCATCTAGAAACTTATTAATAATAACCGAAAAAATGAGTGGATTATTCGTTTTAACATATCCAGATAAAGAAGTAACGCCAATTAGAGAGCCAGTTTTAGCAAAAACAACGCCTTCTGCTGATGTAGCCCTTAGTCGCTCTCGCAAAGTACCTCCCACTAGCCGATCAGGGATTCCCGCTACAGGAAGTGAGTTCAAAAATGTTGAGAACCAGGGTTTGCTTTGAAGTTTGAATAAAAGCAAAGATAGCTGATTCGGCTGTATCAAATTCATTTGGGAAATACCAGAACCATCTCGTAAACACATGTTATCAGGATCTAATCCTTCTTCTCTTAAAAATGTTCTCACAACTTCGAGACCAGCTGAAAAACTTCCTTCTCCCATAACTTTCCTGCCCATTTCTTTTATAAGAACTTCTGCATGCCCATTATTACTTAGTTTCATAAATGGCAGTAGCAATTCAGAAAGAGGCATGGATTGTTTAGTTAAAAGCGTTTTGATTTCAGTTGACTTATCTTTTAAAGCTTCCGCACTTATGTAAATACCAAGTCCTTTTAAGGAATCTTTAAACAGATGTAGGGCGTAACTATCTGGGTTCCATAACGCAATCCACTTTTTTTCTGGGGAAGCATCCTTCGAAATAGCGCCGCTGATTGTAAGCGTATTCGTACCATGCTGACGAATGATATGTAATTCCCCTTCCCCGTGAGAGGGTGAAGTTGTAAGAGCGTTATTCACTAATTGTATATCGTTCGCAGTGGGAGAAATAACTATTTTAGGTGAATCGCCTTCTTCTCCTGGTGAAACCTCAACAATAATGGTTCCAGCGTCAAAATCCCGATCAGGAGAAATAGTGAGGGCAGTGATTTGAGCGCCGTAATACTCATGTTCATCACTCCAAACCATATCTTCTGATAGGTGTTGCTCGTCATACCAGGAATAATCACCTATAACATCACCTTGAATACGTTCAATCCCAAGAGCTTTCAATTCTAAAGCAAATTGATCTAAATCTTCCTTTAAAACCGTTGGGTCTCCTTTTCCCTTTAGATAAAGGTTCCCCATTAAAAGACCATCCTGTATTTCTCCATCTGTTTGTACCTCAGTGCTGAAACGATAGTCAGAACCAAGTTTCTCAAGAGCTGCCGCCGCTGTTATAAGCTTCATATTTGAAGCGGGGGTCATTCTTAAATCTCCAAAATGGTCGTAGAGAAGTTCCCCACTAAGATTACAACGGATGCTTATCCCAGCAATCGCGCCATGAAGACGTTCATCATTTACTATGCTATGTAGAGATTGAGATAATGTCTTTCCGTTATTTATTTCACCATTTCTTTTTTGGCGATATCGACTTCCTAAAAACAAACTAGAAATAACGGCTCCACAAGCTAGTTTTTTCTTTATTCCGATCTTCTTCACAACCTTTCCAATTAAAATAGAGCCGAAGCGATGAACATTTCGCACGGCTCTGATCTATGAGACTTCTTTAGTAAAAATATATTGGATTAGCATCATTTGTTTTCTTTCAACTCCTGCTGTTTGTGATTATTGATTACGTAAGATCCGTCTTCTTTAGGATTTTGTTCATCTTTAAGATCAATACCCCATGGATGCGTTAACAGCAAGCTTCCACTTAACGAAACGGTTCGACGTTCTCTCACCATACTCCCCTCCCTTCGCTTATTAATGATCTATTTCGCTATTCGAATGACTTTCTCCTTCTTTTCTGTCTAATTTAAAACTAATGAACTAGAATGCTGTAATATATAGAGGTTTTTCAGGAAAAAACACGGCTATATAAGGGCTATTTTACTGCTTTTTATCGAAATTTCGAACGATTAGAATTTGACCTTGCGCCGCCTGAACAATTCAATGAGTTAAAAAAGAACCTTCCATTAGGAAGATTCTTCGAATTTTGAAAAGGCATTGCTAGCAAGCATCGAAATCACTGCATCATCCATAGGAGGATTATGCAACCCTGCTCTTACATCCCGATAATAGCGCTGCATAGGATTATCTTTAAATAATGCTCTTGCACCTACAACTCTCATGGCTATATCGACTACGTTTGCTGCACTATTGGTTGCGACGTGTTTTACAGCCGCTAACTCAGGGCCCATTTCTTTCCTCTTATCCGGTTCTGAAACCCACCGTAATGCAACAGAATACATCATTTCTCTAGCTCTCATTAACTCTAATTCCATTTCCCCTATTTTCCTTTGTACTTCAGGGACTTCTTTAATCGGTCCCGGAAGACTGTTTGGTGAATAATGTGATGCGAAAGAGACGGCTTCATTACGAGCAGCAATCGCGACACCAAGATAGCAGGCTGGTATGTGTAAGAGCCAGGCTTTTGGCAGTTCACTTTTGGCAGAATTAGGTCCCTCAATAAGGGCATCTTGCGGTAATTCAACATTTTCTAGGACAAGATCATCACTTCTCGTACCTCTCATCGACATCGTGTCCCAATTTTCTTCAATCGTAACACCAGAAGCTGTCATATCTACAAGGAAGAAGCCTTTTTCTCCAGTCTCTCCAATTTGGGATGAGACAAGTGCATATTGAAGACCTGGCGCCATTGAAGTAAATGATTTACGACCGCTTATAATCCATTTATTCTTTTTAAGTACAGCTTTCGTTTGAGGCATCCCACCACGTGTCGGACTACCAGTTGCAGGTTCAGAAGCCGCCCGGTTAAACAAAGCATTTTCTTCAACGATGAGATGCGAAAGTCTTTCAAATACTTGATCTGTCCAAATTTGTTCTTCTCTCATTTCAAGGATGATTCCAAGATGCCATCCGATTGAAAGTGCTGTAGCAGCATCACCTGTTGCAAGTCGTTCTTGAAGCATCACGTACTCATACAAATTGATGCCCTTACCTCCAAATTTTTCTTGTACAGTTAACGAAAGATATCCTGATTCTTTAAGCTCCTCAAAATTTTCAAAAGGAAAGCGCCCCTCTTGATCAATTTGGTCTGCCCTTGTTGCAAATGAATTCGCAAGATTACTTCCCAATTCAAACAACTGCTTTTGTCGATCGTTTTTAATAAAAGAGTTATAAAGATGATTCATAAACAAACGCCAGCCTTTCCGATTAATCTGTACTTTCTATCGTACACTAGAAGGGGAATTAATCTCCAGTAAATCGATCGGAAAAAGCTTATTTTCTATTTTCGATACAAAGGATAGTTGACAGTAGTCGGCACTTCGATGACAATAAGCCTTGTTTCTGCTTCTGCTTGAATGTTCATTTCTTCTAACTCGTTTGCTTCAATAACAAAAAATTCCTTAGCTTCATAGGAAGTCTCGTTTATCCGTCCTCTTCCTTCTAAAACTAAGATGCTTACTGAACGCCCTTTCCCAATGTGTTGATTATAAATGATTGGATGGTTTATATGGATATCCCACATATGAACGTCTGTTTCGAGAGCTACAGGAGAGTCGTCTCCAAGTATTTCCTTAACACGTAATCCATCCTGAACGTCTATCTGAAACTCTTCATGCTCAAATTGTTGGTAGGTAGGTTTCCTGCGAAGAGCTTCTCTTAAATGAGGTTCAAACCAAATTTGGAACCCTTGCATATCAGGGCCAACAAACCCCTCTTCATGGGATACACCAGAACCTGTCTGCATCACTTGTAAACCACCAGGCCCTACGATACTTCTTGTACCAAGTGAATCTCCATGCTCAGCCTTCCCACTGATCACATAAGTAATAATTTCAAAACCTTGATGAGGATGAAGCGGGATGTATCCTTCATGCTCAGACTTCGCCCATGCCCAATAAAATAAAGGACCTACTCGATTCACTTCAGAGCCTTCACCTGGAAAACCAATTGGTTTTTGTTCTGTGATTTTTCCTCTGTCAAATTGCCCTACACCTTGTTGATCTACGTTATACCGCTGAATCAACATATAAATCACCACCTTGTATTTATCTCGAATTCGAGATAATTTTATCTTGAATCCAAAGTGTTGTCAACTTTAAATAAAATGTCTTTGTAAGAAAACTCTGGTGTAATGATTAATGTCATTTCTTTAGCATTTCGGTCGACTGCATAAATTAAGACGATTCGAAAAGAACCTCCTCCCTTTATCCAATATTTGTTCCAACCATCTTGATCGATAATGACAAATTCCTCTGGTTTTATATGAGAACTGTTTACTTTTAGTTTCGAGTAATATGGCTTAAAGTCAATTGCAGCCTCATCGAAGTTTTTTGCGTAAATTTCAAATCCAATATATTTTTTCTTTTTTTCTAATTCAGGTAAATCTTCTTGTCCTGGAATTTGATCAACTCTATTTACTTCTAGTCTAAATATTTCATTCCCATCCATATCTTTTTCAACATAAGGCTCACCTAATTTGTATCCGTTTTCATTCGAGTGTTTTTCTATTTTCTGAATTGAAACAGATTCTGTTGTTTCTGCCTCTGGATAATTGTTACGAATCATTGTAAACCAAACCCCTGTAAAAAAACCTACAATTAATACGATAATCGTTGCTCCGATAATCCACTTCCCCACTCTTTACTCCCCCCTTTTAATTGTAGACGAGGCCAAAAGGAAATGGTTGCATACAAAAACCGGCACTTTGGCCGGCTTTATTTTAGAAATCAAAGTTATCAGGATCAGGTCCCATTCGTTCATTTTGATTTAGCTCATCAAGAGCTCTAATATTATCAGTTGTTAATTCGAAATCGAAAACATCAAAATTTTGTTTAATGCGCTCTGGATTCGAAGATTTAGGAATTGTTACGACCTCATGTTCAAGATCCCAACGAATAATCACCTGAGCAGTTGATTTGCCATGTTGCTTTGCAATGCCTTTAACCACTTCATGATCCAATAATTTCCCTTGAGCAAGTGGTGACCATGCTTCCATTTGAATGGAATGTTGCTTACAATAGTCTCGAAGCTCTTGTTGATTTAAAAGTGGATGAAATTCAACTTGGTTAACCATTGGCTTAATTTCTGCATCCTTCATTAGATCTTCAAGGTGATTCGGATGGAAATTACTAACGCCAATAGCGCGAATACGACCGTCTTTATAAAGCTTCTCCATAGCTCTCCACGTTTCTTTATACTTCCCTTCTACCGGCCAATGAATTAAGTAAAGATCTAGCGTCTCAATACCAAGTTTTGAAATAGTTTCTTCAAAGGCTTTTATTGTCGATTCATAACCCTGATCATCATTCCATACTTTTGAAGTAATAAAAAGTTCTTCACGAGCGATGCCGTTCTGTTTAATCGCAGCACCAACGCCTTCCTCATTTTTATAAGCTGCTGCTGTGTCGATCGCTTTATACCCAGCATCAATGGCAGCATTAACCGCGTTTTTCACTTCTTCATTGTTTTCCATTTTCCATACGCCTAAGCCAAGTGTTGGCATTTTAATACCGTTGTGTAATGTGGTTGTTGTCCATTGTTTAGCCATTTAAGATCTCCTCCAATTTACTTTGTATCACAATCGAACTATTCCCCATTTTTTTCAATCTTACACATTTTTATGTAAATGAATGTCCGTGCTTAAACAATATATGCGAAATAAAAAAACCATCCAAAAGGATGGCTATATTTTCGTAGGTTTTTGCTTCAATCTAGACTTCTTGTTAAATTGAGCAGTAGGAGACGTTTGAACTTTTTCCTTCTCTGCTTTAGCGTCCTGTTCGAACGCCTGCATGCCTTTTCCAAATAAAAGACTCATTGTTTTCCCTCCTTGTGTAAAGCGTTAGTTCACCATTTCCGATTTTAATTGAGCTAAAACTATAATTTACAAATTTACTCAAAAAAATTTATCGCTGCTCTAGAACGTTTGCAGTCTCGTTACAATGAGTCTGAACAGTCATCAACTCATCTAGAGACTGTTGAATTCGATCACGATTTTGCCCTTTTTCAACTGTCGAAAGAGCATCCTCTAAATATTTACTCGCTTCTTCAAGAGCCCTACAGCTATCTTGAACATAACCTCGTGCATTTTTCTCCATATGGCACTCCTCCTTTACATTAGTTTCTATCAAAAGGTTATTTTCATACAAAAAACCAGCCAATTTGGCTGGTTTTCATCTTATAGTTCAAATTGTTGAAAAATATTTCCTTCTAGAACTGGATATATTTCTTTCTCAGCTAGTTGATTAATAATGATTTTATTTCGATTTACAGCAAGACCGAGGTTCGTTGATCCCACACCATGAGTATGCTGCATGCCACTATGAACAAAAATATGAGAAGAAGCTTCACAAGTTAAGTTAAGTCGATAATCTTTTGAGACATGGTATCGCCCCTGCTCATCCCAATCAATGATCTCTTCTAAATCTTGAAGGCACTTAGGAATCAACGGGCGGTAACCTGTACCAGCAATAATAACTTCACTGTCCAAAAGGAAATTTTCTCCTTTTTGCCATTGTCGACATTCTACTTCATACCCTGTTCCATCTTCTTTCTCTCTAACTCCATTGATTTCAGTTAACGGCATTAGCATTACATCCATATCTTTACCTCCCACGGACTGTTCATATAGAAGGTTATAAATATCGGTAATAGTATGAGGACTAATGCCTTTATATAATAACTGCTGTCCTTTAAAGATATCATCTTTTTGCTCCTGAGGAAGATCATAGAAATAATCAACATATTCAGGTGAAAAGTGCTCTAAACTTAATCGCGTTTCTTCCATTGGGAAAAATCCTTGAGACCTTGTTACCCAATTAAGGGAATACCCGTACTCTTGTCTTTCTTTTAATAATTCACGGAAAATTTCTGCAGAACTTTGCCCGGACCCAATAACCGTAATTTTCTTGGCCTGTTTACACCGCTCTATATGATCTAGAAATGTGGAAGAATGAAAAACGTCTTCTTCAGGTAGATCCTGCAACGCCTTAGGTAATGACGGAATAGTCCCTACTCCAAGGATCATATTTTTGGCTACATATGTTTCTGTTTCACCAGTGGTAATTTTTTCAACCGTAATTTCATAATGCTCGACTGGTTTACCTATTGGAACTACAGCTAATACCTTCGTGCCGAATTGACAGCTTTCCAATTGATTGGCTGCCCACTGGCAATAATGATTGTACTCATTACGTGGCATTTCAAGACGCTGTAGAAAATAAAAATGATACAAACGATTATGATGTTTTAAATAATTTAAATAACTATACGGATTAGTTGGATCAGCCATTGTGACGAGATCCGCCATAAAAGGTACTTGGAGCCGTGTCCCTTCAATCAACATTCCCGGATGCCAATTGAATTGTTCCTTCTGCTCAAAGAAAAGTGTATCCATTTCTTTAATGGGATCCATCAAAGCAGCTAACCCTAAATTAAATGGTCCAATCCCAACACCAATTAAATCGTATACTTTCTGTTTCATCCAATCCTATCCTTTCTCTTCTTGCATCTAATATCTCCTTTTATTATATCAGAAATGCTATTATCTGTTTTTTCTAAAAAGCGAGAGATTAAAAAGCATTTTTCACATACAATTCAACACTAAAAAAACAGCCTAATTAGGCTGTTTTCAAGAAGAATGTTGAGAACGACGATATTGATACTGCTTCCATTGAAAGCGAACAAAGCAACCGATACAAAAACCAAGGATAGCAATTAGTGAAGCAAGAGCTACCATAGTTGCAGACGTGATCGCTAACCAGTTCACGTTAAGGAAATAGGCAATTAATGAAACAGACAACAACGTCACAGCTATTTTTTGATTGAATTGCTGTTGATCTTTATCTTCAGGAATATATTGATTAACAGGTTTCTTTAAGAAAAGTTTACCCGTCTTCATAACCGGATTAAAGTTCATAAGTAGCCCCATTATTCCAACAATGAGAGGAATAATAAGAAATAACCAGTGATAAAAAAAGACAAATGACGTAGCAAATATAAAAATAAACGATTGATTTAGTCTCACTAGAGGTCTAGGTATAGATGAAGGCAATTTAATACCAACCTTTCTTATAGGAATATGTTTATATTAAAGGATACTGCTTTTTAAGACTTTTGTATAGTCTAATGCTCATAAGAAAAAACCACCGACAAGTGGTTTTTAAAGTTAGCATCAAATATCAATGCCCCATATGTACGTTCAAGACTCTTTTCAGTATGGTTTGTCTTGATAAAAAAAGTTAGGAGTTACAATTTTATTTTTATATGGTTTGTGAAAAATATGCGTTGTAGCAGGCGATACAGGCGGGATGAGCCAAGTCCAATTCCCCGTTACTTCGCGTTCTGCTTTCGCTTCATTTTGTTCAAATTTGTGAAATTGTTTTGCAGCAGTATGATGATCAACGATACTAACACCTTCCTCTTGATAGGAATGCAAAACAGCACGATTTAACTCAACTAAAGCGCGATCTTTCCAAAGCGTCGCATTCGAACGAGTATCGAGATTTAAGATTTTAGCGACTTCAGGTAGAAGATTATATCGATTCTTATCTGCAAGGTTCCTAGCCCCGATTTCTGTGCCCATATACCAGCCATTGAATGGGGCTGCATTGTAATGGATCCCTCCGATTTCTAATCGCATATCTGATATGATAGGCACACCATACCACTTAACGTTTAAAGGAGAAAAATCATATTCCGGATGCTTAATTTGTACCTGGATAACTTCAGTAGTAGGGATCTCGACGACGTTTGGACTTCCAGCATCTATACAAAAAACAAGCGGTAAAACGTCGTGTTGCGTCCCTTCTCCTTTCCACCCCAGTTCCATTACTTTCTTAGTAAACGATATTGAATCAGGATCACCAATGATGCCATCTTCGGTTTCATAACCTGCGTAACGTATGAGTTGATGATTCCAAATTTGCACTTTACCAGGTGCGAAAATGGTAATGGAAGGTTTAATTTTACCCCCATTTGACGCCATTCGAATATGATTTATTAATGCTTCAGATACTTCTTCTACAGTACAAGCCGATCGAGCATCTACAACCGTCATCGTATTCCAGAAAAGGCGACCGATACACTTATTGCTATTTCTCCAAGCCATTTTTGCACCTTGAACTAGCTCTTCATATGTATGAGTATAAGCTCCTGTATCGGTAATCTCTCTATTTATTTCAGTTTTTCGTTTTAATAATTCGGCTGGATATTTGTTTAATTCATAATAAGCTTGATCGACAAAGTCATATGCACTATCTAATAATTGTTCTTTTTCCATTGTCTCAACCTCCAATAGCCTGAGACGGTTGTAACACCTGATCTTAAGCTGAATATCGTTCTATTAATCCTATGAAAAGACTTCATTTTGCACAGAAATATTATATCACACCCCTTATATATAGGACGAATGGTACATATCAAATGGTCGGTTTTAAGAAGCGATATTTATTTATATTGTTCATACCTCGTTGTTTTGTTCATCCAAGTGAAACCGTTCATTGTAATAGCTTTTAGGAAAGAACACGTAATTGTTTACAGAAAGAGAAATATCATGTAGGATGTAAAAATCAATTCATACTAAATACATCGGAATGAGGTGCATTTTATATGGCTATAGGACAGCCGATTCATCGTTCAAAAACGAATTTACAATTACCGTTTTTAAAAGCGCCACAAAAACCTGTGTTAACAGGTGGCTTTATCATTATTGGTTTACTAGCACTAATTCTGTGGCTGGATCAAGGCATTCAACAATTTGTGCTGTTTGGTTTAGGCCTATCACTTGGGTACTGTCTCTTACATGCAAGATTTGGATTCACTTCCGCCTTCAGACAACTTCTAAGTGTAGGCAATGGGACAGCTATTCAATCACACATGCTTATGTTAGCTGTAGCTAGTACGTTGTTTGCGCCAATACTCGCAAATGGTTTTGGTTTATTTGATACAAATCCAACAGGATATGTTTTTCCAGTGGGAACTAGTGTTGTAGTAGGATCTTTTCTATTTGGTATAGGCATGCAACTTGGTGGAGGATGTGCTTCTGGGACACTCTATACAGTTGGATGGGGAAAATCTGAAATGCTGCTAACGTTATTTGGTTTCATTGTTGGATCTGTCATTGGTGCCTGGCACTTTGATTTCTGGGTAAATCAGATGCCATCCTTTGAGGCAATCTCGTTAGCAGAAGACACAGGCTTAGGATATTTTGGTGCTTGGATTTCCCAACTATTTTTATTTGCTATCATATTCATTGTTGTAAGAAGCATTGCAAAGAAACGAAAGCCCCCTAAGATGAAACCTTTGCCGACATCAACTGGATGGAAACGGATTTTCCGCGGCTCATGGCCGATTTGGACAGCTGCCATTGCCCTCGGTATCCTAAATGCATTAACACTTATCTCGCGTGGAAATCCTTGGGGTATTACATCAGCTTTTGCTCTATGGGGATCTAAGATTGCGCTGTTTCTTGGCATAGATGTCACGAAATGGGGTTATTGGTCTGGAGGAAAAGCTGCTGCTCTTGAACAATCGATTCTTACAGATTCAACTAGCGTCATGAACTTCGGTGTTATTTTAGGTGCTTTTGTTGCAGCAGGTGCTGGGGGCGCATTCGTTATGAGAAGAGTTCCACTGAAATTAGCTGCTGCTTCTATTATCGGCGGGTTATTAATGGGCTACGGTGCTCGTCTTGCCTACGGCTGTAACATAGGGGCGTACTTTGGCGGGATTGCATCCTTTAGCCTTCATGGCTGGGTATGGATGATTGTAGCTCTTGCAGGTTCATATGTTGCGCTTTATTTAAGACCACTATTCGGTTTGAAAAACCCTAAAAAAGACGATCAATTTTGCTAACATAACTGGGCACTGGATATTATCTAGTGTCCTTCATAATGGTGAAAAATCATTTCGTACAATAAAAAGACCAGATCATTCATGATCTGGTCTAAACAATATGGAATACTAGATTTCCTCAAAATACTCTTTATAAAATCCGCCGACTTTTCCACTATTATCAACTACAAATAAAAACTCTTCTGTTTCATTCTTAACTTCATATGTTTTACCTTTTGTTAATACGCGATTGACCATATACTTCTTTGCATCTGTATGTACACATTTCACATTTTTAATAGTAGGTGCTTCTTTCCATGAATGATGAATCATCTTGTTTCACTCCCTTTCGACTTTCTTTTTATTTTACATGACAGAACCAATAAGATAAAGGAAGATCATCTATTCCTTTTTAAAACAAGTAAATGGTAACATCAGCCACTGTCTTGATTTAAAAAGAACCTGAATCGATGAGATTCAGGTTCTTTCTTACATTACCCTTCTAGAAGTAGCTGTTCTGGATCTTCAAGAAGGTCTTTAATTTTAGCAAGGAAGCTAACCGCTTCTCCTCCATCAACAATACGGTGATCGTATGAGAGAGCGATGTACATCATCGGACGGTTTTCCATTCTTTCCTGATCAATTGCCATAGGACGCCATTGAATTTTGTGCATTCCTAGAATACCAACTTGAGGAGCGTTCAATATCGGTGTCGAAAGCATAGATCCGAAAATCCCACCATTTGTAATAGTGAATGAACCACCCTGAAGTTCATCGAGCTTCAATTTATTATCACGCGCTTTTTTTGCAAGGTTACCAATTTCCTGTTCGATTCCAGCAAAAGATAGCTTATCTGCATCACGAACGACAGGAACGACAAGTCCTTCTTCTGCTCCAACCGCAATACCGATATCATAAAATTTCTTCAAGAGAATATCAGTATCTTGAATTTCTGCATTTAGACGTGGATATTTTTTCAGTGCGCCAACAACGGCTTTCGTGAAAAATGACATAAATCCGAGCTTTACATCATTATCTTCTAGGAACTTGTCTTTGCGACGCTTACGAAGTTCCATAATTGCTGTCATATCAACTTCATTAAACGTTGTTAACATAGCTGCTGTATGCTGTACTTCCACAAGACGCTTAGCAATCGTTTGACGACGACGTGACATCTTCACACGCTCTACAGGCTTGCCTTCATTTGCATCAGGAGATTTCTTTTCTTGTTTCGGAGTCTCCTGTTTCTTTTCTTGCTTAGGTGCTTCTTTCTGGTTCGCTTTATCTGCATGTGCCTTGACATCGTCTGGGCGAACACGTCCTAATGGATCGCGTGTTTCAACATTGTTTAAATCAACACCTAGTTCACGCGCAAGCTTACGCGCAGAAGGTGAAGCAACAGTGCGACCATTCTCAGATTTTTCTTCATTTGATTCAGTTGCATGTGCTTTAGATTCTTGCTCTGATTTCGCTTCCTCAGGTGTTTCTTTTTCTTCCTGTTTTGCTTCCGCTTTTTCAGTGGATTTCTCTTCTTTTGTTTCAGAAGAACTATTTTCTCCACTTCCGCTGCCAAGATAAGCAATAATTTCGCCTACTTCAACATTATCTCCTGGCTCTTTAAGAAGTTCTTCAATCACGCCATCATTTTCTGCACTCACTTCAATGTTTACTTTATCTGTTTCAAGCTCAACAAGGTTGTCACCTTTTTCAACTTTGTCGCCTACTTTGATTAACCATTGAGAAATGGTACCTTCTGTAATGGATTCTGCTAGTTCTGGGACTTTAACTTCAATCACGACGATTACCTCCTTGATGGGAAACAGTTTTGGATGGTTCTAATACTTCTTGAATAATTCTTTCTTGGTCTTTCTTATGCACGTTAGGTTCTCCGCCTGCAGGACTTGAACGATCAGGTCGTCCTACATAATTAACGGAAACTCCATCAGGTGCTGTATCGTGAATTCGAGATGCAATATAATTCCATGCTCCCATATTCTTTGGTTCTTCTTGTAACCAAATGATTTCTTTCACATTTGAATACCGTTCAAAAATCTTCTTCACTTCATCCTCTGGGAATGGATATAGTTGCTCCACTCTCAACACATGTAGCCAGTCATACTTTTCATCAGATGACTCAATTTCAGCTGCAAGGTCAACAGCTACTTTACCAGTACATAAAACAATACGTTCGACTTTCGTCTTCTTCTCACCAAGACCCGCTTGTTCAACAACGCTTAGGAACTGACCTTGACTAAATTCAAAGCCAGGTGATGATGTACGTTGATTACGAAGTAGGCTCTTAGGTGTCATGATAACTAGCGGACGAACTTCTTGTTTCTCTAGTATCGCAGCTTGTCTTCGTAATATGTGGAAGTATTGTGCTGCACTAGTAAGATTGGCAACTGTCCAGTTGTTTTCCGCAGCTAAAGTAAGGAAGCGTTCGACTCTACCACTTGAATGCTCAGGTCCTTGACCTTCATAACCATGAGGAAGTAGAAGAACCATTCCTGATTTTTGTCCCCACTTAGCTCTTCCAGCAGAAACAAATTGGTCAAATATAACTTGAGCAGCATTAGCAAAGTCACCATATTGTGCTTCCCAAATAACGAGTGTTTCTGGTGCGAACACATTATATCCATATTCAAACCCAACGACTGACGCTTCAGAAAGTGGACTATTATGAATCGCAAAGGAAGACTCTGCCTGCGGTATTTCGTGTAGCGGACAGAACGTCTCCCCAGTTTCTTTATCATGAAGAACGAGATGACGTTGCGCGAATGTACCACGCTGTGAGTCCTGACCTGTAATACGAATTGGAGTTCCATCACCAAGGATAGAAGCAAATGCTAGGGTTTCACCAAGGGCCCAATCCACTTTTCCGCCCTCTTCCAACATATCAAGTCTTCTTTTTAAAATTCGCTCAAGCTTTGGATATACATTAAATCCATCAGGACGAATTAGAAGCTTCTCATTAATATCTTTCAATGTTTCAAGTGGAACAGAAGTATCAATAGTTGGTATTCCTTTGACGATTTCTTTAGGCGGCTGCAATTCTTTTACATCTGTATCAGCTTCTCCACCCTTAGCCACCTTATTGTATTGCTCTTGTAGCTGCGCAAGAATTTCCTCATCATATTTCTCGCCATCACCACTCTCGATGACTTTCTGCTCAGTAAGATACTTCGCATAGCTCGCTCGAACAGTAGGATGGTTTTTAATCTTTTCATATAAATGAGGCTGCGTTACAGCCGGATCATCCATTTCATTGTGGCCAAATCGACGATAGCCGATGAGATCAATTAGAAAGTCTTTATTAAACTTCATGCGGTATTCGTATGCAAGGTGCATAGCAGCGAGACACGCCTCTGGGTCATCCGCATTAACGTGAACAATTGGAATCTCGTATCCCTTAGCAAGATCACTTGCGTACTTTGTAGAGCGAGAATCTGTGCTTTCAGTCGTAAATCCAAGCTGGTTGTTAGCTATGATATGAATTGTTCCACCAGTATGATAGCCTTTCAGCTGACTTAAGTTTAGCGTCTCAGCAACCACTCCCTCACCCGGGAAGGCCGCATCGCCATGGATTAAGATAGCAAAAGATTTACGGAAGTCCTGCTTTGGCTCACCTTTTTCTTCACGTGTTTCTTGAGCAGCTCGAGCATAACCTTCTACAACAGGATCGACGAATTCAAGATGACTCGGGTTGTTTGCTAGTGTTACCGTTGCTTTAGCAGTATCAGACTCTTCAAATTTCCGGTCTGCCCCCATGTGATATTTAACGTCACCAGTCCAACCGTAGTTAATTCCCATTGAACCTTCTGAAGGAACGAGTTCCTTATTTGGTGCATGGTGAAATTCGGAGAATATTTTCTCGTAAGGCTTGTTTAATACGTGTGTTAGAACGTTCAAACGACCTCGGTGCGCCATACCAATCATAACGTTCTTTGCACCATCACTTGTCCCACACTTAATAACATCGTCAAGCATCGGCACCATAGCATCAACGCCTTCGATTGAAAAGCGTTTTTGACCAACAAATGTTTTATGAAGGAATTTCTCGAACCCTTCTACTTCCGTTAATCTGCGTAGGAGCTCCTTACGATCATCATTCGTAAGTGTACGACTTACAGAGTCGTTTTCTACCATTTCATCTAGCCATTTCCGCTCATCGTCTGAATGAACATGAGTGAACTCATAAGACATGGATTTAGTATAAAGATCTTGCAATTTTTGAATCGCTTGCAATCCATTGCTTACTTCATTAGGAGCATTTTCCCAAATCACTTGTGCAGGAATCGCTTTCAGGTCTTCATCGGAAAGACCATATTTCTGTGGTGTCATGAAATCCTGATCAGATTTTTCATTAGAGAGTGGGTTAATCGCCGCCGCTAAATGGCCATATGTACGAATATTGTCGGCTAATTTAACAGCTGAAATAACCTTTTTGAGATTAGCTGGCTGACCTGAAGTTTCAACAACTTCTTGTGAAGATGGTGGGGGGCCCCACTGGTCAAATTTTTGACGCATGTCTGGATCAACAGATTCAGGATCCTCTTGATATTTTTCATATAATTCAATGGCATAGCCAAGGTTTGGTCCATAAAATTCTTGCCATGGGTGTTCCACTCTGGACTGTTTGGTATTCAAAGCATGCTACCTCCCTGCTGGGTTTAAACTCAATTAGTGCAATGGTCTTATTGCACACCACTTTAAGCATGGTTTCTTACTTGTTCTTTACACTCATTTTGCGATTTGAAACATTCAATTAAAAAAACGCTTACATTGGTATTTTAGCATAATTTTAGACTGCTCACAAAACTTTCAAGCAAATTCTTGAAAATAATTTCAACAAACAATGATAAAAGTCGAAAAATTTTTCGAATATTAACACAGTGCAATACTAAATTACCACAAAGTGTTACCATAGTGAATAGCTAATATCGATTTTCTACCAATGAATATTTACATCGATTAATTTCTTTAGTGGTATACGAACGAAATGCGATTCATTTTAGTTGAATCATCCTATAGGATTCGTTAAATATTCGTTGGATTTGGAAAAGCAAAGTGTTACTTACTTAACAAATATTAGCTTTACATAAACAAAGCCGACCTGAAAGGCCGGCTTTGTTTATGTTGAATTAAGGTGTTAAGATTAGTTTTCCTTTCGTTTGACGCCCTTGAAGCATACGATGAACGTCAGCTGCTTCTTCTAAATTAAATACACCACCAATTGTTAATTTCAATTCTCCACTTTGCATATAATGTAACAATTCTTCGAGACTCTTCTGATAAAGAACTGGTTTACGCATCATTTGTGGCAGGAAAAAACCAACCACTGATTGATTTTTCTCCATTAGAGAGGATGGATAGAAGCGGCTTTGTTCTCCGCTCGCCACGCCATAAATAACGAGGCGTCCAAATGGAGCAAGACACTTCAACGATTTTCTGAAAACGTCTCCGCCAGCCATTTCCAGAATAACGTCCACTCCATTACCATTTGTTGCATCTAAGACTTCTTGCTCCCATCCTTCTTTCGTATAATCCACAGTGAGATCTGCACCCATATCAGCAGCAAGGTTTCTTTTTTCTTCACTACTCGCTGTTCCAATAACCGTTTTAGCTCCCCATAATCTTGCGAGTTGAACGGCTATCGTTCCAACGCCACCTGCAGCCGCATGAATTAAGACAGTTTCCCCATTTTCAAATCGTCCCATAGTTTTGAGTGTATGATAAGCACTCAATCCCTGTAGCGGTAACGCAACAGCATATTGAGGTTCAACGCCTTCAGGAATGGCAATCAACCCTCTTTCATCAGCTAGGGTGAATTCTGCATAACCCGTCGCATTTTTCGTGCCTAGTAACGTCACAACAGATGATCCTGGTTTTACGGAAGTCACCTTCTCTCCAACAGCTTTAACTATACCTGCTACTTCGGAGCCTGGAACGTAAGGGAGCGGAGTTTCAACAACATATTGTCCTTCTCTTCTCGCTGTATCAGCATAATTAACCCCAATAGCTTGAATTTCAATTAATACTTCATGACCTTTTGGTTCCGGAACATCCATGTCAATGAGTTGTAAAACTTCGGGTCCACCAAATTCCTTCAGTTGGATCGCTTTCATTGCAATTCCTCCTTTTTAACTAACCAGTCAGTATGTAACACTTTCACTATAATATAAAATATTCAAATATTCAATCTTTTTAACCGAAACCACTTCCCCCGCAAATTAAAAGTGCGCCATCGGCGCACTTTTATAAATGTAGGAGACCTTCAATTACGGTTTGAACTAGTAAATCGACATCCTTTTCTTTGATCGTTAGTGGAGGAGCCATCGTTAAAACATTGTTATAACCTGCTACCGTGTCACCATTTTTCCCTATAATTACACCTTGTGATTTGCAATAGGCGATTACTTTATTTAGCTCACTGACTGATAAGGGCTTCTTAGTGCTCTTGTCTTCGACGAGCTCGATGCCAACCAATAATCCTTTCCCTCGAACATCACCAACATTTGGGTGAGTGGCTAAGCGCTCTGTTAACTGCTTCTTTAGCTTATCACCTAATCTAAGTGACCGATCAAAAAGCTGCTCCTGCTCCATTATTTCTAAATTCTTTAGGGCAAGTGCACATGAGGCTGGGTTGCCGCCGAATGTATTGATATGTCTGAAATGATCATAAGAATCTTTTCCCTTAAATGCTTCGTAGACCTCTTCTTTAACAGCTGTTGCGGATAATGGGAGGTAACCACTTGTTAAACCTTTTGCCATTGTTACTATATCTGGCTTCACATCATAATTCATAAAGCCAAATGCTTTTCCTGTTCTCCCGAAGCCACAAATCACTTCATCACAAATTAACAGAGCGCCGTGCTTTTCACATATTTCTTTCACGGCCTTCATGTACTCTTGTTGAGGCATAATAATACCCCCACCAGTGATGATCGGTTCCATAATCATAGCGGCGACTGTTTGGCTAAGTTCCCATGTCATAATGTCATCAACAGCTTTAACTGCCGATGATTGCCCTTCTTGGTTTTGCTGATCTCTGTAATTGTCAGGTGGCTGTACATGTAAAAAACCCTGACCAAGTGGTTCATATTTGTATTTCCGTTGTGCCTGACCTGTTGCAGCTAATGAACCCATTGTATTACCGTGATACCCTCTATAGCGGGAAACAATTTTATGTCTACTTCCTTCTCCCTTTTGCTCATGGTATTGCCTCGCAATTTTGAAAGCTGTTTCGTTTGCTTCAGACCCGCTATTAGAGAAAAAGATAACGTATCCTCCACCAAGCATCTCATTTAGCTTTTCTGCTAATTTAATAGCCGGGGCGTGTGTATGCGTTAACGGATAATAAGATAACTTCTTAAGCTGATCGAAAGTTGCCTGAGCCAGTTCCTCTCGACCGTATCCAACATTGACACACCAGAGCCCAGCCATAGCATCGAGAAATTGGTTTCCTTCGTAATCAGTTAACCAAGCACCATTTGCTTTTTCAATCACCATAGTAGACTTTGGATCATATGGACGCATCGCATGCCAGACGTATTTCTCATCTTTTCCTGCAAGATTCTCGCGAGCAGTATGCATACTCTTCACTCCCCTCTAGTAGTCAAAGCGAGTTGTAATCATTTTTCTTCTTGTATAGAAATTCACACCGTCTTTTCCATTTGCATGAAGATCTCCATAGAAAGAATCCTTCCATCCCGAAAAAGGGAAAAATGCCATAGGTGCTGGAACACCTACATTTACGCCAAGCATGCCAGCATCGGCTTCTTCACGGAATTTCCTAATCGCCCCTGCATCTTTCGTATAAATTGTTGCCCCGTTTCCATACCGAGATTTGCGAAGAATACCAAGCGCTCCATCAATCCCATCAGCATGTAATAAACTAAGAACAGGTGCAAAAATCTCTTCTTTTGCAATCGTCATCTCTGGTGTCACTTCATCAAAGATTGTAGGTCCAATAAAATTCCCCTGCTCATGCTCTTTCATGTCACTGCGTCCATCGCGAATTAACGCTGCTCCTTCTTCTAAACCTTTATCGATGTATCCAAGAACTTTTTCACGATGTGATGCTCGAATGACTGGCGTTAGCAAAACCTCTTCATCTAATCCATTCCCCATCTTCAATTCATTTGCTTTGTCTTTTAAAGCAGAAATAAACGCTTCACCGTCTCCAACAATAACCACGGCACTACAAGCCATACAACGCTGACCTGCACTACCAAATGTCGAACTAATGACTTGTTGAACAGCCTTCTCGATATCTGCATCAGGCATCACAATATGATGATTTTTGGCACCAGATAGCGCCTGCACTCTTTTACCTCGTGATGCCGCTTGTTCATAGACATATTTGGCGACGGGCTGAGAGCCTACGAATGAGACTGCTTTTACTTCTTCATGTTCTATCAATCCATTTACAACGTCATGAGCACCGTGCACAATATTAAATACACCTTTTGGTAAACCAGCTTCTGTTAACAGTTCCGCCATACGGTTAGCAAGAATGGGCGTACGTTCAGAAGGCTTCAAAACAAACGTATTCCCACAGGCAATGGCAAGAGGAAACATCCAATGAGGTACCATCATTGGAAAGTTAAATGGAGTAATTCCCCCAACAACACCCACAGGATAGCGGAACATCTCTGAATCTATACTTTCAGCGATCGTAGACAGATTGTCTCCCATCATTAAAGAAGGTGCTCCAGTCGCAAACTCCACACATTCAATACCACGAAGCACTTCTCCATATGCTTCTTTATAACTCTTTCCATTTTCTTTAACAACGAGCTCAGCTAGTTCCTCGTGGTTTTTCACTAGAAGGGAATGATACTTAAACATTACTCGTGCCCTTTTTGGAACAGGAACTTTGCTCCATGTCTCAAATGCAGTGGTCGCAGCATGAACAGCAAGATCAACATCTTCTTTTGACGATAGTGGCACATATGCGAGGTTCTCTTCTGTTGCAGGATTTGGGACCTCAAGCGTATCTTTACTTTTGGCGTTTACCCATTCCCCGTTAACAAAGTTTTTTAATACGGCCGTTTCCTTCTTTACAACTGTCATTACATGCCCTCCTTTGATTCGTTCATATCTTTATTGTAGGGGATGTAATAGCACTCATACATTAGACAAAACGTAACATGGATGAGAACCCTATTGTACACGTTGCACATTTTAGCCATTTTGTTTTAAATAATCGTAGGCATGTAACGAGAATTCAATGGCTTGTCGCTTAGGAGAGCACATAAAATCACTCCCAAGTAACTCTTCTAATTTTTCTAACCGATGATAAAGGGTCTGTCGTACAACGTAAAGCTGTTCAGCTGTTTCCTTTTTTGATCCATTGCAACACATGTAGACTTTCAACGTATTTAGTAAGTTGCTATTATTCTTCGAATCATATTGCATAACGGGGTCTAAATAATCAAACATAAATTCATTAAGTTCTCTCCCCTTAGCTAGTTGGAAGATCATACGGTAAATATGGAAGTCATTGTAGTAGGTCACTATAGATGATTGTGAGAATAGTTTCTCATTCATGACAAGAGTCTCAAGAGATGAATCATAGCTTTTATGCATGTCTTTTAAGAGACGGACATGTTTACCTACTCCTATTTTCTCCACTTCTGGTACAGACTCTTTTTGTAAGATGTCGCTTTGAAGAAATCGTTCAAAGGCCTCTCGTAAACGGTGATCAACATCTGCTTCAGATCGACGATTTAGAATGATGATTATCAGTTTATTCCTTGATGTTAACGATAATACAAAGAAACCTTCCTGTTCAAAAACAGACCGCATGAGAAGCATAAAGTATGTCATCTGAGAAGAAGTGTAGGTATCTTGATGTTTTTTGAATTTACACGTGCATACATGAAGACCTCGTGGAATAAGTGTTTCATCCACATCTACAAGATAGGATAGAACACTTTCTTCAGAATGCTTTCCTTCAATCCAATCGTATAACCATTCAGTCTCAAGAGCTCGCTTCTTCTCTTCAATATATAATTCCCGTAAAAGATATTGAGCGATAGCCGTAGCACTTCGATCAAGTAGTAGCATATCGTAATCAGAAATCGAAGCATGTTGCGCAGGGACAAGTATGAGATTCGCAAAGTGATAATCCATTGCACGAACATGTTGGAGCACGAGACCTTTACCCTCTGGTTGGATCGTAAGAAAATGCAAAAACGTATCCTTTTTTTCTTCTGTTGCTTCAGGCGCAAAAATAGGCTCAGCTTCTTTAGGATTATAAATCACTTGCATACCTGTCTTCATGGAAAGTAGCGTTAAAATCTTAGTTAAACATCCTGGGACAAGAAGAAGGTTATTAAGTTCCTGTGAAAACTGCTCTAGATCTGAAATCATTTGATAGTGATGGGCAATTAAGAGGGAGTGAAGGTCCTGTGTGATATCAACGAATCGAACTTCTCTTGTAAATGCAATAATGGGGAAATGATACTGATCGGCAAGTTCGATTATTTCTGAAGGGATATGTTCCATGTATGTACCTATTTCAATGCAAAGACCAGCAGCTTTACTTTGTATCAATTGCTGGACAATAGAGCGAAAAACACTTATGTTATCTTTCCAAACAAATCCTGTGGATAGAATCAATTCTTCACCGTGTAATAGCTGCTTTACACTGGTTACTTCCATAACGTGAACCCATTTAATTCTTCGATCTAATCCGTTTTTTCCAGCTAAGACAGTAGCATGATGAAAATGTTCTCTCTCCAACACTTCATGGACCGTTAAACTAGTCATTCGCAGCATCCTACCACTTCCTCTTCTGAAGATTATATGGTTAATCTAATCATGAAGTTTTGCTAGACGGGTGTTTTACGGCACATAATCTTTCAATCATCATTAGTGATAACGCTTACATCTTGTGAGGATAACTTTACTACATCGTGAAAATCATTTCTAGGTATTCTCTAAATAATGACATTATTAGTCATAATTACTTAATTTTTTTATATTACATTACGGTATATGAAATTTTGAAATTTCGAGTATGATATCCTTCATTTGCATTAAATCACGAAAAGTAAAAAACACCGGGCAACTAATGCCCAGTGTCTACTTCCCATTCGTGTTCGTCTAACAACTCCATTAAATAATAATATTGCTTCTTACTCCGGAAGTCCGTCTCTTTCCAATTTGATCGAATCCAGAGCGTTAACTCAGCTGCTGAATTGAAAATCTCTCCGCTCGTATCCGCCTTTCTTATCATATAACGACCATTTTCCTCATCAATCGTTACTTCGCATGGATAAGCGCTATCCTTCGAATATAAGGTGTACTCCATGAGCTTCCTCCTCTCTAAGTAACGGATTGCATCTGTTTTAAAAGAAGAGCTGAGAAGTATTTTCTCCCATCAGCGGTTTGTATATGAAGAATTTCTTTTGAAATTTCATCAGATTTCATGTCTTTATGAATAAACTCTATAAATGCCCCGCTTAAATTCTCGGTAATACCATTGATTCGATATCCACGGTCAATAAAATAGTCGATCTTCTCGCGTTCGATTATATAATGCTGATGTTCTCTCATTTCTTTAGCTCCTTTCGTCAAGTGCAATCCCCACTTCTTGAACAGCATGAGATTCACTGTCACTCATGATAGTCCAATCACGACCAACTGTTATCCCAAGGTATTTCTCATCACTTGGGTCTATCATTTCAGCTTGTTCATATTTCTTAAACCACCAGTATTTTGCTAAGACAAAGTAAGTTCCAGCACCTACAATAAAGCCTACAAGAAATGAATAGTTTGAGAGTAAATAAGCAGCTAATCCTCCGAGAACCCAGGCGATAAATCCTGCGGCATTTACCCCGTTCATATAACGATACTGACCGTTTTGCTCATACAAATCTGGAACGTTGACGCGACGCTTTCTTAGAAGATAATAGTCAGCAAAAAGAATTCCAACAATCGCAGATAAGATACCACCAACTATAAGCAAAATCGGTATGAGTATATTAAATAAGCTCCACGGCTGAACAACTGATCCTATAACACCTGCAATAAATACACCTGCCCAGAACGGAATTTTAGGTCCACCTACATTGGAGAAAATTGTGGCAGCTGGTACTAGATTGGCAGATACATTCGTTGACCATTGAGCGAGAACGATCATTAATAATAAAATGCCTAGAACTAACCCAGTGGCGGCTTCCTGTAGTGCAACGACTGGATCATAATTCGAAACAGCAATGTAGGATACACCACCAATAATAACCATAAAGGTTTGCGTGATCGGTAGCGCAATCATACTACCTACTAACGTTCCTTTATTACGCTTCACCCAATTCTGCTCGAATTTAGGAGCCTTGATGAATCTTGATATAGAAGGAATGTCTGCTGAAATGGTTGCCCAAAATCCCATATTACTAAAGATAACGACAAGAAAAGCAGTAACTGCTGCTCCACCGGTCACAGGGCTTTCAATCCACGCCCATACTTCTCGCCCCTGTGCAACTGCCTGATCGGATAATGAAGCATACATCCATACAGAGATGATAATGATCACTGGTGCGGCAAGATCTGCGAATCGTTCAACTGCTTTGATACCTAGTGCAGTGTTTACGAGCTGAAGTGTTGCGAAAATCAGAAAACACACAAACCAGTTATCAAATCCAAAAAGTACATTTAGAATTGCGTTCATTGCCGTTGCACCAAAATACGTATTGATTCCAAACCAGAATGAAGCAGCAAGTCCTCTCACAATGGAAGGAATGTGTGTACCGATCGTACCAAAAGGTGCCCTCATGTAAACCGGAAAGGATAGACCATGTTCAATACCGATATCACCTATAACTGTAATAAACAAACCAATCCCAAGGGTTCCGATAATCGTTGCCGTTACAACCCACGTAAGTGATAGTGATTGAACACCGGCTCCACCAATTGCAAACGCGGCGAGAACAACAGCCATCCCAACCCACATCATTGCAAATCCGCCCGTCCCTATCTTTCTATCTTTATGGGCTATGGGCAAAAGATCCGGTGACTTTAAATAGCTTTCATCTTTTTTCATTCAGCTATCCCCTTTTTCGGTCTGTTACTGAATCATCATCGGCTTATCAGTGACGTTCTTTAGCTTGCCATATTTGGCTCTCTTCATATATTTCCCTGACCCCGGTGTACCAACAAACTGTTTGTTTTTAATCACGAATTCTCCTCTTACAAGAACTGTCTCTGGCTCACCTGTAATTTCCATTCCTTCAAAGGCATTGTAATCTACAGCCATATGATGTGTTTCAGCAGAGATTTTGCGTTTTGTTTCAGGGTTAAATATAACTAAATCTGCATCTGCTCCTATTGAAACTGTCCCCTTCTTAGGAAATAATCCAAATAGCTTCGCTGATTTTGTTGAAGTAATATCAACAAACTGATTTAATGAAATCCTTCCTTTAAGTACTCCTTCCGAGAAAAGAATACTAAACCGATCTTCAATCATTGGACCGCCATTAGGGATTTTTGTAAAATCATCTCGACCGAGGTCTTTTTGGCCATTAAAATCAAACGAACACTGATCAGAACCAATCGTCTCAAGCTGTCCAGTTCGAAGAGCGGTCCAAAGAGCTTCCTGGTTCCACTTTTCACGAAGTGGCGGACTCCATACATACTTTGCCCCTTCGAAATTCGGTTTCTCTAAGTAGGACTGATCTAAAACAAGATATTGCGGACAAGTCTCACCATGGATGTCATAGCCTTTCTTTCTTGCTTCGGCAATTTTATCAGCCGCTTCCTGACAGCTAACATGAACAACATATAGTTGAGAAGAAGCAAGGCCAGTTAATTGAGCCGCACGACCTGTTGCTTCTCCTTCCACTTCTGGTGGTCTCGTTAATGCGTGATAAATAGGTTCAGTCTGACCTTTCGATAGCGCTTCTCTCGTTAAATATTCAATCACATCACCATTCTCAGCATGAACCATGACCAATGCTCCGAGTTCTTTAGCTGCTAAAAGAGTCCGATAAAGGGTTTCATCATCTGATTGAAAAACGTTTTTGTAAGCCATGAAAACTTTGAAAGATGTGATCCCCTCCTGATTAATCACGTCAGGAAGCTGCTCTAAAACACTGTCGTTTATTTCGCTAATCATTAAATGAAAACTATAATCAATGACCGATTTATCCTTTGATTTGTCGTGCCATGTCTTAATTGCTGTTGATAGAGGCTTTCCTTTCTCAGTAAGACAAAAATCGATGACAGATGTGGTGCCTCCAAAAGCTGCAGCAATCGTCCCTGTTTCAAAATCATCTTTTGAGACCGTACCACCAAAAGGCATTTCTAGATGTGTATGTGGATCGATTCCTCCAGGAAATACGTAGCGATCACTCGCCTCAATGATTTCAGCTCCTTCTTCTTCAATGTTCTTCCCAATGGAAGAAATAATGCCATCAGATATTAGAATATCTGCCTGGTACGTTTCACTGGCCGTTACAATAGTCCCATTTCGAATGATTTTTTTCATTTTAAATCCCCCTACTTATTTGGATATTTTGATATCTTTAAGCGAACCGATAAGAGATTGACGTTCGTTCCAGGTCATTTGTGGCAAATCACTTTGTACTTCAATCATATCGATTGCTCCATCAACTGGACAAACAATGGAACATAAATTGCAGCCTACACAATCCTCTTCTCTTACTTGAAGAATCGCATGCCCATCTGGGTCATTTAGCATATCGATACATTGATGCGAAGTGTCCTCACATGCAATGTGGCATTTATTGCAATTGATGCAAACGTCATTGTTAATACGCGCCACCACTTTATGGTTAAGATCAAGATTGCCCCAGTCAGAGAAAGTTGGAACAGATTTCCCAATGATGTCTTGGACCGAAAGAATGCCTCGTTCGTCAAGGTAAGAGGACAATCCGTCGATAAGATCCTCCACAATTCGAAAGCCGTGATGCATGGCGGCTGTACAAATTTGAACATTGCTTGCACCCATCAACATAAATTCAATTGCATTTTGCCAGTTAGATACACCGCCCATACCAGAAATCGGCACGTTAATACGGCTGTTTCTCGCACATTCACTTACCATATTTAGCGCAATCGGCTTAACCGCTGGACCACAGTAGCCACCATGCGCTCCTTTTCCGCCAACATGCGGAATCGGTAGCCATGTATCAATATCAACTCCAGCAAGACTATTAATTGTATTAATCATACTCACCGCATCAGCTCCGCCTCTAACAGCTGCCTCAGCCGTCGCTGTGATATCTGTAATATTAGGCGTTAACTTAACGATGACTGGAGTTTCTGCAGCTTCTTTTGCCCAAAAAGTTTGTTTCTCAACAAGCTCAGGGACTTGTCCTGAAGCAGAGCCCATTCCCCGTTCAGCCATTCCATGTGGACAGCCAAAATTAAGCTCAAGGCCATCAACGCCAGCTGCTTCCGTCTTTTTAACAATTTCATGCCATGCTTCCTGATTAGGCTCAACCATTAATGAAGCGACCACGGCGTGGTTAGGAAATTTTTTCTTCGTTTCATAGATTTCTTTCAAATTCACTTCAAGTGGCCGATCTGTAATTAGCTCGATATTATTAAAACCCGCTACTCTTTGGCCATTGAAATGAACGGCTGCGTATCTCGAAGAAACATTCAGGATCGGGTCTCCAAGCGTTTTCCAAACAGCTCCTCCCCATCCCGCTTCGAATGCACGTTGTACTTGGTAGCCGGAATTGGTTGGCGGAGCGGATGCTAACCAAAATGGATTCGGTGAAGTGATACCCGCAAGATTCGTTCTAAGATCTGCCATCGATATTCCCCTTTCTCCTCTTACGCTGAGTACGTTGCTTTTAAGCTTTCATGCATATGATAAGCAGCCGTTTTCCCCTGTTGAGCCGCTGAAACAACCATGGCTTCTCCCTGTCCTTTTCCGAAAATAACATCTCCACACGCATAGATTTTTGGATTCGATGTTTCCATCGTTTCTTGGTTAATTAAAATGACACCGTCTTGATGAGCAAGACCAAGCTCTTCTATAAATGGAAGATGCCGCTTTTGGCCAATCGCTTTCACCACAGCATCACATTCAATAAGAAATTCAGAATCCGGAATAGGTTCTGTCCTCCTTCGCCCATCTTCATCCGCTTCCCCAAGCTTCATCTTGACGCATTTCATTCCTTCTACATCGCCAGTTTCATTTGTCATGATTTCAACCGGCTGTGTTAACCAGCGAAACTCAACGCCATCCTGCTTGGCAAATTCATATTCAAAGTCATAAGCAGTCATTTCTTGTTCAGATCGACGATAAAGTATTTTGACGTTTTCTGCACCGAGTCGAACAGAGCAGGTGGCCCCATCAATCGCTGTATTCCCTGCTCCTATCACGACAACTTTCTTTCCTTTTAAGTGAGTTGGAAATGGCGCATTCTTTGTCATTTTGACGAGTTCAATGGCATCGTAAACACCATCAGCTTCTTCCCCTGAAATTTGAAGATCTGGAACATTTGCCATTCCTATTGCTAAAATAACGCGGTCATTTGTAGAAACTAACTCTTCAAATGGAAGGTCAACGCCTATTTTCACACCCGTTTTAATGGTGACGCCTAACCTTTCAATTTGCTCCACTTCCCAGAGTGAAATAGATTTTGGTAACCGAAAAGACACGATGCCATACGTATCAAGTCCACCTGCCTGTTTCTCAGCTTCATAGATTGTGACGCTATAGCCAAGTAGCGCAAGTTCGCGAGCAGCTGATAGACCAGCTGGTCCGCCTCCTACAATGGCAACCTTCTTCCCGTTTGGTTGTCCTTCTTTAAATAGCACTTGATCATTTTTAATTGCCCAATCTGTAGCGTAGCGCTGCAGGTTACCAATTAAAATTGGTTTTGTTGAATGATTTAACACACATGCACCTTCACATAGTTCTTCTGTCGGACATACTCTTGCACAGCTCGCTCCTACTGGGTTTGCAGTCATAATTGTTTTTGCTGACCCTTTCATGTTTCCTGAAGCGATTTTTTTAATGAAAGTTGGTATATCTATGCCGGTTGGACACGCCTTGATACAAGGAGCATCATAGCAGTAAAGACATCTTTGAGATTCTTGAAATGCTTCCTGATTCGTGAGAGGTGGAACAACTTCAGTAAACCCTTTCTGCAGTTCCTTTTGGATCGCTGGTTCGCTTGTATTCATATTCGTCCCCCCTGTTTAAATTACGCTTTCCGCTTGATAAACTAATAGATCCTTAAATGAAAAAGCAGGCGGCGAAGCCACACCTGCTTTCACTTCCATCAAGGCAATAGTGAAGTCATTTCCCCATATGTCTCAGGACGGCGATCGCGATAAAATTGCCACGTATCTCGAACTTCACGAATCATCTTTTTATTTACATCACCGATAATCACTTCATCTTCATCCCTTGAACCCATCGCTACAAAATTGCCTCGTGGATCAACAAGATAAGATTGTCCATAGAATTCGCCCATGTTCCAAGGTCCCTCTGTCCCAATTCGATTAATGGCTCCAAGATAGTAACCGTTCGCAACAGCATGAGCTGGCTGCTCTAGCTTCCATAAGTACTCAGAAAGTCCAGCTACCGTTGCAGAAGGATTAAAAACGATCTCTGCGCCGTTTAAACCAAGCAGTCTTGCTCCTTCTGGAAAATGACGATCATAACAAATATACACGCCTATCTTTGCGAAAGCCGTGTCGAACACCGGATAACCAAGATTACCAGGCTTAAAATAGTATTTTTCCCAGAATCCATGGCCGTTGTCTCCAACTGCTACATGAGGAATGTGTTGTTTCCGGTACTTACCAAGATAAGAACCATCAGCATCAATAACCGCAGCAGTATTATAATAGGTTGAGATGCCTTCTCGCTCATAAATAGGTAGAACAATCACAATACCAAGTTCTCGAGCAAGCGCCTGAAATCTCACTGTCGTTGGACCCTCGGGGATCTCTTCTGCAGCGTCATACCACTTTGTATTCTGCTCTGCACAAAAATACGGTCCATAGAAGATCTCCTGAAGACAAACAATTTGAGCTCCTTTTTCACTTGCTTCTCTTACAAGGTGAATATGTTTTTCAATGGCTTTTTCTTTGTGAAGGTCAACTGATTCACTACCATCCACATCATTTTTCGCCTGAATTAGGCCAATTTTCACTGAATCTGCCATATGTATGCCCTCCTATTCGCAGTAGTTAACTGAATATTCTTTCTAATAAAAGTGTAGAAGATTCATTTCTTCGATGCACTATACAAAATGTAAAATAAAATGTACAAAAAACTATCATTCTGTCGCGAGTCTCTAAAAGAAGATGGATCAAAAAAAACAGCCTAAGTGAAGTACGGCTCTCTCCGCACTTACTACTTAAGCTGTTTTTGTTAAAACCTATGGTTGTATTTATCGACTACGATTACTAGACACTTCGTGGATGCTAGTTCTCTTTTTGATTCTTAATATATTGTTGAACGACCTTATAAACATATTCCTGATTTGCTTCAGCAGTATTTGGGTTGTATTCTCCTCCATTTACTTTATTATTTGAAAGAATACGAATCCCTAGGAAAGGAACATCGAAGGCTTGAGCGATTTGTGCTCCTGCAGCACCTTCCATTTCTTCAACGGATGTACCATAATTTTCATGAAACCACTTGATACGATCAATTTCATTATTCCATACATCCGCTGAACCAATTGTTCCTTCCACAACTTTTCCTTTTGTATATTCTTCCTTCACGGCGTTTGCTGCAGCAAGTAAGTCCTTATCTCCATCAAAGTATCGGATGTTTTCTGCATCTGGATCTTCTCCTGCGCTACCTTCAGACGCCATTAAGTCCATTGGTTTCCATTCCGTTGGCTTAATACCCTCACTCTCCTCGAGATTAGTTGTTTTTAATGAACCCGTGTTTGTGGTTCTTTGCCCTAATACGATATCAAATACGTCCAATTCAGGATCATGTCCTCCTGATGTTCCTTGATTGATAATCGCGATCGGGTTATACTTCTCTATTGCTAATGCAGTGGCAGCTGCCGTATTCTCCATTCCTTTACCTGTTTTCGTAACGATAACAGGATAATCATCCACTGTCCCTTTGTAAAAAACGAACGAACCTGAATTTTCTTCTGTTACATTCTCTAATTTTTGTGCGAACTCTTCTGCTTCAATTGGCATTGGTCCCTGTACAATGATTGGCCTTTCTGTTTTCTCTTGTTCAGCTGAAGATTCTGGTGCAGAGTTACAGGCTGACAAAACAACTAACAAAAGTAAAGTTATCATAGCTGATGTAGCGTATTTTTTAAAAAATGGTTTCCTCATTGATTTTCTCTCCCTAGTATGTAAGTTCGGACACTCTTCTTCATCAAATACGTGATTTGTGACTGACAATAGTAAACTTTTCTTCTGTTGTCATTCTCCCCCCTCTAGATTGTGATTCTCGTATTAAAATCAAAAGAAATAGGCCAGGATTTTGTAGAAGATGTTCTACTGTCCAGACCTACGAAAGTTAAAATATGCGTCAAATATCCCTGCCAAAGTTATTAGTAAAACTAAATGTTAAGTCAGCTACATGCATACTTCAACTCGTAGTCCAGTACTTTAACGGGAACCGGGTAGAAACACTCAGACCATATTTCTGAGGATATACGAGTAAGAAATGATTAAGTTAGTACTTTAATACCATAACAAAGATCATTAGTTATAACAATAAAAATATGAACATTCTTATAAAAAATCATTAAAAATGTTCGTTATTAGATAATATCGAGAGATTTTTATGAGTACTTCTATTAATATTAACAGTAATTAGCAAAAAACTATAATCCAATAAAATGATTGAACTACAATTATAAAAATCTCTCTCTTTGTTCTTTTGATGGAATCATACAACTTTCATTTTTCCCAAACCATTTGTAACGGCGCTTTGCAATGCCGTCATAAATTTTGTCTCTTAGCCGTAATGGTAAAAGTCGAAGTATAAGAAAAAGACTAAAAAAGCCTCCTAGCTGTTTTAAAATATAAAGAGCTGCATCTGATTTAACAAGCGCCTTTCCATCCTTAATGACAATCACACTATCCGGAACGTCTGTTAGTTCAGCGTCATGAAGGAGACGCTTAGCCGTATTCGATTGGAGAGAAGCAAAAGAAAAAACAGCTTTTTTATCATACTTAAACATAAACTTCACTAATCCATTGCATAAATTACAAACCCCATCAAAAAGAATAATGTTTGTTTTCGATTCTCTGGTTGTATTCACTATTCCATTCACCTCGTTTTAAAACATGCTCATTACTTCACATAATAAGTATATCATAACTACATAATCTACGATGGGGAATATGCTATAATTTCCATGTTCATTATTCTACATAGCAAGGATGTTGCACCATGTATCCAACTAAAACGATCAAGGAAAAGATCAAATTATTAGCCATCATTCTTTACCCCATTTTAATCACTCAAGTTGGTCTCTACTCAATGAATTTCGTTGATACGATTATGAGTGGACGAGCTGGGGCAAATGATCTTGCTGGAGTTGCCATTGGTTCAAGTCTCTGGGTTCCTGTATTTACAGGATTAAGTGGAATATTACTTGCCATCACTCCGATTGTTTCGCATTATATCGGTGCAAAGCAGGAAGATCGGGTTTCATTTTCAGTACTTCAGGGCATTTACCTTTCCATTGCTCTTTCCGTTAGTATATTAGTTGTTGGTTATTTTATATTAGACCCTATTTTAAACACCATGGATCTTAATAGCAAAGTTGCTCAAATTGCAAAAGAATATCTTATCGGACTTTCTTTCGGTATAATTCCACTGTTTATTTATTCCGTTCTAAGGAGTTTCTTTGATGCACTTGGTGAAACAAGAACGACGATGCTAGTAACTTTAACGTCGCTTCCAATCAACGTATTCTTCAATTATGTTTTGATTTTCGGTAAATGGGGATTCCCTGAATTAGGAGGTGTTGGTGCTGGATATGCATCAGCGATCACTTATTGGTTTATTCTTTTGATCGCCTTACTAGTTGTCATCAGAGTAAGACCATTCCGAGCGTATAAGATTTTCAACCGTTTTTATCCAATATCCTTTTCTACCTGGAAAGAACAGCTAAAAATCGGTGTTCCGATAGGTTTTTCTATCTTTTTTGAAGTCAGTATTTTTGCGGCCGTTACACTTTTAATGAGCACGTATACAACCGAAACGATCGCTGCTCACCAGGCAGCCATTAATTTTGCTTCTCTTCTATATATGATCCCCCTTAGTATATCAATGGCGTTAACAATTGCTATTGGATTTGAGGTTGGGGCAAGAAGATTACAGGATGCAAAGCAATACAGCTATATGGGCATTGTCTTTGCTGTTCTAATGGCCTTACTATCAGCTCTTTGTTTATTTCTCTTCAATGACACCGTCGCGAGTTGGTATACAAGCAACCAGGGAGTGTTTGATTTAATTAAAGTATTCCTTATTTACGCCATCTTCTTTCAGCTTTCCGATGCCGTTGCTGCTCCCATACAAGGAGCGCTTAGAGGATATAAAGATGTTAACGTAACGCTTGTTATGAGTCTCATTTCTTACTGGGTGATTGGCCTTCCTTCAGGCTACTTACTAGCGAAATACACAGCGTTCGGTCCATACGGCTACTGGGTTGGGCTTAGTGCGGGACTTTTCGTTGCTGCTATTACGCTCTTCCTACGTCTCCGTCACGTACAAAGAGTCGGAAGAATTATATAAACAAAAAGCGGCTCCCAGAAGGGTGCCGCTTTTTGTATTACTTGTACATTTCTTGTGCTTTTGCTTGTAATTCAGTGTTTTCAAGGTACTCATCATAAGTTGCTTCTTTATCAATGATCCCTTTAGGTGTTACTTCAATTACTCTATTTGCGATCGTTTGAATGAACTGGTGGTCATGAGATGTAAAGATCATTGCACCTTTGAAATTCATAAGACCATTGTTGAGTGCAGTAATTGATTCAAGATCCAGGTGGTTTGTCGGATCGTCAAGTACAAGAACATTCGCACCGCTAAGCATCATTTTTGAAAGCATGCAGCGAACTTTTTCGCCACCGGAAAGAACGCTTGCTTTCTTCAATACTTCTTCACCAGAGAAAAGCATTCTTCCAAGGAATCCGCGTAGGAAGCTCTCGCTTTGATCTTCTGGGGAATATTGACGAAGCCAATTAACAAGGTTCGTATCCACACCCTCAAAGTAATCAGAGTTATCTTTAGGGAAGTAAGCTTGTGAAGTGGTAACGCCCCACTTGAACGTTCCGCTATCTGCTTCCATTTCACCCATCAAGATTTTAATTAGCGCCGTATTCGCAATTTCATTACGCCCTACGAGTGCCACTTTATCATCTTTATTTAGCATAAAGCTTACGTTATCAAGTACTTTTACACCATCAATCGTTTTTGTTAAACCTTCTACGTGAAGCACGTCGTTTCCGATTTCACGATTTGGTGTAAAGGCAACGTAAGGGTATTTTCTTGAAGAAGGCTTAATATCATCAAGCGTAATCTTATCAAGAAGCTTCTTACGGGACGTAGCCTGTTTAGACTTCGACGCGTTCGCGCTAAAGCGCTGGATAAACGCTTGAAGTTCCTTTACTTTCTCTTCTTTTTTCTTGTTCGCATCTTCTTTCATCGTACGAGCAAGCTGGCTTGATTCATACCAGAAATCGTAGTTACCCACATACACTTGAATTTTACCGTAATCAAGGTCAGCCATATGCGTACACACTTTGTTTAGGAAGTGGCGGTCATGGGACACAACAATAACGGTATTCTCAAAGTTAATAAGGAATTCTTCTAACCATTGAATGGCGCCAAGATCAAGGTTGTTCGTAGGCTCATCCAGTAGAAGAATATCAGGCGAACCAAAAAGTGCCTGTGCAAGAAGTACTTTCACTTTTTCAGAACCAGTAAGGTCTGCGAGCTTCTTGTCATGGAGATCTTCAGAAATACCAAGTCCTCTAAGTAATACAGCTGCATCTGATTCAGCTTCCCACCCGTTAAGGTCAGCAAATTCACCTTCAAGCTCTGCAGCTTTCATACCATCTTCATCTGAGAAATCCTCTTTCATGTAGATCGCATTCTTCTCCTGCATTACTTCATGAAGACGTGCATGTCCCATAATTACGGTGTTAAGAACCTCATACTCTTCGTATTCGAAATGGTTCTGTTTCAGGACAGCAAGTCGTTCACCCGGTCCCATGTGAACATCGCCAGTTTGTGGTTCGATTTCACCTGATAAAATCTTAAGAAACGTTGACTTACCTGCACCATTAGCACCGATTAGTCCATAACAGTTTCCTGGAGTAAATTTAATATTAACATCTTCAAAAAGCTTACGATCACCATATCGTAAGCCGACATCTGTAACTGTAATCATTTAGGTCGTATTCCTCCATCTATCGTAATATAGTGCAAATTATAACATGTTCTACACGGAATAGATATGAACCCAACAGATCTTATTCATCAAATGGATAGATCCAGAAAGATTCTTGTTTAATAAACGACATCATTTCAGAATTAGGATCCATTGAACCATCTTCAAGTCTTGCCACCATCGCCTCTGTTTGGGAGCGGTGTGCTTCAATGGTTTTGATCTTCGTTTCTAACACATCCGTTACATCAAAAACTTTATCAGGTTTACCAAGTACCACTTCACGGTCCGGAGTAATTGGCAAAGCATAAACCGTTGGACGTTTTTCCTTCGGGATTCGTTTTAACGTTTCTATGACAGCTGCAGAGCAAGCATCATGATCCGGATGGATACCGTATTCTGGATAAAATGTAATAATTAATGATGGGTTTAATTCATCAACTAGCTCTCCAATTGTAGATACAAGCAGTTCAGGGTCTTCAAACTCAAGCGTCTTGTCTCTAAACCCGAGCATGCGAAGATCTTTTACGCCCATAGCGTTGCAGGCATCTTGTAATTCTTTCTTTCGTACTTCTGGAAGTGTTTCTCTTGTCGCAAAAAATGGATTCCCCATATTGCGTCCCATTTCTCCGAGCGTTGCACATGCATACGTGACAGGCACGCCTTCATTTACAAATTTCGTTATCAATCCTGCAGTTCCGAAAGCTTCATCATCCGGATGCGGGAAGACAACGAGGACTTGTTTCTCCATAATCGTTTCCTCCTTAATCGAATGGTGTATAGCTTAATTGAACAGCTACTGCTAAACGTCCGCTTGAATCATGACCTGCCATTAATAAACGACCATCATCCAACTGATAATCCGTTAAGCCTTCAGCGTACATCCAACCGTCATTTAATTTAAACCCAACGCGGAATGGACCGTTACCTGCCATTTTGACATTGGTGAATTTGATTGAGCCATTTCTTATGTAAGCTCCAACCGCAAGCTTTTCTTTATCTTGAGCAGCATAGGCTCCACTCGTTGTTTCTAAGTGAAAATACAGTTCTTTGTTCTCAAATGTTTCAAGGATTTCTTGTACTTTTTCTATTTGAATAGGCTTCATTCTTATGCCCCCTTCTTTCTTAGGCCTACTTGCTAGAACTAGTATAGCTCATCTATTGCGCCTGGTAAAATGATTGACGTTGGCATTCGAACGACTTTCATTAGACAGAGACTGTTTTTTTCCGTTATAGTTAACTTTTGAATACACATGAATTCGAAACTCGGAGGTATGAAAGATGCAATTATATGAAACGTTTGATATTCCAGATAAAATACAAGGCCGTATTGAAGCAAGACGCGAGGCAAACTCCAATCCAGAGCACTATCTCATCGGATCTGAAGGCTATACAGCACCAGATATGTCGATCGTAAAAGATGCCGTCACATCTTTGATTCTAGGTAAAAATGTGCTTCTTAAAGGGCCGACAGGTGCTGGTAAGACAAAACTAGCCGAACTAATTAGCTACTTCTTTAACCAGCCAATGTACTCGATTAACTGTTCTGTTGACCTTGATGCGGAAGCGCTTCTAGGGTATAAAACGTTAACATATGACGATCAGAACAATGCTCATATTACATTCATTCCTGGACCAGTAGAAAACGCGATGAAAAACGGCGAACTTCTCTATATTGATGAAATTAATACAGCAAAAGCAGAAACACTTCCCATTCTAAATGGTGTACTTGACTATCGTCGTATGGTTCTAAACCCTTTCACAGGAGAAACGGTTCGGGCAAAAGAGAACTTTGGCGTCATTGCTGCAATTAATGAAGGATATATTGGAACAGCACCATTAAATGAAGCATTAAAAAATCGCTTTATCGTGATAGAAGTACCTTACCTACAGGGAGAAGCTTTAAAAGAAATGTTAAGTGAACAATCGCTTTTAGATGATTCAAAACAGCTGGATCAGTTTGTTACGTTATCTGCTGATCTTCAATCAAAAGTAAGAGATGGTCAAATTTCAGAGGAAGCCGCCTCTCCTCGTTCACTTCTAGACGCTTGTGACTTAACAACATTTATGGAAGCGAGACGCGCGATTAAACGAGCGATTACAGATAAGCTTGAAGATGAGCGTGAAAAAGCTGCAGTGGAAAACATCGCAGAAACAATTTTCGGACGTTATCAGGAGAAATCATAAATGAAGTTTCTAAACTTTGCTGAGAATCAGACTGATCCGTTTCTTCATCTAAGTTTATCTGATCTCGCTGAAACACTGAGTCATCTAGAGAGTGAAGTTCAGTTCGCTTTCCATTCTTACTACAGACCAGCCGAACAGTTGATTACGGTCAGTCATTATTGGAATGATATTTTTGATGGAACGCAATATGATGGTATGAAAAGTGATATTTACCTTCGTGCACTTGGTAATGTTCATTATACGAATTTCAATGAAGTAGATCACTTCCTCTCCTCTATCAAACAACAATCACATCCTCTTTTCCGTAAGCAACTGTTTGCATTATTAGAGGATATAAGACTCGAGCAGATTTGTAAGTCTATCCGACCAGGAATGAGCTCTGCTTTTGATACAAGACGAACGTTATTTCAAAAGCGTTTTCGTGGTCGTCTTGAAGTTCATAATCGCCAGAATCAGCTGCTTGATGCATTATTCTGCGCAATTTATCTACAAGCGATCGGTAAACCAGTTGCTCTCGGAAATGAACTAGCAGAATATAAGCCCTATCTGCGCCATTTAATTATTGAGATTTCTAAAGCAAGTTCAACAAAAGACGTTGCCACTCTCACAAACGCATTTTGTCAGGAGCTCAATGATGATCATTTCGATATGACAACAGAATATTTAACGATGTATGGAACCTCGGCCAACGCTTCCGCTGTTGTTGAAGATGAAGAAGCTCGTCAGTTAAAAAGTGACGATACGATGGAAACGACTGATAAAGAAGATAAAGAAACGTATGATGAGGAAATGAATACGTGGCATGAAGAGCAGGAGCAAGAAGGATCCAACTTCCTTCAATTTGACTTAGAAGAAGGCGCTAAATCAGATCTGATTGGTGAAGGCGAGCGAAAGGAAGAATCTGGTGATCAGGCCTTTGTCAGTGTCCAAGGTGCTTCTAAGCAGTCAGAAGGCAGTCAGTTTGATGAAGAGGCAATTCTTGAAAGTCGTGAGACAAAAGCTGTTGCTTCTTCACAGGATCCTCTAGGTGAAGCGAATCGAAACGTAAAAGAAGTGATTCGTCATGCCGAAAAACCAACTTCTGAAGAGCTTTCGAATTATCGAACTGCGAAGGCTGACATCCAATACGCTGAAAAATCACTTCGTGCTGCGATCCAAAAAACGATTGAGCAAAAACAAATTGCTCCTAGAAGTGATCTTCACTTTGGACGATTGAACCGCAAGCTACTAAGGCTATTAACAGACGAAAACCCTCGTCTCTTTTATAAAAAGAATGCGCCTAGTACAGAGCTTGATGTAACGTTCTCGTTGCTCGTCGATTGCTCGGCATCGATGTACGACAAGATGGAAGAAACACGACTAGGAATCACGCTTTTCCATGAGACGCTAAAAGGACTTAATATTAAACACTCGATCACTGGATTCTATGAAGATGCATTCGATGCTGATGATCAGGAACAACCGAATACCCTATTTCAAATTGTTGATTACAACCGATCGACTCAAGCTCATGAAGGGGCTAAAATTATGCAATTGGAACCTGAAGAAGACAATCGGGATGGGTATGCGATTCGAAAAGTTGCTCAAGAATTAGCCGAACGAAATGAAAAACATAAAATTTTACTTGTGTTTACAGACGGCGAGCCTTCCGCATACGATTACAGCGAAAATGGTATCATCGATACTCATGAAGCCGTGATGCAAACAAGGAAAAAAGGCTTTGAAGTAATCGGTGTTTTCTTATCTAACGGGGAACCACAGGAAAAGGAAAAAAATACGATGCGAAATATCTACGGCACACAAAGCCTTGTGATTCCTTCTGCTAATGAGATTCCCGCTTATTTAACGCCTCTGTTGAAACGATTATTGCTGCGATTTGTATAGAAAATATGAACGGTTATCACTTTGTCCTTAAATGGTGATAACCGCTTTTTCTATAATAAATATGCTTGAAATCCCTTTTATTGATGGACCCCATTTCTATATACTGTCTCATCCAACTAATAAACCAATTCGCTAAACCGCTAAGTAATAATGGTGGAATTCGGCAGTAAAGTATATCAAAATAGAATTAAATACTACATTAATAGAAAAAAAGCAGTTTATGCTGGTGCTAAGATTAACGGTTTAGCAAATTGAATTTCTCTTCTTTTTACTCGTTTATTAAAAATATCCATCGTAAAGGATATAGTACCTTAAGCGATTTAGCTCGAATATTTTTGCATTTTAATACACAGAAGTACAGTAGCTAATATAGGATGATATCCCCCCACGAGCGATCTGGTCATACGTTTTTTGGATTTTATGTGTAATCTGACCGATTTTACCATTTCCTATCATTCTTCGATCTATCTCCACTACTGGTTTAATTCCAAGAGCCGTTCCCGTAAGAAACACTTCATCTGCCTCGTATAACTCAACTCTCGTAATACTCTGTTCTCGCATTGATAATCCCAACTCTCTGTATACAATTTGAGCAACGGTATTTCGAGTGATTCCAGGAAGAATATCATCAGATACTGGAGGAGTCACAACTTCATTCCTTCGTACGATAAAGAGGTTATTAGTAGCTCCCTCACTTACATTCCCTTCTCTAGTTAAAAAAAGAGCCCCATCATAACCGTTTAACACCGCTTCATTAATTGCCAACCCTGAATTCAAGTAGCCAGCTGTTGATTTTGTTTGTGGAGGAATCATATTACTTCCTACTCTTGTCCAAGAGGAAACACATACATTTATAGAAGGTTTTGGCTCATACTCGGTAAGATCCAGGTAGATTGCTAGATGATTTAATGGATCATTTAAATCTGGACGTAACGTATTAGCTCCTTTGAAACAAAGCGGCCGTATATAAACATCTTGAGTCACTTGGTTGATTGATAGTAACTGCCTGGTAATCTCAGACAACTGATCTATAGAATAGGGAATGGGAATATACAAGCTTTTTCCAGAGCCGTGGAACCTTTTAAAATGATTATCTAATCGAAAAACAAAAAGCTGCTTTTGTTCTTTATTCCAAAAGGCGCGTATACCTTCTATGCAACCTAAACCATAGTTTAGCCCTTTATTTTTAATGCTAAGACTTAAGGAACGTTCATCTACAAATCGATCTTTATCAAACATAAAAGGCACAGCATTCACCCTCTTTAATGGCTAGATGGAACGTTGTTGTTTTTTACCGAAAGCCGATATATCATCACTATTAACTAACATAGCTTTTTAAATAATATATGCTCGTAATGGCTAATCATTAGAGAATTTTCGATTAATGTGGCACCAGTAATGTACGACATGTTCTTACGAAGGGACTATTTCTCTGTACTTAGCTAGATACTGTTGATTCTCGAATGAGAACAAAATCTATGTCGTTCATTTTCTTAGCATTGTACTTAAATGCCGATAGATTTCTACTAATTCCTCAAGTGTCATCCTAACTAATCCGCTAGTTGATGGTGCCACAAAATCTTGCACACCATCTATTTGATTAACGGGTTGATATCCCCACTCAGCCTTTCTAACACCCGAGAATTTCTGGTAAACTCCTTTTCCTACAAAACAATTGACTTCGGGCTTATACAATCTAATTTTCTTGCTAAGCTGCTCTCGTCCTTTTGTGTAATCATCAGACGTTAAGTCAGCCGCTCCTCGCGTAGGACGATCTACGATATTCGTGAGGCCATACCCATATTCTAAAAGCCTATGGTCTTCCTCTGGTAAGAGCTTACGATCTGTAAGACCCGCTTCTTTTAATACGGAATAAAAACGATTTGTTGGGTTTGCATAATGATGCCCCTCATTCTCGGACTGGAGTCCAGGGTTAAAACCGATAAACAAAACTTTCAACTGGTGATCAAGATGGTCTGGTAACAAAGCGCCTCACTCCTTGCATTCAAGTATTCCATAATGAAATTTCGATGTTTTTCGAATTTGTTGTTGAAAACCTAACTGTTCAAACCGGGAGCTTTTAAATGAATCTTTTAAAATAACTCTTATGCGGGCAACTCGTCTAGCTTCCATCACCATATTTTCTGTGAGTGCATCATAAATCGCAACCTGTTTGATACCAGATATGCCGTCAGATGCTAAGATAGAATCTTCAAACATTGGGTCAAAATATACAACATCAACCGAGTTCTCCATTAAATGAGGTAATACGTCTTCATATTTATTACTTCGAACTGTTATTCGCCTCATTGCCTTATCTACGTAGTTATTATTACTTTCCCATTTTTTTAATCCTTCTTGCAGTAATAGTGCGTGCTCTGAACCCTCAATTGCTTGGACACTACCGAATTCGCCTACTATTAAACTCGCAACGATGCTGTCAGAACCAAGACCTGCTGTACAATCTAACAAGCTCATTCCTTCACTAAGACCACTCGCCTTAATGAACGCATCATCACGACCATTTAGAACCGCCTTGCAACGAAACATCGCCGAGTTTGGATGAAAGAAAATCGGTGTTTCAGCGCTTTCTTTATACAAATATAATCGATCAAAACCGACAACCACAACTATTTCCTGATAAAGATGAATGATTTGTTGAATCGATCGTTTTTCTCTTGATATGTAAGTACCTTCATAATTATGACTCAGTTTTATAGCCTCTTTAATGAGTGCTTCAGTCGGTCTTCCTGCAGTTGTAAAAATCATCCGATTATCTCCTTTAATTTCCTACAAAGCTAGTATACCATGTCGTTTAAGATGATTTCCGGAGAGAACAGCTCCACCTTAGAAACTATATTGAAATAAAAAATGAAGTGAAACTGTATTCGGTGGACACGTGCTATCAACTAATATAAACACCATTGGCTCATTGTTATATAAACCATATAATTTTAACAAATACGATAAATGAAAATTCAAATTCTAAACAAATTATTATGTAGCTGTTATACTAATAACACTATTTAATAAGAGGTGGAACAATGCAAAAAATGTGGCATATGTATAAAAATTCTTCATTCATACTAAAAATGACGCTTGGCTTTATACTTGGTATTACAGCTGGAATTCTTTTTGGCTCAAGTATAGAATTCATTAAACCGCTTGGCACCATTCTAATCAACTTGCTTAACCTAGTAGCCATTCCAGTTATTTTTCTAACAGTTGTGCTTGCAATCAATCAAATGAACCCAAAATACCTTGGGAAATTAGGTGGAAAACTGTTAGTATATTACGGATTAACAACAGCAGCCGCTGTTTTAATAGGGGTTACAATCGCTTTATGGATTAGCCCTGGATCTGGTCTAACACTTCCGGATACGAAAGTTGAAAAGCCTGACACTCCTGGTTTTTCTGATGTTCTCTTAAATATCGTTCCGAATAACCTTTTTGAAACCTTTTCTTCAGGACAACTCATGGGTATACTCTTTCTTGCTGTAATCATTGGATTAACTATGGGGAAAATGCGCTATTCTGAGAAAAATGACTTGCGTGAATCTGGCGAGAGACTTCATAAGCTATTCTCCGCTGCAAATGACTTATTCTTTTTGTTACTGCAAGGTATTTTGCTTTATGCACCGTTTGGCATCTTTGCCATTAGTGCAACATCCTTCGGCACTCAAGGCTGGCAAACGTTCCAATCTTTACTTGCTTTCACAGGTGTTTTTTATTTAGGCGTTCTATTACTTTGGGCATTGATTTATACTTCTTTTCTAAAGTATGCGAAATTAAGTATTAAAAACTTCTTTTCTCAAACGAAAGATGCTTACTTAACAGCATTTTTTACATCAAGTAGTATCGCTTCTCTTCCAATCGCGATTGACTCTGCTAAAAATGCCGGCATCTCAGAACGAATTGTGAACTTTTCTTTACCAATCGGGGCCGTCTTCAATTCAGACGGAGGGGCGTTAAGAATGGGTGTGTCGATCGTTTTTGCCGCAAACGTCACCGGATTAAACTTCTCCGTTATGGATTATGTGACCATTGTTGCCATAGGTACACTTCTCTCCATAGGAACGGCCGGGATTCCCGCTGCCGGCTTAGTGACATTATCAGCAGTGTTAACCATGTTTAACCTTCCCTTAGAAATTGTTGCTTTAATCGCTGGAGTTGACGTCATGATTGGCATGGCTGGTACAGCTTCGAACGTACTTGGTGATATTATTGGGGCAGCTGTCATCGATCGTGATAAAAAACCATCCAAATCAGCTGCTTAAATGAAAAGGCGGCCCTGTTATCTCGATAACAGGGCCGCTTTTCTCTAATTAAACGATTAAACTCTATTAACACTAAATGTCTCTTGTCCTTCTACCGATCCATAAGAATCCTCCAATATTGAATAAACCAACAGTGATGAGCAACCATGAAATTATTTCTAATCCAACTGTGGGAGAATTATTGCTAAAACAACTTGCGAGAAGTAACCCCATTCCTAGACTTCCATAATAGACTTTTAACTTCTTCCGATCATGCTTAACGGCGAATGAAAATAAAAACGTCAGCAAATAAATACCGCTTACCACCATAAGAATTGGGAAGAGCGGTTTGAATTTAGCCGCATATATAAAGTGATCTAGGCTTGATATATCTGCTTGCCCTGTAACTTGGCCGTTTATCACCCTTGAAAAAAATGTGCTATATTCCCATTCCCACGGCTTATTTCGTAGCTCACTACCTTCATACCAGCTTCCTAATGTAGATAAAACAAGCATAACAAGTGCGGTACTACCTTTCACAATATTCATCATCCAACATTCGACTCCTTACCTGAAAACTACTTCAAATCATCACCCTTATTTTACCATAATGATTTTTGGTTCTAAACCCGCTAAAACCATGTACTCAAACTTAATAGATTAAGTAAATTTATTGCTTATGAATGATTCAAAATCTAGTCATTAAATATCGTATGAACTTATCTTTTATCATAAAACGAGCATCAAAATCATTCGATTTTAATGCTCGTTTCCGCTTTTTTATTGTATAACTAATTAAAATCAACCAGCTGTTCTAATAGTTTTCTTTAAACCATTCTGCCGCTTTTTCTGCTTCTGATCTCGTTAATTGATGACCTGCACTTTCCCAATGAACCGTTACCTCTGCCCCAGCATGAGAGAACATTTCCTGAAGTTCCTTTGTTTCTTGAGGGGCGCAAATGGGATCATTTTCACCAGCGCCTATGAAAATTGGTTTTTGCTTAAGGTTCGGTAGCTCAAGATGACGCAGTGGCACCATAGGATGATGTAGGACAGCGCCTTTAAGCGCATTTGCATCGTGGAATAGAAGGCTAGCTGCGATGTTAGCGCCATTTGAGTACCCTATTGCAATAACGTTGTTGCGCTCAAAATCGTATTTTTGTGCCGATTCATCGATGAAAGCATTTAATTCATGTGTTCTCTCTATTAAATCCGCTTCATCAAAAACGCCTTCCGCTAATCGCTTGAAAAAGCGCGCCATCCCGTTTTCTGATACATTCCCTCTCACACTCAGAATGGAATGCCCAGGAGCAATAAGCTCAGCTAAAGGAACTAAATCTTCTTCTGTTCCGCCAGTACCATGAAGTAATAGTACAGTCGGAAGCTCTTTTTTTCCTTGTTTAAAAAGATGGTTCATCATTTGTCACCATTCAGGACTCTTGCTTCCGCTGGTTCAAGATGATTTTCAATTTGAGATCGCTTCTCTTCTAGCCATGGTGGTAGAAGAAGCTTTTTCCCCATTTCATCAGGGTCTTCATCTTTTGCAAACCCTGGAGGATCCGTTGCTATTTCAAACAGTATTCCACCTTCTTCTCTAAAGTAGATGGCATTGAAATACTGTCGATCCACGACCGGAGTTGGAGTATACCCATTTTCTTCGAGTAAGTTTCTCCATTCTTCATGATCATTGAAGTCATTAGCCCGAAACGCAATATGATGGACAGTACCTGAGCCCATGCTTCCAGACTCTAGCGGTGTTTTCTTCACGTCGACCGTGTTGCCTATCGAATCACTGGATTTAAATCGAACAAAATCTTCTTCTTCAGCTACACGAATAAAACCAAGAACTTCTTCTAACACATTCATAGTTGCTTCCGGCTTGCCGGTCAATAATGTAGCACCTGCGAATCCTTTGATTGCATGTTTTGTGCTAACACCGCCAAAACTCCACGTGTTTCGCTCCCCTTCTTCTCTTTCAACGAGTTCAAGGTGTAGTCCATGCGGATCATCAAAAGCGAGAACCTTTTCACCAAACCGAGTCATCTCACCGTTTTCTACGTTTAATTTATCAAGACGCTTTTTCCAGAACGTTAAACTGCCTTCAGGCACAACGAAGCTGGTTACGCCAACTTGACCAGAGCCAATCTTTCCATCATGTGCTTTCGACCATGGGAAAAAGGTCATAATTGTACCAGGTGCCCCTTCTTCATTTCCGAAATAAAGGTGGTATGTTCCTGGATCATCGAAGTTCACTGTTTTTTTAACGAGACGAAGACCAAGAACCCCACTATAAAAATCAATATTTTCCTGAGGATTTCCTACAATTGCAGTAATATGATGTATCCCTGTTGTATGCTTCATAAATGACAAGTCTCCTTTTCAATATTACATCCACTTTAGAAGGTTCCCGTATAGTACGGTTTTTAATCGTCTAATTTGTTCTTTTAGACGCCTTTATCTCGAAATCGAGATATTTGATTTAAGTGTATATAATTTGTATTCTTATGTCAAATCTTTTCCTCTTATGCGTATAGGACAACCCCTGCTGGTGACATTCTATATGTAAAGGAGTGATGTGATGCTAAGCGTATTTGAGGCCCTGTCGTTAATGGTCAGCTTTTCCGCTCTTGTGCTCGCCATCATCCACACGAAAGATCGTTCATCGTAACAAAGTGAAAAAGCACCCCTTCGGTGATGACCCCCGGAAGTTAGTTTTACTCTAACTTTCGGGGTCATTACCTTCATAGGAGTGCTTTTTTACATCAATTAAGGCATGACAGTTTTATTCATAAGATAACGATCGGTCTCGCGTGCAACGCCGCGACCTTCATTTATCGCCCATACAATGAGACTCTGTCCTCTGCGAACATCACCTGCTGCAAAAACACCATCAACGTTTGTGCGATAGTCTTCGAATTCAGCCTTCGCTCGTTTCCGATTGTCCTGCTCTACTTCAAAATGTTCGAGAACCCCTTCTTCAGGTCCAGTAAATCCAATAGCAATGAAGACAAGTTCAACTGGCCAAACTTGCTCTGTACCAGGGAGTTCCTTCATGAACACATTGCCCATCTTATCAACATGCTTTTCGATTGTAACCGTATGAAGTTCCTTCACATTGCCATCTTCGTCACCAACAAATTTTTTCGTCATGATGGAATATTGACGAGGGTCTTCCCCGTGCTCTGCTTGCGCTTCTTCATAAGCATAGTCAAGAGTAAAAACCTTAGGGAATTCTGGCCAAGGATTATCGATCATACGGTCGGCAGTTAGCTGCGGGTGTTTACCAAATTGGTGTACACTTTTGCAACCGTGTCTGAGCGCAGTTGCCACACAGTCCGCTCCAGTATCTCCACCACCGATGACAATAACATTTTTACCTTCTGCAGAAACATACTTGTTATCTTGAAGCTTAGAATCAAGCAAACTTTTCGTGTTCTGTCTTAAATAATCCATGGCATAATGAATGCCACCTAGCTTACGACCTTCAATCGGAAGATCACGGTGCTTTTGAGCACCTGTACAAAGAATTACAGCATCATGCTGATCACGAAGCTCATCTTGAGTGACATCTTTACCAATTTCGGTATTCGTAATAAAGGTTACTCCCTCATCTTCAAGAAGCTTCACACGTCGCTCAACTAATTCTTTATCAAGCTTCATATTCGGAATACCGTACATTAGTAAACCACCAATACGATCGTCACGCTCAAATACTGTGACAGTATGACCAGCTTTATTTAGCTGATCAGCCGCTGCTAAACCAGCAGGGCCTGATCCTACAATGGCAATCTTCTTACCTGTACGATTTTTAGGAGGCTCGGGTGTCATCCAACCTTCTGCAAACCCGCGATCAATAATTTCCTTCTCGATACTTTTTATTGCAACAGCATCATCAGGAATAGCTGCTACGCAGGCTCCCTCACACGGTGCCGGGCAAACTCTACCGGTGAATTCCGGAAAGTTATTCGTTTTAAGAAGTCGATCTAGCGCGTCTTTCCATTTCCCTTGATATACAAGGTGATTCCATTCAGGAATCAAATTATAAAGTGGACAACCCGATGCACTTCCATTTAGTTCTATACCTGAGTGGCAGAAGGGCGTGCCACAATCCATGCAGCGTGCCCCTTGCGTTTTCAGAGTTTCTTCTGATTGAGGAAGCTGGTATTCTTCCCAATCTTTTAAGCGTGTTGAATGATCTCTTTCACGTGCTTTTTCTCTAGGATAGTCTAAAAAACCTGTTGGTTTACCCAATCGAATACCTCCCCTTATACCGGTTCCAGGTCACTTTGACGTGGCTTTACTTGACCGTTCTTAGCCTGCTGGAACACTTCATATGCTGCGTCGTCATCTTCATAGCCTTTTTCTTTCAATTCTTCTAATGATTCTGTGATTCTCTTATATTCTTTCGGAATCACTTTCACAATTTTCCCGACAACCTCATTCCAGTTTTGAATGAAACGGATCGCTTTCGGACTATCAGTAAAGTAAGCATGCTGCTGAATCAAATGCTTCACTTCAAGAATCTCGTCATAGTTACGTAGTGATTCAATGTGAACCATTTCAGCATTTACATTGCGCTTAAACGCCTCCTGATCATCTGAAAGAACATAAGCAATTCCACCTGACATACCTGCTGCAAAGTTCTTTCCGGTCTCACCAAGAATAACGACACGTCCACCTGTCATGTATTCACAACCGTTGTCTCCAATACCTTCAACAACCGCACTTGCACCACTATTTCTTACACAGAATCGCTCTCCTGCGAGACCGCTAATATAAGCTTCACCTGAAGTTGCTCCGTAGAAAGCAACGTTACCTACAATTGTATTTTCATCACGAGCAAACTCAGCCTTAACGGACGGGTGAATGATCAGTTTCCCACCTGATAACCCTTTACCTACATAATCATTAGCATCGCCTTCTAGTTGCATTGTGACGCCATTTGGTACGAAGGCTCCAAAACTTTGACCTGCTGAACCTGTGAAGTGTAAGCGAATCATATCTTCTGGAAGTCCTTCTGCGCCATAGCGCTTCGTAATTTCATGTCCTAGAAGAGCACCTGCAACGCGGTTTGTATTACGAATAACATAAGACCCTTCAAAAGGCTTCTGTTCTTCGAGCGCACCGAGTGCTGCAGGAATAATTGAGGTATTGTCAAGTGCTGCTTCTAACTTGTGATCCTGATCACGCTGTTTGAAGCGGCCAACCTCTTCTGACACATGCGGCTGATAGAGAAGCGGTTTTAGATCAAGGTATCTTGCTTTCCAGTGATCTTTCGTGCGACGACTTACTTTCAGTACATCCGTACGTCCAATCATCTCCTCGATCGTTCTAAATCCTAGCTCAGCCATGATTTCACGAACTTCTTGTGCAATAAACTGCATGTAGTTCACGACGTGATCCGGATTCCCCATAAATTTCTTACGTAGTTCAGGATTTTGAGTAGCTACACCAACCGGGCATGTATCAAGATGGCACGCTCTCATAAGAATACAACCTAGAACGACTAACGGTGCTGTCGAGAATCCAAATTCTTCAGCGCCTAGAATAGCTGCCATCACGACGTCACGACCAGTCATCATTTTTCCATCAGCTTCTAGAACAACACGATCACGTAAATCATTTAATACGAGTGTTTGATGCGTCTCCGCTAGACCAAGTTCCCATGGAAGACCAGCGTGTTTGATACTCGTTCTTGGAGATGCTCCTGTTCCACCCTCATATCCGCTAATGAGAATAACATCTGCAAGCCCTTTAGCTACACCTGCAGCAATCGTACCAACCCCTGCTTTTGAAACTAGCTTGACGTTGATTCGTGCAGATGGATTTGCATTCTTTAAATCATGAATTAGCTGGGCAAGATCCTCAATCGAATATATATCATGATGTGGCGGTGGTGAAATTAGTCCAACACCTGGAGTCGAGCCACGTACTTCAGCAATCCAAGGGTATACTTTCTTCCCTGGTAGCTGACCACCTTCACCAGGTTTCGCACCTTGAGCCATTTTAATTTGAATTTCATCTGCATTGCTTAAGTAGTAGCTTGATACACCAAATCGACCTGATGCTACCTGTTTAATAGAGCTTCGACGAAGATCACCATTTTCATCAGGAGTGAAACGAGAAGGGTCCTCTCCACCTTCACCGCTATTGCTACGTCCCCCTATACGGTTCATTGCAATCGCAAGAGCTTCGTGAGCTTCACCACTTAAGGCACCATAGCTCATTGCACCCGTTTTAAACCTACGAGTAATCGATTCAACACTTTCAACCTCATCAATCGAGATCGCATCTTTTGAACCAAAATCAATCGCCTGTCTTAAATAAGTGAGATTCTCTTCTAACGCCATGCCAGAGAATTTCTTATATAATTCATAGTTATTACTTCTAGCAGCGTGTTGGAGTGTATGAATGGTTTTCGGATTGAATGAATGGTGCTCTCCCCCATTTCTCCACTGCAGTTCACTACCTGTTTCAAGTGTAAGATCACTATATTCAGAATCATGATAAGCAAAGTGATGCCTCATTAACGTTTCTGTTGCAATAACATCGATTGGAATACCATCAATTTGCGAAGCTGTACCAGCAAAATAACGATCAATTACTTCGTTGCTAACTCCAATCGCCTCGAAAATTTGCGCTCCTCGATAGCTTTGTATTGTTGAAATGCCCATTTTGGACATCACTTTTACAATTCCAGTTGTCGCAGCATCAATATAATTATCAACGGCATCTTCGAAAGAAAAGCCCTCAATAGTCCCGTCATTAATCATATGGTCAATCGAGTCATAAGCAGCATATGGATAAATGGCGTCTGCTCCATAACCAACTAACATAGCAAACTGATGAACGTCCCTAGCTTCACCTGTTTCTACGATCAAACTTACTTTCGTCCGCGTCTCGCGTTTAATCAAGTGATGATGAAGGCCACTTAGAGCAAGTAAAGAAGGAATCGCCGCTTTCTCATGATTCACTCCAAAATCAGAAAGAACAAGTATGCTTTTCCCGTTTTTAATTGCGCGATCAGCTTTACGGAATAACGCCAGAAGTGCATGCTCCATTTCCGTTTCACCACGTGCTGCATTAAACAATAAACTAAGTGTTTCAGGATGAAAGTCCTCTTCGTCTAATGCCTTAATCGCTTCAAATCGACTATCCGTTAAAATAGGTGTTTCAAGACGAATTCTTCTAGCGCTTCCTGGTTTGGTTTCAAGTAAATTTCCTTCAGGGCCAAGCAGCGTCATTGTTGAAGTAACGGATTCTTCTCGAATCGAATCAATTGGTGGATTCGTTACTTGAGCAAACAGCTGTTTAAAGTAGTTAAACAGTAACTGTGGACGCTCAGAAAGAACAGCTAATGGCACGTCATTTCCCATTGATCCGATTGGATCTTTTTTCTCAGTAACCATTGGCGCGATATTTTTTGTAAGTTCTTCATATGTGTATCCAAAAGCACGCTGTGTTTGGACTAGTTCTTTCTCATCTATCTGTCTTGTCTTCACTTTTTCTGGTGAAAGACTCATAAGGTTTTCATCAAGCCATTTACGGTAAGGTTTATCAGTCGCAATTTGCGCTTTAATCTCCTCATCGTCAACGAGGCGCTTTTCCTCTAGATCGAGTAGTAGCATTTTCCCAGGACTTAAGCGGCCTTTTTCTGTAATCTTCTCTTCTTCTATTTCAATAACGCCAACTTCAGAAGAAAGAATAAACGTGTCGTCGTTTGTAATAACGTATCGTGCAGGACGCAAACCATTACGATCAAGCATCGCTCCTATTTGACGACCGTTAGTAAACGCAATAGCCGTTGGACCATCCCATGGCTCCATCAATGTACTATGATACTCATAAAATGCCTTCTTTGGATCCAGCATCGTAGCATCACGGTCCCATGGCTCTGGAATCATCATCATAGCCGCATGTGGCAATGAACGGCCTGAGAGATTCAAGAATTCAAGACAGTTATCTAATGAAGAGGAGTCACTTCCATTTGGACGGACAATTGGAGCAATATCTTTCATGTCATCTCCAAATACTTCCGATTGAAGAGCTCCTTCTCTTGCTCTCATCCAGTTCACATTTCCACGAAGCGTATTGATCTCCCCATTATGAATAAGATAACGGTTTGGATGGGCACGATCCCAGCTTGGGAAAGTATTTGTACTAAAGCGTGAGTGCACCATTGAAAATGCTGATTTAAAACTAGGATCTTTCAAATCAAGATAAAATTGATCTAGCTGTTCTGGTGTTAACATCCCTTTATAAACAATCGTATCTTTGGAGAAGCTCGCTGCATAATACTTTGTTTTTGATAACTGAGAATCTTGAGCAACTTGCTTCTCTGCTTTTTTACGAATAACGTATAATTTACGTTCAAATTCTTCAGCTGAAATATCGCTTTTCTTAATAAAGACCTGTCGAATGACAGGCTGAGCAATACATGCCGCTTCTCCAATTGTCGTTTCATCTACAGGAACCGTTCTCCAGCCAATAAACTCTTGACCTGCTTCCTTGATTGCTTTCTCAACAATTTGTTTTGCACGCTGTCTCAGCTGATTATCTACCGGAAGGAACATCATTCCTACTCCGTATTCACCTTTATCTGGTAGGTTTAATCCTGAATTCTTTTTGAAAAACTCGTGTGGAATCTGTAACATAATACCCGCACCGTCACCCGTGTCAGGATCGCTTCCCTGCCCTCCTCGGTGATCTAGCTGGCGTAACATATAGACTCCTTTTTCAATAATGTCGTGTGCAGGCACATTATTCATATTGGCGATCAGTCCGATGCCACAAGCGTCATGCTCATGAATTGGATCATATAATCCTTGTTTCTCTGGAAAATTACTTCTATCCATAATCCCACTCCTCGCTCTTATCCCAATTCATTATGGTTTCTCGCTTTAACGCCATAACGTCGAAATTGTTTAAATATTCTACACTTATTGTATATTGCTTTAACCAATGCTTCCAATATATAATTTAGATATAATTAATCTAATATTGATATGAATCAAAGGAGAGATTGTTTTAAATGGAACTCAGGCAATTGTATTATTTTATGGAAGTCGCGAAACGAGAGCATGTGACAGACGCAGCTAATTCCCTTCACGTCGCACAATCAGCTGTAAGTAGACAAATTGCCAACCTTGAATCTGAGCTTGGAGTGCAGTTATTTATTCGAGAAGGCCGGAATGTAAAGCTAACACAAGTAGGACATATATTTATGGATCATGCTGAAACGGCCATTTCAGAAATTGAACGCGCGAGACAAGCCGTATATGAATTTTTAAATCCTGATACAGGGACGATTCGAATTGGATTTCCAAACAGCCTTGCCGCTAAAACATTACCTACCGTTATTTCTGCATTTCGAAAGGAGCATCCTAGCGTTGGATTTCAATTAAGACAGGGATCTGTACAAGATCTTACCGATGCAGTAAGTAAAGGGGAGATAGATATTGCTTTCGTGTCCCCAGTGCCGAAAGATCGAACTGATGTTGATGGGCATATTTTCTTTACAGAAAAACTATTAGCCCTCCTCCCTATATCTCATCCCCTGGCTGACTATCCAATGCTACGGCTCGGACAATTAAAAAATGAACCATTTGTGCTGTTTCGCTCTGGTTATGCCCTGCATCATCTCGTTACTTCAGCCTGCCAGCAAGTTGGATTCAAACCACGTATTGCGTTTGAAGGTGAAGATATCGATACGATTAAAGGACTAGTTGCAGCTGGGCTTGGTGTAAGTCTACTACCTGAGATAACCCTTTCCGAGCAGCTCCCAGGAGAAACAGTTAAAATTGAGTTATCCGAGCCAAACGTCACGAGAACAGTCGGCGTCATTATCCCGCAAGGAAGAGAGTTAGCTCCTTCTGAAAGAAAGTTTTTTGAATTTCTTACCCATTTTTATGAAGTTCTTAACCGATTTGGACAATAAAAAACCATGTCGAGCGACTACGCTCGACATGGTTTTTTAATCAATTAACTTTGTGATGCTTTTGACGGCATTTTTAGAAAGACGCCGAGAATAAGTCCAGTTAGAAATATAACCGAAGCAGCTAGATACATATGCTCATATCCTGATAGAATCATCTCCCTTACTCCATCCGTTATTTTGCTACCGCTAAATGAACTTGAACCTGAAGTCGCTATGAATCCTGCAAGGATAACAGGACCAAGCGATGTGCCAACAGATCTAAATAAACTTACTAGAGAAAGCGCTGCGCCAGCTTCTCGATCAGGAGTTAACTCAAGGATAATGTAATTAAGCGGTGTACCCATTGTAAATCCAATCCCAACACCAGACAGCACCATACCAAGCGAAAGGGTTAGCCACCCATCTGCTAGATAAGTAAAGACGAGTGAGCCAAGAAGACTTAATGAAAAGCCTAATAACACGACTTGTTTAGCGCCCCACTTATCAAGAAGAACACCTCCTATAGGTGCTGCAAATCCAGAAGCAACGGCTAAAATTGTCATCACATAACCACCCTGGCCCCTTGATAATAACAAGATAATTTCAGAGAATGACGGTACGAAAATCATACTAATGATCCCAATACCGGTAATCGTTGAAATAAGTAATGCGAGAACAATATTCCGATCAGTAAAGTAGCTTAATTTCACTATAGGATCCGCGGCCGCTTTTTCGACCTTGATCAATGGATAAATAAGCACGAGACTGATAAGTAACAATGGCCATACAAGCAATGATTGGATGGATTGAAGAAATTCACTCGTTTCAAGGTTGGTTAGACCTAGTAAAAGGGACACAATGAGAAATGATAGAACAAGCGCTCCGCCCCAATCAAGAGTAGGTTTCTTACTCTCTGTTCGGTCATCCGGAAGCTTTAACCCCATTATGATAATAACAACAGCAATTGGAAGGTTGATAAAGAAAATCCAGCGCCAGCTAAGCTGTGCAACGAAGAAACCTCCAACGTTTGGTCCTAATATAGTTGCTACACCAAACATCGCACCTACTAAACCAAGGGCCATACCTCGTTTTTCTTTCGGAAAACTACTTCCAATTACAGCATTCGCTATCGGAATGATTCCCCCTCCTCCGAGGGCTTGAATCGCTCTTCCAACTAATAGAACAGGAAGGGATTGACTAACTCCCGCAAGAAGGGAACCTAGTGCAAATAACGTAATCCCTGCAAGAAAAATACGCTTTCTTCCAAATAAGTCAGCAAGTTTTCCTACAATCGGCATGCTTACCGCATAAACAAGTGTATAGATCGTAACGACCCAAACTGTCCATTTCAAATCGATGCCAAGATCTTCTATAAGTGTTGTTAAGGCAGGAGAAACGATTCCTGAATCAAGCGCGCCTAGAAAAACCCCTAATAAAAATGTAATTAAAATAAAGCGAAGTTTTTTATCCACGGCAAAACCATCCCCTTCATATTCATATGTGTATTATCACATATGAATATGAAGGCTTCAACTTTTAAAATGCTTTAAAAAGCTTTTTACAAAGATGGCCATAACAGGTTTTTCAAGTCTTCATAATTAGTAACATATAGATCGGCGCCTGAAGAATTATTCTGAAACAAACACGTTTTCATTCCCACTTCTTTAGCGGGGAGAATATCAAGTACTCTGTCACCAACGGCAAGATCCAGCTGATACTTGTTATTCAAATGGTGATAGGATGCAGGATCAGGCTTACGTGGAAATCCATCATCTCCGGCTACAAGATCAGCGAAATAATGCTCCATTTTAAAATACTCTAAAATCGTGATCACCTCTTCACGCGGTTTATGAGTCATGATGACATTCAATTCAGCTTTTTGAAGAATTGTTTTCAAACCAGGAAATGGTGGTTTATCTTCTGGTGACAAAGCATTATCCATTTTACGAAACGTTTTAATTTGTTCTTCAGTTAATTGAAACACTTCCGTCGCATGACGAAAAGACACTTTTAGCTCTTTTAAAATATCTTCTTCCTTTACATCATTAGAAACTAATTCTTTCATCACTTTTGTAAAAGCAGGGTATGTATCAAATAATGTGCCATCAAAATCCCATAGAATCCTCACTTACTATTCACTCCTTATTAGTTATAAAACAAGTTTGTTTAATCTCGCGGGTAAACGATCAATAAGAATCATTGTCATTCTTTATTATAAAGAAAAGCCGCTCGAATTTTGAGCGGCTTCTTACATTAAAATTGTGTTTTTTCTTCAAGAAAGCTTTTCAGTTCAGAAATCGGCATTCTCTTTTGTTCCATTGTGTCACGGTCACGAATCGTCACTTGTTGGTCTTCAACAGAATCAAAATCAAATGTAATGGCATACGGTGTACCAACTTCATCATGACGACGGTAACGTTTACCAATTGAGCCAGCCTCATCATAATCAACCATAAAGTATTTTGAAAGTTCCGCATGAACAGCACGCGCTTCTTCAGAAAGCTTCTTAGATAGAGGGAATACAGCAGCTTTAAACGGAGCGATCGCTGGATGGAAGTGCATCACACTTCTAGTTGTGCCATCTTCTAGCTCCTGTTCTTCATATGCTTCAATCAAGAAAGCAAGAGTGACGCGGTCAGCACCAAGTGAAGGCTCAATGCAATAAGGTACATACTTCTCACCTGTTTGTTGATCGTGATAAGTGAAATCTTCATTGGAATGTTCCATATGCTGCTTTAAGTCGTAATCTGTTCGAGAAGCAACACCCCAAAGTTCGCCCCAACCAAATGGGAACTTGTACTCGATATCAGTTGTTGCATTACTATAATGCGACAGTTCATCTTCCGCATGCTCACGCAGTCGGATGCTATCTTCTTTTACACCAAGATTTAGAAGCCAGTTTTTGCAGTACTCTTTCCAATACTCATGCCACTCTAGTTCGTTACCTGGCTTACAGAAGAATTCAAGCTCCATTTGTTCAAATTCACGAGTACGGAATGTAAAGTTTCCAGGTGTAATTTCATTCCGGAAGCTTTTTCCAACTTGTGCAATACCAAAAGGCACTTTCTTACGCATAGAGCGTTGAACATTTTTAAAGTTTACGAAGATTCCCTGCGCCGTTTCTGGGCGAAGGTAAATTTCACTCGTGCTCGATTTTGTTACACCTTGATGGGTTTTAAACATAAGATCAAATTGACGGATTTCTGTGAAATCTTCACTGCCACACTCCGGGCAAGTAATATGATTTTCTTTCATCAAACGCTCCATTTCTTCAAATGAAAGGCCGTCTGCAATCATGTCCTCTTCTTCAGTTGAAAGAGCGTCCTCAATTAATTTATCTGCACGGTGACGTGTTTTACAGCTTTTGCAATCAATTAAAGGATCATTGAAATTACCTAAATGTCCTGAAGCTTCCCACGTTTTTGGATTCATTAGAATGGCGGCATCTAGACCACTATTATAAGGTGATTCTTGAACAAACTTCTTCCACCATGCATCTTTAATATTTTTCTTAAGTTCTACACCAAGTGGTCCATAATCCCATGTATTTGCTAGTCCACCGTAAATATCAGAACCAGGGAAAATAAATCCTCTGTGCTTCGATACTGAAACGATCTGATCCATTGAAATTGTCATGTCATTCTCTCCTTTTTTCTCAATCAATATAAAAAGCTCCCAATCCATGGACAAAAAATGTCCAGGGACGAGAGCTTATGCACCCGCGGTTCCACCCTAGTTGATGCAAATAAGGCATCCACTTTAAGTAACGTAACTCCAGACTGCCGTTTCATCAGACCTCGTTCGGGCTTCCACCGTCCCCGAATCGCTAAAAACAAGGTTACTCTGACTACTATTTATCCTTCATAGTTAGTATGGTTTATGTATGCAATTGATATGACATATGATACAAAAAATATTGCCCTAAAGTCAAGGAATATTCATTTCACACCGTATTTGCTTTCATCAAAGCTTATCACAAAAAAACGACCTTATAGGTCGTCATGCATTTATGTATATTCATAGATGTCGGTTTTTGTGTTGTTTTAAGAATGCTTGTACCTCTTCTTTCTTCAATCCAAGTTCTCTGGCAGCCCTCATGAGAATAACCCATTCTTGATCAAGTACCTTCTTAGGCTTAGGTTTAGCCATGGTCATTCTTTTCTCCTCCTTCATGGGTTTTCCAGGAGGACCAGCCGTCATCGTTGGAGAACCAACATTAGACCTGTGTCTTTGCGTCCCATCCTTTAGGATGGTTTGCCCTTGTCTGGAGAATTCAGAAATGACACATTCCGACCATAAACTTACAAAATACACAACTTTTTAGTGAATCGATGTGATTATCGAGAAGTTTGACGTTATATGCTACTAATATACCAGTTATTCGATGAAAATTCAAAATATTTTTAAATTTCCATTTCTACTTCTAACATCCTACGATTTCACTCATATGCTAACTGTATTCCCTGAATATATTTTTCGCAAAGGAAGAGTGATATGCAGAGAAATCACATTAGTACCGCTTGGAGCGGTAAACATGTTGTTTTACTTCGTTGTGAACCCATCTCTAGCACCGTAAAAACCATGTATAAAAGTATTCATGCCCCAACAGAACCATTACATCCACATTGTAGTGAAACACTCTCTACTTACCTTAGCATTGGATATACAGTTGCATTTGTTCATTCATTAATTGACGGCTCCATCGAATATGTTCTAACAAAATAAAAGAAGGTTGCCTTCGCAACCTTCTCTTTTGTTTAGAATTGACTTAAATATTCTTTCACCTGATCTGGATTTTTGGTATTCGCACTATGCAAGTGACCAATCTTTTTGCCGTCTTTATAGACAAGAAGGCTCGGGATACCCATAACATCATTTTCCTCTGTAATTTCAGGGAATTGTTCAATATCGATTTGAGCCCATTGCTTTTCATGATGCGCATTCATTATATCATCAATAAAAAAGTCAAGGCGCTTGCAATCCGGGCACCAGTTAGCTTCATATTTTAGAATGGATACGCCATTATTGTTAATGAATGACTGATAAGAATCAGCTGTTTCAATCTTCTTCATGATTATCTCTCCTTCACCTATATCTTCATTAACAATTATATCGAAATAATCATTGAATGTCTGTAAGAAAGCTTACGTTAATTCACACTAAGATAGTGCAAACTGAAAAGCTGTTCTTGATCAGTCCATGTTTTCATTGGTGTGAAACCTGAATTCTCTGCTAACTGTTTAAGTTCTTTAAGATTCTGTTCGAGTCGGATAGTATTCTTCTGGCTATGTGATTTCTTCAAATAGCTCTGATCCATTGCGAAGTTTTTAATGATTACTTATCATCTGCAAGACGAATGCCGGTAAATTGCCAGCGTTTATCTGGACCAAAGAAATTTCGATAAGTCGGACGAATATGAGATACGGAGGTAACACATGATCCGCCTCTTAGAATCATCTGACTGCTCATGAATTTTGCATTATACTCACCCAACGCCCCGTCAAGCGGTTTATTACCAGGGTAAGGCATATAAGGACTTTTCGTCCATTCCCACACATCTCCATAGGCTTTTTTTATTCTACCTTCATTTTCCTTGATCGATGCCACGGGATGATAGATGCCATCTTCAACAAAATTACCCGCAATCGGCTGATCGCGAACTGCAAGTTCCCATTCGGACTCAGAAGGAAGTCTTTTACCTACAAAGCTTGCATATGCTTCAGCTTCGTAGTAACTAATATGTGTAACAGGTTCTTCTATATTTAGTGGAACTAACCCATGGAGCGTAAAAGTATACCACTCCCCATCCTTTTCAACCCAATGCAACGGTGCTTGCCAATTTTCTTTCTTTACTGTTGCCCAACCATCTGATAACCAGTAGGTCGCTTCTTTATAACCACCAGCTTTAATAAACGCAAGATACTCCCCGTTCGTTACTGTTCTAGTCGCTAACTTAAATGGCTCAAGCCAAGATTTATGTATTGGACGTTCATTATCAAAGGAAAAACCATCATCTTCATTTATACCCGTTTCAATCAGACCTCCCTCAAACGAGATCCACTCTAATGGTGTAGCTTTTTCTTTAGAATTAACCTCAAGTGAACGGTAGACGGGTTTCAATGGATTAATGGAAAAATTATATTTAATGTCGGTCATTAAAAGCTCTTGATGCTGTTGCTCGTGATTCAATCCGATTTCTACTAAATCAGCAACCTGGTGAAGTTTACTATCGTCAATTTCTTGAATAAGAGTAACCATTTCTTCATCAATATCAGATCGATAGCTTCTAACTTTATCTATATTTGGTCTGCTCAGCAAACCTCTTGCATGGCGAGGGAAATAACTTCCTACACTTTCATAGTACGAGTTAAATAAGTATTCGAATTCTTCGTGAAACGACTTGTAATTTTCACAGTATTCTTTCAGAATAAACGTTTCAAAAAACCACGTTGTGTGTGCCATGTGCCATTTGGGAGGACTTACATCTGGAATCGATTGAATAGTGAAATCCTCCGTTTCAAGTGGTTCCACTAATGTGTTCGTCATTGTGCGTGTTGCTTCATAAGCATGAAGCAATTGTTCTCGTAATTCGTTTAATTGAATGGATTGTTGTACCATAAGTTCCTCCCCAAAATCTTAATAATTTATGAACATAAAGTTTTACCCTAGTTTTAACTAAATTAAACATTTAAAGACATATTCCTGTTTTTATGAGAGCATTTGAAATTTCTTTATGGCCCTTTGTGTTGGGATGAATTCCATCTGAAGCTAAAAATTCCTTTTCCCGTCCTTTAAAAACTGGATAAATATTAGCAACTTTAACGAATTTTCCAGCTGAACATGTTTCAATGTGTCGGTTAAATGCCTTAACCCAAACATCTGAAAAAGCTAAATCAGGAATGGGGTTATACAAATTCACAATCCGAATCATTGCTTGAGCGTAATTCCGTTTTAGCTCCTTCGATAAATAGGCTACAATCCAACTCATATTCTGACAACATTCATGTAAAGCACCATCTAGTACAGCCTTGTTTTTTGTAATAGCGTAAGCTTCAGCTGCATCAATCAGATCGTTTCCTCCGGCTGTGACCGTAATAACAGGCGATTGTTTCATAGGAATTTGGGAGCAATAGAGCCATCGTTTAACATCTGCAGTAGTCGCACCATTTTCTGCAAACGTTCGCGCTTTAACCGGAAATTGTAACTCGTAATTTAGAGAATTGGAATAAAAGTCTACAAATGTTGGAGTAAACAAAACCGTTCCAGTACCTAACGTAATAGAATCTCCTATTGCGGTATATTTAACAGAAGTAATTGAGTCAGACATAGAATCACCTCTTAATTATAGATGCCCTATATTATTCCACTCAACACTCTATTGTTACTTTGCTAGTTAAGGTCTTCCAAAAAAAGAGCTTCTTCACCTTTTACGAGGAAAGGCACTTGACATTCCCCTGCTACCTTTATAAGATCTTTAAGTCTTTCCGGTTGTTCCATTAAGTTGACTTCTACAAATGGAATATTTCTTTCCTTAAGATGTTGCTTCATTTTATAGCAATCGATACAAGCCGTAATCGTAAATAACGTAACCTGTTCCATGTTAGACTTCTAACCTCCTAACATAGTTGAGTATAAGTGATAAAATAGATAAAATGATGTAAGCTAAATTACGGAGTACAACTACTTTGACATGAATGAAGGTGATGAAAATAGATAAATTAACAATGTTATCTCAGATCAATTTATTTGAAGAACTTGAAATGAATGATTTAATGCAAATTGATCGCGTAAGTGACATGCAACCTTTAAAAAAAGGAACAGTCATATTAGGACCCGAAAACCCGATGAAAGCCCTCTTCCTTTTAAAAAAAGGAACGGTACGTCTCTATCGCTCAAACGCTGCAGGAAAACAATTAACTGTTGACCTTCTAGGAGACGGTAACATCTTCGGTGAAACATCTAGTTTCTCTCTCAATGACGATTCCGTATATGCGGAAGCCATGTCTGACGTATATGTCTGCGTCATCGGAAAAGATCAATTTGAAGAACTTATTTCCGAAAACCCCAAGCTCGCCATAAAATTCATTGAAATTCTTTCTTCTCGTTTAAAGGAAATCTATGAAATGAGTGAAAACCTGGCGCTCAGGAGTGTAAAATATCGAATCCTATCGCTTTTAATGAAACTCAGCGAAAAATTTGGTAAAAGAAAGAATGAATGGCAAACCATTGATATTAAGTTAACGCATTATGATATCGCTACGATGATCGGGTCCACAAGAGAAACAGTGAGCGCCACAATTAGCGAACTTAAAAAAGCTGGCTACATAAAAAAAACGCCGCTAACATTTGCGATCCATGCAGAAAAGGCAATATCCTACATGGAAGAAAACGGCGAATAAGAAGCAGAGACATCTGATATCCTCTTCACAAGAAAAGACGCTACGTTTCATTAGCGTCTTTTCTTGCCCCTCGATCTAATTTGCAGCTTTTCCATCTGAGTCTTTCTGGTTATCCTTTTTTCCTTCTAGTTTATCCCACTTAATCGGTCTATTGAGATTTAATTTTTTTTTCAAGTTCAATAAACAGTTGAAATGACCAACATACCATTTATCGAACTTCACCATATGAATGGTTTCCCAGTCTCTCATCTCCTTCGTACATCCATCACAATGTATTTCCATTGGAAGGCACTTCCTGTCTTAAGTAGTTTTCTTTATTTATATTCAAAGAACTGAAAATGTGATTGGTCATCTGTACGAAAAAACGCATCCAATGGATGCGTTTCTCTACTTTATTTTAGATTCTCTGGATTTAACACTTGAAGTGCTTCAGGGACAAACTTGCCATCTTTGCGAATTAACTCATCATCAAACCAGATTTGCCCGCCACCATATTCCGGACGTTGGATTAAAACAAGATCCCAATGAACGGAAGAATCGTTGCCGTTTGGCGCTTCATCATAGGCTTGTCCTGGGGTGAAATGGAAAGACCCATCGATTTTCTCATCAAAGAGAATATCTTTCATTGGCTCACGAATGAAAGGATTGACTCCGATAGCGAATTCTCCAATAAATCGTGCACCTTCATCCGTGTCAAGAATTTGATTAAGTCTTTCTGTATCGTTTGCAACTGCGTCAATTACTTTCCCGTTCTCAAAAGTAAGCTGGACGTTTTCAAACACAAAACCGTTATAAGGAGAAGGTGTATTATACGTAATAACGCCATTGACGCTATCTTTTACAGGGGCCGTAAATACTTCTCCATCAGGTATGTTAAGTTCACCCGCACATTTTACAGCTGGAATATCTTTAATAGAAAAACTTAAATTTGTATCCGGGGAAACGATTCGGACTTCGTCAGCTTTGTTCATACGCTCAACAAGGACATCCATTGCCTCACTCATTTTTGCGTAATCCATTGTACAAACATTGAAGTAGAAATCTTCAAATGCTTCTGTACTCATACCTGATAACTGTGCCATTGATTCATTAGGATATCTCATCACAACCCATTTCGTATGTTTTACACGTTGGTTGCTGTGAACTTTTGTTTTGTAAATCTGATTATAGAGAGCCATTTTCGCTTCAGGAACGTCAGAAAGTTCATTAATGTTCTCAGAACCACGAATGCCAATATACGCATCCATTTTCTCCATTTGATTTAAGTCGATTTCGGCCCATTCTGTTATTTGTTCTTCTGTGGCATTCATCAATAGCTCACGAAGAACTTGATTATCTCTTAAATTCACATGAGGAAAGCCCCCTGCTTTATGTACTTCTTTTACAATGCTCCGCACTAATGAATTATTCACATCAAAAGCTTCAATCAAGACATGTTCACCTTGTTGGATTTTTGTAGAATACTGCACAAGTTTCTCTGCAAACTCTATAATACGAGAATCAAACATATTCTCCCTCTTTTCATCAAATTAATATTCTTAACCCTTTCTATTATACGCTCTAGACCGGAGTTTCTTCAAACATTAGAAAACCGGGCATACGCCCGGTTTTATTATTTGATATCTTGATCGTATTCCATATAGATAACGTGTGTCTTAAGATATTCATTAAGACCATGTTTACCATCTGCACCACCGATACCTGATTGTCCCATACCTGCATGGAACCCTTGAACCGCTTCAAAGTTCTCACGGTTCACATACGTCTCACCATATCGAAGGACGTTCGATGCCTTCATCACTTCGTGCATGTTATCACTAAAGATCGATGAAGATAGTCCATAATGAGTATCGTTAGCCATTTCTAGAACTTTGTCAAAATCGCTATATACAACAATCGGTAAGACTGGTCCGAAAATCTCTTCTTGTATAACGTTCATATCCTGTGATACATCAGTAAGAACAGTAGGTTCAAAGAAAAAGCCTTTGTCCCGATCTACACGCTTCCCACCTGTTTTCACAACAGCACCAGCTTTCACTGCATTATTCACCATTTCTTCGACAGAATCGATTTGCTGTTTGTTCGCAAGTGGACCAATGTCACATCCATCTTCGTTTAAAGAGTCCCCTACTTTTGTATTCTTAAAAGTATTAGTAATTTTCGAGATGAATTCTTCGGCTACGTCTTCATGCACATATACACGTTCTGCATTTGTACAAGCCTGACCATTGTTGGTTATACGAGATGTCGTAATCTTCTCAACGGCTAGGTCAACGTTCGCATGTTTTGTTACGATCGCTGGCGCTTTACCACCAAGCTCAAGGTTCACTTTTGTAATGTTTTTAGCAGCCGCTTCCATTACTTTTGAACCAGCTGGATAGCTTCCAGTTAAGCTAATCATTTGTACGTCTGGTGAAGAAGCAAGTGGCGTACCAATGTCTGAACCTTTACCAGTAACTAAGCTAAATACTCCTTTAGGAACGCCAATTTCATGGATAATACTTGCTAGCTCACATGCTGTATTTGGCGTATATTGACTTGGCTTAATAATAATCGGACAGCCTGTGACAAACGCTGGCGCTACCTTTCGAGCGAAGATAAACATTGGGAAGTTCCATGGCACGATACCGCCAACGATTCCGATCGGCTTTTTGAAAACAAGAATATTCTCATTCGGGCGATCACTTGGGAGTACTTCTCCTTCGTATCGTCTTGCCCAACCTGCCATATAGCGGAAGTAATCAATCGTTAGGTCTACTTCTGCCTTTGAAGCATCTACTGTTTTACCATTTTCTTCAGTCAACATGTTAATAAAAGCTTCTTTTTTCTCTTCTACTTTATCGGCAATCTTATATAAGTATTCAGCTCGTTCAATTGAAGGTTTCTTTTCCCACTCTCTCTGGGAAGCTTTAGCAGCTTCAATTGCACGCTGCACGTCATTCTCATCACTTTTCGGAATTCTTGAAATCACTTCTTCTGTTGCTGGATTGATCACTTCGAGCATTTCTTCTGAATGACTATTTGTAAATTCACCGTTAATGTATAGTTGATAGCTTTTCACTTGAAAGACCTCCTACATAGTGTTGGAGAACTGTTCCCAAGTTAACTATATTCTTAAACATATGATCACACATTCAAACAGTTTCTTTCGCTAACTCCCTCTTTTCAAGCCAAGCTTCTAGTTCTTTATGATGCCTTTTCATCTCTTCATATCCTTGATTGTATAAAGTCGTGAGACGAAGCTGTGACTTTTCTATCCGTGCTACTTCAAGAGGTGTTGAAGGTTGAATGATAAAATAATTCTCCCGATTTGCTTCTATATGATCAAGTGTTTGATTGTAATGAATATATCGCTTTGTAATGGCTTGTGCGAGCGCAGGATTTTTCCGATAAAGACGTTGAATCATCCATGATAACTTTGATTTCTGCTTTCGATATCCTTCATTGCGGGTCAAAACGACTACATGACTTTTATTGCCATCGACTTCCGATTTTTGAACTGGGATCGGATCTGTAATACCGCCATCCAGATGAAAACGATTATTAATTTGAACGGGCGGGGCCATGAATGGTAATGAGCTCGATGCTCTTAGAATCGAAAGAATCTGTTCACCATCATCTTTCTTATTAAAATAATAAGGTTTCCCGGTAGAGATATCTGTTGTGCCAATAACAAATTGCTCAGTAGCATTCTGAAATGCATCAAAATCGAACGGCACATGAGTAGAAGGAATTTCATTAAAGATTAAATCCATACCAAACAGCTGTTTTTTACGGAATAAATTCTTGTATGAAATGTATTCGGGATGATTCACATAATCAATAAGTACTGTGCGGTTCCTTCCATTTTGCCTTGAGAGGTATGAAGCTGCATTACATGCACCAGCAGATACGCCAATCACATAAGGAAAATACAACTCGTGCTCCATCATATACTCTAAAACGCCTGCCGTATAAACGCCTCTCATCCCTCCGCCTTCTAGTACAAGACCTACTGAATTCATTTAAAAGTCCCCTTTTCAATCATCTATATTTAATTTTACTGGAGTTGGAAATGAACCTCAAGAAAGCAAGCTTAGTTTCTCGTCAATAGTAAAAAGCTCCCTGCCATTGCAGGAAGCTTACTTTATTCTTCGCGTTCTTCATTCTGAATTGTTTTATGCCCTGTTGATGCTTCGTGAGGGAACTTTGTTTGATCTGCTGTTTTCGGTCGTTCACGTTCCATTCCTTTTTTCTTATGATCAAATGCCTTTCCTCGGCCCATCTTACCCCTCCTTTCACCTCTTCGTATTCTCCCACTTACGGAAAAAAAGTATCCGAAAAAAGTTTGAATGGGCATGTATAGAAGCAGATGAAAGCGGCCATGATAATTAGTGAAGAGGGAAGAACAAAAGTGCATAAGGAAAACGGAAGCTTTTAAGGAGATGGTCGCGTTGAACTACTCTGTTGGTAAAACAAGGCTCTGACAACTTTCATTAGAAAGAGGTGTCTCCAAAAGACAACTACCGTTCTACCCCATCGCTTGTTTAGCAAACGCTAATAACTTCCTTCTTCATGAGGGTCTTATCCTTTCGGATAGGGCCCTTTATGCATTCTCTTTCACATGCTGATGAGCTAAACTAATCTGAATCGCGATTTGCTCTGGTGACGTACCTCCATAGCTTTTTCTTGCGTTCATCACATTAGCAGGCTTAAGCACTTCAAAAACATCTTCTTCAAATAAAGGGCTAAATGATTTAAATTCTTCCATCGTAAGATCAAGTAAATATTTCTTTCTTTCGATACCATAAAGAACAATCTTTCCAATGACTTCATGCGACTCACGGAACGTCATTCCTTTGTTAACAAGGTAATCCGCAATATCGGTTGCATTAGAATAATCTTCATTAACGGCTTGCTTCATGTTTTCTGTCTGTACTTTCATTGTTTCAATCATAGGCGCCAAAAGTTGAAGAGCGCCATCAAGCGTCTTAGCTGTATCAAACATGCCTTCCTTATCTTCTTGCATGTCTTTGTTATAAGCAAGTGGTAGTCCCTTCAATACCGTTAACAAGCTAAACAAATTTCCATACACTCGACCTGTTTTCGCACGAAGAAGTTCAGGAACATCCGGATTCTTTTTCTGGGGCATAATACTCGATCCCGTACAGAAAGAATCGTCTAGTTCAATAAATTGAAATTCCTGACTGCTCCAGATCACCATTTCTTCCGACAAACGGGACATATGCATCATAAGCATGGAAGCATTTGAAAGAAACTCAACAATAAAGTCACGATCACTAACTGCGTCCATGCTATTCGGATAAACGGCGTCAAAACCTAACAGTTCTGCCGTGCGATGGCGATCAATCGGAAAGGTTGTTCCAGCTAGTGCGCCTGCACCAAGCGGTAACATACTCGTTCTCTTTAAGCTGTCTTGAAATCTTTCCTTATCACGTTCAAACATCCAGAAATACGCGAGCATATGATGGGCAAATGATACAGGTTGAGCACGCTGCAAATGTGTATAACCTGGTAAAACAGTTTCAACATGAGATTCAGCCTGGCTTAGAATCGCCTGCTGAACCTCTTCGATGTGTGAAATAAAATGGTTAACCTTTTTAATAAGGTACATATGCATATCCGTTGCAACTTGGTCATTACGGCTTCTACCGGTATGCAGCTTTCCTCCGACAGGTCCTATTTCATCAATAAGTGCTTTTTCAATATTCATATGAATGTCTTCTTGAGATACATCGTATTCAAACGTTCCATTCTGAATGTTCTCAAGAACCACATGTAAGCCTCGCTTGATTTCTTCCATGTCAGTGGAACTAATCACACCGCATTCACTAAGCATCTGAACATGGGCCAGACTGCCTTCGATATCTTCTTCTGCTAGTTCTTTATCATACTGGATCGAAGCTGTATATTCTTCTACAAGCTTATTCGTTTCTTTCGTAAAGCGTCCACCCCATAGCTTAGACACACTAACATCTCCTTATTGAGTTACTTTTTGTTTCTTATGAACTTCCGCATTCACTTTTGTAGGTAATCCCCATAGTTTAATGAATCCAACTGCAGCGTCATGATCAAAGAGATCACCTTTAAGGTATGTTGCAAGTTGTTCGTTATAGAGAGAGTTCTCTGATTTACGTCCAACTACTGTGTTTGACCCTTTGTGTAATTTAAGACGTATCTTACCACTTACTACTTTTTGGGTTTCGTTAATGAACCCTTCAAGCGCCTGACGAAGTGGTGAATACCATAAACCATCATAGATCAGTTTTGAAAGTTGCTGATCAATCGTCGTTTTGAACTGTGATACTTCGCGAGTATGTGTTAGAAATTCTAGTTCTTTATGAGCGTTAATCAAAATGAGCGCGCCTGGATTTTCATATACTTCTCTTGATTTAATCCCAACGAGACGATTTTCAATATGATCAATACGTCCAATACCGTGGACGCCGCCAATTTCATTTAACTTCTCAATAAGATCAACTAACCCCATCTTTTGGCCATTAAGTGCTGTTGGGCAGCCTTCTACAAAATCAATTTCAATGTATTCCGGCTCATCAGGTGTTAGGTGAATTGGTGCTGTCCAATCGAATGCGGCTTCTGGAGCCTCAGCCCAGGGATCTTCAAGTACTCCAGCTTCACATGCACGTCCCCAAATGTTGGCATCAATTGAAAATGGATTATCAAGTTTAACAGGAACCGGGATCCCTTTTTCTTGTGCGTAAGCAATCTGTTCATCACGCGTCATTCCCCATTCACGAACAGGAGCGATCACTTTCAAGTCCGGATTCAACGCTTGAATCGATACTTCAAAGCGAACCTGATCATTTCCTTTTCCTGTACATCCATGTGCCACTGCCGTAGCTCCTTCACGTTCAGCCGCTTCAACGAGAAGCTTTGAAATGAGGGGACGTGACAGTGCTGAGGATAGCGGGTATTTCCCTTCATATAATGCATTTGCTTTTAATGCGGGTAAAAGATAGTTCTCAGCAAGAAGTTCTTTCGCTTCAATCATATAAGCTTTTGAGGCACCCACATTCAGTGCCTTTTCCTTGATCGTCTCTAGATCTTTCCCTTCACCTACATCAAGTCCAAGGGCAATAACCTCGTATCCATATTTTTCTTCTAACCATTTTATCGAAATGGAGGTATCAAGACCTCCGGAATAAGCAAGAATGATTTTCTCTTTTGCCATGTCATCCACTCCTTATCTTTGTATTAATATATATGATAACGTATATTTATTCAAAATGCACGAAAAAAATTTAACTTTTTAATAAAAGTTTCAAAAGTGCTTTTTGCGCGTGCAGACGATTCTCTGCTTCCTGGTATACAACTGAATGAGAACCGTCGATAATTTCCGCTGTAACCTCTTCTCCTCTATGCGCTGGAAGACAATGCATAAAGATGTAATTTTCATCAGCGTTTATGCATAACTCCTCATTCACCTGATAAGGTTCGAAAACTCCCTCACGTTCAGCTTGCTCGTCTTCTTGCCCCATACTCGCCCAAACATCGGTAATCAAAACATCCGCATCCTTAGCAGCTGCAAGGGGATCAGCGGTTACTTCAATGACCGAACCATTTGTTTTCGCTACTTCGTTCGCTTTCGCTACGATCGCTTCATCTGGTTCATACCCTGCTGGACAGGCGATCGTGAAATTCATGCCCACTTTCGCTGCCCCTTCAATAAGTGAATGAGCCACATTGTTTCCATCTCCAAAATAAGCTGCTTTCAATCCACTTAAATGACCTTTATGCTCGATAATCGTTAGTAAATCAGCAAGAATTTGTGCTGGATGATGTGTATCTGTTAATCCGTTAATAACAGGAACGGAAGAAGCTTTCGCAAAACGTTCAATCGTCTCATGGCCAAACGTTCGAATCATTACTCCGTCAAGGTACCCTGCTAGCACATTAGCGGTGTCTTCAACAGTCTCGCCTCTTCCAAGCTGGATGTCTTTCGAACTAAGAAACAAAGCATGCCCGCCAAGCTGAAGCATCGCTACTTCAAATGATACACGCGTTCTTGTTGATGACTTTTCGAAGATCATCCCAAGCACCTTTCCTTTTAATTCTTCATGAGGGATCCCTTCCTTTTGAAGTTTTTTCAACTTTTCAGCTTCTTGCAAAAGATAATGAATCTCCTCACTGCTAAGTTCAGCGATCGTTAGAAAATCTTTCCCCTTCATTCCTTCTGCGATTTCATTTTGCGTTTTAACCGACTGCATCATTAAATCATCCTTCCTGCCCGATTGGAGTTTCTTTCATTTGGTGCCAATGCTCTAGACTGTTGACTTCAAGTGTCTTGGATCCTTCTAAGACCAATAACTGAAGCGTGTCAAGATGTGTAAAACATGGAATTTTATATCGTGTGGCGAGTGCACGCATTTGAAATCCAGAACGTTCTTTTTCTCTGCCGATTGTCGGAATCGATACAACTGCGCTTAGCTCTTCTTTCATTAGCGCCTCAATTTCATTTAAATCTTTTTTTATCACGATTGATTGGATACCTTTATCATTTAACAATTTGGCTGTTCCAGATGTTGCGTAGATTGCAACACCTTTTTCTTTAAGCTTCATTAGTACATCACATGCAGCTTCTTTATGCTCTTCACTAATTGAACATAGTATAGAAGAAGGTAGCTTATTCGGATCCCACGTAGATACAATCGCTTTTCTTAATGCTTCTTCCGATGTTTTTGCCATAGCAAGGACTTCTCCTGTAGACTTCATCTCTGGTCCAAGAACATGGTCAACGTTTTTTAACTTTCCATTTGAGAAGATAGGAAACTTTACCGTGTAATAAGGTTTTTCTTCTAATAAACCCGTTGCTTCTAATGAGTTACTTTGCAATTGAGCTTTAATCGCCCATTCAACCATTGGAATGTTCGTTACTTTACTGATAACGGGTACAGTTCTCGAAGATCTTGGATTAATTTCAAGAACATAAATGATGCCTTGATCGATGACAAATTGAATATTCATTAACCCTCGACATTCGAGCGCTTGAGAGAGCTTTTCAGAATACATCGTAATCGTTTCTTTCTGCTCTTCTGTAATAGATACAGGTGGATAAATCGCTGTGCTATCTCCAGAATGAACGCCCGCTCGTTCAAGGTGCTCCATAATGCCAGGAATGGCGATTGATTCTCCATCGCAAATCACATCGACTTCACATTCAATTCCTTCAACAAAGCGGTCGAGAAGGAATGGCCACATTTTCTTTGAACTGCTCTCTAATTTTTGTGTATACCGTTTCAGTTCATCCATATGACGGAAGATAAACATGTTTTGTCCGCCTATCACATAGGAAGGTCTTACAATGATCGGGAACCCTAACTCTGCGGCTAGATCCTCCATTTCATTTGGCTTGTAAGCCATTTTCCCTTCTATATAAGGAATCGAAAGAGAATCCAACAATTGATAAAATTGATCACGGTCCTCGACTTTATTAATGTTCTCAACAGGTGTACCGAGGATTGGAACTCCGCGCTCGTGCAACTCTTCCGCTAAATTAACAGCTGTTTGACCACCAAATTGTACGGCCACTCCTATAATATGTTCCTTCTCAATAACCGCAAGGACATCTTCAAGTGAGAGCGGCTCAAAGTAAAGACGATCTGCAACGCTATAATCTGTACTAACCGTTTCTGGGTTATTATTCATAACAATCGCACGATAGCCTAACTTCTTCACTGCCTGTGTCGCGTGAACGGAGCAATAGTCAAACTCCACACCTTGCCCGATTCGAATGGGCCCTGAACCAAGAACGAGGATGCCTGGCTCACTGATCTGCGCCATCTCATCGCTCCCTAAATACGTAGAGTAGAAATAAGGCGTGATTGCTTCAAACTCACCCGCACACGTATCAACTTGCTTCATTCCCCTCAGAATGCCAGCTTCTTTACTCATACTCATGATCGAATCGATCGTTTTTCCAGTTGCTTTCGAAATGTAGGCATCACTAACGTTTAATTGCTTAACATGAATTAGCAATTCTTCAGAAAGATCGGTTTGATTCATTATCTTTACTTCCGCTTCCACAATTCGCTTCACCTTATGAAGAAACCAGCTATCAATGGCTGTAAGTGATTTAATGTCCTCTACAGAATAACCTCTTCGAAAAGCTTCACTAATTAAAAAAAGTCTTTCATCTGTTGGCGTCATTAGCTGATCATTTAAATATTCTTGACTTACCTCTTCATATAAGCCTGTTAATGATTGATGACCACTCTCAAGAGATCGAACAGCTTTGTTTAAAGCACCTTCAAAACTTCGATCAATTGACATCACTTCTCCTGTTGCTTTCATCTGTGTTCCAAGTACGCGATCACCTTCAGGAAACTTATCAAATGGGAATCTCGGTATTTTGACAACTAAATAATCAAGGGCAGGTTCGAATGCTGCATAAGTATTACCTGTAATCGGATTTGGAAGCTCATCTAATGTAAAGCCAATGGCACATTTTGCAGCCATACGTGCAATCGGATAGCCAGTAGCTTTAGAAGCTAATGCAGACGAACGACTTACCCGCGGATTCACCTCAATGATGTAATAATCGTTTGATTCAGGGTTTAATCCAATTTGAATATTACAACCACCAATAACATCAATGGCACGAATCACTTTTAACGAAACGTTTCGTAGCATCTGGTATTGGTAATCATTCAGCGTCTGAGAGGGTGCAACAACAATCGAATCCCCTGTATGAATTCCAACAGGATCCATATTTTCCATGTTACATACGATCATGCACGTATCGTTTTCGTCACGCATCACTTCATATTCGATTTCTTTCCAACCAAGCATACTTTTTTCAATGAGTACCTGGTGAATAGGACTTAAGGAAAGGCCGCGATCAACAATTTCAAGCAAGGCGTTATCATCAGCTGCAAATCCACCGCCTTCACCACCCATTGTATAGGCTGGGCGAACCATGATCGGATAGCCAATTTCTCGAGCGAATGTTAACGCCTCTTCCCTTGTCACGGCAATTTTCGACTCAGGTACTGGTTCGCCAATATCAAGCATTAGCTGTCTAAACTTCTCACGGTCTTCTCCATTTTGAATGGATTCAACAGAGGTGCCAAGAAGTTCCACATTCAATTTTTCTAGAATCCCTTTTTCGTAAAGCTCTACGACAAGATTTAAACCTGTTTGGCCGCCAAGTGTCCCGATGATGCCATCAGGCTTTTCTTTTTTGAGTATTTCCTCTACATAAGGAAGCGACATTGGTTCCATATAAACATGATCCGCGATTGATGAATCAGTCATAATGGTGGCTGGATTGCTATTTATTAAAACAACCTCAATCCCCTCTTCTTTTAGCGCCAAGCACGCCTGTGTACCTGCATAATCAAATTCCGCTGCCTGACCAATGACAATAGGGCCAGATCCTAAAATGACAACTTTTTTTAACTCTTTACGTAAAGGCATAGTGCTGGTCTCCTGTTCTCGTAATCTGGTTCATAAATGCGTCGAACAAAAAGGCTGTATCTGAAGGTCCCGCGTGTGCTTCTGGATGGAATTGAACCGATTGAATGTTGTAATGGTGATGTTTTAATCCTTCAACGGTTCCATCATTTAAATTAACAAAAGTAAGCGCAAACCCTGTATCTTCTAAGGTCTCCTGTACGACTTCATAACCATGGTTTTGGGAGGTGATAAAAACTTTCCCCGTCTCCAAATGCTTCACCGGGTGATTCGACCCACGATGTCCAAATGTTAGCTTTCGAGTGGAAGCCCCGTGTGCAAGAGCGAGAAGCTGATGACCAAGACAAATCCCGAATGTTGGATATTTTTCACTAATAAGCCGGATCGTCTCAAAAGTTGCAGATAATGCTTCAGGATCTCCAGGACCATTACTTAACACCACTCCGTCTGGTTGTAGGTCAACAACTTCCTCAAAAGTTGTATTAAATGGCATAATTGTTACAGCACAACCAAGAGATTGAAGGGACGTAAGAATTGATTTCTTATACCCGTAGTCCATTAGCACGATATGTGGTCCCTCACTTGGATAATGTGTTTTTTCTTTTACAGATACATGTGGAACAAAAGATTTCTCTGATTTCCATTCAAAGCTGTTATTTGGAAGTTCAGCCGTTATCTGTCCTTTCATTGTTCCATAATCCCGTAGCATTTTAACTAGGGCTCGTGTGTCTACACCAGTTAAAGAAGGAATTTCATTCTGTAATAGACCTTTTGAGAAAGACCCTGTTGCTAAATAATGACTAGGTTCCTCACACTGCTCTCCTGTAACCACACCATGAAGATGAAGGTGTTCACTTTCACTATCAAGATTATTTATTCCATAGTTACCGATTTGTGGGTAACAGAAGACGATGATTTGCCCGGCATAAGAAGGATCCGATACAATCTCTTGATAACCAGTCATGCTTGTATTGAAAACAACTTCACCAGAAGCTTCTAAAGCTCCTATTAGATCGCCTTCAAATACTGCTCCGTTTTCTAATACAAGATAGCCCTTTTTCATGCCTAATCCTCCCCTTCAGCTGACTTAAATACGTCGGTTAGCTTCTCCAAAAATTGCTCTACTTCCTTCGTACTCACATTAAGAGGTGGAAGAATGCGAATGACGTTAGGTCCTGCACTTAAAACAAGCACGTCTTTTCCTCTAAGCTTACTAACAAAAGGCGCGGCATCCTCCACTTCAATTCCTAGAAGTAAACCTAGTCCCCTCACTTCATTAATGGAATTGTGCTGCTGCGACAAACTTTTTAATTTATTTATAAACATGTCTCCCATTTCTTTTGCGTTTTGAAGTAAAGAAACGATCTCTTTTACCGTCGCAGTTGCAGCGGCAGAAGCAAGTGGATTTCCCCCAAATGTACTTCCGTGAGTTCCTGGACCAAATGTTGAGGCTACGCTTTCCTTCGCAAGCATCGCACCAATCGGGAATCCTGAACCTAACCCTTTTGCAAGCGTCATAATATCTGGTTCAAAACCATATTGCTCATGAGCAAATAACGTTCCGGTTCGGCCCATCCCGGTTTGAACTTCATCAACGACGATAAGAATATTGTTCGTTCTACAAATCGACACAAGCTCCGAAATCCACTCCTGATCTGCTGGACGAACGCCTCCTTCTCCCTGGACGAGCTCTAACATGACGGCTGCTGGTTTTCGTTCCTCGATTTCTGATAAACGATCAAAATCGTTGTAAGGAAAGTATTCAAAACCAGAAAGCATGGAGCCAAATCCATCTTGAAGGTTTGGTTGAGCTGTAGCGGAAAGGGAACCTAGCGTTCTTCCATGGAAGGACTTCGTGAACGTTGCAATTGTTTCTTTACCGCTCCACTTTCGAACGAGCTTAATCGCTGCTTCATTCGCTTCCGTACCACTATTACAGAAGAACACCTGGTCAAAACAGCTTTCCGCTGTTAACACGTCAGCGAGTTCCTGCTGTTTTGGGATATGGTATAAATTCGAGCAATGCCAGAGGAGATTTAACTGATCTGATACAGCTTTTTTGATCGCTTCTGGTTGATGACCAAGATTACATGTGGCAATTCCGGAAGTAAAATCAAGATATTTTGTTCCGTCTTCACTATATAGGAAGCTTCCTTCACCTTTAACGGCAGTAATCGGAAGTCGATTATATGTTTGCATGATGCTTTTTTGTGACGTTTCAGTTAGTGACATTCTAAAGACTCCTTTCGAACAATTCGCGTTCCAACAGGTTCATGTGCGACTGCTTTTAGCAGGGCATTCTCTTCTCGACCATCAACAATAATAACCGAGGAGACTTTATCCGAAAGAGCGGCAATCGCTCCTTTCACTTTAGGGATCATACCACCAATAATCGTGCCTTTTTCGATTAAACTTGTTATTTTTGGCTCATCTAGCGTTCTGAAAATAACTTTTTGTCCATCAATTTCTTCATACACACCCGGCGTATCGCTAACGAGACAAATATCTGCATGCAGCGCCTGAGCGACAGCTGACGCGGCTTCATCCCCATTAATATTAAGAGGTTCGAAAGATTCATCCGTACTGATTGGTGAGATAATAGGTATGTACCCAGCTTGAGAGAGTTGTTCAATTAGTGACTTATCTACATGGATGACTTCCCCAACACGGCCGAGTGATTCATTAGACTGTTTGCATGTAAACAGCTTGCCGTCTACGCCACTAATGCCAATGGCTTTCGCTCCTGCATGGTGGATCTTCCGCACGAGCTGTTTATTCACCTTACCGCTCAATACCATTTCAACTGTATCGACCATCTCATCTGTTGTGACACGTAGTCCATCGACAAATGTTGTCTGAATTGATAGTTTATCAAGCATCCTTGAGATTTCAGGGCCTCCACCATGAACGAGTACCGGATGATATCCTTGTTTTTTCATAGCTACTAGGTCAAGGTAAAATGAGTCTTGAAGCTGATCTAATATACTTCCACCACATTTAATAACAAAATATTTTTGATTATGTTCTGTAGGAGGCATTGATTCTGACATAGTCATAAGAAAGGTCACACCCCCATGCCGTTGCTTCTTCATTTCCGTTATGCAAATCAATATAGATATGAATGTTCTCGTTTTCTAAATAGGTTTTTGCTTCTTCCTCACTAAATTCCGCTGTTATACCATAATCCACTACTTTAATGGGTCCAAGTGATATGGAAAGAGAATCTTCTTGAACAGATTCACCACTGTACCCAATGGCACATACAATACGTCCCCAGTTTGCATCGGTTCCATATATGGCTGTTTTTACTAAACTAGAACCTACAACAGATTTGGCAATGGCTTTCGCACCGGTTTCTGTTTGAGCACCTTTTACGTGAACTTCAACGAGTTTTGTAGCCCCTTCGCCATCTTTAGCGATCAATTTCGCTAACTGTTGACAAACATACTCTAGTGAACTTAAGAACGTTTGCCACTCAGGATGACTTTCTGATAACGCTTCATTCTCCGCCTGACCATTTGCTAGAAGAAGGACCATATCATTTGTACTCGTTTCACCGTCAACTGTGATCATGTTATAAGTCGTGTCAGTCACAGAGCTTAATGCGGACTGAAGAGCGTTATTTTCTACTTCTGCATCGGTCGTGACAAAAGCCAGCATCGTGGCCATGTTTGGCTTGATCATTCCTGATCCCTTTGCAGCACCACCAATGGTGATGTCTTTTCCATCAATCTGACATGTTACGGCTACCTGTTTTGTCATTGTATCTGTCGTAACAATCGCTTCAGCAAAATCGGTGCCACTCGTTTTTTCTGTATAATTTGGAATGTGATGAATCCCTTTGATAATGGCTTCCATAGGCAAATACTCCCCAATAACCCCGGTCGAAGTAACAGCCGTTTCCGTGTCTTTCAGCCCCATCACAGTTGCGAATTGTTTACGCATTTCATATGCGTCCTCAATGCCTTTCTTTCCTGTAAACGCATTGGCGTTTCCCGAATTAACGATCAGGCCTTGAAGTTTCCCATCTACTAAACTTTCTTTTGTTACTTTTAATGGCGGTGCCTGGAAAGTATTCATTGTAAACACCCCTGCAGCATTCGCTGGTACAACGGATTTAATCCAGCCAAGATCTTTACGCTTTCTTTTTAAACCTGCATGAAACCCACCAGCTTCAAATCCTTTAGGAGAAGTAACTGTGCCATCTTTTACGATTGAAAAAAGTTCCTCACTTACAGTCGATGTTGCCAAAGCCTTCAACCCTTTCGTTTAGTAGATTTATGGAAATACTGGAGATAAACTAAGACCTGTTGTCTCAGGATAACCAAATCGTAGATTCATATTTTGTACCGCTTGACCAGCAGCACCTTTCATCAAATTGTCAATCACCGAGATAATCGTTAAGCGATTTGTTCTCGAATCTACAGAAAGACCAATATCACAGTAGTTAGAACCGGAAACGCCTTTTGTGGAGGGCCATTTCCCTTCAGGCATCACGCGAATAAAAGGATGATCTTCATAGATTGATTGGTAAAGATCAATCACTTCTGCTTCGGATCGATCATGAGATAGATTGACATACATGCTGCACATCATCCCTCTTGTAAGCGGGACGAGGTGAGTAGAGAATGATACATTTACATTTTCACCGATTTGATTCGAAATGACTTGTTCTATTTCAGGGATATGCTGATGTTTTCCAAGTTTATATGCTGATACATTTTCATTAACTTCAGAGTAATGGGCTGTAAGACTCGTTTTACGTCCTGCACCTGAAAGGCCCGACTTTCCATCTATGATTAAAGACGATGGATCAGCCCATCCTTTTTGAATGATTGGAAGAATACCTAGTAGCGTTGCCGTCGGATAGCATCCAGGATTGGCAATTAAGTTTGCGGATTTAATGTCTTCTGAATAGTATTCCGATAATCCATATACCGCTTCTGTTAAAGCTCCTTCTGGTGGAGATGAATGGTTATACCACTTTTCGTATAAATCTCCACTCTTTAATCGGAAGTCTCCGGATAAATCGATCATTGGAACCCCCGTATTTAGCAGTAAAGGCACAGATTGACTGCTCACGCCAGCTGGTGTTGCGAAGAAAATAACATCTGACTCGGAAGCAAGCTTCTCTGCATCAAGCGCTTCAAACTGACTTACTTGTATATTCGTGAGATGTGGGAAAACCTCATGGACATTTGTTCCTGCGTTAGATGGAGATACAATTGTATTAATTTCTACTTCAGGGTGACTAAGCAATAAGCGAATTAATTCAAGACCGCTATATCCGCTAGCACCGACTATACTTGCTTTCACTATTTCCACTCCCTCTTTCATTGCTTATTGAATGATTATACATATTTAAGTATATATATACAACAGTTTTTTTATTATTTTTTTCAAATTTATGAATTTGTTATAACGTATTAACAAGCACAACTTGGTTACCATCCTGATAAAGAGTTTGTCAGGTGAGAAAATGAGTTCAAAAAAAGCATGCCCCTATGAAAGGCATGCTTTAAGTTACTTCTTTTCAAATTCAAATGTTAGTTTTTTCTCATCTGGGCTCCATACAAGCGCGGCATCAAACGTCCCTTTTTTACTTTTCAATCCTTTGATTACATTGGATTTTCCTTCAGTTAGAATTTTTTTAGCGTTGGTTTGCGAAATAGGTTTCCCAAGAATTCGTTTGGAGATTGTAAACGGGCAACTGGTTTTAGCATAACTACTACACCCAAATAATTTCCCCTTATCCAGTACGTAAGAACCGCAAAGTGGGCATGTGCCAATCTTTTTTCCTAGTGATTTTTTGGATGGCTGTGCTTCTATCTTAATATCTTTTAAATCCCATGATGCAGAAGATTCAACTGCATCGGAAGTTAGCTTTGCTGCAAGTTTCTTCACAGACTCCATGAACGCTTGTGGAGATGCCTCGCCACTTCCAATTTGTTTTAGCCGCTGCTCCCATTTCGCTGTCATTTCAGGACTTGAAAGAACGGCATTTCCGATCGAATCGATCAATAACATGCCTTTTTCCGTTGCAAATACCTGGTTTTTTACAACATCGATGTATTTGCGATCTTTGAGCATTGTGATGATTCCCGCTCTAGTCGCTTCAGTCCCAAGTCCTTCTGTGTCTTTCAAGATCTTCTCAAGAGATTCATCATCTAGATGCTTCCCGGCCGTCTTCATCATTGTAATAAGCTGTCCTTCAGTAAATCGTTTTGGCGGCTGTGTTTTGCCTTCTGTTACTTCTACAGATACAACTTTACCTTGTTCGTTCTTTTCAATAGGTGGTAACTCTTCATCCTTCTGACTCGATGGGATAATTCGTTGCCATCCTTCCTGAATTCGCACCTGTCCTTTTGATTGGAATAGGGCTCTATTATCAACGAGGGTGAGCACAGTTGTATAATCGACAATCGATGCCTCTTCGTGCGCCGCTAGTAAACTTCGTGCGATTAAATCATATATTTTAGCTTCATCACCTGATAATTTATCCAGGTTTGGCACCTGTTCTGTTGGAATGATCGCGTAGTGATCACTTACTTTCGCAGCATTCACAAATCGCTTGTCCGTTAAGAGCGAGTCACGTTTTAGTGGAAAATACTCTTGATAAGCTCGCTGCTTCTGAAGCTTTGATAAAATCGAAGGGAATTCTGCTGCTTCATCCTTGGTGACAAAGCTAGAATCACTTCTTGGATAAGAAATGTTCCCCTTTGTGTAAAGCTTCTGAGCAATATCCAATGTTTTTTTTGGTGAAAATTTATAACGCTTGTTGGCAGTAGACTGAAGAGATGATAGTTGATACAAGAAGGGAGCTTTGTACTGCTTCCGTTCTTTCTTAACCTCACTCGCTAAACAGTCCTTATTTTCACAAAATTGAGCAATGGCTTGGGCCATTTCGGGCGACTCAAGTCTCGTTTGATCTTCTTTAATCCATTTTCCAACAATCATTTTTCCATTGTAATCAAATGTACCCTTCACTTCCCAAAAAGGCTCTGAATTAAAGTTCGCAATCTCTTTCTCTCGTTGAACGACTAATGCTAGCGTAGGCGTTTGAACCCTTCCTGCAGAAAAAACATCCTGTAACCCTTTTTGTTTAAAAAGAAGTGTATACACGCGTGAGGCGTTAATTCCTACGACCCAATCTGCACAAGATCTTGCATAAGCCTCGAAATAAAGATTACGCGTTTCTGTTTCTTCTAACAGTGATTGAAATCCTTCTTTTACTGCACGTTCTGTTAATGAAGAAATCCAAAGTCGCTTCATTGGTTTCTTGCAACGAGCCTGATTCAAAATCGTACGGACGATGAGTTCACCCTCTCTCCCAGCATCACCCGCGTGAATAATAGATCCGACTTCTTTTTTGTTAACGAGTTCTTTAATGACATTAAACTGTTTCCATTTTCCTTTCGTTACCTGATATTGAAATTGTGTCGGAATAATCGGAAGGGTTTGAAGAGACCACTTCTTCCATGAAGATTCGTATGTTTCAGGTGGAACGAGTTCACACAAGTGTCCAACAGCCCAAGTCATATAGGCTCCATCAGGAAAATCAGGATTAGGTTTAATATAGAGATATCCTTGTTTTTTTTCGGTTGGATAAGGGGCGGCAAGACGCGTTCCCTGATCTGGCTTTTCGGCGATAATACAAACAGCTGCCAAAGGTAACATTCCTCTCTCAAAAAAATACGCTAGCTATTAGTATATCGTACATGTGATCGTATATGGTAGTAGGTGTTTTATCTATCCTAACTATATTCAACTATCGCTAAGGCGCTTGGATCAAAATGATCCTGAAGAATGCTAGAAGATGGAATTCCGAGTAGCACGTTTTTACTATCAGTTTGAACCGCTTTCTCTTCTAAGACAATTGGTATGTTTTCATGAACAAGGCTTACAATTTTAGGGCCATCCTCTTTTGTTAACTCGAAATCCAAAACTTTCGTACAAAAGGCTAGCGCTTGTTTCATATTAGGTACTTTCACGGTTACACACTCACGTTGTTTAACAACAAATCCCCTCCTTTTTAGATCATCCCTATAAAATTCCATATAAAGAAGACTTCCCCCTTCTTTTTGTCATAGCATTAGTTCCAAAGACGATTCTCTATTGATCCACAAATCAAAAATGTCCATTAAAAAAGTCAACAAAAAAACTTCCAATCGCTATTTTCTTTTCAGTAAGCGATTGGAAGATGAGACTCCATCAATATTAAAGAAGGACACTTTTCTCTATTTCTCTCATTTGATAGAAATAGCCCTTCATTTTCATCAATTCTTTATACGTACCACTTTCTACGATTTGACCTGAATCCATTACGATAATTTGATCCATTTGTTCAAGATTGTTTAACCGATGACTGACCAATAGAAGTGTATCCTCTTTCGCTTGTTCAAAAAGATGCTTGAGAATTGACCTTTCAGTAAGAAGGTCGACTGAGGAAGTCGGTTCATCTAATAACCAGACTCGTTTACCCTTTAAGAAGGAACGAGCGATAGCGAGGCGCTGTTGCTCGCCACCAGAAAGGTTCGATCCTTTTTCGTGCACGCTATAATCGAGAGAAAAGTGTTCTAGCTGGACAGCTTGAAGACTTTTCATTAACTTTTCATCGGATAATGACTCTCCGGCTAGGAGCAAATTATCACGAATCGTACCTGAAAAGAAATGATTTTGTTGCAGGACGACATTCGTCTCGCTCCAGATATTCTCTTCGGAAAGCGATTGAATGGAACGATCATTCATCTCTAATGTGCCACTTCCCTCAAAGAACTTTAAGAAAAGTTGTAAAAGAGTCGATTTTCCAGAACCACTTGGTCCAACAATAGCCGTTTTTCCTCCTGCTGGAATATGAACCGTTACATTAGTTAATGACTTTCTTATTTCCTTTGGATAAGAAAAAGTGACATTTCTTGCCGATAGAGAAAAAGCTTTCTTTTTCGGAAGATCCAACTTTTCTTTCTCTTCCACCCATGGCTTCCCTTCTACAGATGACAATCTTTTCGAAGCTACTATGCTATCTTGCAAATAAGCAGGCATGATAGCCAATGGCACTGCGTTCTCAAAGGACGTTAAAGAGATCAGGACAAGCATGGCAAGAAACACGCCATCTAGTTCTCCCGTTGTAACAAGATATGAACCGACCCCAATAACACTCCAGGTTACAAATAAAGAAACAAATGAATTAACAGCTTGATGAAGCACTTCTTCTTTTCCTTCTTTGCTTTGAGCAATCCCATAGTCGTTGGATTTTGTTCTAAGATCGCTTTTCTTTCCTTCAACCTCACTCATGATTTTCAAATCACGATAACCAGCGAAAAACTCAGCTGAATCAGCAGCAAATTCTCCTCTACTTGAACGAACCTTTCGATCCTTTTTTCGAATACTCCACGCAAAGTAACCCGGAATCACAATCCCTGTAAAAATCACTCCAAGTAACATTAGAAGTGCAATTTCGAAAGAATAGAATAGCGTAAACCAAATCGTAACAAGGAATATGAGAATAAAAACAATAGGTGGATAAAAAACGCGAAGGTAAAAATGCTGCAGTCGATCAATATCTCCTACAATTCTACCTAGCAAATCTCCACTGCGATATCGCTGTGACAACCCTGCCGCTATTGGCTCAAGCTTTTTATAAAATGAGACGCGCATGTTGCTTAAAATGGAAAACGTCGCGCGATGAGAATATATCCTTTCAAAGTAGCGTCCAGCTGCGCGTGCAAGTCCAAAAAATTTCACAACAGCTGTTAAAATCGCTAATGCAAACACAGGTAACGATAAGGCTGCCTTCGAAATTAAATAGCCGCTAGAAGCAAACAAGGCAACAGCTGTTATTCCCGCAATAAAACCAAATAATATCGAGAGGAGGATATCCCGTTTCTCTGTCAGCATCTCACGCCATACAAATGCTAGCTCTCTCATAATGTGACCTCCCCCTTCTGCGTATCAACCATATCACGATACAACTCACTTGAAGCATAAAGCGATTCATCGGTTCCTTCCGCGATCAAGTTTCCCTTATCAAGTAGTATAATATGATCGGCATTTCGTATTGTATGGATACGGTGTGCTACAGTAATCATTGTTGCGTTTTTTGATAGCTCTTTGATCGAAGTGTGAAGAACTTTCTCTGTATATAAATCAAGTCCCGTTGTTGGTTCATCAAATAAAATAATCTCTGGTTGTTTTATAAATGCTCGAGCAAGCGCAATTCTCTGCTTCTCTCCTCCGGATATCCCTCTTCCGGACTCACCAATAACCGTCTCAAAACCATTTTCAAGAGAAGCAATAAACGAGGAAATACCAGCTTTCTCAGCCGCCGCTTCTATTTGTATTTTATCCGTACTTTTTGATCCAATCGCGATATTTTCAGCGATCGTTCCAGTAAACAAATACGGGTTTTGTGATATAAAGCTTATCTTTGAAAACCAGCTTTCTTCATCTAAACTTGTTAGGGGAATTTCGTCGGCGGTAATAACACCTTCTTGAGGTGGAAGCAATCCACCAAGCAAATTCAAAAGCGTCGATTTTCCAGATCCACTCCGACCAATCACGGCCGTATTGCTATAAGGTTTAATAGTTAGATCAATAGAGGATAATCCAAATCCACTCTCCTGATAGCGATAGGAAACGTTCTTAAACGCTAACAGTGGTGGCCTCTCCTTCGTTTCAAGTAATCGATCTCCCCATTTCATTTCGTCACTTTCACGATGAAGTTCTTCACTTACCTTTTTCATTGCACTCATGCTACCTCTACCAGTATGAAAAGCACTGCCTAGTTCCTTTAGGGAAAGATAGAACTCAGGAGCAAGCATGAGAAGGAAAAAGGCTGTAGCAAAAGACATGCTATTAAACACAATGAGACGAAGACCAATCTCAAGAGCGATAATCCCAATGCTTAACATTGAAATAAGCTCAAGCATAAGGGATGAGACAAACGCAACCTTAAGAACTTCGAGCGTTGCATCTCGATAATTCAAGCTACTTTCTTCCATTATCGAGCGATATTTCTTCGATTGACGAAACAAGTTTAACGTAGTCAAACCCTGAATTGTATCAAGAAAACGACCAGAAAAAACGGTCATTTGCTCTAGCTTCTCCTCGGATTTTTTCTGAGTACGAATGCCGATAATAATATAAAAGAGTGGAATGAATGGAGCCGTCACGATCATTATTAGCCCTGTTTCAATATGCTGAGTTGAAACTGCGATTAGAATAAAAAAAGGAATAACCGCCGTTTTAAACACTTGTGGAATGTATTGACTATAATAGGAATCAATCTCATCCACCGCATCTAGTAAAACGCTCACTTTCTGTCCAGATTTACCCTGGTAAGACGTTAAAAGTGCGTCTCGAGAAAATTTATTCAAAAGCGCTTCTCTTATTCTTTGTTTCACAATAGTGGCCATATTTACGCCTGCTTTTCCCATTAAATAAGATACGCAAGGGCGTAGCGCCATGACAATCAGTAAGCCAATGAGATACGGTGAAATTTCTGAATATGCTAGTCTCTCAATAAATACCCGATTCACTATTTCTACTGTAAGAAAAGCCTGTACAATAATGGATGCGCCAATAATAAGAGCACCTAAAATCATGAACAAGTGTGTGATTTTAAAACCTGAAGCATACGCTTTAAGTTCGTTCTTCACCTAATCCCCCACCTTTAGTTTCACAACAAACATACGTTTGTGAAATATTTCACATTAATTCTTAATTCCTATTGTACGACTTATACAAAGGAGAAGCAAATACTATGCAACGATCATTTTTTACAATTAAATGAACGAAATCTGTGCTAGAGTCATCGAGCCACTACTTATTCAATTGAGGCATTCTTAGATTTAGCATTCTTCCTCATTTCCTATTTGCTATAATGAAATCAGCAGGATAAGAAATGGAGGATTAGCGTGGAACACGAACCTGAATTTGAAAAAACGCGTAAAAATACACACAAACGAAATAAATTAAAGCATTTATTGATTTCTTTTACTCAACCATTACAATCCTTCTTTAAAACCATGTGGAAAGGAGCTTCTTACGGCGCTCTTTTTATGACAATGCTGCTAATCTTTTCGATTGGGTTTGATTTTCATACTGGACTGGGTCAAATAATGGACATTATTCTTTTCCTATTAATAGCAGTTGTCAGTACACTACTCACCGTTAAGATTGGTACATGGTTCGTAGAGCATTTCAAAAGATTACCCTCTCTTCTCATTGCAAGTATTGGAGTCTCGCTTGCTATAACCATTTATACATTAGATCAATTTCGTCAATTAGAGAACATCCTTCCGCTCTCCTATCTTTTAATTGCAGTCGGTATCATCCTTGGCGCCATGTTCGGATACCCTCTTTCTAAAGGGATCAAAAAGCCAATGTCTATGATCATGCTACTGTTTGGTATTTTAGCAACGTCTGCTTTTTCATACTGGTTATTCACACCTGGTTTGATGAATGATCGTCTCTCTATTAATGTAGAGCCGCTCTCACCTGTTAGTGATAACCCTTCAGAATACGGCTCATTTGATGTAACTACTTATACATATGGAAGTGGTAAGGATAAGCAACGTCCTGAATTTGGAGAGCAAGTTGATATTCAAACGATGTCAGTTAACGCTTCAAGTATGATTGGAGAATGGTCCAAAGAACGTGAGTGGTTCTGGGGCTTTAAAGACACCAATGTGCCACTAAATGGACGTGTATGGGTGCCCAAAGGACAAGGGTCTTTCCCCCTTGTCCTTATTGTCCATGGAAACCATAAGATGGAGGACTTCTCAGATGAAGGCTACAATTATTTAGGAGAGTTACTCGCTAGTCGTGGCTTTTTAACAGTATCAGTAGATGAGAACTTCTTCAATTCATCATGGTCTGGAGGCCTCGCAGGAGACATTAATGGACGCGCCTGGTTGCTGCTTAAACATATTGAAGAAATGGAGAAATTATCGTCTCAAAAAGATAATCCATTATTCAACAAAGTGAATATGGATCAAATTGCTTTAATAGGTCATTCTCGCGGTGGTCAAGCTGCCATTTTAGCAGCAAAATTCAATGACCTTGATCGTTATCCAAATAACGGAAACATGACTTTTGATTTCCATTATAATATTGAATCTGTTATCGCACTTGCACCGACGGATTATCAAACACTTTCAGATCGAAAAATCGAAGTGGATGATGTCAATTATTTATTGCTTCAAGGTTCTTATGATAGTGATTTATCGGAATTCGAAGGCGACCGACAGTATAATGGGATTGATTTAACTGGCAGAAAAGAAGCTATGAAAGCAGCCCTTTATATTGATCGCGCCAATCACGGACAATTTAACACAACGTGGGGAGAAAACGATACGTATTTCCCTTTCACGCTTTTATTAAATAAAGAGCCTCTTCTTAAAGGCACTGAACAACGACAAATAGCCCGCACATATGTTGCTGGATTTCTTGAAGCGACGCTTCATCAAAATGAGTCTTATCAACCGATGTTTGAGGATTATCGCTATGCTCTCGAATGGCTACCTGATACAACATACATTAGTAAATACGAAGATCCTTCGTATCATATCTATAGCACTTTTGAGGAGGACGTTGATGTCACAACAACAACTTCTCCTTATATCACCATAGAGGCTAATAGCTTGCTGCAATGGTATGAAGGAGAGCTTGAATTTCGACGCGATAAAGAAAGAGGTACTCATGGGGTCTTTTTGAAATGGGATCATTCCTATTCAAAGAACGGCACGTACAAATTAAATTTCAAGAAAGCCCTTCAGGATCCATTTGCTTATACAATGAACAGTTCATTAACATTCACAGCAGCAAACCTTTCAGATCCATCTGACCAGCAACCTGTTGATTTCACAATCACGGCTAGTTCAGATAACGGAGCGTCCGCTAGTGTTAAGCTGAGTGACGTCATGCAGTTGCAAGGTGTTCTTCCTATTCTACACACAAAAACAAAATACTTCGAAGAAGGACGTTATGGTGAACCTACTGAACCGGTTCTCCAAACCTTTAATATCCCGATGCAGCAATTCTTAGAAGCAAACGATGCCTTTAATCCGAAGAAGATGAATGCTCTTACATTTGAATTTAATGAATCAGAGAAAGGAAAAGTCTATATTGACCAAATAGGTGTCAATCAAGGTGATTAACTAAAAAAGGCCTTCCCTCATGACGATGAGGGAAGGCTTTTTTCTATTATGAAATTTTGCAAGAAGACTGTCCACGCTTTGCAAGATAGCTTTGATGATATTCATCTGCTCGATAGAATGAAGTGATTGGTACAATTTGCGTCACAACTGGTTTTTTGAAGCGTCCGGATCGCTCGAGTTTTTCTTTCGCAATCAATGCTATTTCTGCCTGCTCATTTGAATGGTAAAAAATCGCTGAGCGGTAGCGTGTTCCGACATCTTCTCCTTGTTTATTTAAAGAGGTTGGATTATGATTTTCAAAGAAAACTTCTATAAGTTCTTCATAAGTAATGAGCGAAGGATCATATTCAACTTGGACAGATTCGGCATGGCCTGTTAATTCAGAATAAACATCTTCATAAGTTGGATTAATCGTCTCTCCTCCTGTAAACCCTGCTGAAGTTGAAATAACACCGTTCAATTGTTGAAATAGCGCTTCTACTCCCCAAAAGCACCCTGCTGCAAATGTTGCTTGTTCCACTGTGACCACTCCGTTTCCTTTTCTCTGTATGGTTTTATTTGATCGAGCATATATGTTTTCTAATTCATTTAGTGATAACATATAAAGTTGCTTTTCACCCTTCTTATATATCCCTTGTGAGAGAAGGGTCTTAATAAGCTGTTGTTTTCTTGCTTCGTTATCCATTAGTGTATGCAATATCAGTCTCTCCCTCTACTAAAACATATTTCCAAATGAGGGTGCATAAAAAAACCCTCATCTGCTCGAACAGAAGAGGGTTTGGATAGACCGAGCCTCTTCTCATTTTTCGACTTTCGTCGCAGGAATTAGCACGGTTCCAATTGAACACAAGTTCATAGGTCCGTTGCCGAGGTATCTAAGGGCCAGTCCCTCCACCTCTCTGAATAAGAAGATCCTTTAAACAAAGGATTATTAAGTTAGTCCCAATAATAAATGGTTTTAAAACGGATGTCAATACAAAAGTACTCATAAAAATAATTATATTACAAAAGAGATAACAAAGTAGCCAGCTGCAGTTAATCCCGCCGCTAATAAAGCTGGGCCAAGCTTAAATTTCGCATATGTCATAGGATTCAACTGCAAGATCCTCGCAACTGTATTCGTATTGTCACTTAGCGGAGAAGCAAATGCGCCAAATGTCCCACTCGCAAACACAGCTCCAATGACAACAGGGAGATCTGCTCCTGTAGAATACCCTAATGAAATACCAAGCGGCATTAAAATTCCCCATGTGCCCCATGATGAGCCAATAAAGTATGAAATAAACGCACCAACGAGAAATAAGACTGGTGGTACAAATAAAGTAGGAATCCAATCAAGGTTTGAGGTAACAAAAGATGAGAAGCCAAGAGCTTCTGTTGAAGCTGCTAAGCCCCAAACAACAGTAAGCAAGACGATGACCGGCATCATCTCATTACCCCCTTCGATAAAATAAGTAACAAGGTCCTTTAAAGAAAAACGTTGAAATAAATAGAAAACGAACGTTAAAAGTACTGTAGTGAGAAGTGCAAAGACCATCGCGTCGAGCACATCTGCTTCAATAAACGCCTTGATTAAAGAAGTAAACCCCTTCTGATAACCACTCCAATATGTGAGAAGAAGTGTTAGGAGAATAACTCCTCCAAGAGGTATTAATAAATTCATCGGTTTCGTAGGAAGATCCTTCGCCACTGCTGGATGACAATCTTCCCATTGATCATCAAGCTTTTTTTCCACATTACCTGCGTCTGTAGCAGGCGTTTTTCGATGATGGAAAAAACTCAAATAAAAGCCAATCAATAAAATACTAATCGAAAAAAAGTTATAAGGGATACTTTGAAGGAAGTAACGATAGCCATCTCCTTCAATACCTTCCGCCTTAAGTGAAAGCTGCACAACAGATGACATATAGCCGACAAAAGCGGTAGCAATTGGCATTAAGACAATGACTGGTGTTGCTGTCGTTTCTATCACAAATCCAAGCTCCTGAGGAGTGATTTTCACTTTATTTAAAAGAGCTTTCATGATTGGGGCTACCGTTACAATGCGGAAACTAGGAGCACTAAATGTTCCTAGCGTTGACACCCACGTCAGAAATAACGCTCCTTTTTTTGAGTTGATTTTGGATGAGGCAACTTGAACAAATCCTTTTATCCCACCAGTATATTTCATCAATCCGATTAAGCCCGTAAACATATATAGAAAAAGGACGATTTTAACATTATTTTCATCTTTCAAACCAGTCATTATAAATTCATAGAACTGTTGTAAACCAATGATCAATCCAGGTTTGTATATAAATGATGCTGTTAGCAAACCCGCCGTTAATCCTGGGATCACTAGTTTTGTTTTCATCGCAATGATAATGACAACGATAAACGGAAAAATGGATAACCAGGCCATTAGCGTCGCCCTCCTTAAGCTCTAGTTTGCTCTCTAGAGAACGACCTATACTACGGGAACCGATAATGTTGATTCCTCATTCATATGAGCAAGTGGAGTTGCTCGAATTCAATGGTGCCATATGGGTTAAATAAGACAAATTGAACATCGTTCCTTAACTTATTCATACAAAAAAGCCAGAGCTCAGTGCTCTGACTATTTCTTTTTTAATGCGCTATTGTATTTTAATCTATTGATCGATGCAGCTCCAATTCCAAACATAGCCGTTCGTAATTCGAACTCAATTCGCTTTAATTGATCTGATAGCGCTTCTTCACTATCATCTACCGCATTTTCAAGTAATGCCCTACCAAATCCAGACACATCCGCACCGAGAGCAATAGCTTTAGCTGCATCTACACCATTTTTTAGTCCGCCACTTGCAACCATCGGGACATCGGGATGCTGTTTCCTTACATCAATAATACAATCAGCTGTCGGATTACCCCAATCTTGAAAAGCTTCGGCAGCTTGTTGTCTTAATGTTTGATGGGAACGAAAACTTTCAACTTGAATCCAGGATGTTCCACCCGCTCCAGCAACATCAATAAAACTGGCACCTGCACTTATAAGACGCTGAGCACTCTTCGCATCGATTCCCATGCCAACCTCTTTAATACCGAGTGGAACAGGGATCGCTTTTGCTACTTCTCGAATTTTATCGATTAAATCTTGGAAATTTGTATCACCCTCAGGTTGGAATACTTCTTGTAATGGATTTAAATGAAGCAGAAGCGCATCAGCTTGAATGAAGTCAATCGCTCTCTTACACTCTTCTACTGTAAAACCATAATTGAGTTGAACAGCTCCAATATTAGCTAGTATAGGAATGGTTGGTGCATGTTTTCTTACGTCGAATGAATAAGCGGATTTCGATTCTTGAATAGCTGCACGCATTGAGCCTACACCAAGCGCCCAACCATGTGCTTCAGCAGCTTTGGCAAGACGTTTATTAATCTCCCAAGATCGCTCTGTACCCCCCGTCATTGAACTGATCAGAAATGGCGTCTTCAATTTCTTATTAAGAAATTGAGTGGAAATATCGACTTCATTATAATCAATTTCTGGTAGTGGATTATGCTTAAAACGATATTTTTCTAACCCCGTCGTAAGTCCCTGTCCTTCCACGTCTTCCGTTAGACAAATATCAATATGTTCGTTCTTTCTTTTTTCGGTTTGATCAAACCCCAAGTGTTCCAATGGAATTCCCCCTGCGCTGCTCTTTTTTCAACTGTCGATGTAATAATGGTTTTAACCTGAGTCGATTGTACCTTTGTATAAGAATAAATGGAAGATTAACTATTAAAGAATACCCAACCATTACTAAACCAATACTCAAAGGATTCCATAAGAAAAACAAGAATGAAGGTGGTATGAGAAGCCAATGAGTCACCTCTGCACGTCTTGTCTCTAAGATAAATTTCCTTATATAAGAAGAAGTGAGCGTTTTGAGTTCTTTCTTCCGAAATCCTCCTTTAAACACATCTCCCCCATCAGGTAGTATTGTTTTCCACTTCTTTATCTGGATACGATCATACACTTTCAGTTCCCATTTCTTATTTTGTAACATTGATTTTTTAGATTCATAAAAGGAATCTGGCAACCGAAGGCAAATATAAGAGATAGAAACATGAATGATCAGCCAGGCAAAAATATTCACTAAGATTAACCCTACGATCGATAAGTGGATGACCTGCATACACATTCCTCGTTTCAAAATTGTTTAACATATCCAAGATTAGGTAATTATTATGTCAGGAAACCTATTATACACTGTAACAGCGTTATGATTCCTTTACAAAGGTTATACCCACACTATACAATTACAGTGTATAAATGTCGACGCTTGAAGTTAATTCGATGAAGGAGGAGATGGAATGAGCAAAAAAACAATCGTTATTGGCGCTGGACTCGGAGGTCTTTCGGCAGCTATTCGTCTGGCAGCCGATGGACATCAGGTTACCATACTGGAAAAAAATGAGCGCGCTGGCGGCAAATTAAACAAACGTTCCGGCCAGGGGTTTAAATTCGATACCGGTCCTTCCATTCTAACAATGCCGTGGGTCCTTGAGAAGCTATTCAAAAGCGCAAACCGAAATGTAAACGATTATATGACCATTAAACGTATTGAACCTCAATGGAGAACTTTCTTCGAAGATGGCGCCCAGATTGATGTAACAAGTGATATTGCTGTTATGTTATCTGAAGTACATAAGCGCTCAGAAAAAGATTATTCCAACTTCCTCTCCTATTTAGATTATTGCAAAACGATGTTCGATTTAAGCTTAAAAAGCTTTTACAAAAAAAGCTTATCAGGCATTCAAGATTTGCAAAAACTGCATTCATTTAAAGACCTTCTCACAATGAACCCTATGAAATCAATGAATCAGGCAACGGAAAAATATCTTGATGATAAACATCTTCAGCAGCTCTTTAACTTCTTTATTATGTATATTGGCTCATCACCTTATCATTCCCCTGCCATTCTTTCACAACTAGTTTATGTGCAGCTTGGCCTTGGTATTTATTATGTTGAAGGCGGTATGTATAACATAGCAGAAGGAATGCTTAAGCTACTTGATGAGCTAGGTGTGGACGTACAAGTCAATACAGAGGTCGCTGAGATTCTCACCGTAAACAAAAAAGCAGCTGGTGTAAAACTTGCGAATGGGACGATGATGGAGGCAGACTTAATCGTTAGTAATCTTGAAGGCATCCCTGCCCACGAGACGCTTCTTAAAGGAGAACCTGGGGCTGAAAAAGTGAAAGATGAATTGAAAAAATATACTCCTACCGTTTCGGGCCTTGTGTTGTTACTAGGTGTAAATAAGACGTTTGATCACCTTCAACACCACAACTTTTTCTTCTCGAAAGATCCCGAGCTAGAATTCAAACAAATATTTGATGAAGGCGTCCCTGCTGACGACCCAACTGTCTATATTGGTGTCTCATCAAAATCTGACCCAACTCAGGCACCGGCTGGAAAAGAAAATCTCTTTGTCTTAACACATGTTCCTCCTTTAGAGCCTGGTGAGAGCTTTGAGAAACATCGCGGTAGATACCGTGAAATCGTCCTAGATAAATTAGAACGAATGGGTATGACAGGTCTTCGCGAATCAATTGAATTCGAATATCAGTTCATTCCAGATGATATTAAGAGTTTATATGGTTCTAACGGTGGCTCTATCTATGGTGTAGCAACGGATCGTAAAGTGAACGGCGGTTTTAAAATACCATCTAGAAGTTCACTAATTGATAATCTGTACTTTGTAGGTGGTTCAACACATCCAGGTGGTGGCGTACCAATGGTTACACTTTCAGGTCAGTTAACTGCAGATTTAATTGCGGAAGATCAGAAATTGAAAGATGAACAAACTGGCTAAGAAAGGGACTTCGCAACATGATGAGATGGGATAATGTAATCTTTCGACTATTTATTTTTTGGTACTGCTGTGGGTTGATCCTTGTTGGCTTCGACCTACTTCCATCGTTTCTTAACTGGGCAAATGCCTTCTTTCTTATACTCTGTGGAATATTAGGCACCTTTTATTTTGTACGAACGTTTGGGGCTTTGCGGGGGCTTTCAACAGCCTCCTTTATCTTTGCTTTCAGCATGATCGCAGAGGGCTTAGGCGTTCATTATGGTTTAATCTTTGGAAAATATGATTATTCCGGTGATTTTGGGTTTAAATTAGCTGACGTTCCAATAGGAATTGGTTTTGCTTGGATTATGGTGATTGCCGTTACTCATGTGCTATCGCTTCAAATGACGGAAAAACTAAATCACGGCATCATAAGATGGGTCGTCTACTCCCTTTTAGGCTCCCTTATTGCCGTTTTAATTGACTTAATCATTGATCCCGTCGCCTATTTAGTGAAGGGTTATTGGGGATGGGACGGAAACGGCGTTTATTATAACGTTCCTTTCCAAAATTTCACGGGCTGGTTCTGGGTATCCCTTTTCTTCCACGTCTTACTCTATCCTCTCTATATGAGGAATAAGATTCCAAATAGGACTTCTTTCATTAAATGGAAGCATCGAATGGCCATGTTATTTGGTATGGTCATGGGGATGTTTATTTTCCTTGCTCTGCTTGATGGACTTTGGCTTGCGGTCTTTGTAACATCGATTCCTACACTGCTTCTGCTAATTACCTATAAGAAAAAAGCGAAGCAAAATGGACGCGCTACAGCGGGAGAGGTGACCGTCTAATGTTGCTCATTTATATTAGCATTCTTACAGCGTTTGTCTTGTGGACGATCATCAATTCACTCTTCATGCCACGTCTATCAAATCGAAGTATTCAGGGGGATGAGAATGGTCGAGTATCCATTCTTATCCCTCTTCGTGATGAAGAACGAAACGTTGAAGAACTCCTTCAAAGTTTAAAAAAACTCACATATCAAAATATCGAATTTCTTCTACTTGACGACCACTCTAGTGATCAAACATTGAATTTACTGTATGAAGGAACAAAAAATGATCCGAGATTTACGATTATTCGTGGTAAAGATCTACCTGAAGGTTGGACTGGGAAAGTATATGCTTGTCATCAACTAAGTGAACATGCTAAAGGACAATACCTACTGTTTAATGATGCAGATTTAAGACTGTCGCCAAATGCGGTTCAAGCTGCACTCTTATTAATGAAAAAGCGGGAGGCTTCCATGATAACAGGGTTTCCTGCTTTTCCTGTAAGCTTGTTTCTTGAAAAGCTTCTTGTACCACTTCAGCATTTTGTCGTTCATTTCCATCTTCCATTAGCACCAGCTAATTGGACGAACCTACCCTCCTTCACCGCTGCTCATGGGGCATTTATAATGGTTCATACGGAATCATACAAACAAGTTGGTGGTCATAAAGGGATTCGCGCCACACTCCTTGATGATATTGATTTAGCAAAAACATTTAAGAAAAAAGGACAAAGAGTTATTATTGCCAATATAACAAATGTGGTCACTTGTTATATGTATCAAACGAATCGCGAAGTGTGGAATGGTTTCACCAAAAACCTTTTCCCAGGTCTCGGGCGCTCTCGTTTCCTAATATGGATCCTCTTTATCTTTTATGGCATTTTCTATCTCGGTCCTCTTATTTTACTACTTGCAGGGCTTTATACAGCAATAACAGGTTCACTTATAGTCGCACTCTTTTACCCCTATGTTCTAATCGTGCTTCAAAAAGCATGGATTGATATAAGAACGAATCAAAGAGTCACGTTATCGCTCCTCATGCCACTAAGTGCTGTCGCGTTTATGACTCTGTTGATCCATTCTATGCGCACAGGTTTAAGGCAGAAAGGTTATGTTTGGAAAGGAAGAACGTACTCATGAAAACAATCGCCGTTATTGGGGCAGGACTCGGTGGGCTCTCTGCTTCAATTAAGCTAGCTAGCAAAGGATACAATGTACACGTTTATGACAAAAATGAATACGCAGGTGGGAAAATGATGCCTGTTAACCTGGGGACACATCACTTTGATTTCGGGCCAAACACGATGACAATGCCTGAAATTTTTGATTCTGTATTTGAAGAAACAAACCTTAACCCCAGGGATTATTTCACGTGGATGAAGCTCGACCATCATACAAGAAATATAGACTATGATGGTCAATCTTTTATGATGAGCACAGACGAGTCTTTCATGATAGAGCAACTACAGAAGCTTGATTCATTTGCAGCGAATCATTATCCCGCTTATCTCAAAGAAATTGAACGACTCTATCATTTATCCAAATCATCATTCTTTCCGAGGATGTTTACAAAGTGGAATGATTACTTCTCTCCTACATTGTTTCGTGCAGTTATTAAAGTGAGACCGCTTGAGAAAATGAATCACTTTCATGAACGCTATTTTCAGCACCCTCTTTTATTAAAAGCTTTTAATCGCTATTCTACATATATTGGTTCCTCCCCCTTTCTCTCGCCAGCTACTTTTGCGATGATTGGATATCTTGAGATGGTGCAGGGAGTTTATTATGTTAAGGGGGGAAACACCAAACTTGCTGAAAGTCTAGAATCCGCTGCAAAACAGCTAGGTGTTACTTTTCACTTAAATACTGAAGTGAATCAAATACATGTTGAAAATAAAAAAGCGAAGCAAATTGAAACGGCTTCTGATCGTTTAGACGTAGATAAAGTTATTATTAATGGAGACTTATTGAAAGCCTATCCAGCATTAGTTGATGAGAAAGAGCGGCCATCCATGCCTAACATAAAAATTGAGAGATCATCTCCTTCCATCTCTGCTTTTGTCATCATGGCTGGATTATCAACAAGACTTCCTGATCTCGTACATCATCAAGTATACTTTGCTCAAAATTACAGTCATGAGTTTGAAACGCTATTTAAGGGAGAATGGCCTGACGATCCGACGATCTATATTTCAAATTCTTCAGCAACAGACCCTTCTGTTTCTCCTGATGGAGATAATCTCTTTATTCTAGTAAATGCGCCTCCTGTGTCCGAAAATAACCAAATTTCCTTAGAGGAATATAAAGAGAAAATATATGATAAGTTGGAGAAGCATGGATTACCTATAAAGAAGCACCTTGTCACGGAGAAGGTCATCGGACCTGAAGAAATTAAAGAACGTTTCTACGCTTTCAGAGGGGCACTCTATGGCATTTCTTCGAATTCTTTAAAAAATAGTTTTCTTAGACCTTCCAATCAATCAAAGGATATCTCGAATATCTACTTTGCTGGCGGAAGCACCCATCCTGGTGGTGGTTCTCCAATGGTCGTCATTAGCGGGAAAAATGTAGCGGATCGAATCATTAGCGAAGATCACTAGTGTACAAGTACAAAATGATTCGGTAAGGAACGCCATTCATATTAGACAATCTAAACAAGTTTAAAGTGCCCTCCAAACGCAAGCTTCATTTGGAGGGCACTTTTCAATTTAATTTATCAATTATTTCGTCTAAACACCATCAACCCTTAATTCTTCAACAAATGATGCAAAAGGCGATCTTTATCTTCAAAAAATTGTTTCATCGTCACATAATGATCAGTTCCTTCTAACGTTACGTCACTCATGCTATCGGCATTTAGCTGTAGGATTCTTGCCTCAGGGTATGCCATTAAAATTGGTGAGTGTGTCGATATAATTAGTTGAGAACCTTCTTGAACAAGCTCATGTATTCTCGTTAACATCGATAGCTGCCTAATCGGTGAGAGCGCCGCTTCGGGTTCATCTAAAATGTACAACCCTCTTCCTTGAAATCGGTACATAAATGTAGCAAAAAAAGACTCTCCGTGCGATTGTTGATGAAGTGATTTCCCTCCAAAAGAATCAATAATTTTCGGACCAAATCCCTCTTGATCTAATGCTTCAATATTCGTAGCTAAATTGTAATATGTCTCGGCTCGAAAGAAAAAAGAATCATCTGGTCTATGAATTCCTCTTGTTAATTTCAAATACTGATGCAAATTTGAGTGAGAATCATAGCTAGAAAAATTGAAATTCTTCGTGCCACCTTCAGGATTCATACCTAGTGTCCCAGCTATCCCTTCTAGCAGCGTTGATTTCCCCATCCCATTCTCACCAACAACATACGTAACATTTGGGTGAAAGATAAGTTCATCCTGTAGACTTTGTACAGCGGGTAGAGAGAACGGAAATTCATTGTCTTCCGTTTTTTCTAAACGGACACTTCTAATATACTGTGTCTCTTTCGTTAATTTCACTTGCTTCCTCCCTTATGTCATATCACTTAGGAAAACCTTCCTGAACATCTAAGAAAAGGTTGGAATAATCTTCTATTGAATGGGGGTTGACCCCACTACATCGATCAAGACTATGACGGTGGTTGATCTTTATGCTTTTCAAAGCAAGTAAAGCAGTATAGCTGACCATTCCAACTAACTCCATCGAGAAAACCATTCAAGCAATAAACTAGTTTCTTACAGTTTGTACACTCACCAACTCGTTCTCTCATACGATCACCCTTCCAAAGGATTAAACTATTGTGATCAAAAGAATGCGGCCTTAAAAATAGACGAATGTAGGCTCATTATTTCTAAGGTTTTTCTCTAATCCCTTTTATTAATAAACTGCAAAGCCCGGTGAAGCCATTCATTAAACTCCTCCGGGTATTCATGATCTAGTCCTTGAATGATCTTCAGTTCATGTGCAACCTCTTGAGCTTCCAACAACTCTGATAAGGCTTTAGACCCCTCAAGACAATCATCATCTTCATCACCACAAATGATATAAGCCTTTATATTTGAATTCTTTAAAGAAGCGATAGCATCTCGCCATTCATCAATATTAGGAATCCATGGTGCCACGAAAATAAATCCATCCACACATATACGCTGCTCGAGAATCGCTCTAAGTGCTACGTGACATCCAGCTGAAAAACCTCCAATAATCAAGTTATCTCTAGAGGAAAGGGTATTCACATGGTCCTCTATTTCTTGTACCCCTAAAGCAACGTCTTCCCATTCATAAGCATCTGAAAACTGGATTTGAGATGATTGAGGAAAGGCGAGTTTATACTTTTTCGTTGCTGCTCGGTTCCAAGCTACAGCAGTCATTTCAGCATTCTCTTGATCTCCATGAATAACCATAAGAACGGGACGTTCTTGTTCATCCTCGTTATTTAAAACCGTTAACGCTGGTTTTGCTTGTTCCATCGCCTTTTCTTCTCTTTGTTTACAAAGCTGAACCAATTCTTGAAATTCATCAAACTCACGGAGGGAATCCAAGTCTTCATCCGCTTGTAAATACTCATACGCATACCAGTATCCCTGTTCCATAATGGCTTCCCTCATGATCGCAAGGGCTTCCTCTTTTAGGTCAGATGCAGCTGCAAGAGCATATTGAAAATTGAAGAGCTGCGCTTGATTGCCTTCCACATTCTTCGCATGCTCTTTCATAAATTGATAAGCTTTTAAACTACCACTTTCTTCATAGATTGTAATCGTTTCATTCAATAAACGTGTATAAGATCGGTTTTTCATAAGTTCCCCCAAATGATTAATAGTAAGCTACCTCTATCATGCCATATGTCTTTCGAAAACAAAACGCCTTACAATTAAGACCGAAGTTGCTCCCATTCACTTCGAAGCATCCCCATTTTGATGGCATCGTAGTAAACACCTTCTACTATCCTTGCATCTCTTATTCTGGCTTCTTCTTTCATTCCAATCTTACTTGCCACCTTGATCATACGTTCATTACCAGACCAGGTAGACATGCCAAGTCGATGAAGCTTTGTTGATCGAAATAGAAAATGGATCCATTCTTTATAAGCTTCAGAACCGTATCCTCCATTCCAGTAAGATGGATCATAAATAACAATTCCGGTTTCAAGCCAGTTAGTGAACTTATCAACCCAGTATGATCCCACTGTACCTATCACTTTATTATCTGCTTCAATGACTAACGTGTCTGGAACTCCGAGGCTAATTTTACGCTGTTGCTCCCACTCTTTCTTGTACTCTACTTTGGATATTTTTTTCTCAATGATGTATGGACCGTTCCATTTTTTTGCTTCTTGATTCTCCTCTTCATATTTCCAATAGTATAAAGTATTAATATCCTCCCATGTCGCCTCTCTTAATGTTACTTTCTTCTTCTCGATATAAATCAACAGGCTTTCCTACCTTTCTTGATGGATAAGCTCTTTCTAGAATAGCTTTCTTGATTTCTTGCATCACCCTTTTTGAATTAAGTAAGAGATCATCGCCCCTAATGATGCATAAAACATTTAATACCTCCTAATCATTTCAAATTCACTCACATGTTACAACTACTTTTCGCTTAGATTCCTTAATCTTAAAGACACTAAGGATATAACAAAAAAGCTCTCCTCCAATTGGAAGAGAGCTTTTGTCAATTTCCGGCAATCGCCGATAAAAGCGCTTCTTTTTCTTTTTCCGACACAAATGCTCGCTGGTGAAAGACATTATACTCTTTTTTACGAATGGATTGCAAAATGGCTTTGTAAAAAACCGCTGAGCTTTTCACTGGAAGGCGAGCATCTAAAGGATAATGATGCATTGCTGAGAAAGCTGTTTCGTAATGCATTTCAGCTCGAACAGCAAGCTTTTCCCAAACTTTGATAAATGCCTCATTCATTCTTCGACTTCTTAAATCTTCAACCCGATAACCTAATGATTCCATCTCAGCAATTGGCAAATAAATTCGATCTCGGTCTAGATCTTCCGAGATATCTCTTAAGATGTTCGTGATTTGCATGCCAAGACCTAACGCTATTGCACTCTCTCGAAGTTTGTCTACCTTCTTTGGAGCAAGAATTGGAAGAAGCATAAGGCCAACGGTGCTTGCCACATGATAAGAATAATGTTCAAGTTCCTCAAGCGTATAATACTTCGTTTTATATAAATCCATTTCTTGCCCAGCAATCATGTCGTGAAAAGCTTTCGTATCCATGGAGAAATTACGAAAAACATCTTCAAGAGCTAGCCACATAGGATCAGTTTTTGGTATTTCACCTTTTAGAAAAGAGGCAAATTCAGAACGAAAGACCTTTAATTCTGCTTCAGGATCTGTGCCTTCATCAATGATGTCATCAACCTGCCTGCAAAAACCATAAACCGCCCACACTGCTTTCTTCTTTGAAGAAGGCAATAAAGAAAACGCTTTGTAAAACGTTTTGGAATGATGTTTAATAATAGCTTCGCAGTGAGCATAGGCTTGTTCGAGCATCTTTCGTTCACACCCTTTCAATTTCTTTTACAAGAAGATCCGCTCCTTGCATTACGATAGGGATGCCACCTCCAGGATGGATCGAAGCTCCCACCGCATAAAGGTTTTCAAATTTAAAAGGTTTCACTTGTGGTCTAAACGCGCCTGACTGCGTAAGTGTTGGGGCGATACCGAAGCTTCCCCCTTTATATAAGCCTTCCACCTCTGCATCAGCAGGTGTGCGAATTTCTAACCACTCTATCGATTCTTTTAAACCTGGAAAACCTCTTGTTTCAAGAAGGTCGATCATTTTTGATGCAATGTTTTCCTTTTCACCCCATTCGACTGCTTCACCAGAAGGTACAGGGATCAGCACGTATAGCACGCCTTTACCAGGAGGGGCTAGTGTTTCATCAATAAGTGAAGGATGAAACGTGTAAATAGCCGGTTGGTCTGTCAATTTACCACCTTGAAAAACGTCCTTCATATGGGATGTAAAGTCATCTGTCATAAAAAATTGATGAACATCAGCATTCTCATAGACACGATCAAGCCCCATATAGAGGAGTAGACACCCTGAGGAAGCTTTGTATTTCTTCCTAGGAACTTTCTCTTTTTTTATCAGATTCTTGATCATAGGGAAATCTCCATTATACACTACTTTATCATAATAATGTTCTCCACTTGTAGTACGAATTCCTCTACACGTCTTCCCATCAATAAGTAGTTCTTCCACATTAGATTCTAAATGAATCGTTACGTTTTGAAGACGAAGATGTTTTTCTAATACAGTAATTAAGCTGGCATAACCACCTTTTAAATACCAGATGCCATGTTCATATTCGCTAAAAGGAACTAAAGAATAAAGTGCTGGGGAAGCAGATGGATTCCCTCCAATATAAAGCGTTTGTAGGGCAAAGGCGTCTTGTAACCGTTCATCTTTAAAATAATTAGATACTTGAGATTGAACAGACTGGTAAGCTTTAAGCTCGAGTAAAAGCTTCATATTATTTGGAGTAAAGAAACCTTTTCTAACAATAAAAGACTGTTCGAGAAAAGCCGCCTTTCCTTTCTTAAATCGAACTCGCATATCTTCAAGATAAGAAAGAAAATGCTGCTCTTCTCCAGGAAACATTCTTGTGATCTCTTCCAACTGCTTCTCGATATCACTTGTTTTCGTAAACGTAGAACCGTCTGGATAAATCATGCGATATAGTGGATCACATCTTACCATCTCAACTTCCTCACGAGGAACTCCCGCTTTATCCAAAAACTCATAGATCATCTCTGGAAGAAGTACGATCGTAGGGCCCTTGTCGATCTTGAATCCATCTCGTTCAACAAAAGAAAGTCTACCGCCAAGCTTAGGCGCTTTTTCATGCAGCTCAACGTTATAACCTTTTTGTGAGAGGAGTAGCGCGGAAAGCATGCCACCTATGCCTCCACCTACTATACCGATCGTCATTTCGCACTCTCCAAAAGCGCTGCTTGTTCATGAAGCATTCTGCTCGTGATTCGTGCAGATTCCATAATTGTTGGAAGTCCACTCCCCGGGTGAGTCCCTCCACCAACAAGCCAGCAATGATTTAATTCTTTAAATTGATTAGGTGGACGGAAGTACATCATTTGAGGAAGATTATGAGCTAGATTAAATGTGGCTCCTTTATAAACATTTAAATCCATCTCCCAATCTGTTGGTGTGTACATTTCCTCAACTTCGATATGCTTTTCAATATCCTTAAATTCCGTTCTTTGTTCTAGCTGATCAAGAACTAATCTTCTAAATTCATCCTTACGTTCTTCCCAATCAACTAAACTAAAGTTATTCGGTACTGGAGCAAGGATATAAATGGAAGATTTACCTTCTGGAGCAAGAGTATCGTCAGTAACGGAAGCATTTTGTACATAAATGGAAGGGTCTTCTGATAGAATTTTCTTCTTAGTAAGCTCTTCTACGTTCTTTTTATAATCAGAGGAGAAGATAATAGAGTGATGCGGTAAGTCGTACTTTTTATCTACACCCAGGTATAGCATAAAGGCTGAGCAAGAATATTTTTTCTGTTCCATTTTTTCAGGTGTATATTTTTTTACAGAACCAGATGGAATGAGATGATTTACAGCATGTGCGAAGTCAGCATTTATAATGACTTCATCGGCATAATCCGTCGTACCATCTTCAAGTTCCACACCTTTCACTGTCTTTCCATCAAGTAAGAGTTGCTTCACGCCTTTATTCATATGAACTTCGCCGCCATCTTCCTTTATAACCCTGGCCATAGCTTCTGGAATTTGATTCAGTCCGCCAATCGGATGAAAAATGCCATAAGCATGTTCCATATAAGATAGAATCGTAAAAGCACCTGGACACTCCCACGGTGACATTCCAAGGTATTTTGCCTGGAAAGTAAAGGATAGTCTTAAACGCTCATCATCGAAATAATGGGAAAGTCGCTTGTAAACACTATCTGTTACCGTCAATTTAGGTAAAGCCTTCACAAACCGCCATCTACCATAATCTAGAAGTGAATCATGCTTATTTTGAAGAATAGGCATTAGCGCTTCAAATTTTTCTTTCTCTTCTTTCATAAAACGTCTATACCCTTCACCGTCTCCTGGAAATGTCTCTTCAATTCTTCTAACCATTTCATCTTGGTCACGCGTTGGATAAAAGGAAACATCATCGAATTTCAATTCGTACATTGGATCGATTTCAATTAAGTCGATATAGTCGTGAACATTACGTCCAGATTCCTCGAACATTTCTTCGAGAATATGCGGCATATTAAGGAAGGTTGGGCCCCTGTCAAAGCGGTAGCCACTTCGCTCAAATCCAGAAGTTCGCCCCCCCACATAGGATTGTTTCTCATAAACTGTAACCGAATGTCCTTTACTCGCTAGAAGCATAGCAGCTGTAAGCCCTCCCGGACCTGCACCGATTACGATGACTCGTTTTGTTGTTGGCATCATTTTTCCCCTTCCATCCGCATATGAAACTTCGCACATATATTATACAAACATTATACATACTAACGCTATTTTGTTCAACAATTTATGCACAAAACCATCTAATTAACGTATTGCCCTATTTTTCATTAAAGAAAACATGTTCAATGTGGAGAGGTTTATTTCGTTCAACAGTAAGTTTTCCAAAAGAATATCGAGCTTGTCTCCGCTTATCAGTTGGTGAGCCAGGGTTAAAAATCACCTTACCATCATATTCTTTATGAAGAGGAATATGGGAGTGACCAAAGAGAATTAATTCGACATCATCATCTTGAAATTGAGCAACGGCTCTTTGTTCTGTTGTTTTTCCTTTACCGTGTCCATGCGTAACGCCGATTCGATGAGATTCTAATTCCAGTATGAGTTTTTCATTAAACTTATTAATAAAAAAAGCTTCGTCGACGTTTCCATAAACTCCTTTAATAGGTGCAAACGACTTTAATTCTTCGTAAACAGCTTGTGTTTGCCAATCACCTACATGAATAATTAGATCTGCATGGTACAGCTCGTTTTTAAGTGCTTTGAGAAGCTCTTTTGCCATCCGTGGCATATGTGTATCTGAAACGATAATGACGTTCATTAGTTTACATTCCTTTCATTTAATAGTGCTTAGGGGGGCTACTTTTGCAGCATATTGTAAAACCAGGTGAAACATTATCTTCTATTAGTGGGGATTACCGTGTTCCAGTCACTGAGATCATAAGAGCAAATTCCATACAAAATCCTAACCTTATCTATCCAGGCCAGCTTATCCAAATTCCTGGATACCCTGACCCAGCAACACTTCCATATACCATTTATGTATCTCTTACACAACGAACGCTTACACTTCAAAAGAATGGATCTACTGTAAAGGTATACCCTGTTGGTGTGGGACGTATGCTCCACGATACGCCAACTGGAAATTTTATCATCATCAACAAAGCTCCAAACCCCGGCGGACCATTCGGTACGATGTGGATGAGCATTTCTAAAATACATTATGGTATACACGGGACAAACGACCCTTCCTCTATTGGGAAATATGTATCGAGAGGATGTATACGAATGTATAACCGAGATGTCGAAGAACTTGCAAATACTGTTCCAATCGGAACGGCCGTTTTGATTGCTCCTTAATTTAAATTTTTGCAAAACAAAAACGCCGTCCAAAACGGCGTTTCTGTTTATTTCAATTATGGATTCAGCCTTATTTATAAAAGTCATAAAGTAACCGACCTGCATTCGCAATAGCATCTCTTCCGTACCGGTTTTCAAGCAATCCAGCTGTTAAAAAAGCATAGATAACCGGACCTCTTGGTGTAAATAATATACCTGCGTCATGCTCCACTCCTGCAAGTTCACCAGTTTTATGAGCAAGCATATTTTTCTTTATAGTAGAAATCTTACTTGTAAACTTATCCTTAAATTGCTGCTGAAGCAACACCTCTATCGCCCATTTCATAGATGATTTCGATAAAAGGTGTTGTTCAACTAGTTGCTTTAATAGGAAATAAGTATCTTTTCCGCTCATCATATTGTCTTTTCCAGCTTTGACGGCTTCTTTGTCCATCATTTTCCTCATTAGCTTTGAATGAAAGGCCCCCGCTCCTTTCATAGTATGATTAATATTCGCTATACCGACTAAATCAATTAACTGATTTGTAGCTGTATTATCAGAAGAGATAATCATCAGATGAATCAGATCAGTCAGCCTCCATTCAAGCTCTTTACCTAGATGGTAGATCACACCAGCGCCTTCAACTCGATTGTCATCTTCAATCTCTACTACTTGATCTAATGTGAGCGCACCTCTATCCACTTGTCTTAAAGCTTCCAGCATTATAGCAATTTTAATAATACTAGCTGATGATACAGGTTGATCTTCATGATGAGTTAATTCTCCATCAGGCGTTGATACATACACAGATTGGTTTCCTTCAAGACCCTGGAAACATGCTATAATTTTCTCCTTTACTTGTTCAAACTGCATTAATTCGTCTCCCAATAGCGGCAAACGCCACAAAGTTCTTCCTCATAGAGCGTACCTTTAAGTGGGGTAATTTCTATAAAGCGTCCAGTGCTAGGAGAATGAATCATTTTTCCTTCACCGTAATAAATGCCTACATGATGCACAGAGCCCTTTCCGTGCTCATAAGCAAAAAAGAGAAGATCACCTCTTTGCCAGTCACCTTCATCTACTAGCGTTCCACCCTTTAACTGATCATGAGCATCTCGCGGAATCGAACAGCCAATAGCTCTAGCCATATTGTAACTAAATCCAGAGCAGTCATATCCATAAGATGACATACCTCCCCATAAATAGAGGAGACCAATAAATTGTTCAGCTTCTTGAACAAGATCTAAGCCTGTTCCAAATGGGCCATTTGTTGGGCGAAGCGTAACGTCTTCTTTGTTCAAAATCATCTCTCCATGTGGAGTCCAGACAAGGTAAGTTCGTTCACGCTCTTCTAAAACAGGGAGGATCGTTTGATAACTTAATCGCATTTCACTTTTTCCATTATGAATTGTAAATTGAACACCATGCTTATTTGTAGCTACAACTTCATTATATACTCCTGGTACGTTCTCAGAAAGTTGGATCGTCGGAATCCATCCAGGATAGCCTCTTTCATCTTTTGAAGAGGGTTGTGAAGGGACGAGTACATAAGACCAATTTCCTCGCTGATCTAAAACTAAGACCTCTTCCCCGTACAAAACTTGGGATTGAACGTGGTTATTATCGCACAGTTCCAATCTATTCGAATAAGACAATGGTTCCAACCATTCTGTTAATTTCACTGGATTGGTTAGAGCATTATGATCAATTGTCCTTGCCTTCTCCGGAGTTGTCCATAACGTTGCTACGGCTACCGCAATTGTTTTTTTAGTCCATTCCAACTGTAATCCCACCCTTTTCTACATTGTGAATTCCTAAACCATCATCTTCAGTAAACGTCATCATATTTTTAGTATATTGAACCCCGCCATTCACAAGATCGTAATCAAGCATCAGTGGCGCATCGAAATCAAACCTCGTTATATTTCGTTGGCTAGCGGCAAGGTGTGCGGCGGCAGTTATACCGACTCGTGATTCTATCATACTTCCTACCATACACTCCATTCCAGCACTCTCCGCTAACGCGTTAATCTTTAATGCCTGATGGATACCGCCAGACTTCATTAATTTTATATTAATCAGGTCACTTGCTCGTGTGATAATCACTTTTAGGGCGTCTTCAGGTGAAAACACGCTTTCATCTGCCATAATTGGGGTGTAGACAGCATCAGTCACTTTTCTTAGACCTTCAATATCTTTCGCATGAACGGGCTGTTCAACTAATTCGATGTTAAGACCTTCATCTTCCATTTTTCGAATGGCATAAATCGCTTCCTTAGCTGTCCACCCTTGATTGGCATCAAGACGAATAACGGCATCGTTTTGAACGCGCTTTCTAATTTCTTTGATTCGACTTAAGTCGTTTTGAATGGTGTCTTTACCTACCTTTACTTTCAAAATTGAAAACCCATCTTTTATGTATTGAAAAGCGTCATTAGCCATCTCTACCGGTTCATTTACACTAACGGTGTAGTCTGTTTCCAAGGCACTCCGATACCCTCCAAGAAATTGATAGAGTGGGAGTTGACTTCGCTTAGCCACTAGATCATAAATAGCCATATCAACTGCTGCCTTTGCGCTAGTATTTCCAATCATCGATTTCTGTAGGGTGTACATGACGGATTCATATTCCGTTAAATCCATTCCAAGCAATTTCGGCTTTACGACATGTTGAATGGCCGAATCAATACTAGCAAGACTTTCACCAGTAATGACGACTGTTGGAGGTGCTTCTCCATAACCGACGTATTCCCCAGCTGTTATTTTAACAATGATCGCTTCGGCATTTGTCACTGTACGAAGCGCCGTTTTAAAAGGTTTCTTTAACGGAACGGATACAGAAAACGTTTCAATATTAGTAATCTTCATAGATATCTCCTTTAAAATATTCATAGTTTCATCAAATGTAATGCCTAGCTGTTACGAGATAGATAGTCTGAAGTGTGTGGCGCATAGCTCAAGCTAATTCTATCAATGATGCGTGTAAAACTATAGCCCTTTTGCCAACATCGTTTAACGACAGAAAAAAAGAGCCTGGTTTTCGTATCACCAGGCTCAACTGTATTACTGCATATCTGCCCATTTCAATTCCATATAGCCAACAGGATGACGTACAATTCCCGTCACATCTTCGTTCTGAAGATAAACCTGATTGTAGAAATGAATCGGGAAGATTGGCATCTCTTCGAACAAGAGTGCTTCAGCATCATGCATGTATTCAAATCGTTTAGCTTCATCTGTTTCTTCTTTCGCCTGTGCAATTAAGGAATCGTATTCTTCATTACTCCAGCCAGTACGATTCATAGAGTGCCCAGACTGGAAACTTTCAAGGAAGTTGATTGGATCAGCATAATCTGCAAGGAACGAACTTCTTGAGAACTGTAAGTTTAATTGCTTTTGTTCATCAGAGAATACGTTCCATTCCTGGTTTGCAAGGTCCACATCAACACCAAGAACTTCTTTATACATTTGTTGAAGAGTTTCAGCAATCTTTTTGTGATCATCACTCGTGTTATACGTTAATGTTACGGCAGGAAGCTCATCATAACCTTCCTCTTCCATACCTTTTTCGAGTAGCTCTTTCGCTTGATCAGCATCAGTGGTTACAAGATCACCGCCAACCTCTCTGAAGTCGCCGCCTGCTGCATCTTCAAATCCATAAGCCACAAAGCCATTTGCTGGCTTCTCTTCATTTTTAGTAACAAATTCGACGATTTTCTGCTGATCAACGGCCATCGCAAATGCTTTTCTAATATTTTCATTTTGGAACGGCTCCATTTCAAGATTAAAGCGATAGAAGTAAGTTCCTGACTGATCTTCAACCTGAGCTTGTCCATCATTGAAAAGCTCTTCACTTAAGTCAGCCGGTACATCAGAAGTATGAAGTTCACCAGTTTTGTACATTTGATATTCTGTATTCGTGTCATCAACCATAGCCCAATCTACTTTATCGAGCTTTACATTTGCAGCATCCCAATAATTTTCATTTTTACTAAATTCGAATTTCGAATCATGTTCCCATTTCGTTAGTTTGAAAGGACCATTACTTACATACGTATCAGCTTCTGTATGCCATTCAGGATTTTCTTCTACTGTTGCTTTATGGACAGGAAAGAAAGCAGGGTTTGAAATAACGCTAGGGAAATAGGCTACTGGACTTTCAAGAGTTACCTCAAGTGTTGTTTCGTCCACAGCTTTTACCATCACATCGTCTTCTGATCCTTCTCCAGTGTTAAATGCCTCTGCGCCTTCAATAAAATAAGCAAGAAAAGCTGCTGGTGAAGCTGTATCAGGATTCGCTAGACGCTTCCAAGCATATTCAAAATCTTCCGCTGTAACAGGCTCCCCGTTAGACCACTTGGCATCTTCACGAAGGTGGAAAGTATACGTTTTGCCATCTTCTGATAGATCCCACTCTTTAGCAGCAGCAGGCTGTGGCTGATCTTCCTTATCGAGACGCGTCATACCTTCCATTAAATTGTTTAAAGCATTCCACGAAACGCTATCAAAACCAATTGGTGGATCAAACGATGTTGGTTCACTTCCATTGTTTAACTTCAGTACTTTCGCTCCATCCTCTTGCTTTGCATCATCATTTCCTGAATTTGATTCTGATGAACCATTTTCCGTAGTTGTACAACCAACGATGCTAATAAGTAGCACTAGAGAAAGCAGCATTGTAATGATCTTCTTCAAAAAAATTCCCCCTTAGTATTTATATCAGTGAAAACTCATCGAGATGAGGATTTACTTACGTAGTTTAGGATCAAGTGCATCTTGCAAACCGTCACCGAGAACATTAAAAGCAAACATCGTTAATGAAATAAAGAATGCCGGAAAGAACAGTCTCCACCAGTGCCCGGATAAAATTACCGATAATCCATCATTTGCCATTACTCCCCAACTCGCTACGGGTGCTTGTACACCTAGACCTAAGAAACTTAAGAAGGCTTCGGCAAAGATAGCTGTAGGAACGGTTAATGTCATTTGAACGATGATCGGCCCCATCGTATTAGGAAGGAGATTCTTTCGAATAACGCGACTTGCGCTTGCTCCAAACGTACGAGATGCGAGAACATGCTCTGCGTTCTTTAACTGTAGAACCTGTCCACGAACAATCCGCGCCATTCCGACCCACCCTGTAACAGTTAACGCAATAATAATCGTAAAGAGCCCAGGACCCATGACGACCATTAAAAGAATAACCATTAGGAGATATGGCAGACCGTACAAAATTTCAATGATTCTCATCATGAAATTATCCGTTTTTCCTCCTTTATATCCTGAAAACCCTCCATAAGCTACTCCAACAATAAAATCGATAATCGCTGCCATAAAACCAACAAACAATGAAATTCTTGCTCCATTCCACGTTCGTGTAAACATATCTCGACCAAGGTTATCTGTTCCAAACCAGTGCTCGGATGAAGGAGGCAAGTTCCCCTCGGTCAACACCTGATGATCATAAGAATATGGTGTTAGCAACGGACCAAATATGGCCATTAAGACAAGCAGTACTAACATGATAAGACCAGCCATGGACAACTTGTTCCCAGACAACCTCATCCATGCATCTTTCCAATAAGAAATACTTGGCTTCGCAATCATCTCAACATTATTAGAGGAATCTTGTAACGGAAGAAAGAGGTCCTCTGATAGCTCTTGTTTGGTTTCTTTTCGCTCCGGTATCATGCTATTCCCCCCTCTTATGCAGCTTAATTCTAGGATCTAGTATCCCGTAAGCAATATCTACAATAAAGAGCATCATAATGAGGAAGGCACTATAAAAGACTGTTGTTCCCATAATGACAGGATAATCACGATCATTTATACCGTTAATAAAATATTTACCCATGCCTGGAATGGCAAAGATTTTTTCGATAACAAAACTCCCAGTTAATACTCCTGCAACAAGTGTTCCAAGAATAGTAATAACCGGCAGCAATGCATTTCTCATAGCATGCTTTATAACGATTTGGAATGTTGTCATTCCTTTTGCCCGAGCAGTCATGATGTAATCTTGATTGAGAACTTCGATCATGCTTGATCTAGTAAGGCGCGCTATGATGGCCATTGGCCCTGTTGCAAGCGCAATAGAAGGTAGGATCATATGCATTGGCGAGGCCCAAGTAGCCACGGGGAAAACTTCCCAGTTCACAGCTAGCTGTTGAATAAGTAAAGTCGCCATAATAAAGTTCGGTACTGAAATGCCGATGACCGCAAAAGTCATCGCTATGTAATCAATTGCACCATTGTGACGAAGGGCAGCCATAATGCCTAGAATAATACCTGAAATAATCGCAATCACAAGCGACGTAATTCCAAGTTCCGCCGAGACTGGAAACCCTCTACCAATCATTTCATTAACCGACGTAGATGATTGTTTAATAGACGGTCCAAAATCAAGTGTTGCCAGTGATTTAATGTAAATGGCATATTGAATAAAAACTGGTTCATCCAAATGATAGTGCGCTTCAAGGTTTTGCTGCACCGCTTCACTGGTGTTTCTTTCCTGGTTAAATGGTGACCCTGGTACCGCATGCATTAAGAAGAACGTAATGGTTACGATAATCCACAATGTAATCACCATGGCGAAGAGACGATTGATAATATATTTCGCCACAGGCATCCCTACTTTCTAGCTAAATGTTGTTCTTGATGCTAATTCAGTCATCACAAGCATAGCTTGATAGACTTCAAGCATATTTTTCGCTTGATATCTAACTGTCGTTTCTTTTTCAATCTCAACACCAGGCATAAGGCTCGCCCACTCGGCATGTCCATGATTCGCAAATTCAATGCGAAATACAGGCTCGCGAGGAGGAACTAAAGGTTCGACATGGTGTCTATTAAGCATTGCCTTTTCTGTTTGCTGACGTAACACTTGCCCTGTTTTTTGTGGCGATAACAAAAGAGCGGAAGATCGAGAAATCGTTTCTTTTACAACAGCTGTTGTTATGTTTGGAATAAGCTCTTCGGCTTCTAGTGCAGCTCTGTCATCCCCTGCAACGAACAAAATCGGAACACCAAAGTATCCCGCAACGTATGCATTCATCCCTAGCTCTCCTACAACTTGATCATTTATGTAGAAATTTCTCACATTGTGGAACATGGAATGAGACATTACGCCCGGCATACCGGCGCGTGCATGATAACCGATCATCCCCATACCTTCATATGTACTGTCTAACCCCTGAACCATGGAAAAAGGCTTCACATCTCCTGAAATGAGCCTTGCTTCGGGATGAAGCTTCTCAATAAGTAAGTTGTTCATTTTTGAGTGACTATCATTCACCGTCACAGCTGAGCATCCACTTCCAAAGGCGGCTTCGATTACGTTATTGGCTTCCTGTGTCATCATTTCCTGACCACGTTTATAATTATGTTTATTCGAATCCACAAACGTGTCATCTACGAGGCCGGTTACGCCTTCCATATCTACCGATAAATAAAACTTCACAAATGTTCTCCTTTCTCTCCAGATTCGTAACTTTCTGAATAATTATACCACTATTTACTTCATTTCTCAAAATATTCTAAGGATATCGTGAAGTTTTATTTCATTCTGCAAATGCTCCTTCAAAGTTCGTAAAGTTTGCAAAATAGTTGATCCTGTAAACACATTTACTATATATAAAAGAACAACACTAGTATATTGATAACCGGTTACGTAAGATGTAGAAAACATGAAATCGCATAGCGTTTCAAAGGACAAAACATATATGAAATCATACATAAATAGAGCTTGGAGGCAATATGCCATTCCAAGCTCTATTTATGTATGATTTCATTAAAGCTCCAACAACCATTGACGGTGATTGCTAATTACAACGCAAATTATAGTTACTTGTCGTTCAACTACATTTCCCTACTTATATTATATCGCTAATTTCCAGTTAATTATAGACTATTATTTTTATGCTTGCTGCTCTATACTGTTTTATACAAATCAAAAAGAGAGGTGTATTAAAATGAATGACAAAAAAGATGTCTTAGATCATGGACCCTTCTTTCATGGTACGAAAGCAGAACTAAAAATTGGAGATCTATTAGTACCGCAACACTTATCTAATTACCAAAACAAAAAAGCGAACCATATTTATTTCACTGCTACATTAAATGCCGCTAAATGGGGGGCTGAATTAGCAATATCTACATCAAAAGAAAGAATATACATTGTAGAGCCGTTAGGTGAATTTGAAAATGATCCAAACGTAACTGACAAAAAGTTTCCTGGAAACCCTACACGTTCTTATAGATCGAAATCGCCCTTGAAAATAGTAGCTGAATTAAGTTCATGGGAAAGACATTCCGATGAAGAAATAAATCATATGCTTGCATCTATAAAAAGGTTATATGAACAAGGGAAATTTGTCATATATGATTAATCTTCAAAATCTCTCAAATCATAAATTGAAAGAAAAACTAGGTATCTCCATACTAGCGATGTCTGGTTTTGAATAAAAAGTTCTATCGTGGATCAACTATAACAATATCTTGCAGCTTCTCTTATTACAGATAAGATCCGAGTTTCTGGAATGCAGATATTATGAATAACTATCTTCCTTCTTGCTGTAAATTTCATAAGCAAAATATCCAAATAACATACCTATCCCAGGTCCCCAAGTAATTGCAGATAGAAAGGAAAAGTGGCTAAATATGCTAAGAAGTATAGCAACAGCCAAGCCAATCATCATTCCGAATGGTATTAAGCTATCTAATATATTTTGAGCACTTCTTGATTTTTTCTTACCAAGAGTTCCTTTCCTAGACTTATGTTTCATTCTTAGAATTACAAATACTCCAATCCCACCCACTATTGCAACTGGCAGAACAATACGCACAATTTCCAAAGATAAACCCATATTATAAACCCTCCTTTCTTGCGCTATTAAGTTGATTAATTTTCAACATAAATTATTCGGTTAAACTGTCTAAATTTCTATTACTAATTATTTCAAATAAATCTGCATAACTCAGTCTTTTCTTCAAAAAACAAAAGTTCACCTTATTAAAGATAAGTTAAAGAAGACTTTAAAGAATAGCAGCAAAGAGTCTTTGATATCCAAAAGGCAAAACTATCGCTACGAAAGTCCCTATAGAAATTGATATTGCCATAATAAGCCTATATTTTCGTTTTGATATCTCATTTCTATTTAAGGCTATATTTAAAGCCTTAATTATCGAATGAACAGTTATGTATATGATAACTGCCGAAAAGAAACTCATCACAAAAACTTCCATGATTCTCCTCCTTTCTAATTATCGATCAGAAGAAAATTACCAATAACTTCCTTGCTGTTTTTATCATATTACCCTGGACACATACGTTCACAAAAAAATGTTTCAATTTAAGCTGTTATCTCGAATTCAAGTCTTCAAGAATCACTGCCCTTAAATTGAATACCTTCTTTAATCCAACTTCAATATTAACATAAATAACCAGTTAATAACCCCTTCCAATTCACTTCCAAATCCACACTCGTAACAGGTATGCTCTTTTGCTTGCAGGTTTTTCAACCTGTGAATTGAAAAGTGAATTAGACATCGAGAACATAAAAAACGTTAGCAGACCAAAAAGCCACACCTGAAATTCAGGAGTGGCTTTAGGTTTGATTACATCATTTTTTGGTGTGTGAATCTCTCAAAACTCGTTATTACATAGCGGGGTTTTCAACTATTCCATTTTCTCTGAGAGCTCAGACCAACGTTCAATTTTTTCTTCTAATTCCAACGTTAGAGCTTGTTCTTCTTTATAAAGCTCATCTACTTTTGCAAAATCGCTTCCTGATTCTGCTATTTCAACTTTAACGTCTTCAATGCGCTGTTCAATTTTCTCAATAGTGTCCTGAATTGTTTCCCATTCTTTCTTTTCTTTGTAAGAGAGTTTCACTTGCTTTGGTTTCTCGATTGCATCTTCTGTTTTTGGAGTGGATTGCTTTTTCTCCATAGCTTCAAGCTCTTTTTCTTTTTTCAATACATCAAGATAATCGGAGTAGGAACCATAATAGTGGTCAATCTTTCCGTTACCATCGAAAACGAAAAGCTGTTCTGCCATCTTATCAAGGAAATAACGATCGTGGGAAACGGTAATAACAGCTCCAGGGAATTCGGCAAGATAATCTTCTAACACAGCAAGTGTCTGAACGTCTAAATCATTCGTAGGCTCATCTAGGAAAAGAACGTTAGGCTCTTCCATTAAGATACGTAGCAAATATAACCTTCTTTTCTCTCCACCAGATAATCGGGATATGTATGTCCATTGCATATCAGGTGAAAATAGAAATCGCTCAAGCATTTGAGAAGCTGAAACAGTTCCGCCCTTACGGAGGCGAACCTCCTCTCCACCTTCACGAATGTATTCAATTACTCTAAGCGATTCATCTAACCCCTCATTTTGTTGAGTGTAGAAACCTGGTTTAACCGTTACACCAATATCAACATGACCTGAATCAGGAGCGATACGACCAGCAAGCATATTAAGTAGCGTGGTTTTGCCAGAACCATTTGGTCCAATGATGCCAATTCGGTCTTGTGGGAGAACAAGATAGTTAAACTGGTCTGTTAACGTTCGACCATTGATCACTTTTGATATATCCGTAGCTTCAATTACTTTCTTACCTAGACGACTCGCCCCTAATGCCATATCGACATTTCCTTCTGTCGTTCGTCCTGGTTCCTCTTTCATTTTCTCGATTCTTTGCTTACGTGCTTTTTGTTTTGTAGTTCTAGCTTTCGCTCCCTTTTTTAACCACTCTAGCTCACTTTTTAGTAATTTATTGTGTTTATCTTCTTCTTTCGCCTCACGTTCTTCACGCATCGCCTTCTGTTCAAGAAATGTAGCGTAATTCCCTTCATATTCAAACAAACGTCCTTTATCCAGTTCAAAAATGCGGTTTGTTACACGATTAAGAAAATACCGGTCATGCGTAACAAGCAAAAGAGTTCCAGAATAATTGGCCAAGTATTGTTCTAACCATTCAACAGTTGCATTATCGATATGGTTAGTGGGCTCATCGAGAATCAATAAGTCTGCTGGATTTATAAATGCTTTCGCTAGCGCAACACGTTTTTGTTGACCACCTGATAATTCATTCACCATTGCGTCAAACTGAGTAAGCCCAAGCTTTGTTAAAATCGTTTTAGCTTGGGTACTAAAATCCCACGCTTGAAGACGATCCATTTCTTCCTGTGCCTGAATGAGCTTCTCTTGTGTCGCTTCTTTCTCAGGAAAGTTCATTACGTTCTGTAGCGCTTCTTCATATTTTCTTACCGTATTAAATAACGGCACATCACTATCAAATACTGTCTCCAGGATAGTTTTTTCCTCAACAAAAACCGGGTCCTGAGGCAAGTACTCTACATGGAACTGATTCGCATGGTGCAGTGCACCACTATCCATCGACTCGATGCCCGCAAGAATTTTAAGCAAAGAGGATTTCCCCGTGCCATTTACTCCAATTAAACCGATTCTCTGCTTTTCTTCGAGTGAAAAAGATATCCCATCAAATAGTGTTTTCTCTCCATATGATTTGGTGATTAATTCAGCCTGCAATAAGCTCATGATACTCATCCTTTTCTCTCTTTAGTCTGCTTCCTATTTTAACTGTTTTAGAGAAAGAAGGGAACTAATCTACTAATAAGATAAAGAAAAGAAGCTCCGCTAAGAGCTCCTTTTAATTAAGCATTCTTTTTTTGTTGCTTATTTTTCTTATGCTTTTTATTGTTATTTTGTTCAGCTGCTAGCTCGCTTGCAAATTCGGTATCATGCTTATGTGTTTGTTTTGGGTTTTTCATGAACTCACCTCCCTACTCTTTAAGGTGAGCTATTCTTAAAATTATATACTAGTACGGTAATTGAAATTTATTTTATTTTTTTTTAAAAAAAGAGCTGATCTACATCAGCCCTTTTCTTCCTCTTTCATAATGTTCTCAATCGGTTCTCGTTTATTAAACCCACCTAGATCTGAATGATAAAAGGACACTTCCTCTTCTCCGTCTTTCCAGCACAGTAACACTTCTTTTCCATTGATTATTGCAGGAAAATCAATTAATCCTTCATCTACATTCTTGATTTCTACTCCAAGAGTCATGATATTGTTAATGAACGTTTGTGCTTCTAACTCCATAAATTCCATCCGCGCCTCTTTTTTAAAAAGGATATCTTCGTCAACTTTTGTTTTATGACGATAAAGAAGCGTTTTTTTATGCTGTTCAATCTGATCGTAATGTTCGATAAATTGAATTTTCAGGCGCTTAAGTCCGGCAAGCTCTCTCCTTAACACTGGCAACAAACGATTCGCTTCTTCTAAAGTAAAATACTTTTTTTCCATGTTTCTCCTCCTGGTTCGTCTTTACTACTTCTTCTTTACCCTTACCCACATTCTTTAACCATTATTCGACGAATTTTTACAATCGGAACAATGCTCTTCAAAGAGACTTGAAATTCGGATATGATAGAGGATGTAAGGGGAACCATTTCATAAAGGAGGAATTTCTTTGGCTAAAGTTACTGTACCAGATCACGGAACGTTTGAAGTGGAAGAAGGAACTAAGTTAGCACTTGCTCTTGAAGATAACGGGGTACATGTTCTTCACCGCTGCGGTGGGAACGCAAAATGCACAACCTGCCGTGTTGAAGTAATGGATGGAGAATTTGGAGAACTAACTGAAATTGAAGAGGAAGCGTTTAAGAAAAAAGGTGTGGAAGAAAAACTCCGCCTCTCCTGTCAGGTTCGTGTTAACGGCAACTGCGAAGTGAAGCCTGCGATGACTGTTGAAAGCTCTGGCCTTGATGCTGGACCTAGACCTGCTGAATAAGCAAAAGCAAAGACGAGCTTACCTAGCTCGTCTTTATTAAAATAGTGTTGTCAGCGACTGATAATTTAGCTTATCTTCCTGAAGCTTTGCTAAACTATTCTCAAGATGGTTTGTAATAACGTTATGAAGACTCTCCTCATCGTTCGCCTCTAGTAGTTGAATCACTTTATTATGTTCGACAATATCATTCTCATCATTACCTCTAAAAACATCATACAGCACCATATAAATGGTAATTTGATTTAAAATTTGCTCCATAAAATCAATCAAATAGCGATTTCCACTCGCTTTAGCCATCACAAGGTGAAACGCCTTATTTTGTTCATGATATAAAAGAATGTTCCCTTCTATAAACGCCTTCCCCATCTCCTCAGTCTGTTGCTTTAACCGCTCGATATCAGAAGCTTCCATTTTTGCGTACCCTTCACGAATCGCCATATCCTCTAATACTTTTCTCAATTCAAAAGCCTGAATCATTTCATCAATCGTCGGTTGAACGATAAAAGCTCCTTTATTCGGAACGACAGTCACAAGACCCTCTGCTTCCAGTTTCGTAATAGCACTTCGAACCGGCGTCCTACTAGCATTCACTTTAGCAGCAATAGCATTTTCAAACAGCTGATTTCCAGGAGCGATTTGTCTCGTTAATATCGCATTTTTTATTAGTTGATACACTTTTTGTTCAACTGTTTCTTTACGCATGTCTTAAGACCCGCCCATACTCTATTTTTCCATTATTTTAACATAAAAAAAAGGAAGTCACATTTCATTCGAACAATATTGTTGAACAATCTTGTCCAGTTTCAACCACTATGATATATTATCCTACGTATTGAGGAACAGAACGGAGTGATGACATGAACAATACTGGTAAAGAAATAACGTTAATTATTATCGGATCGTTATTCTTTGCGCTTGGTGTGAACTGGTTTGCGATTCCAAACGAATTAGGTGAAGGCGGCGTAACTGGCATATCAATGACGCTTTATTATATTCTTGATTGGTCACCAGGGATTACAAACTTTGTTATGAACGCTGTGCTTTTAGCCATTGGATATAAGGTACTGAATAAACGAGTAACCTGGTATACGATGCTTGCGATCTTCTTTAGCTCTTTATTTATACAATTAACTGAAGGAATGGGTCAGCCGCTTGATATTATGCTCGGAACCGTCTTTGCAGGTGTTTTCATCGGGATTGGTCTCGGTCTCGTTCTCCGCTCAGGTGGTACTACTGGTGGATCTACAATTGTTGCCCGTATGCTTAACCAAAGCTTTGGGTGGAGCGTAAGCACATCGATGTTTGTTTTTGATATTCTCGTTGTACTCGGGTCTTCCGTCGTCATCGGAATCGAAAATACGATGTATACCGGAATTTCCATCTATATTAGCACAAAAATATTGGACTATTTAATTGACGGATTTGATACGCGTAAAGCCGTAACGATTATTTCTCAAAGTACTGTTGCCATTGCAGAAAAAGTAAGTGAAGAAATGGACCGAGGCGTAACGGTTATTAATGCTCGCGGGCATTATTCCAATGAATCAAAAGACATCTTATACGTTGTCATTAATAAACAGGAGCTTTTCCTTCTAAAGAAAATGATTCAAAAAGTCGATGACAAAGCTTTTGTCGTTGTGCATGACGTGAGAGATGTTTTTGGAGAAGGATTTACTTTTCCTAAAACATAAAAGCAAAAATCCCCTGGTGAAGAACACCAGGGGATTTTTTTAGTTGCGATCGTAAACGACAAAATCGAAAGCGTGTTTGTTTCTCTCATCAGCTGAATGTTTTTCGCGCGAAGTTTCTTTCCAATCATCTTGAGAGAAATCGGGAAAATAAGTATCTCCATCAAACGATTCATGAATCTCAGTAATGTACAGGCGATCAGCATGCGGAAGCAGCTGACGATAGATTTCAGCGCCACCTATAACGAACCAATCTTTTTCCTCACGCTTTGAAAGTTCCAGAAACTCCTCAACAGAATGCAGTACAGTAACCTTTTCATATTCCAGGTTTTTTCTAGTAATTAGATAATTTTCACGGCCGGGTAACGCTTTTCCAATTGATTCGAATGTTTTTCTTCCCATAACGATCGATTTTCCAGTCGTCATGCGTTTAAAATAAGCGAGATCAGCTGGCAAATGCCAAGGCAGATCATTGTCTTTCCCAATTAACTGCTTTTCATCCATTGCTAGAAGAAATGATATCATACCGACACCTCTCCTTTAATATGTGGATGAGGATTGTAATCCGTTAACTCAAAATCATCAAATGAGAAATCAAAAATTGATTTCACGTCTGGATTAATTTTCATTTTTGGAAGGTCTCTAGGTTCACGAGTGAGCTGAAGGTTGACCTGCTCAATATGATTGTTATAAATATGTGCATCACCTAGCGTATGAATAAATTCACCTGGCTCTAAATCACACACCTGCGCCATCATCATTGTGAGAAGCGCGTAGGAAGCGATATTGAAAGGCACCCCAAGGAACACGTCAGCAGAACGTTGATAAAGCTGACAAGAAAGCTTCCCATCAGCAACGTAAAACTGGAAAAGACAGTGACATGGAGGTAAAGCCATGTCATCAACTTCTGATGGGTTCCATGCTGTTACAATCATTCTTCTTGAATTCGGATTTGTTTTAATTTGCTCAACTACTTTTGCAATTTGATCAACGGTTGATCCGTCCGCGCCCGTCCACGAGCGCCATTGATGACCATAAACTGGACCAAGCTCACCATCTTCATCAGCCCATTCATTCCAGATGCGCACACCATTATCCTGAAGATACTTTACATTGGTATCTCCATTTAAAAACCAAAGAAGCTCATGAATAATTGATCTTAAGTGAAGTTTTTTGGTAGTTAAAGCTGGAAAACCCTCTTGTAAATCAAACCTCATTTGATGTCCAAAAACACTGACCGTCCCCGTTCCTGTTCGATCAGATTTCTTTGTTCCGTTATGTAAAATTTCTTCGCATAGCTGCAAATAAGTCTTCATTGTACTCCTCCTTCAATTCTCTAATAATCATTGTAACATGAAGAAAGATGAGAAGTAACTTGCGAATTGTATGTAAAATACAGCCAAAAAGCACATTTTCCTTGGGCAAACATACTGTATATCAGAAATGTTTGAAAGGATGAAATAACCATGGCGAAAGGCGATAAATTACCTAAACTGTTTCAAGACCCTGCTATTCAAAATTGGATGAACACCTTTGATGATTTCTTTAAAGAGCCATTTGCGAATCTGCTACCAGCTCAGTCGTTTCGGGTTGATCTTTATGAAACAGAGGATGCATTTATTGTTGAAGCAGAGTTACCTGGTATCACGAAGGAGCAAATTAAAGTGGAACCACTTGGAGATGGTCTCCGAATCTCCATTGAATCGAAAGAATTTCATGAGTCACGAAACGATAAACAAAAATATTACAAACAAGAACGATCCTATTCAAGTACTAGTCGCACCATTAAGCTTCCCTTTCACTTTTCCATGAAAAATGTGAAAGGGAAATACGAAAACGGTGTTCTTGAAATTAAGATACCTAAATCCGATCGCATACGTACCGATTCAAATTATATTAACATCGACTAAAAAAGCGCAAGGCCAAGGCCTGCGCTTTTTCTTCTTACATACTCCAGTCTATAAAGGCGTTTCCTTCGAGGAAACGCTCACAATCCATAGCCGCCATACACCCTGTACCTGCTGCTGTGATCGCTTGACGGTAAGTAAAATCTTGTACATCTCCACAAGCAAACACGCCAGGGACGTTCGTTTTTGTCGTTCCTGGTTCTACTTGAACGTAACCTTTATCATCCATATTAATTTTACCCTCGAGAAAATCAGTGTTTGGACGATGGCCAATTGCAACAAATATGCCGTCTGTCTTAACGAACTCCTCTTCTCCCGTATCACTATTCTTTACTTTAATCCCGCTTACTTTATTGTTTTCTGCCACAACCTCTAGTGGGGAAGCATTCAGCTTCCAGCTTATTTTTTCATTGGAACGAGCACGCTCTTGCATTATTTTTGATGCGCGAAGTTCTTTCCTCCTATGAAGAACAGTAACTTCTGAAGCGAATTTCGTTAAGAAAGTCGCTTCTTCCATAGCCGAGTCTCCTCCACCAATCACAACGATTTTTTTACCACGGAAGAAAAAGCCGTCACACGTTGCACATGTACTCACGCCTCGACCCATGTTCTCTGATTCTCCTGGTATACCTAGAAGCTTTGCTGAAGCACCAGTCGAAATCAAAACAGACTCCGCCATAATATCCCCAAGTGTATCTGTTTTTAATTTAAATGGACGCTCACTAAAATCAATATCCTTCACCCATCCACGCTCAATTGTAGCGCCAAACCTAAGCGCCTGCTTCTTCATATTTTCCATCAATTCTGGACCGAGAACGCCATCTGGAAAACCGGGAAAGTTCTCAACATCTGTTGTTAACGTAAGCTGACCACCAGGTTCCGGTCCCTCAATGACGAGCGGCTCCATATTAGCCCTCGCAAGATAAATGGCTGCTGTTAAACCCGCTGGTCCTGTTCCTACAATAACTGCTTTATGCATAATGACCCTCCTCTATCGACTTCATTATGTTATTTTTCCTAATTATATAGAAATAAACCCTTCTCTTACAAATTATATGGTTATCCATCAATTTGTTTCTTGATCTTATGCAAATGGTTGTTCATTTTCACACCTTCTTGATAGAATAGAAACAGTCTTGTAATAGTAAGGAAAACCCGAGGTGAATAAAAGATGAATCCAATAGTTGAATTCTGCATGAGCAATCTTTCGAGCGGTTCACATAAAGCAATGGAAAAACTAGAAAAAGATACAGATCTTGATGTGCTCGAATATTCTTGTCTTGGTCACTGCACACTTTGTAGCCAGGATATTTACTGTCTCGTTAACGGCGAACGCGTTACTGCCGAAACGCCCGATGAGCTAGTTGATAACGTCTACCAGTTTATTGAAGAAAATCCGATGTTTTAAACGAATATGGACATACTAATAAGTGAATCCAATTAGAGGAGGAGCTTACATGAAAAATCGAAACGCGTATGATCCGAAAGCCGGTGTGCAAGGTGAAAAAGAAGGCGAAGACGCTCTTCTTATGAATAAAAAAAGTGGCCCGCAAAATGCGCGCCCTAAAAAAAAGTAAAAGCCGCTTAATGCGGCTTTTTATTATGCAATGCGAAACCGAAAAGTAAACCAGAAGTCTTCATTGAGGGAGATGCCGGTAGCAATAATATGCTGCTCTCCTTCATCATCAAGCGTAATCCAGCTATGATGCTCATCTTTATAAACTGGGTAGAAATGACCTTCCTTAAATAATTTACGATTCAATACATTCTCTGAGCCGGTTAAAGGCTCTTCTTCGAAAACATCTCTAATACATTGTACAAGTTCCATCTATGTTGTGATCCTCCCTTAATCTCCAACCAAAAACACCCCGCGCACCTCTCTTACGAGAGCCACTTAGGCGGAGTGTTTTTATCCCAATAAATCTTACCTACTTCATAATGTTCTTCAAAATCATCATTCGCTGCATGGTAATGAAAATTAAACCAATAGCCATCTTGTGGGGGGTGATCTCTTCTCACATGGAAACGCAATAAGTCTTCCCCGCTCTGTTCATTATACACATGAAGAATGCGTTCTCCGTATCCACCAGAAGGGTTGTCCGTCAAACGAAGTGACCTTAACGTATCCTCATCCAGATTTTCCACTGAGGTAGCGATCGCTTCTGTCATTTTAGGTACAATTGCATCTCGATACTCGTTACCGACTCGAGTTGAGATCGTTTCACCGAATTTTGTTAGCCCGAGTTGCTCAGATTGATTGCTTGCATAGCTTACAAAATGCGTCAGTAGTTCAGAAGAAGAAGCGTCCTGAGCTATGATGGGCCAATCATACTGATCAACAACAGGCTCTATCGCCTTATCAGGCTCGTCCCTCGACTCAATAAGAAGATGGTTTTCTTCTTGATAATTCTCTGATGCCTCTGTTTTGTCATCTGCTAGATATCCAGTAGGAATCACAGTTCCAAGCGTAACAACAGCAACAAATGCTACAAATAACTTTCTCATCCAAAGAGGGAATTTCATTATGTGCACCTGACTTTCGAAGATCAATAGTTAGTATTATTCTCGCATGATCTTCTCAAAAAAGCCAGATGTTTAGACGATTTTTCATTAATTTTCATTTGGCTAAGTTAAAGAAGCTTTTCATTTAAAAGTCCCTTTTATAAAAATTGTTGCTTTCGAAACAATTGTTGAATTAAACTCTAAACTTCCTTGATTGAAGCGAAAATTCACCTACTATAGCAACAACGTCTACGAAAAGAGCCTTTAAAAAAGAGCGCTTCATGTAAGCGCCCTATCTATTAACAAGTAAACATATCAATTCTTCTCAGACTTATGCCTGTATATACCCACCTTCTACCGGTCCAGCGAAACCCCGAAACAGAAGTACGCCCTACATATACTGGCCAAAACCAAAATGAATTGCCGCCCCTCATCCAAATATAAGTAAACCGATACATACACCTTCTAATTGATCCTGGATCTACAGCAAATGTTCCAGCTTGTGCTGACTGTGGTCTAGGAGGCGGTGATGCTGGTGGGCTCGATGTTGGAGCTACCGGTTGCTGACGATAGGCATCTGTGTTGTCATAATGATAAGCAATATGCTCATGTTCTTCATAATACATTCGGTCCATCCCCTCTCTTATACAGTCACTGTATGCTGTATTCTGATAAGACGTACCGAATTGAAAACAACAAAAAAAGCACCTCTTTGAGTATGCTTAAGCCAATAAAGTTTATGAAAATTTAGTTGGTGACCCGTACGGGAATCGAACCCGTGATACCGCCGTGAAAGGGCGGTGTCTTAACCGCTTGACCAACGGGCCAACAAAATGGAGCGGGTGATGGGGATCGAACCCACGACATCAGCTTGGAAGGCTGAGGTTTTACCACTAAACTACACCCGCAAAGATGGAGGAGGAAGAGGGATTCGAACCCCCGCGGGCGACTAAGCCCCTGTCGGTTTTCAAGACCGATCCCTTCAGCCAGACTTGGGTATTCCTCCGAAAACATGAATATATATATATGGTGGAGCCTAGCGGGATCGAACCGCTGACCTCCTGCGTGCAAGGCAGGCGCTCTCCCAGCTGAGCTAAGGCCCCAATATGGTGCGCCCGAGAGAAGTCGAATCCCTAACCTTCTGATCCGTAGTCAGACGCTCTATCCAATTGAGCTACGGGCGCATATTCTATGGTGCGGGTGAAGGGACTTGAACCCCCACGTCATAAGACACTAGATCCTAAGTCTAGCGCGTCTGCCAATTCCGCCACACCCGCATGTGTGGTGCCGGCCAGAGGACTTGAACCCCCAACCTACTGATTACAAGTCAGTTGCTCTACCAATTGAGCTAGGCCGGCATAATTTAATGAAACTCATCAAAAATAAATGGTGGAGGATGACGGGCTCGAACCGCCGACCCTCTGCTTGTAAGGCAGATGCTCTCCCAGCTGAGCTAATCCTCCGTTAAACAGCGACTTCATTATTATACAATATCATCTTTTGTCTCGTCAACACTTTTTTTAATGTGTTTTTTCAAGGACAAGACTTATCTTATCACCGACTCGAAAAAAACACAACCCTTTTTCACAAAAAAATAATCCCCATAGTTAAGCACTCCATTTTTCACATAGAAAAAGCAGGGAGCGCTCTCCCCTGCTTATACTGGCGTTTGAATAAGTGGTTTTTTCTTTTTATTTTGGCGGAGTATTGGTCTTTTTTTAGTCACCATTTCAGAATCATATTTTCGGTACTCTTTCATGTCGCTTGATTCCCGCAAAAGCTGATCTTCAACATAGTGACGCTTTCTTTTCAAAAAAACCCCTCCTCATAAGTAATAACTCTCATTACCCTATTTTTCTGTTGTTAAACCCGAATCTTTTTTCACCATCGATCTATTGGCAAAAGTTACAGGTAACACATAATTTATTCACTTGGAGCGCAATTATGCTTCTTCAAGATTAAATTGGTAGTAATTTTCCTGATCTTCTCCTGACCTCTCAACAAAAGTAACTTCTCCATTTTGTGAAACCATAATAACAGTTTGCGCCCTCGTTCCGTAATGATCCGACTTAATAAAAACAGGTGAAAGCATCCTTTCCCATTCGATCGGCACGCCTGTCTGTGGTAATAGATGATCAGGTGCAGGCTCAGCGTGAGAAAGCATTTCAAAAAGACGATTCTGATCGAGGTTCTTTTCTGCACTTAAATAGTATTTCAATTCTTCTTTAAGCTGCTCAACCTTTGGCCAGCTCGTATTCAGTAAGTGATTACTAACAGCGTGAACACCGTTCTCTAGTTTTGAAATTTGATCCTGCCGATTTGAATAATAATAAAGGCTCTTAAAATCTCCTATGATTAAATTAAATCCATTGTACTGATCTTTCTTTTGTCGAACCATTTCTAAGTATGATAATGGGGATTGATGATCACGTAAGTAATCGGCCGTTAGATCACCCCTTGATAGACTTTTAGGCTGCTCATTCGCTTCTCGATAGTTCGTAAGGGCTGCAATTCTTCCGTTTGTTGTAACCCCTAGCCATGTTCCCATAGCCTTTAAATCACGCCCCGCAAGTAGTTCTGGTACATCTCTCCAATAGTTCGCAGGTTTTGTTGGACGCTCGTAGAATTCATCTCGGTTGGCTACGAGTATAAATGGGTATGTAGGATGAACATTTTGAGCTACAGCAATTAAGCACATCTTAACGCGCCTCCTCTCTTGTTTCAATGTAAGAAAAAACGCAGCGTTAGCCGCTGCGTTACGATTGGATCATACGAACTTCTTCTTCACATGCAGAAGAACAATAATGGTTATACTCCTCTTTGCAAGAATCACAGACGATATGAAGCTTGTCACACTGTACATTAGCACAATTGATATAAGTATCTGCTGGATCCTCACAATGGTAGCATTTCCCTACAACTGTATCTTCATCGGTACGGTTTACATTAACAGCAAGACGATCATCAAATACAAAGCACTTGCCATCAAAATATTTCCCCTGTACCTCCGGGTCTTTACCATACGTTACAATTCCTCCATGAAGCTGTGAAACGTCGGAAAAACCTTTTTTCATTAAGTAACCAGAAAATTTCTCACAGCGAATTCCACCTGTACAATAAGTTAATACTTTCTTATCTTTTTGGTCCGAAAGATTTTGTTCAATCCAGTCCGGAAGATCTCGAAAAGCCTTTATATCAGGACGAATTGCATTGCGAAAATGACCAATATCGTACTCATAGTCATTTCGTGCATCGATAACAATTACATCATCATCTTCTAATGCTTCCATAAATTCCTTTGGCTCAAGATAATTCCCGGTTATTTCTTTCGGGTTTACATCTTCCTCAAGCTTTAGTGAAACGATTTCTTCGCGCGGACGTACGTGCATCTTTTTAAAAGCATGACCTTCTGCTTCATCAATTTTGAAAACCATATCACGAAAGCGTTCATCTGCTTTTAGTTCGTCCATGTAGCGCTCAGTATCCTCAACGGTTCCTGAAACCGTGCCATTAATACCCTCTTTGCCTACAAGGACTCGACCTTTTAAATTGAGTGATTGACAATACTTAAGATGCTTTCGAGCAAAATAATCCGGATCTTCTATTTCTACATATTGATAATATAACAGCACTTGATATGCTGAAGCTTCTGATTGCAAATCAAAAACCACCCTTTACGTCTTCTTCAATCAAGCTCTAAACCAAGAGCCTAAATCAATACTATATCTTACCGGATTCGAAGTCTGATGTAAAGAAGATTACCTTGATGGGAAGTAGTCGTCTTTAAGCTTTTCGATTTCGATAAGAGATGCTTCGGCCCATCTTCCGCCTTCGTGCTTGAGCTCTGCGGATTGTGTTTCAAGTGCTTCCTTCAGTGAATCGTTATAATCAGGAACATTTCCTTCGTAATGGTTAATGGCTGACATTGGAACGAGCGCTTTCTCGAATTGGGCTAACGCTTTTCGCTGGTGAAAAAGAGGAACATCGAGCTGTTTGGGATTGTGAAGGTCTCCCTGAGTTGGATGCTTGATGACTGCAAGAACCTTAATCACAGCTTTGGGGGACTTCATATCAACGACTTCTCCAATATATCTCCCCGTTTTATAACCTGCCGTTACTATTTCTCCTGGCTGAAACGTTTTTTTCTCTGACATAGTCGCTTCACTCCTTCATCTAACTGTGTGTACACGTCGATGATATCATAAAATCCTCCTTTATCAGGAGGATTTTATCTTGTGAAGACATGTTTTCCAATCTCTTTGATTATATGTCTTGTACGAATCCAATCGTCTGTTGCAATATCAGGATTGTAATAAAACAAAGCTCCTGAGCTTGGGTCTCTACCACTAAGGGCCGCATAGACAGCCTTATATGATTCTGCTCCTGGCTTTTGATCATATTGACCGTCAGAGACTGCAGTATAAGCACCACTTTCAAAAATCACTTCTTTAATGCTATTTGGAAATCTTGCAGAAAGTGTTCGATTGACTGTTACAGCAGCTACTGCTACTTTCCCTTCAAACGATTCACCTCTTGCTTCTCCATTAACCAGTTTGGCCAACATTTCAATTTCTTCTACAGAATAGTTCGATACAGTAAATTGATCCTTTGTTACTTTCTTAACATCATTCATATTTTTTACAGGAAGGTTAAGCAGTAAGGCCACCTCCTGTTTGGTTTCAGGTTCAGATAAAGTTTCATTTAACACAACTTCTTCATTGATCTCATTCTCAATCTTAGGCTTTACTTTCATCAATGATACGGCCGCTACCTGATGAGTTTGTGCAGAAAACAGAGCAAAAAAGAGGCTCATCATCATCATAGCAATGATCGTTTTGTTCATATATCTCATCCTTTCAGTAGCTTTTTGCCACGCCATAAAGGATAGAGGAAGGACAGATCCCTTTCAATAGGGAGTCACAGGGATGTCTTCCACATATGAGAACAAAAAGAAACTCCTTCCAAAAGGGAAGGAGTAAGATAATTAGTCTTGAAATTGCTTCATTGCAAGAACTTGTAGCGATAATTCATCACTCGGAGGATTGTGAAGCCCCGCTCTCACGTCTCGATAAAGTCGTTCCAGATGATTCTTCTTCATTAAGCTTCGTGCTCCTACAATACGCATTGAAAGATCAACAACTTCCAGTGCAGCATTCATTGCTTGCGTTTTGGCAGCGAAAAGCTGTCCCTGCATGTTCATCCGCTCTTCTGGGTAACGATCCCACTGCTCTGCAACCGAATATAGAAAATGACGTGCTGCCATTAATGAAAGTCCAATTCTTCCAAATTTATCTTGAATGTGCGGTACATCTTTCAGTGGCACATCAAGTGTGTTCGGTTGGTAAGAAGACACAAATTGAACTGCCTCTTCCCGTGCTGCCTCTGCTATCCCCATGTATACAGCGGGAATATGGAGCAACCAGGCCGGAGGTAATGAAGCTGTTTTTCGATTTTTATCATAAGTTTCAAGGAGCGCATTAGAAGGAACAAATACGTCAGTCAATACAAGGTCATCACTACGGGTACCTCTCATGCCTAGCACATCCCAAGTCCCTTCAAGTTCTACACCTTCTTCACTCATAGACACTAAGAAATCTGTAGGGACGCCTTCGCACGTTGCTTTGACAATCACTTGATTAAGGTGAGGACTTAATGTTGTAAATGTTTTTCGACCAGTTATTTTATATCCTCCCTCGACCGCAGTCGCGATCGTTGCAGGCATACCACCTCGAGTTGGGTCACCTGTCTCCTCTTCTGTTTGAGCTCGATTTATGAGCGTACCATCCACAACATGACGACAAAGCCTTTCATAGGTTGAAGCATTCCACGGCCTTCGATCGCTTAAATCTTTTAGTACTCCCAGATGCCAGCCGAGTGATAGCGCACCAGACCCTTCTCCTTTACCAAGCTCTTCCTGAACAAGAACAAGCTCATAGAGAGAAAGACCACCACCTCCAAATTCTTCTGGGATTGTAAGTGAAGTAAAGCCTGATTCTTTCATACTTGCTATAATAGAATCAGGAATATACGCTTCCTGATCAATATGTTTGGCGCTCTCTTTAAGTTCTGCTCGATGTTTATTAGCTAATTCGAGCAGCTTATAATCACGCTCATTTCGAACAAATTTATCAATCATTCTAAGACACCCTCTTTCATCAAAGTCATTAATCTATCATCAAGATGATGAAATATTCAGAAGTTCATCAATACGCTCCTGTTCAAATCCAATAATGACTTCGCCGTCGATGACAATCGTTGGGGTAGACATAGAACCGTGATCATGAATCAATTCATTGCGCGCAGCAACGTTTTCTTTTATGTTTAGTAGCTCATATTTTACTTCATGCATTTGAAAATAATTTTTCACAAATTCACATGGTGGACATGCCGGTTGTGTATATAATTTGACTTTTTTCATTTTGTTCACTTCCTATCACTAATTTACAAGTAATTCCGTTTAAAACATACCACCCTACTTTGCATCTTTCAACTATTTCATTTAGGTGAGTTTGCTCGATTCACTCAAAGGGAATTGTTTTGCTGAAGGTGTTTTGAAACTTTTCACGAAATCTATTCGTATAGAATGATAGAAGAATAATTTAACGAATTCATTCAATTGAAGGAGTGACATATATGAGTAATCAACCTGAGAAAATTAACTCACAACGTGAAAAGGCTGAAGAGATCATTCAAAGCTTTTATCATGAAGACGATACAGATAAGATTCTCCAGACATTATCAGGACTTGGTGAAGATGCCCAGCGCAACGCTGGGGAATCCCTTGAAGCATTGAAGCGTCCTGTAAAGGGAATGATTGACCAACCGAATAACGACTTACCTGATAACTTACACAAACTCAGAGAGCATGTCTCAGACTTAGAGCCCTCTTATTTGCAAAAGAGTAAATTCAATAAACTTCTAAATCGAGTAATGGGGCGAAACGAAGTCGAGCAATATGCGAAGAAATACAAAACGGTCGAATCCCAAGTAGAAGTTATTGTTGAATCACTTTTAACTGGTAAAGATAAGCTACAAGAAGATAATGTCATGTTAAAAGAACTAAAGGATGTAGCAAAAGACCGCATTGTCGGACTGGAAGATCAGATGGAGCTAGGTCAGACGCTTATGACGCTGCTTGACGAGGAAGCCGCTAAAGATGAATGGAAAGAGAACCCTCTTCCCCTACAAAAGGCTCAACAAAAAGTCGTTAGCCGAGTGAAAAATATGTCACAGGCTGTCATGGTCTTAAGACAATCCATGGCATCGGTTGATTTGATCATGGAAAACAACGAAAAGCTAGAAGAAGCTATTTTTAATGCAGTGACTATGACCAAAAACATCATTACCGTAACAGCATCCATCCAGCTAGCTCTCGGAAACCAACAAAAAGTGATTTCAGCTGTACAAAATGTGAATCAGGCAACCGAATCGATGCTTCTGAAAAATGCTGAGATGCTGAAACAAAATACAGAAGAAACGGTTAAAACACTTGAAAAGCCAGCAATTGCGATTGAATCCTTCCGCAAAGCTTATCAAGATGTGTTTGAAGCGATTGATTTAACAGAAAAATCAAACGTACGTATTATCGATAGTGGGAAGAAGTTTATAACCGAAATGGATCAATTAAATAAAGAAATGAAATCCAAATTAGATAGCTCAACAGAGAGGCAAAAACAGCTCTCTGAGGCAGCCGATCGACTTTGACGATAGGAGGTAATGGCATGGGGCTTTTCCATTCTTCTGAACCCCAGTGGCTTGAAAAGCTTTTACCACCGCAATTTAAAACGGTGGAAGCATCACTTCTTCAGGATGCTAGCACCACAAGCTTCCTTTCATATGCTGAACAATTGTTAGATGAATTTATAGATAAACTCGATCCTTCGGAGAATAAGCCACAAAAATGGAAGCGTACTGAGAAAGGTTTTACGATTTATTTAAAAATCAGACGAAATCTCATCCTTTTCTCCGGGTATGATAGTCAAAAAAACAGATCGTCAACACCTAAGAAGTTTTTTATCCAATGGGAACGACAAATCATTGAGAAAAAAGACGCAGGTAAATGCAAACAAGGTACGATTCTCATAAATGATCGAGGTCGAATCATCAAACGCAGTATAAAACGATCGCCATTTTTCATAGGAATTTTTCAACGAATGAAGCTTTTAGATTTAGCGTTACTAGGATCAATTGCTTCCCAATCAAAAACAGAAGCAATTGATCCCATCTTGAAGGAACAGATTAATCAGCTTGAACGAATTTCGACACATTCTTTAATCAACGGGGTGATCCATTCTAGAACAGTTAGACTCATTCAATTATTCAAGCAAATCTCACCCGAACTTGAACCGCTTGACCTTGAAGAACGTCATGTTGTGAAGAGAATGCTTTCAACTGAACTGCCAGATTTACTTACAGGATATATCGCACTTTCACAAGAAAACAAAGAATTACGCCATCGCGATTTGTTTCAAGCTCTTTGTCAGATGGAGTTAGCGCTTCATGAATACATGGAAAAAATTGAAAAGCACCGTCTTTCAAAAGTAGATCACCTTCTTAAAGTAAACAAAATAAGATATGACAAATAAAAGCTAGCTGTCAAATGGACAGCTAGCTTTTTCAATTATACTTCTTGCCCGATATGCTCCTGCATGAGTTTTTGCAAACGCTCATCGACTTCTTCTTGAGTTAATCCGTGCTCTGCTACGTAACGATTACGTGGCGATGTGCGACACTCATGTGAACAGCCTCGTAAATATTTATGCTCGTTCTCCTCAGATGTAATAATTTGCTTATTACATTCAGGCCTTGCACAATTAACATAGCGTTCACAAGGTTCACCCGTAAAGTAATCTTTACCGACAACAGTGTGGTCTTTTTGATTAATCGGAACAGTTATTCGGCCATCAAACACATAGCACTGTCCATCCCATAGTTCACCTTGCGTCTCTTCATCCTGACCGTAAGTAACAATTCCACCATCCAGCTGGTTAACATCTTCAAAACCTTGTTTAACCATCCAGCCAGTGAACTTTTCACAGCGAATCCCGCCTGTGCAGTAGGTTAGGATTTTCTTATCTTTTTGGTCTGCAAGGTTTTCTTGAACCCACTCAGGAAGATCTCGGAAATTCTTAATATCTGGTCGAATAGCACCACGGAAATGACCTACATCATACTCGTAATCATTTCGGGTATCAAGAATAATCACATCATCCTGCTGCATCGCTTCGCGCCACTCTGCTGGCTTCAAGTGCTTTCCGCCAACTTCATTCGGATTATGATCATCATCAAGTCGAAGTGTCACTAGCTCTGATCTAAAGCGAACGTGCATTTTTTTAAATGGATGTTCAGTCGCTTCATCAATTTTAAAGAACAAATCAGCAAAGCGCTCATCCGCATGCATCATATCCATATATTGCTGCGTTTCTTCTACTGTTCCAGAAAGAGTGCCATTAATGCCCTCTTCCGCGATTAGAATTCTTCCCTTCAGGTTGTGCTCCTTACAGAAGGCAAGGTGCTCTTCTACATATTCTTCCGGTTGATCAATTTGGACATATTTATAAAACAATAATACGCGATAGTCTTTATTCATACTTCTATCTCCTTTATTTCACTGTTACCTTGTGGCCAGTCACTCTTCCGTTCCAAAATATTATTATAATAAAATTCTCAAGAAATGCAAAGAGTGTGCTTTCCATTTTCACATAAGTTCCGTTAGCTCATTCAATAGATTGACCGTTTTCTCTTAAGATGAGCATGCCTAAAACAGACGACATTGTTAGCATACTACACTAAAAAGTTTATGACAGTGAAAAACCTCACACTTTTTTAATAGCTGGTTCTACAACTACATTAACATTTCCTTTAATCGCTCTTGTAATCATACATCCCTCTTCTGCACGATGAGCAATGGAATGAATACGCTCTGTCATTTCTTCATCCGGCTCTTCCGCAAGATAGATGACTGGGTAATGGTGAATTGACTCTACGTGCAGCTTTCCGTTACCACTTACTTTTAGCTTAGAGGAAATCTTAACATCTTCGAAAGGAATGTGATTACGCTCCAAATAAAGGCCAATGGTCATGAAATAACAAGCGGCTGATGAACTTAACAACAACTCATCAGGATTTGTTCCTTTCTCTCCGCCGCCCATCGACGTAGGGATCGATACTTCTGTCGTTAGGTTTTCAGTCTGAATCTTACCTTCGCCAGAAAGTCCCCCCTTCCAGCTTCCTTGTAGTTCAAATATGTGATCCATTCTCAATTCCCTCCCATTAAGTAGAGACAAAACTCCACTCGAGTGAGTGGAGTTTGTCATTAACAATATTGTTCAAAAGCTCCTGTCAAATTCGCAACGATTTCTTCCACTTCATGGTCTTCGATTTCTTCTCTTGGAATGAAATGAAGCACCTGGCCGTCTTTTAAGAGAGCGATAGAAGGAGATGACGGCTCATACCCTTCCAAATATTCACGCATTTTACCTGTTGCTTCACGATCTTGTCCTGCAAAAACCGTCACAAGATGCTCAGGTTTTTTGTCATGTTCAATCGCTTCGCGAGCAGCTGGTCGAGCAAGACCAGCTGCACATCCGCAAACAGAATTAATGAAAACAAGTGATGTTCCCTTTTTTTCTGTAATAAAGCTGGATACTTCTTCCTCAGTCGTTAACTCTTCAAAACCTGCTGATGTTAACTCATCTCGCATTGGCTGTGCCATCTGGCGCATATATTCTTCGTATGGGTTCATATCCTATACCTCCGTTAATTCGATTTTCTTGCTTGAGTCATTTGATGCCAGACAGAGCCTTTAGCTTCTTCTCCACCTTTTATCCGTTCTAAAGCCATACCAGCCTGCATCTTCACTTCAAATTCTGGATCGTCCATTGCTTGCTCAAGTGCTGGAATCGCCGTTTCATCGCCAACTTCATATAGAAACATAGCGGCCCTCCAACGAACAAGCTTATTTCGATCTTGCAACGATTCTATCATTTCAGGAATGGCTTCAACATGACCTAAATCTGACATGCAGTCGCCGGCTGTCCGCCTAACCGTAACAGATTTATCACGCAAAGCTTTATAAAGAAGCGGAAGAACTTCCTTTGATTCAATCATACCAAGGTAAACAACCGCCAGTCGGCGTACAGAGGCTTTTTCATCGTGTAGCGCCTTCTCCAGCACCGGCAAATCAGTCATTTCTGGATCCATGCGATCAAGTGCTGCGTATCTTACTTTCCAATCTGAGTCATCTAGCATTTCTAGTGTAACGATCTTTTTCTCTTGCTTTGGTAAAGAAGCATTTTGATCTGAGAATGCTGCAGTAACAAGAGCCGAAAGGCGCTCTTCACTATACGTCGCCGCTATTTCTTCGGTAACTTCTTGTCCAACTTCTTCAGGTGATCCGTACCGTGGACTTTGTTCTTTCCATTCACGTTCCATCACCATGTTTTCAGAAGCTGAAGAGGCTTTCATAGCAGCTTCCATAAATCGGTCAGGCAAACCAAAACGATGCTCAGTCTCACCTTCTACAAGCTTCACCTGCATTGGAATACCGCGAAACATTTGAATAAACACATTCACTTCTCCAAAGTCTTCTATCGACGACTGATTTGTCGCGACGGATTCTGCATTAATCTCTCCGAATGCCTCACGAGCTTTTGGAAGGATCTCTTCCCATGAATATTTGGCATTCCGTTCTAGCGCGATAAAATCCATCACATGATAAAGACCTTTCACACCGGGAACGGCCATTAAATTTTGAATATAAACTGGAGCATTAGATATGTCAGTATCAGGCTTATACTGCCTTGTGTCTCCAGCTTCTAGCTCTTCACTTAAGTTAATTTTCATCGAATTTGGACTTGGTGTCGGTTCGATTGAAACAATCTTCATGCAATCGCCCCCTTCTAATCGTGATTTTATCATATGTAACAGCGCTGTACCATTACATTGAATTAAGGATCTAACTTCACTACAGAAACATTTTCTCTGTATTCTTTATAAAATGAAAGCACCTCATCCACATACTCATCACTCTGATTATAAGCGAATAAGGCACTCCTCAGTCTACCCTCACTTGCACCATTAACAGATAAGTAGCTAGCGGCAGTATAAGCAGCATCCGTCAGATTATATGGATCTGCCTTACCATCACCATTCCCGTCTTTCCCATACCCACCGTACTTTTGAATAAGATCTAAATTTGTAATATCAACTAGATCATCCTTATCCAGTTCTCCAAGACGACTACCACCATAGCTCCACCCAATCCAGGTTAATGGCATAAAGTAGAGTAAGAACCCAGCGCCTTATCATGTTTCCATGACAGGTTTCCGAGAACTCCTCCCCGAACCGTACGTACACCTCTCGATGTATACGGCTCTCCACTTATCAATCTAGTTTACCGTTATGCAAATCGACGTGGCAGGTCGTGCACAATGCTATGGTTTTGCGATTTCGTTCAATCATTCGCTTTTCCCATCGCTTCCTGCCTTTTAGGTCTTTTAGCTTTTTAATGTGATGGATTTCGAGTGGCGTATTTTTGGTACCGCACCACTCACATTCACTTGCTAATAACCTCTCGATTAAACTCGTCCTGCTGTAAATATTATTTCGTTCCGTAGGGATGATATCAAGCTCACTCCGCCTATTGAGGGAGCGACTTTTCTTAAAACCATCTTTATAGAAAAATGATACTTTAGAACCTTTAGAAGTGTTGTATCTAACTCCAAAATGACCATTTATCTTGTATTTTCGTAATATCTTTCTAACGCTGGATTTATATTTGTTAGCGAAAGTTTTGTACATGCTATATTCCATGATGTGTTTAAAGCCATCAAGTTTATAGACGTTATTCGCTAACTTATAATAATTATATAAACCTCTTATCTCTGCGTTATATGTTGATAGAATTTCAAGATCATCATTTTGAAGAAGATGAGCACGGTGTGTCGATTTCCATTCTCCAGTATGTGGGTCTATTTTTAACGCCTTGTAATCTAATAGCTTATTCCGCCAGATATCATGCGGTAGAAGTAGCTCACAGCTCATGGTTCTAGTTCTTTGCTTATGCCCACTTGCTGTAACTTTTGTAGTCAGATTATCATGACTGATTTTAACGTCATATCCGAGAAATCTAGCTCGGTCTCCCGAGTGAGTGATTAATGTTTTTTCTTGAGATAATTCGATTTTTAATTCACTTTGAAGGAAATTCGTTAAATCATCCTTAATCTTTCTACAATCCTCCTTACTACCGATAACTCCTATCAAAAAATCATCCGCATATCTTGTATATTGAATTCTTTTATATGTTTCATCCATCGGGTCTTTGTATGGTAGCTCCATCATGTGAGTCTTCAAAGCTTTTACTTCTTGTTTAGCTTCATTCTTTTCCATATCAGACATCTCAGACCAGATTTCCTTATAACCTTTTTTGGCTCTAAAGAGTCTTCTTTCCCTAGTTCTATACTCCTTAAGTCTGTGGCGAGACTCTCCTTTATCAAAATGTTTTTTGTATTTTAGGACATAGTTGTCAAATTCATTAAGATAAATATTTGAAAGAACTGGACTAATGATGCCCCCCTGAGGTGTTCCACTGAAAGTTGTATGATATTTCCAACCTTCCATGTAGCCAGCTTTTAAAAATTTCCAAATGAGATTAATAAAAGCTTCGTCGTCAATTTTTCGCTTCAAAATATTGATTAGGACATGGTGGTCTATATTATCAAAGAAACCTTTGATGTCTCCTTCAATAAACCATTTAGCACCTGTGAAGCGTTCCTTGACCTGGAAAAGAGCTGTATGACAACTTTTTTGCGGTCGAAAACCATGGGAAACATTGGAAAAGGTATTCTCAAAGATTCCTTCAAGGACTAGTCTTACAACTTCCTGTAAAAGCTTGTCTTCAAATGATGGAATCCCTAATGGACGTTTCTTTCCATTTTTCTTAGGAATATAGACCCTTTTTGATGGTTGCGGTTGATAACTTTGATCTTTCAGACGTTCTATTAGGTTTTCAATGCGTTTTAGACTCATACCATCTATCGTATTGCCGTCAACACCTTGTGTCATATTGCCTTCTTTGGCATATATCTTTGAATAGGCTAGAAGGTAAAATTCCACATTATACAGATTTCTATAGATTCTACGGAACTTATAGTTTTGACGAGTTGTCTGTTTCGCTAGATTGTCTAACACTATTTTTGGACTTCTCATAGAGCCTCACGCTCCTTTCCAATTTGATGTCAGACGAGATAAGCTGTTCCCCTTCGCCATGTGGCAAGCTTTCCTTGCCTCGGACTACTACGAGAACTCCGTTACCCTATTGGATATTCAAGCACCGAGTGCTATAGCTTTATAGCTTTCCAACTTAGGTAATCACCATTTAGTTACATATAAGAACCGGCGTGTTGTAATATCGGATACGACTTTCGTCCTTTTCCCCTTATTGGGAACGGTCAGCCTTTAGACCACCTGAATACTGTCTACCAGTTAAACAGTATCCAATAAAAGAAAGCTTTCAATTAACTTCCTTTCTTTAGCTGTATAGCGTTCACAACTACCTTCCGCTATAGATGGACGATTAATCCCCTTGGACTATCGTTCAAGCAGTTTAGCTTTTATCCTTGTTTACAACTTTTCATCTTGCCATTCAGTCGTATCGTGGTAACTCGATAACTTATGGCTTTCTCAACATGCTACACTCCCCGATATCGGTTTCCCTCACGGATAAGTTGAGTGATGACAAGCGATTGTGGTCTGGCTTGCTTCCTTGCCAAAGGAAGATTTCTTATATGACCTTATGGTCGCACCTGGTAATGTCCTATGGCACCCTTAGGACTTTCTAATGTTGACATCGTCGAGAATTTTGTTTCAACGCGATGTACCGCTGCTAAAAGCTCCCATTGAACGTCATATTCTTCAGCAGCTTCTCTGTAAAGGTCGATATATTCCTCTGGAACTTCAGATTTTTTCAGCGGTTGGGAAAAAGAATCTGGTGTTTTCTGAAGAAATATACCTATTAACACACTAATAAAGATTGTTATGATAATTAAGCTTCCTAATCGCTTCACTTCCGTTCTTCCTTCCTACCGTCTTTCCTCTGGATCTATGAATTCTTCACTAGGAAGATGGATCCATTTACTTAAATATCCGTGATCATATAACGCTTTAATGAGAATGAGCAAAATCGGTGATAATACGACTCCCGCAATTCCAAAAAGTGAAAGAGAAATAATCATAAATGAAAGAATTGTAAACGCTGATACACCTAGTGAATCTCCCGTAATTTTCGGCTCCATGATTTGTCTCACTAGCATAACCACCCCAAGTAGAATCAATAAGGATACTGCGAGAGAAGTTTGCCCAACCGCAAATAGATAGATTGCCCATGGTATGAAGATCGCCGAAACGCCAAGAAGCGGAAGAAGATCGAAAAAAGCAGATAAAAGCGCGAGTGTGAATGCATTATCCACTCTTAATATCCATAACCCGCATAGAACGAGTACAAATGTGATCGTAATAAGCTTTAGCTGCGCTTTTAAATACGCTCCGATTCCGCTTAACACGTTTTCCTTCAGGAAAAAATAAGCCGTCTTAAATGTATTTGGTGTTCGCTTCGCCGCAATTCGCTTCCACATTTCAATCTCAATACTTAAGAAATACGCGAGAACAATTCCAATAATGAAATTAATCACAAGCGTTGGAATGGACGTCACAAAAGCAAACACGCTATTTAATAAAGTCGTCAACATAATGGATGCTTTCTCAACGAGCGTTAGTGAAAAATCTTGCGCCTTCTCTAGTACATCTGGAGGTAAGGCGTTTAACTGGAGCTGCCCCCAATGCACATAGTTCATAATTTGATCCTGGAATTTCGCAACGTATCCAGGAATAAGGCTGATTAAGTTTTGCAATTGAAGAACAAAAATCGCGCCTGCTAGAAAGACTACGCTCACCACGATTAATACGAAAACAAGCGTGGAAATAGTAGTTGCAGCTGTTTTGCCTATTCCCTTCCGATTTAGAAACCGAGCGAAAGGTTCGATAACTAGAAAAATAATGTACCCTACGATAATCGGTGCCGCAATTTCAAATAAGAAACTCGAGACAAGCATAATTAAAAAAACCGTTAAAACGATAAGTCCAATATCAAAAGCTGTTCGCGCATAACGCCGATAAAAAGTTAGCATCCTGTCACCTCAATTTAGTAATCTTTCGTAAGCATATCGGTTTTGAGAAGAAATTTCCATAAGAAAAAGAAGGGAAACCCCTTCTTTTAATATTAAACTTGTATTGAATTAATTGGTCGTTCAGCAGGACGCCCAAAATAATAGCCTTGTCCAAGCGGTATTCCCATTTGCCTACAAAAATCAGCTTCTTCTTTACGTTCAATTCCTTCCGCGAGTAACGTAATCCCCTCTTCCTTTGATAGATAAATCATTTCGCTCAGTTTCTCTTGTTTTTCAGAATCTTGATCGCAATGAGAAATAACACTGCGGTCAATCTTCGCATAGTCGGGCTTCAACTGAAGGAGCATTTCTTTCGTAGCGTATCCAGTGCCTACATCATCTAGCGCCATTTTCATTCCTTCTTGCTGATATGTGCGAAAGATTTGTTTTAAATGATCTACTTCGTCAATCTTCTCAGTTTCTACTACTTCAAATACTAAATCTCTTGGATCAAGATTGTACGCTTCAACAGCTCGGAATGTTGTTCGTAAGCAATGAGCTGGATCATAAATCGAAGAAGGGAGAAAATTAATGAAGCGTTTAACGCCTTTTGAAAGATGCGACGCACTAATTTTAATAGAAGCAATTCGTGCAGCGCTGTCAAGAAAGGCTTGAAGACCAGATTGTCTAGCCATATCAAATAATTCATTTGGATAAAAAGGATAGCGCTCATTAGTCGGCCGCATCAAGAATTCATACCCTGTAATATCATTATTATCAAGTGTGATAATGGGCTGCATATGGCTAGTAAAGAGAGAATTCCTCATAACCTCTATAAAATCTGGATGTTTGAGCCTTGAATAAAATTGAGGAAACGAAAGAACTGAGCTCCTCTTTATTTCATCCACTGTTCCCGTTCCACAAAAAAACATTTGTTTTGCCGCATCATTAAAATGAGAACTGATGCGATGACAAATTTCAAGCAGGGATTCCGAATTTTCATAGGAGACTGTAAGAGAATTTAAAGATTCACTTTGGAATATCAATTCATTTAAACTTTGTCGAAGCTGCGGCACAGCTGTAACGATTTCTAAATAACCAGAAGAAGGGATATCTGGTATCACGTTGCATTTTGAGCATGTAAACATAAGGCTCTTTCTCCTATCTAAGTCATAATCTGTCTATGTAATAGCTAGTAATAACCATCGTGAATTTACACGTTTTGCCTCGTTCAAATGACTCATCAATTAAGCCAGGTCACTTTCTGAATCAAAAATGAAGCAGAGGAATAATTCCCCTGCTTCTCTTATCGGAATATATGAGCATTACTTTAATAGATTATTGTACAAATTCATGTATTTCGCTGATGAAGCTTCCCATGAGTAATTAAGACGCATCGCTCGTACGACTAATTTTCTCCAAGTGATTTCATTATGATGATAAAGGTCTAGAGCAAGATTAATTGTATCTAGCATTTCGTGAGCATTGTAGTTCGCAAAACTAAATCCATGTCCTTCACCGGTGAATTGGTTATAAGGTAGTACGGTATCTTTTAACCCGCCTGTTTCTCGAACGATCGGTAGACTACCGTATCTTAGAGCGATCAGCTGACTGATTCCGCATGGCTCAAATTGAGAAGGCATTAGGAATAAATCAGAGGCAGCATAAAGCTGTCTAGCAAACCCGTCATCGAAATAGATATTCGCGCTGAACCTGCCTGGGTAACGAGCTTCAGCCTCTCGTAGCATATGCTCGTAGTGCTCATCACCTGTTCCAAGAACGACAACCTGAACCTTTTCCTCCATAATTTGAGGAAGAACTCTAAAGAAAAGATCGATTCCTTTTTGTTCTACGAGTCTTGTGATAAGAGCCAGGACAGGTATTCCTTCTCCTACTTGTAAACCCAGCTTTTTCTGAAGATCTGTTTTGTTTTTATCTTTAAGTAAGTGTGTTGCGTGATAGGAATAACGAAGTGCTGCATCTTTAGCAGGATCATAAAGGTCTGTATCAATTCCATTAATAATCCCAACAAATTTATCTTCTCTTTTTCTCATAACGCCATCCAAGTATTCACCAAAGTAAGGTTGCTTAATTTCTTCCGCATAGGCAGGACTTACCGTTGTAATATAATCGGCATAAAGCAGTCCGCCTTTCATGAAGCTGACGTTCCCATGAAATTCCACACCTTCATTATTGAAGTGGAGTTCACTTAAGTCGAGCAAATCATGAAGGATTGTTTTTGGAAACACTCCCTGGTAACGAAGGTTATGGATGGTATATACCACTTTCATCCCTTCATAATAAGGATGATTTCGGTAATGAGCTTTTTTCAAAACAGGAATCATCCCTGTTTGCCAATCATGACAATGAAGAATGTCCGGTTGCTCTTCTAAATACGGAATGGCTTCTAATACAGCCTTACAGAAGAATGAAAAGCGTTCTCCATCATCAAAATAACCATAGCTACCGCTACGCTTAAAATAATACTCATTGTCAATGAAATAATAGGTAATTCCATCAAGCTTAAGCATTTCAATTCCGCAATACTTATCGCGCCAACCTACAGAAACTGTGATTGCTTCTTTCAGTTCAAGCTGACTTTTGTACGTTTCATTCATATCTTGATATTTAGGTAAAATTACGGATACATTCGCTCCCTGCTTTTGAAGGGCCTTTGGAAGGGCGCCTATAACATCGCCCAACCCCCCTGTTTTGATAAAGGGATGACCTTCAGAAGCGGCAAATAATACATTCATTTCAACTTCCTCCTACTAGATGACGGTGGATTTAGCAATAACTCTCGGCTGATCTTCAGAAGTCACTGTCTCATTAGGCGAAACGGAAACGTCTTTATCAAGAATCACATTCTCGATAACGGCTCCTTCACCAATTTCACACTTTTGCATGATAATGCTATTTCGAATCACAGCCCCTTTTCCAACGCGGATACCTCTAAATAAAATACTATTTTCGACTGTCCCTGATATCGTACAACCGTTTGCAATTAATGAGTTCGATACGGTGGAGCTTTCAAGGTATTTAGCCGGTGATTCGTGTTTTACCTTCGTATAAATCGGGCCCGTATTATAAAATAGTTCCTGCGTCACGTTTGGATCAAGCATCTCCATGCTATAGCGATAGTAGCTTTCAACACTATCAATAAATGTTACATATCCACCGAAATGGTGCGCATGCACATGATAGCGATCCAGACTTGCGGCAATTGCTTCATTAATTGATTGATGCTTACCTGATTCAATACTATCTTCCACGAGGGAAATGAGAAGAGAAGATTTCATCAGAAAAGTGTTTAAATAAACGTTATCTCCTGGAAGAGGCTCAACCCCAAGGTTTAAGCGATCAACGCGCTCATCATCGTTTGTATAAAGCACATTGTAATGACTTCCGCTCGTATAAGGATCATCACACGGCTTGTAGACAACAGTGATATCGGCGTTCTGAGATTCATGTTCTTCAATAATCTGATCGAAATCAACATTCCAAACGAGCTGACCATTTGTTACGAGAACGTAATGGGAAAGGCTTCTTTTGAAAAAGGAAAGGTTTTCATGAAAAGAGTGAATATCTCCCGTGCTTCTGCGCTCTTCATCTGCTGGAGGCTGAAAGAAAAGACCTCCTTGATGACGATCTAGATCCCACTCGCGTCCGGATCCTAAATGGTCAAATAAAGAACGGTATTTTTCACGAGTGAATACGGCAACTGTATTCACTCCTGCGTTTGTTAAATTCGATAATGAGAAATCAATGAGTCGATACCGCCCTGCAAATGGAACAGAGGCAAAGCTCCGATGATTGGTTAACTCACTCAGCGTGTTTTTTTCATCTACGAGGTTAATAACTCCTACTACTTTTTTCATCGTTTCATCCCCCTACTCTATTTTGGTACCGATACAATTTCGCCATCTGCAATTAACGAGATCGAACCATCGCTTGATCCGAGTGTCATGCCATCTTCTACTACCGTTCCACTTTCTACGATAGCGTTCTCAATCGTTACATTCGCGCCAATTTTCACATTTGGCATTATAATCGAATTTTTAATTGTGCTTCCAAGGCCAACATGAACACCATAGAACAATACGGAACGATACACTTCTCCATATACAACACATCCTTCATTGACAAGAGAACGCGTTACCTTTGCTTGAGGTGCGATATATTGAGGTGGTTGGTTCGGGTTAACCGAATAAATTTTCCAAGCAGGATCATTTAGAATTAAGCTTGGATCATCATCAAGTAAGTCCATATTGGCTTCCCATAAACTTTGTAACGTACCAACGTCTTTCCAATAACCGTTGAACGAATATGCGAAAACGTTCTTTTCATCTTCAATCATAGCCGGAATGATATCTTTACCAAAGTCATTTGATGAATCTGACTTTTGCTCATCTTCGGTTAAATATTTCTCAAGCGCTTTCCAGTTGAAAATGTAAATCCCCATAGAGGCAAGGTTAGTTTTCGGTTCAGCAGGCTTTTCTTGAAACTCGACAATACGATCTTCATCATCAGTGTTCATGATTCCGAAGCGACTTGCTTCATGCCATGGTACTTCAAGCACAGCAATTGTGGCATCTGCATTGCGCTGTTCATGGTAATCCAACATTTCAGAGTAGTCCATTTTATAGATGTGATCACCTGAAATAACTAAAACATACTCAGGATCATATTGTTTAATGTAGTACATGTTCTGGTAAATCGCATTCGCTGTGCCGCGATACCATTCGCCACCTTTTTGACCCATATATGGTGGTAGAACAGATACACCTCCATTTTTTCGATCAAGGTCCCAAGAACTCCCGATTCCAATATACGAATTCAATATGTAAGGCTGATATTGCGTCAGAACCCCTACCGTATCAATTCCTGAATTACTACAGTTACTGAGGGTGAAATCAATAATACGATATTTCCCTCCGAACGGGACTGCTGGCTTAGCAAGACGAGTTGTTAACTTTCCAAGTCTTGTCCCTTGACCTCCTGCAAGTAGCATAGCGACACAACGCTTTTTAGACATAGCGATTTCTCCTTTCAAGGTTGCTTTTATTTTTTTTGCCGAGAATAACAATTCCAAGTGGTGGCACTTTAAGCATTAGACTACAAGGCTGATTGTGATACGGTTTTTTATCGCTTTGTAAGATTTCTGCGTTAAGTTGACCTGAACCACCATACTTTTCTTGATCGCTATTAAACATTTCGATATAAGTACCGGAAGATGGAACACCAATGCGATAATCATAGTAAACATTAGGAGAAAAATTAATGATGGCGATATCACAATCGCCCTTCGCTTTTCCTTTTCTCATAAACGTTAGCACAGACTGTGAGTTATCGTTCGCATCAATCCATTCAAATCCTTCTGATTCATGATCAATTCGCCACATGGCCCTTGAATCCAGGTAAAAGTGGTTCAAATCTTTTACATAGGCATTCACCTTACTATGCATGTCATAGTCCAAAACCATCCAGTCTAGTTCAGATAAATCTTTCCATTCATCGTACTGACCAAATTCTCCACCCATAAAAAGCAGTTTCTTTCCTGGATGAGCCATCATGTACCCATAAAGTGTACGAAGATTGGCAAATTTCTGCCAATAATCACCTGGCATTTTATTTAACAATGACTTCTTCCCATGTACGACCTCATCATGAGAAAGAGGAAGAAGATAATTCTCTGAAAAAGCGTAAAAAAACGAAAAAGTTAATAAATTGTGATGATGCTTTCGATCATCCATATGGAGCTCCATATACTTCAGGACGTCATTCATCCATCCCATGTTCCATTTATAATTGAATCCGAGCCCACCTTCATGGATCGGAGCACTTACAAGCGGGTAGTCGGTTGATTCTTCTGCCATCATCAGCACATTCGGGTATTGTTCAAATACCGTACGATTTAGTTTCTGAATGAATTCCTTGGCTGCAGAGTTCTCGCCTTCAACGCCACCACTTTCATGGTCATGATGATAAAGTAACATCTGTGATACAGCATCCACTCTTAAACCATCTATATGGTAGTAGTCAAACCAGAACAACGCATTTGAAATAAGAAAACTGACAACTTCTGGTTTACTATAATCAAAATTATACGTTCCCCAATTATGTCGCTCAGCACGAGCAGGATCTGATGGCTCAAAAACAGGACCTCCATCAAATTGACCTAGTCCATGCGCATCTTTGCAAAAATGAGCAGGTACCCAATCAAGCAGTACACCGATGTCTTCTTGGTGACATCGATCAATAAATGCTTTTAAATCATCCGGTTGTCCAAACCGGCTTGTTACAGAAAAATAGCCGGTAATCTGATATCCCCAAGATCGATCAAAAGGATGCTCCATAACGGGCATTAGTTCAATGTGCGTGTAACCGAGTTCCTTTACGTAAGGAATGAGCTCCTCCATAAGATCCCGATAAGAATAATAGGAGCCGTCCTCTTTTCTACGCCAGGACCCTGGATGAACTTCATAAATCGACAGCGGGCTATCATAAGGAGCCGTTTTCTTTCTTTTGTTCATCCATTTTGCATCTTGCCAATCATACTCATCGACTTTTTTAACAATAGATGCTGTTTTCGGTTTTAACTCTGAATAAAATGCATACGGATCAGATTTCATTAGAATCTCGCCTGCACCTGTTTCGACAGCATACTTGTAGAGTTCGTCTTCTGATAGATCTTCTACAAATAACGACCAGAGACCGGACTCTTCGATTTTCTCCATTCGATGCGATGTGGGATCCCATTGATTAAAATTCCCTGTTACAGATACGGCTGCAGCGTGAGGAGCCCAGACTGTAAACCTGACTCCAAATCGTCCGTCTTCTTCCCTTAAATGGGCGCCCATTGAACGATAAGCCTGAAATAAATTTCCCTGATGAAATAAATACCGATCGTAATCTGTCGGCATCGATACAGTCATTGCGGCACCTCGCTCTCATTGATAAATATAGGGATTCCACCATAGTTATCCTCTACATCCTAAAGATTCGACATGTAATATGGTCATTCCTTCAAAAAAAATATTTGTCGAAAAATACATGCTTTTTTCGACAAATAACGGAATAATATTTCACAAAAAGGCTTTTTTGTATAATAGCCTATAAAAAAAAGGTTGCGGATAAACCGCAACCTTTTGAATGGAAAAGTTAATAAACGTTTCAATTGAATGAGCCACAATATAAACTAACATAGCTTTTCGAAAAAACTTTTTAGTTATGATACATTCTCTTGCATTTCGTTCATTCGAACCTGTAGCTGGTATGCCATCGAAATAGACCATGCAAGTGGAGTGTTTTTATTTGGAATATTAGTACCACCAATATAAAGTTCTGGAATTTTACCACTTTCAGGTGTAATGCTCATAGTTTTCGTCCAATATTCATTCATTTTATCTAGTTCACCTAGCTGCTCATAACATAAACCGAGCCAAGGAAATCCGAAGCACCACTCTGCTTCACTACCTTCATTGTAATAAACATCGTTTTCATAACGAATAACTCCGCGTTTTCGCTCGAGTTGTCCCGTGATACGATCTACAATTTGAATGGCTTGTTCTCTTGTTACAACATTTAAAGGATAAATTAAGGATAATAGCGCTAAATCAGCTTCTTTCGTTTCACTCTCACAAGGTAGAAGGTCATTTAGGACTTCCTGACCCTTTTCAATCATATAAGAGGGAACATTAACGAGCGTCTTTACTGCTTGTAATCCCGCAACACATGCTCCAACACTTGATGCATGAACTTCTACATTTTCTTCCCACATGCCGTTATCTGGACTTTTCCAGTATTCTAGACATTCTAAGTAGTCGACAAGCTTCTGAACGATGCGATGATCAACTTTGTCCCTTAGCATCGGCTTTCCGTTTTGAATTCCTTGTCCTATACCAAACAGCAATATTCCTACTGCATCATTTTGTGCATGACCCCATTCAACAGGAATTTCTTCAAGATCTCTTGTGTATCTGGCATGAATGTATTCATGTAAGTATTGTGGTTTCTGCTCCGTATGAATATCGATTTTCCATTCATACTTTCTCAATAATGTGAGAAGCGCATGATAAGCTTTTTCATATCGTGAACACTTTGAATTTAAATATGGCATAACCGCATAGCATACATCTCTGATCCAAACGTAGTCGTAATCATCGGATGTACTTGCAACATAAGCTCCATTAGGTAATCGCATGCTTTCAAGTACACTGTGCAGCTGCTGTTGATTCATATTTCTCACCTGCTCCTTATTTTTTACTACAATTATACCCTATTCGACAATTTTAAACCTTTTTAAGCCACAAAAAAACTGACCCGGGTAGTTTAGGGTCAGTCAAAAGTCTGATTTATTGCTGTCATATCGCTCATATCAGGTTCCATTCGATACACATAGTCTATATAGGTAAGAAGTGTGTCTCGTGCTTCTTTCACCTTCAAAAATTCAGTTTCACGTATAAACGCATGAACAAAATGCTCAATTCGCTTCGAAAGAATATCGTCTTCTGTCTTCATCATCAGAATACTTAATTCAATACAAGCACAATGATGTGTGTAATATAGAGCTTTGTCATAGTCAGTAATGTCCAATGACATGCCCCCTTTCTAGGAGCTTACGTATAGTATCCGCTCGTAAGCGCCCATTACACGAAGAAAAAGATGTCATATTACGTTCTAAGGAACGTTACTCCGTCTTTTTGTTCAATTTTCTTTTCTTTAATAAGTTTCCCCATAGCTCGCTTAAAAGCAGCTTTACTGATGTTAAACTCACTCTTTATGGCTTCTGGATTACTTTTGTCTGTAAATGGCATCTGATTGTCACGCTCTTGCATATAAGCAACTAAACGTTCAGAATCCTCAAGTCTTGCTTCTTTCACAAGTGGTCTTGTGGATACATTTACACGTCCATCTTCTCTTACAAACGTGATCCTCACTGTAAGACGCTGGCCAAGTCTCACTTGATCCTTCATCTCATCCTTATGAAGATAAGCAAGGTATCCTTCATTGGTTAAAATTGAAACACCGTCTTCAAGGAAGCGAAAAACCAGGCCTTCTACTTCATCATTTTTACATTCTGCCGGTGCTGATTTAGAAAGCTCCTGTATTTCTTCAAATTTACTTAAATCTGCAAACAGGCGCTGCTTTTTATCGAGCTTTAATCCGCAATACAATTCATCACCAATTGCTGGCCAAGTTGCCCAATCATAAGGTAGATCATCTTTTGATAACAGCATGTCCTTTTGAATACCAATATCAACAAAAACACCAAGGCTTCTTTTCACTTCTACGACCTTTAGAATCGAGAATGAATCAACTGTAACAGATGGTATTGTTTCAGTTGCTGAAAGTCTCCCCTGATGATCATGGTACAAAAATACCTCAACTTCATCATTTTCTTCATAGTTATTTTTAGCTTCTTTTTTATGAAGCATAACGTCTTCGAATCCATTTGTTAGAAAATATCCGTATTCTTGTATACGTGCGACACGTAGCGTCGCCATTTCTCCTGCATATAATTCACTTGCCAACTTGATTCACGCCTTTCTTTTTGCTTGTCTTAGTATATCACTTCCACACCCGGAATTTCCCCTTGTTTCTCATAAAAGTGTCTTTCCTGTCAATACTAATCGTGACCAATTACGAAAAGGAGATGTGCACATTGTCCACATACCGAAAACTAGAAGAAATGTTAAAAAACGCTCACGAGCTTGTTGAATTTGCCGACGAACAGCTTCAACTTGCTACCAAACAGCAATCAGCCATTACTGATAATAGCTATACTGAAACACAGCAATTACTTGAGCAAATGTCCGGAGAATTAGATAAAATGATTCACAGCGCAAATCCTGAACAGCGTGACGCCCTTAATCGAGCGCAACAGCAAATTCAGGATCGGCAAAACAATTTTATTCTCGGGTTTGAAACATGAGATCTGCATATTTGCAGATCTTTTTTAGCTATGTTTAACGTAGTTCATTTTTAGCTCATTCATGCTCTTTGATAACCATTCGATTGAGACAATAATCGATAATCAACAATTTAAGCTAACGTAGGTTATTTCTTAAGAAAATGAACCAAATTCACTGGCTAATGTTTGCGAGTGTTTTCTCCTCGCTTTTCTTGCTTTCATACGCTCTAATCCACCATCATTCACAAATCTCTCTTCTTCTGTCTCAGGCATTGCTTCAGGCACTCTTGCAGGTATACTCTCTTCATCTAGAGCAACGAAAGTTAAGAAGGACGTGGCGCACACTTTCTTTCTTCCTGTTAACACATTTTCTGCAAATATTTTCACAAACACTTCCATTGAAGTATTGTGTGTCCAACTTACATAGGCCTCTAAGCTGACTACTTCACCTTCACGAATAGGACTAAGGAAATCAATTGAGTCAGCTGATGCAGTAACTACTGCTGATCTAGCGTGCTTAGATGCAGCTATGGCAGCAATATCATCTATGTATGACATTAGCTTTCCACCAAACAAGGTTCCATGAGTATTTGTGTCAGAAGGTAGTACGAAGCTTGATTTGGTCGTTCTTGAATCACGTATTAATTTTTTTGTTAAAGCTGTATTCGACATCATATATCCACTCTTTCTAGAAAAGCCCAATTGCTGTTCCGTCTTCAGAAACATCCATGTTAAGGGCCGCTGGTTTTTTAGGTAATCCAGGCATCGTCATTACGTTCCCGGTTAATGCTACGATAAATCCGGCTCCAATGGAAGGACGGAATTCGCGAATGGTTATCGTAAAGCCAGAAGGTCTTCCGAGTAACGAAGGGTCATCCGAAAGAGAATATTGTGTTTTCGCCATACAAACAGGAAGTTTCCCCCAACCATTTTCTTCGAATTCTTTCATTTGTTTCTTAGCTTTAGAGGACAATTCTATCCCCGAAGCACCGTAAATTTCTTTAGCGATCGTTTCGATTTTCTCTGTAATTGAACAATCAAGGTCATATAGAGGCTTAAACTGATTTTCAGTTCGTTCCATTTCGTTTAATAACGTTTCTGCGAGCTCTACGCCGCCTTCTCCTCCTCGGGCCCATACATCTGTTAGCGCTACAGGGATACCATTTTCTTTACACCATTCTAAGAGAGTATTCACTTCTAAGTCCGTGTCTGTTAGAAACCGATTAATGGCGACAACATATGGTACACCAAATTTTTTAATTGAAGAGACATGCTGTGCCAGATTTGATAGCCCAGCTTCTAGCGCACCAACATCTTCTTTTTTTAGGTTATCTTTTGGTACTCCGCCATGCATTTTAAGAGCTCGAATGGTTGCTACAATTACGGTTGCTGCAGGATCAATATTGCCAGCTCTAGTTTTAATATCGAAAAACTTTTCAGCTCCGAGATCAGCCCCAAATCCTGCTTCAGTAATCACATAGTCAGAAAGCTTTTGCGCCATTTTGGTTGCTGCCACGCTGTTACATCCATGAGCAATATTAGCAAAAGGGCCACCGTGGATCAGGGCTGGAGTATTCTCCAACGTTTGAACAAGGTTCGGATTCATCGCATCTTTTAAAAGAAGTGTAATCGCTCCCTCCACACCTAAATCCCCAACAGTAATCGGTTCTTTTGACATGCTATACCCTACTACAATTGAAGAAAGACGCTTCTTTAAATCAGTTAGGTCTGAAGCAAGACATAGAATCGCCATGATTTCAGATGCTACTGTAATATCAAACCCATCTTCACGAGGTACACCTTGTGTAGGGCCTCCTAGACCTACAATGACATTACGTAATGCTCGGTCATTTAAATCCACAACGCGCTTCCAAGTGACGCGCCTTGTATCAAAACCAATTTCATTTCCTTGATGAATATGGTTATCGATAAGGGCAGATAAAGCATTATGTGCAGAAGTTATTGCATGTAAATCTCCAGTAAAATGGAGGTTAATATCTTCCATCGGCATCACTTGCGAATAACCACCTCCTGCTGCACCTCCTTTAATCCCCATACTTGGACCAAGTGAAGGTTCCCTCATAGCAACAATGGCTTTTTCACCGATTCGATTTAGTGCCTGCGCTAAACCAACTGTTACAGTGCTTTTCCCTTCCCCTGCAGGAGTAGGATTGATCGCTGTTACAAGTACGACTTTTCCAGAGGGCTTTTCATTTAAACGCTTCATCGCATTTAATGAAATCTTTGCTTTATAATGACCATAAGGTTCCCATTCATCTTCATATAATCCTAGCTGCTCGGCAATTGAAGTGATGCGAGTCATCTTAGATTCCTGTGCAATATCAATATCACTTTTGAATTTTACTTCCGGCTTCATAGAACCCCTCCATATGTAAGAATGCATCTTTCCAATTTCCATCTTACCCAACTTTATTCTTCCCGTTAAGGATTATGTTCTAATCAGTTGATAGTCTTGACATTTTTCTAATGAGACGTTATATTGTAGTTAACCATTTATCACATAGGATATTTGATTGAGACTTTGATTTCGATTTTTCGTGCACTAATCTCGTACACATCGAATATCTCTTATTCAACATCCAGTGAATGGTTGAATTTTAAAGTGCACAAAGATTGTGCTAAGCTTTTAGGAGGAACAAACATGCAAAACGGTAAAGTAAAATGGTTTAATGCAGAAAAAGGATTCGGTTTCATCGAAATCGACGGAGCTGACGATGTATTCGTACACTTCTCAGCAATCAATGATGAAGGTTTCAAAACACTTGAAGAAGGCCAAGACGTTTCTTTCGAAATCGTTGAAGGAAATCGCGGACCTCAAGCTGCTAACGTAAACAAACTCTAAAAATATAACTTTCAAAAGGAACTGATGAAATCATCAGTTCCTTTTTTTTACGTCATTTTCCGATGATCTAGAACTCTGGAGCTTGATAAACCCTATGGTTTAAAAAGCATCCTCATGGTCATACTATTCTTGAATGAAACGTAAAGGTGGGATAGTATGTCAGAACCATATTCTGATTTGCAACAAATTGAAATGTCCATTAAATCAGCTCAGCATCTCGTCGGCCAGGCAACGAAAAGCATGAATGGTAACCAGTTACAAGCGGCACAAGATGCGATTAATCAAGCGAAAGAACAGTTCCAACAAGCGCTCTCACATAAATCGGGAACGAATGAACAGTTCTATGAATTTTCTAGTGAATTAATCGAAAAATGTGAAACGCAGTTAAGAGAAGCAAACGAATAAGAGAAGCAGCACTGCGCTGCTTCTCTTATTCGTTATCAACTTCAATGGAACTACTAATTTCTGTACCCTTAAGCGCTTGTTTGGCTAATCGATGCGCCTCTTTATTCTCTTCGCGAGAAATATGCTTGTACACCGGTTGAAGTCTAAGATCACGTAGCGTATCTTCAATGCGATCCATCCATCTCGTTAAAAGTGGTTCATACACGGCCCATTCTCCTCCAAGCTGGTTAATCACCACCTGGGAATCACCTTTAATGAGGATCTCTGTATCCTCAACATCGATTGATTTTATTTCTTGAAGACCTAACCATAACGATGCATATTCGGCCTCATTATTATTTTCAAGAAAATCCATCGCTTTATTTATTCGTATGCGTTTTCTCTGCCTACCCTCATAATAATAAATAACCGCTCCGCATCCAGCCTTCTTTGTTTCTTTATCAAAACTACCGTCGAAAATAACCTCAATTGAAGCTGGTCGTTCTTGTTTTTTGGTCATGTATGTTTCCAATTCCTTAACAGACCATTTCGTTCCCCTATTATCAAGAAAGTAAAGGTCGATGGATCGACCCGTTTTAGCAATATCACGTGCCAAAAGAAGCGCTTCATTAAATGGCACTTCGTCTGACGTCATCCAGGAGGAAAGGCCTCTTGGCGTTTTGTATTTCCATTTCACAATAACATCCATGTCTATGCCCTCCCTATGTCAAATGTTTACCTAATTGCTTCAATTCTTCTCCAACTGTACATTCAGTAATACAAAACCTTTGGGCATGACATTTACCGTAATCATGTTGATTGACTCTTTTGAGCAAGCAATCCTGACAATATGTATCTAGGATTAACCCTACTTCCATCATGACTTCTTTCTTTTTCATACTTTTCACTCCTAAACACAGTCCCTTCTTAACAGTTTTCTCCTTTTACCTTAAATGTATGTCTTCTCTCTACGAACATGATTATGATAAAATACAACAAGACCAGCCCACAGGGGAGGAAAGGCACATGATTGAAGTGTATGTAGATGGAGCAAGCGCAGGTAACCCTGGTCCCTCTGGAGCAGGTGTTTTCATTAAAGCAGAAGGAAGTGTCATTCGATCTTCTCTCCCGCTTGGCACGCTCACAAACCATGAAGCAGAATTCGAAGCGTTAATTCACGCTCTTACGCTTTGTATAGATAAACAGTTCCGGACAATCTCCGTTCGCACAGATTCACAGCTAGTCAGTAGTGCAGTCGACGGCAGATATGTCAAAAACAAAGGTTATCAACCCTACTTAATTCGATGCTTGGCGTTAGTTGATCAATTCGACCTTTGTTTCATTAAATGGATTCCAAGCTCAAAAAATAAAATGGCTGACGAGCTAGCGCGAAAAGCGATTCAGCAAAACAAATGATAAAAACGTCCTTATCTTCTATCAATTCCTAATTAAAACGAGCGCCTTTTCAATCCAAGGCGCTTTTTTTATTTAAGATATGTTAACCAACCATTGTTTCTACATGCGGATTCTCAATCCGAGATGATCAAGCTCATCCTTAAACCGATCTAAATCCATATCTAACGTGCAATTAGCAAATGAATAATCATCAAGCTCAGGAATCGCTCGCTCAATTGTCACAAGTTCAAGACTTAATTTCGCGAGCTCCTCTCCATCTATAAGCTTTTTACGATAGCGATTAAATTTACTGTCTAGTTCCCTAATGTTCTCATATATCCCTTGAACGGAACCATATTGCTGAATAAGCGGTAACGCAGCCTTGTCCCCTACCCCAGCAACACCTGGAATGTTATCACTCTTATCTCCTAGTAATGCTTTCACATCAATCCACTGATCGGGTGTAATTCCATACTCTGTTTTAAAATGCTCTTCTGTGTATACCTTATCGCCTTCTTTGCGAATCGCAATAATTTGTGAAACAGAAGGATTTAGAAGCTGAAGAAGATCACGATCATTACTATAAATGTAACAATCACCTCGCCCTTCTTTTGTCCACCTATCGGAGAGTGTTCCCATTACATCATCTGCTTCAAATCCTTCTACACTCATCTGCGGGATTCCTGTTGCCTTAAACAAATTCACCGCCGTTTCATACTGCTGAATAAGCGGACCAGGTAAATCTTCCCTCGTTCCTTTATAATCTTCATAGAGCGCTTTACGTTTTACTTCATTCCGTTTCACATCCCATGTAACAACAAAATGCGTTGGTTCATACTCCTTTACAAGAGAAATGATTTTTTGTAGCTTCACCCTTAAAGCATTCGTAAATAACCCTTCAGGCGTTTGCGAAAGCTGGTCTTCAGACTTTCCATAGGCTGTCGCAAAATAACCTCTGCTTAATAAATTAAATCCATCAATTAATACTAATCGGCCCATATATTTGATCTTCCTTTCACCCTATAATCCATTTTCTTTTCTTATGGTAACATAAACGAAATAACAAAATGATCACAATAAAAGAAGGAGCCTTCTTAATGAAGGCTCCTTCTTTTATTCTTGCGGATTTTTCAGCTTTTCGGCTTCCATTTCTGCATAGGATGGCATCGCTTTTGCTTTTTGTTGTTTTGCATTATTATTACGTTGTGCATTGGGGTTTCCTTTTTTCTGTCTGCCCATCGTGACACTCCTTTAGAAGTACTTCCTCTCTAGTTTGTGCCAGATTGACGTTATTCTATTCAGTCGAATTGAAGCTCCTGTTTGTAAGAACGAAGAAACGCTACATACTGCTTGGATGCTTCTTGAAATGCTTTTTTGTCTCCTCTGTCGAGAGCTTGATCAATGGATTGTTGGTAACGTTTTTCCTGGAAAATAAACACGGCTTCATCAAGGATCAATTGGGCGTACAATTCCAACTCAAACGTTTCCTGTTCCTGTTTCTTTTTCATAGCACGTTGTTTCATATTGTCTTTATACGACTTATGATGATTGTTCATGCTAGCTCTCCCCCCTCTGAAGCTCTTTTTTCTATTATACGAGGGAATCGTCAAAATATCAATATTTTTCAGAATATTCCGATATAACTTTTTTTACGTGTTTTCTTTTCCAATGAAAATGCTATTAACTCAATGATTAAAGCGGGTAACGATCAAGATCAAAATAATTTTTCTTTAAGAGTCTTTCTTGACTCATCAATTCTTTATACGAAAAGGAGGAGGGGAGTTTTGACGTATCGATTAGCATCAATTGCTCCTCCACGTCTCCAACTAATTCATCTGTTTGATAGCACATCCCGCAATAACCGCATTGAACCGAGGGCAAATCACTAATTTCGACCGCTCTCGACCCATCAGGTAATTCCCAGTAACCTTTATCAAGCGTCTCAAAAGCTCCCTCCTGTTCACACCATTTACAGATCATACGGTTTCCTCTCCTTTATCAGTACCTTTGTATTTCTCCTGCTCTGCGTTAAATTTCTTTTCCTTCATAACATCTCTTTTATCGCGCTTATCTTTTAGCGTGCTATGTGTTGCGTCCTTTTCGTACTGAGATCTTCGACTAAACCGCTGAATACCTTCTGGAACAAGATTAAACCGCTCATCTGTCATTAAGGAATGAATGCCGATAGCAGGTTTTTTCTCCATCTCATAAACCTGGTTAAAGTACGTATCAGCAGTACCAGGCGTATAATTTTCCGGTTCAGGGTACGAAGTAATAACCCCTTCAAAGTTTCGTAAAATAACTTTATCTGCACTTTGGGAAATCATGTAATTTGGCTGAAGTGCTATTTTTCCACCGCCACCAGGGGCATCAACTACAAATGTTGGTACGGCATATCCTGACGTATGTCCCCTTAATCCTTCAATGATTTCCAATCCTTTTGAAACCGGTGCACGAAAATGCCCAATCCCCTCAGATAAATCACACTGATAAATGTAATAAGGCCTCACCCTAATTTTCACAAGGTCATGCATCAGCTTCTTCATGATCGGTACGCTATCATTGATCCCGGCAAGAATAACCGCTTGATTTCCAACAGGGACGCCCGCATCTGCCAGCATTTCACATGCCTTCTTCGATTCTTCTGTAATTTCAATACTTGTATTAAAATGCGTGTTCAGCCAGACAGGATGGTATTTCTTTAAAATGTTACATAAATCCTCTGTAATTCGCTGAGGAAACACCACTGGAGCTCTCGTTCCGATTCGAATAATTTCAACATGTGGAATCGCTCGTAAGTTCTTGAGCACATATTCTAGAATCTTATCATTGATAAGTAGCCCATCTCCTCCAGAAATAAGGACATCTCTCACTTCAGGGGTTCTTGAAATATAGCTAATGGCTTCATCAAGCTGTTTTTTTGGAACCCCCATTCCGATTTGCCCTGAAAAGCGCCTCCTAGTACAATACCTGCAGTACATCGAACACTGATTTGTAACTAGAAAAAGAACGCGATCAGGATATCTATGCGTTAATCCAGGTACTGGGGAATCCTCATCTTCATGAAGAGGATCTTCAAGATCATATTTCGTTTTGTACATCTCTTGCGAAATAGGCACTGATTGCATGCGCACTGGACAGCGCGGATCATCCGGATTCATTAAGGAAGCATAGTATGGCGTAATGTTAAGTGGAATGGTTTTCGTTGCGATCTTCACACCTTCTTCCTCGTCAGGTGTTAAGTTCACTACTTTCTTCAAGTCATCAAGCGTTCGAATCGTATTAGTAAGCTGCCAAATCCAATCATTCCATTGGTCTTCCGTAACATCCTTCCAAAGTTCAATATCCTTCCAATTCCGAGTTGGCTTATACAGTTGCATCAGCACAATACATTCCCCCTTCAGATAATCTACTCCTATACTATGCAAGTAGCGTGCCAGCTCCATTGATTCTTCAAAAAAGCCTACTTTTTAGTTTATCGTGGGATCAAGACGCTTATAAGATAAGTCTATTACGGTTACAACTTAGATCCCTACTCGTCCACTCCCTTCCTTTATTTCCACAATAAAAAGCCAGCTGTGCTCAATATTCAGCACTCTGGCTTAGTGGGTGTTTAGAAAGTTTATATTGTAATGTTTGTCTGGGGATGCCTAACTGCTCTGCAGCTTTTTTCACATTCCCCTGGCTGATATTCATGGCTTGTTTTATTAAATTATATTCCGTTTTTAATAAAACGTCGCGGAGTGGTGCCGTTACATGAGATTGATTTTCTGGAAGAAGCACCTCAAAATCGTCGACGGTTAATGTATTACCTTCTGCGAAATTCATGGCCGATTGAATCACATGCTCAAGCTCCCGAACATTTCCATGCCAGTGACGCGAAGAGAGCAGCGTTGCCGACTTCTGATCGACTCCTCTTATGTTTTTATGAAATTTATCGTTGTATTTCTTAATAAAATGGGCAATGAGATTAGAAATATCCTCTTTTCGTTCTCGAAGAGGTGGTAATCTAAGATAAATAACATTCAAACGGTAAAACAAATCAACACGAAGCCTCTTTGCCTCAAGAGCAGATTCCGGTTCTTCATTCATTGCAGCTATGATTCGGACATCCACTTTTCTCGTCTTTCCTGCTCCAACTCGGCGGATGACACCATCCTCTAAAACCCGAAGCAACTTTGCTTGTACATCAATGGGCATCGAATTAATCTCATCAAGAAAAAGAGTACCGCCATTAGCTAATTCGAATAATCCCTCACGCTCCTCAGCACCTGTAAAGCTTCCTTTGGATGTACCAAAAAGAATCGACTCAAGAATCGATGCAGGTAAGGCGGCGCAATTTTGTGCAATAAATGGTCCCACCCGCTTAGAAGCATTATGAATCGCTTGAACAATGAGTTCTTTTCCAGTGCCAGTCTCACCATAGACAAGAACTGGAGAATGAAGAACGGCAGCTTTTTGAGCTCGGTCCTTTACCTTTATAAAAACGGGATCATTCGTTAGAATGTGCTCAAATGTATAGATAGTGCCGTTGTCGAACTCCTTGACCGTCTTTCGATTTATTTTAGATTGTAATTCCATAACCTTATCAGACAATATTTTGATACGCGAAAGATCTCGAGCAATTTCCACGGCTCCTTCTAAGTGCCCATTCACAACGATAGGTAGTGTGGTATTTATCGTCGAGATCAGATGCCCCTTCATATTTCTGTAAGTTTGGTCTTTATTAAAAATTGGCTTTCTTGTCGTTAACACATGAGATAGTGTGCTCGTCTCTTTGGAGAGTGATGGAAATGCTTCTAGGTAGTGCGTCCCTAATACATCATCTACTTGCAATCCGTCGTGCTTGGCAGCAATTTCATTATAATAGATCGTCATACCTCTATTATCAACGACATGAATCCCTTCATCAATACTTTCAAGGATCGCTTCAAACATTCCATCCGTAAGTGGGATCGTTTCTCTCATAGACGTCCTCCTTTATGCCGGATTTTCATCTATCTGTGCTGATTATTCGGCACTTCTTAGAAGCGTTTTGCTCCATAGATTCATATTTTCCCAATCTTTATAGATCTTCACATTGTTTACAAGACGTCCACCATATTCATAGTGAAGCTGATGAAAAACAGCATTCATTCCAAAAGAAAGGCTCCTCGCGATCGAGTAAGCATAGTATACCTCTTGCTTTAACAATTCCGTTTCTAAAGCAAGAATTAGTTGACGCATTGTTCCACCTTTCCTATATTCAGGAAGGGTTGCACAATCCGTCATCTCGGCATTTCTATACGTACGATTCACTTCAGCTGAGGCGGCACTTTTGATTATTCCTTGATCTTCCATTACATAAAAAATCGTGTCACTCTTCATAGCTTTCTTAATGTAACTAGGATCATCCATTGGGGTTGGGTAGACCGAAAACACAGTTTGATATAATTTCGCTAGTGCTTCAGCATCACTTTCAATACCAATTCGCATAGGAGGGGTTCCTTTGAGAGAAGTAAGAGGCTTGTTTTGTACAGCCATTAATAACTTGTCTTCATCTACCCAAGACTCACTATTTCGACGCCAATTCGCTCGATACTTCGTCATGAGATGAGCATCACTACCGGAAAAATAGAAACGAATCTTTCCTTCGTAGGTATAGCCAATTGAAAGAAAGGAGGAAACATCTTCACTCTTCACTTTTACAATGCACTTTGAATATTCGCTCGTAAACACTTCTTGAATATGAGCGATAACTGCTTGAACGCTTCCATCATAAACATCAATACGAATGCGTTCATTAAATGTATCAAACGTACAGGTAAAGATATAATCGCTTCCTTTATAAAAATGCTCAACCGCTTCAATTCGCTTATCTCCCATTAACCTCCCCCTCATTACATGTCTTAAATCAGTAGTTCTTCTTTCTTTTGTAAACTCCTTCCTAAAGGTAAGCTATGTAAAAAAAACAAAGTGAAAGAACCACATGAAAAAGAACGGCATAGCCGCTCCTACTTATACTGGCCACACCATTCTAGAATGATGTGCACAAAAAGTTCTGCCGCAAGCATCATTTGATCAATTTCAATGTATTCATTTGCAAAATGCGCTACCGCGGTCTCTCCTGGACCGAAAATAATCGATGGCGTATCCCCTTCTTCTTGTAGCAATCCCCCATCTGTCCCCCAAGGTGAAGCTTCGATAACGAGTGCTTTCCCTGTGACTTCTTCGTAATGACGGCGAATTACGCCCACTAGCGGATGATCTTCATCAACTTCTCCAGGCAGCCATCTTGCTCCAAACCACTCGATCTCAACTGGATGATCCTTTAGCCAATCATCTTCAATAGCTTCCAGTGCTCTGCGCATGTCAAGCTTTGCGTCATCAAGCTCTTCTCCAGGAATCACACCCATTCTTCCCTCTAAAACTACTTGATCTGGAACAGACGATGGCCAATCTCCACCTGAAATTTTCCCTATATTAATCGGAACAGGGATCGGAATGTTTTCATATAAAGAGTCTGTAATTCGATTATTGCGCTGTTCCTCTAATAATTGGATGGCTTTAATTACCGAAACGCTTTTCTCGAGAGCAGATACTCCTTCATAACGCGTACCACCGTGTGCACCGCGCCCTGATACGGTGATACGAAACCACATTGATCCCTGCTGCTTAGGGAACACTTTCATCTTCGTCGGCTCTGGAATAAGAGCGGCATCAGCACGGTAACCTCGTTCAATTGCCGCAAGTGTACCTGTTCCCCCACTTTCTTCTTCCACTACGCTTTCAAAGATCAGATCGCCATTTAGAGGAAGCTCCAAATCTTTAAGGCATTTTAAGGCAAGAAGCATCGCCGTATTTCCGCCTTTCATATCGGTTGCCCCTCTACCGTACAGCCTGCCGTTCTTTACTTCCCCACTATAAGGTTCTAACTCCCAGTCACTTCTATTTCCAGGGGGGACAACGTCAATATGACCGTTCAAAATGAGTGAACGACCACCTCCCTTACCTTTCCACACACCTACAATATTAGGGCTTTGTGTAAAATCTGTTCGATTCGCACAAAATGCACGATGATTAAGGGTTTCGTCTCCAGGAGTAAACCGATCTATTTTCATTCCGAGTTGATGAAGTTCTGACTGAACAAGGTCTTGCACATTTGCCTCGTTTCCTTGCACGCTATCACAACGAACAAAGCGTTGAAGCATTTCTATCCCATAGTCCCGATGATGCATCATCCATTTGTTTATTTCTTCTTTCATGAGGTCCGCCTCCCCACATGATCAACATTTACATCCGCTTCAGTAGCGCCTATTACATCGTCAACAGAATAACCAGGCATCACTTCGAGAAGAAAAATCTCTCCCTGATCAATTCGCATAACAGCTCTCTCTGTAATAATCATGTGTGCACCTTCTTTTACCGTCAAAGGGAGAGAACATTCTTTGACAATTTTGGGCAGCCCATCTTTTGTTGTATGGCTCATTAATACAATCACCTTTTTAGCTTTTTGAGCGAGATCAATAGCCCCGCCCATGCCAGGCACTCGTTTTCCAGGTACGATCCAATTTGCGATATCTCCTCTTCCACTCACTTCAAGTGCGCCAAGAATCGTTAAATCGAGATGTCCCCTCCTAACCATTCCAAACGCTTCTGCACTATCAAAAAATGAAGCACCCGATTGAATGGTAACAGGATATCCCCCGGCGTTAGATAGATTTCCATCTTCCTTACCTTGCTCAGGACTCCCCCCCATTCCTAAGATGCCATTTTCCGTATGCAACATCACATCGAGGGAATTTGGAATAAAGTCAGCTACAAGCGTAGGAATACCGATCCCAAGATTAACCATCATGCCGTACGTAACTTCACGAGCAGCACGTTGTGCTATTAACTTTCTCGCTTCAGCTCCCATACCCATTTCCAATCAACTCCCTTGCTTTCAATGACGTGATCAACGAAAACACCTTGAGTGATAATTTCCTCTGGATCTAGCTCACCTGTTTGTACGATTTCAACAGATTCAGCGATAGTAACATCACCTGCTTGGGCGACAAGTGGGTTAGTGTTCCGTGCACTCTGATCGTAGATTAGGTTTCCATATGGATCAGCACGTTTGCAGGCAATAATAGATAAATCTGCCGTAAGAGCAGGTTCAATCATATATTCTTTACCGTGAACGATTGTCTTTTCCTTTCCGTGTTCAATAGATGTTCCAAGCCCTACGTCTACTAAAATACCACCAAGCCCCATCCCCCCAGCGCGAATCTTTTCTGCCAGCGTTCCTTGCGGGTAGAATTGAACGGAAAGTTCTCCGTTATGCATTTGTTTTCCTGCTTCAGGATTTGAGCCAATATGAGATGCAATAAGTGTTGAAACTCTTTTTTCAGTGACGAGCTTTCCAGGTCCGATCCACGGGAAGCCAGCATCGTTACAAATGAGCGTTATATTCTTAATACCAGAATCAAGAATCCATTGAATAAGTGTAGGAGGTGAACCTACTCCACCAAATCCACCACACATTATCGTCATGTTATCTCTTAATAGATCGAGCTCTGACAATGCGCATCTTTTACTTCTCACGGATTTCTCATCCTTTCGTCAGCTTATCGATCGTCTACTATAGATGCCTTCTATTGTAAGCTCTTTCTCCAATTCAGCTAATGCTTGATTCAGCTTATTCAGAAGGAGATGAACCTCATTTTCTTGAATGATTAGAGGTGGTGCCACAATGACTGAATCACCCGCTATCCCATTCAATCCCCCAGCAGCCGTGTAAACGAGTAAACCGGAATCATAGCATTTTCTGATAAAACGATTTGTCACTTCGTTCTGTAGCAAGAACGGCTCTTTCGTCAGTTGATCCTGAACAAATTCAATGGCTGTTAATAACCCTTTACCTCTTACATCACCAATAAAAGGATAAATCGATTGAAGCTCTTTTAATCCATTTAAGAGAAGATCTCCTTTTTCTTCGGCGTTTTTCACAAGATTATTTTCTTCTATATAGTCAAGAACAGCGAGACATATAGCAGATGAGAGTGGGTTGGCACTAAACGTATGACCGCTTAGCACAACTTTGGATCCGCGTTCAATTTCCAATATAATCCGATCAGATACAAGGGTAGCTGCCATCGGTGTATAACCTGCGCTCATACCTTTTCCGAGTGCTAAAATATCTGGTGCGACACCCCAATGTTCCATTGCATACATTTTCCCTGTTCTCCCGACCCCTGTCATAACTTCATCTGCAATAAACAAAATATCATAGCGCTCACATACGGCTTTCATTTCTTTAAAATAGGAATCAGGTGGTACAACCGCACCCCCAGCTGCACCAATGATAGGTTCACAAACAAACGCTGCAATCGTTTCTGCCCCAAGTCTTTGAATCGTTTTTTCAAATTCTAGCGCATAGTGCTTTGAACAATTCGGACAGTGCTCATTGTAGGAACATCTGTAACAATAAGGAGGAGAGAGTTCTGGATAATGTTCTAACATCGCGCTAAAGCGACTCCGACGTATGACATGACCGGACATTGAAAGGGCACCCATCGTAATCCCGTGATAGCTCATCCACCTCGATATGATTCTGTTCTTCGTTGGCCGACCCAGTTCCTGCCAATACTGAACGGCTATTTTCAAAGCGGTTTCTAATGCTTCTGATCCGCTGTTCACAAAAAACACCCAGTCCAGATCACCTGGAGCATTGCGACATAGTCTTTCAGCAAGAAGCTCTGCAGACGAACTCGTAAACTGAGAGCGATAAACAAACGATACTTGATCGACTTGCTTTACCATCGCTTCCTTAATTTCAGGAACGGCGTGGCCGATATTTGCCGTCACAGCACCTGAACAACCATCAATAAACGCATGACCATCCTCATCATATAAATAGATCCCTTTTCCATGAGAAATAAAGGCATAATCCATTCCTAATAAAGGTTTTATTAAGTGGGTTCTTTTACTTATCACCTAATCGACACCTCACTTTTTTGTCTATATGTATAGCCTATGTTGAAATGAACCAAAATTCTATCCCACATCATCTACAAAAAATTCTGACTTTGTTGTACGCTTTGGATAAGAAGAGACGGAGGGACGCCTATGGGACTATCAGTTCGAGAAGCCTTACAGCTACCTGAGATGAGTGGAATTAAATTAATTGCTGGAAAAAAAGGAATTGACCGAGATATTAAATGGTTAACAATCGTGGAAGTAATGGAAGATATGACACGGCTTCATGAAGGGGAGTTTTTAATAACGACGGCATACGGATGGCACGAGAAATCCGATTCTTATACGAAACTCATTGAAGCCCTTTCGAACAGACAGCTATCTGCCCTTGCCATTCATACTGGATTTTATCTAGACGTGGTTCCGATTGCGATCATCGAAGCAGCCAACCGAACCGGATTACCGCTTCTTGAAATTCCGAGAACGATGAATTTCTCAATGGTTACAAGAAGCATTTTGGAACAGCTCGTTAATAAACAACTTTCCATTCTTACGCAGGCTCAGCGTATTCAGGACGACTTAACGTCACTTGTTATTAAAAATGCTGGCTTTTCAGCTATCACTGATGCACTATCGAAACTACTAAACTGCACTGTTTCAATTTATCATGCGGATAATGCTCTTTTAGCAGAGACTTATCTCACGAATCAAAATGATTCTACCGATGAATTCTATCCGATCAAAACCGAAGGAAAAGCAATTGGAACAATTCATATCAAGAAACCAACACCACTCACTGCACTCGATCACCTTGCTTTAAAACATGCGGCTAATATCTTTGCGATTGAATTTCTAAAACTACGTATCATTGAAGATACTAGATCTCAGATCGAAGCTGATTTTCTTGATATTTTATTCTCCAAATCCTACGAAGACGAGAAATTGATATTAAAAAAGAGCAAAGAAATGGGCTATGATCTAACCGGTTCGAATACAATCGCAGTTCTTTCATCATCTAACCTTACAAAACTCGAGGAAGACTGTCAGCAGCAATTAATCGAAACAAGAACGAAAGGTATAATAAAGAGGAAGATGGATCATATTGTTGCGCTTCTCTTAGGTGACACGATTCCCTTCAAGGATGGAATGAGCTCTTCTATCATTGGATTCAGCATGACCAAAATAGGCATACGCCACCTTGAACTAGCCCTTAAAGAAGCTACGGTTGCACATCAATTTGCTAAATATCGAAACGAACATCGTCTATCCTTCGCTGACCTGGGTGCTTATCAGTTATTCATTCGATTAAAAGAAAATGGCGAAGATCTTTCACCCTATTATTCACCTCTTCTATCACCAATAGTTGACTATGATCGAAAGCACCAGGCTCAGCTAATGAAGACACTTGAATCTTTTCTAGAAAACAACCTTGTCATTAACCGTACAGCTGATAAATTATTTATTCATAGGCATACACTAAACTATCGAATCAAACAATTAGAAAAGCTCACCGGTATTGATATATACGCATATGATCAGCGCATGCAGCTTCAATTTGCTCTACTTGCCTATCGGACCGATTGCATTCTTCCAGCTATTTAAAAAACAGATTCCCTATCAATGATAGGGAATCTGTTTTTTATTGAGACGATAGCGAAGACCAATTTAGAAGAAAATTATCTGAATATTGGTTATCCACAGAATTTTGTGGGTAACCCACCTGCGGCACCTATACCCCCATGTATTTAAAATATACCAGGGGCGGGTATACGAAATCATCTGTTGATAAGTGTCAGAAAGCCTATATTATCAATAGTTACCAAAGTTATCAACACTTGAATTTTCAGAGGTTTCATGCGTTTATAAACAGAACATCTTCATTTCGACGATAATATAGAAATTATGCTACAATGATGTTTATGAGAAGAAGAGACGGAAAGGAAGACAGACCTATGGAGCATTTATTAAACCCTCGCGTGAAGGAAATTGAGATTTCTGGGATTCGAACTTTTTTTAATATGGTAGCTGATTATGAGAACATGATTTCATTAACAATTGGCCAACCTGATTTTGAGACACCAGCTCATATTAAGGAAGCAGCTCAAGCCGCTATTAGTGAAAACAAAACAACGTATACTCATAATGCCGGCATCCTAGAACTCCGAAAGGCAGCAGCTCATTTTCTACAATCAAAATACAATCTTAACTACCAAGCTGAATCTGAGATCATTACCACTTCAGGAGCAAGTCAGGCAATTGACGTGACACTTCGAACACTTCTCACTGAAGGTGACGAAGTGATTTTGCCAGGTCCTGTGTATCCAGGTTATGAGCCAATCATTACATTATGTGGAGCAACTCCAGTACACGTCGATACAACTAAAAACGGATTCAAAATGACGCGCGACCTAATTGAAGTTGCCCTAACAGAGCGAACAAAATGCATTATTCTGCCTTCCCCATCTAACCCTACAGGTGTTGCGATGTCTTATGATGAATTAGCCGATCTTGCTGATTTACTTAAAGCTAAAAACATTTTTGTTTTATCTGATGAAATTTATTCAGAGCTTAACTTTTCAGGTGATCATTCTTCGATCGCTCAATTTGATGGCATGCGTGATAAAACGATCGTAATCAATGGACTATCTAAATCTCACGCTATGACAGGATGGCGCATCGGCTTTCTCTTCGCCCCAGTAGAACTATGCCAGCATATCTTGAAAGTTCATCAGTATAATGTCTCCTGTGCTTCATCAGTATCTCAGTACGCCGCTCTAGAAGCGTTACAGAATGGATTGCAAGACTCGATTGAGATGCGAGTTGCTTACAAAGAACGAATGAATTATGTTTATGATCGATTAGTTGGTATGGGGTTATCTCCAATCAAGCCTGACGGTGCTTTCTATATCTTGCCTTCCATTCAGGAGTTCGGCTTATCTTCATTTGACTTTGCAATGAAACTTGCAAAAGAAGGTAATTTAGCAGTTGTACCAGGAAGCGCCTTTTCATCACTTGGCGAAGGCTATGTAAGAATTTCATTCGCTTATAAACTTGATGTACTAAAAGAAGGTATGGATCGCTTAGAAAAGTTCATCCACACCCTTAGATAGAATGAATAAACGCCAGCCCTCGTAAGGGCTGGCGTTTCGTTTATTTTGTTTCAATTCGATTTTCTTCATAAGATATCCAGTCACTATAACTTCCAGGATAAAGCTTTGCATGAACCCCTGCCTCTTGTAAAGCAAGCAGGTTAACACAAGCAGTCACACCAGAACCACAGTAAACAATGGGTTCATGACCATGCTCTTTCTCCCCTACTCTCTCTTCAGGGTCTTTCCATGTTTTATTTTCATTAAGGTTATTCTTCCAGAAGTAATTGATAGCGCCTGGAATATGACCTGCTTTAGGATCAATAGGTTCTACCTCTCCAGAATAGCGCTCGCTTGCTCTCGAATCAATAATCGTGCGCCCTTCTATCTGCGCCTGCTTCACATCATTCATAGAAACAATCATCGATTTATCAAGACTAATAGGATACGATGAAGGAGTTACTTGACGAACTTTCGTCTCAAGTTTATGCCCCTCCCCTCTCCAAGCTTGGAGACCCCCATCAAGAACAGCACGCGCTTTATGTCCAGCAAATCCGAGTAGAAACCATAATCTTGCTGCCATAGCACCATACTCATGGTCGTATAGAATCACTTTCGAATCCTGCTCAATCCCTAGCCTTTCAACGAGCGTCTGGAGCTGTTCTTGATCAGGTAAAGGATGTCTTCCACCATGCTCTCCAACTTCACCAGATAAATCTTTTTCGAGATCAGCATACTGTGCTCCTGGAATGTGGCCTTTTAAATAGGAATCATAACCGTTTTCTGGATTGCCAAGTTCAAATTGACAGTCCACAATCACTAATTGCTCATCATACAAATGATCTGATAGCCATTCAATTGAAACAAGATTCTTCATTTCCTATTCTCCCTCCGACAGTAGCTTTGTTTGAATTTCGAAAGCATTATTTCGCTTTGTTTCAAGGAAATCTTTTGAAATATCGCTTGTTAGCATCGTTGTTCTGGCCTTGACATATGATGTAACTTCTTGCATCATTTCGTCTTTTACCTCTCCAGTTAATTGATCAAAGAAATTCGTAGCCGTCTCTTCAATCACTTTATGTTCTGTTTTCAAATAGTTATTAACAGGTAGTTGAAACTCACTTTTCAACTCATCATGAAGCTTATCTCTTCCACTCTGTTCGAAAAATTGCTTCGAAGATTTAAAGGAGCTACGAGAGTGCTTTAATACATGGTCAACTGCTATCCATGCGGTAAGAGACTCATCAAACTCCGGGGTTTCCATGTCCCGATTAGGTAGACTGCTGTAATGAAAATCAGATAGCATTTCTCGAATAAGCTTTTGTATTTCTTTCTCACTCTTTTGAATTTCTCGCTTCATAAATCGATCGATTCGAAGAGAAGCTGCCCTTAGCTCCTGTAATAAATCTTGTTCAATATCCTCAACCAGCGTTTCTGAAGCACGTTGCAGTCCTTCACGCCCTTGAATAGTCGATGGGTTAAAGGCTTCCTTAAAGAAATCATTAAATCGATAAAAAAGACGCTGAGGAATATAATGAACAAGTTCTGTTAATTCTTGTTTGATCAGCTTTTCAGATGCATTGTTGGAATAGTGATTAATCTTCCTATTTACTTCGTCACTCTGATTGCGAAGCTCTGTGATCTGCTGTTCTTTTTCACTCGCGTTTAATTCAAAGTTCTCGATCCAGCGCTCGATTTCGCTCATCACACTTGTTAATTCAGTTAAGCTGGACTCCACTGCCATTTTTGAAAGATCTTTGCGAATAAAATGATAGAAACGTGATTCAAACCGCTTAAGACCGCCTTTTTGTCTTAATTTTTCTGGTAACGCAGCAAGAAACTTAGCCTCTTTTTCACTTACATTCTCTTCAGAAGCAAGCATTCCTGCAAGACTTGAGACAGGATAAAGTGCAGGATAACGAATACCGTACTGCTGTAACTGATTTGTGACATGATCAAGTACGATTTCGAGCTCTCCTTCGTTTGCAGCAAGATCAGATGCATTAAGAAGAAAGAACATTTTATCCATCTCAAACACGTCTTTCACTCGTCCTAGCTGAATGAGGAACTCTCGATCTGCTTTTGAAAATGCATGATTGTAATAGGTGACGTAAAGAATAGCATCGGCTGCTTTCATATATTGAAACGCTACACCCGTATGTCGTGCGTTAATGGAATCAGCTCCTGGAGTGTCTACAAGCGTTATTCCCTCTCGTGTTAAAGTACAATCATAATATAGCGAGATAGAAGCAACAAAGGCCGCTTTTGATTCATTTACGACCATATCTTCATAGTCATCCAGTGTGACTTCACGTTCCTTACCGAGGTATGCTAACTCAGCTTCACCTTCAAGTACAGCTCTTAAGAAAAGAGCATGAGGTTTCGTTGCAGAAGACTCTCGCTTAAACAATTTCCCCTGTGAAATGATTTGCAGACAATCCCTTAATGAAAAAGCTTGCTCACCAAAATAAGAAAGGGAATGATTCAAATCCTCCAAAAGTTCTTCTTCCGATTTATAATAAATCATCGCCGTTTTATGAGCATGGTCTTTTGTTACCGGGCAAATACGATTAAGCGTAGCCGTTGTTGGATTTGGAGAAGAAGGCAGTATTTTTTCGCCAATGAGCGCATTGGCAAAAGAGGATTTCCCAGCGCTAAAGGCACCAAACAATGCGACCGTAAATGACTTTTCTGATAATTTATTTGCACGCTTGATCAAGTTTTGTCTCGTATAGTCAAAACCAGGAAGATCCTCTAATTCATCTGCCATTCTTTGAAGGGCCATACTAGTCGCTTCGGGATCAGGAAGAGAAGTTTGATTTTCTGGTGAAACAACCTCTTCAGGCTCCTGTTGCTTACGCTGTTGCCCACTATCGCTTTTGGTCGACTCTACGACAGTAACATCCTCCGTGTGCGTGTACCTTTTCTTAAATTCGTCTCCCGCACGTCGAGCCTCTTCATCACGGCTCCCATCCAAAATAGACCAAAGCTCTTCAATATTCTCACTAGCAGCTTCCAGCTCTGATAAGAATGTTTCCGCATCCTCTTCTCCAACTTGAGATTTGAATGACTGCTTAAGCTCTTCAGCCTGCCTATCGTGGTCGAAATTGACTTGATCAACAAGCTTGTCCTTCCTTTGTTCTGCTTGCTGCTTGACCTGTGTCTTCAAGCGATAAGCGATATTCTCAGTATAATGAAGAACTGCTTCTCCTGTTGCACCGTTTCCTTTGTTAGCTTCTTCTTGTATCACTGAAAAATCAACTTCATATGGTTGATCAATGAGAGAAGATGATACGTCTTTTAATTCAGCTGTCGAAACTAGCTGTTGTAATAGCTGCTGATAATGCCACTCTAGTTGTGACTTTACCTGTTCTTTTAAACCCGCAATGAAAGTTTCGTACCTCGCCGTTCGTTCTTGCTGAGTTTTCTTATCACGAAATACAAATCCTACTTTAAAGTCAGGTTGAAGAGATTCAAGATACGCTCGTCCTGCTTCTCTCACTTCATACGGCATTAAAATTGCACTTTTTTGGATAGCCGCCGCTTCAGTCTGAAATTCCTGATCAATTAAATCAACGCGTTCCTTTGAAAATGCAAGCTTGTTTTTCATCTGCTCATAAGCTTCTTCTACTTCGTCGTTATGAGGATCTACGTGATTCAGATCATCCAATAGCTCTCTTGCTGCATTAAAAATCCGCTTCACTTTGGCTTCATCTGTTTTTCTTGAAAGTCCGTCAATGTATGTTTTCAACTGATGAAACTGATTATGGGGGTGATCGTAATCGCGTAATGAGATAAAGAAAAAGGATTCAAGAGACATCCCCCACGTTTCAAAAGACTCGACCACTGACTTCTGAAATGAAGAGAATGAAATTTCAGATTCATGATGCTTATCAATTTGGTTCACAATTAAGATGATTTTTTTATTTTGACGATAAAGTTCCCGGATGAATTGATAGTTCACTTCAGATTGAACATGATTGTAATCCATCACATAGAAAACTACATCAGCTAAATACATCGAAGATTCCGTCGAAAGCCTATGCGCTTCATCTGTCGAATCAATACCAGGAGTATCAATGAAAATAACGTCTTCTTCTAAAGAAGATGGAGCAGACAATTCAACGCGCTCGACCTCTTCTCCGTTCAAGCAATACCCTTTTACTTGATCAATATCATACGGCGCTTTAAAAATCATTTTCTTTCCATTTAAGAAATGAACGGAAGCGCCTGGTTCACCTGAACGGATACGAACCGTATTAGCACTCGCCGGTATGGGACTTGACGGTAAAAGGTTAGATTGAAATAACGCATTTATTAATGAAGATTTCCCTGCAGAAAAATGGCCCGAGAAAAGGAAGTGCTGTTCACCACTCAACAACTTGTCGATTAGTTGTTTGATTTTCGATGCTTCCGAAGCCTCTAACTCTTCTTCAATTAGTGCAAGACGTTCAAACAGCACGTCCTCTTTTAATTTTGTGTGTGACTGGTGATCATGCTTCATAGTATCCCGCTGCCTTTCCGTAAATAGTGTCTCTCTTAGAATAACGCTTTCAGTAGATTTTTCCCAGCAATATAAAAAATAAACTCTAGGATGAACACGGTAAAACCATCACGAAAAGAATATATGGCTAATATCAAAAGCCCATCTTCCAAGGGTCAGTAGCAAAAATCAACATAAAAAAAGCCGGGATTTCTCCCGACTTCTACATATATCTTATTTATTTCCTTTGTCGTTGAACTTACGACGCTTGTTAGCGCCACCGCTGTTGCGGTCTCCGCGATATCCGCCACCGCTTCCACCTTTACGGCCTCCGCGATCATTACTGCGGTTACGGTTGCGGTTTCCACCGCCACTGCCGCCACGGCCATGAGCCTTTTTAGCACGAAGTGGTGCAATTTCAGTAATTTTGACCGGAGTTGTATCCGGCTCTTTTGTTAGCAACTTAAGAGCTGCAGAAAGAAGCGTTACTGAATCGTGATCATCAAGAAGTTGTTCAGCTGATGAACGGTATACTGAGTGATCCTGCTCTTCAATTGTGCTTTGAAGCTGTTGAATCGCCATTTGCTGCTGGCCTTCCATTGCTTCAGCAAAGCTTGGGATCGTACGTTTTTGCATAGACTTCTTCGTAATTTTCTCAATTACTTTAAGGTGATCGTACTCACGTGGAGTAATAAACGTCGAAGCAAGACCTGACTTACCTGCACGGCCAGTACGACCGATTCTGTGAACGTAGCTTTCAGGATCTTGAGGAATGTCAAAGTTATAAACGTGTGTAACACCACTGATGTCTAGACCACGTGCAGCAACGTCTGTCGCTACCATGATATCGATTGTGCTGTCTTTAAACTGTTTAATAACCTGATCACGTTTACCCTGTGGAAGGTCACCGTGAATTCCTTCAGCCATATATCCACGTTTCTTAAGACCTTCAGATACTTCATCAACGCGTTTCTTAGTTCTTGCAAACACAATTGCAAGCTCAGGAGACTGAGTATCAAGAAGGCGACAAAGAATATCGAATTTCTTAGAATCACGAACTTCATAGTAATGCTGTTCAATTGATGGAACAGTCATTTCTTTTGATTTCGTTCTAACTGTTTCAGGGTTGCTCATGAATTTCTCTGCAAGAATCGCGATACGTTTCGGCATTGTAGCAGAGAACAGAAGCGTTTGACGCTTATCTGGAACACCTTTAAGAATTTTCTCGATATCTTCAATGAAGCCCATGTTAAGCATTTCATCTGCTTCATCAAGGACAACAAAAGATACTTCTTGAAGACGGATTGTTTTACGTTCCATATGGTCGATAAGACGCCCTGGAGTCGCAACAACTAGTTGAGGTCTCTTTTTAAGTGCTTTGATTTGGTGAACGATGCTTTGTCCACCATATATAGGAAGGGCACGCACGCCTTTTGCTTGACCAATACGGTTCAATTCTTCTGCAACCTGTACAGCAAGCTCACGTGTTGGCGCAAGAATGATTCCCTGTACATGAGATAGAGAAGTGTCGATCTTTTCAATCATTGGGATACCAAAAGCAGCCGTTTTACCAGTACCAGTTTGAGCCTGACCGATAACGTCTTTGCCTTCAAGCGCTAGAGGAATCGTACCTGCTTGAATTGGTGTTGTTTCTTCGAATCCCATTTGATTAACTGCTTCTAGCAGCGTATTACTTAAACCTAGATCTTGAAATTTTTTCAACTTTTAAAAACTCCTTTTTACTTTTAAAATGCATTAAATGCTATAGACGGGAGAAAAATCTCCTGATAGTGTTCAAAAAAAGCATTTCCCTAATGTTGGAAAACGCTCGGAACAAGCAACTCTTCTTTCACATATAGCCAAAGATAACAGTACCATTAATATGCGCAAATTTCAACTGCGCACACTAAAAATATTTTAACAACACCTTCTTGTTATGACAAACGACTAACAAACTTAGCATGAAGGGATGAGGTTATCTCACCTTCTTTTCCGTTCCCAATCTGCCGGCCATCCACCTCAACAATTGGTCTTGCTTCTTGGGTTGTACTAGAAATAAAAACTTCATCACTTTCAAGCAGCTCCTGCTTTGTAAACGCTTCTTCCTTTATTTGAATACCTAGTTCAGAAGCAACCGAAAGGATAACTCGTCTCGTAATCCCTTCTAAAATAAAGTTGTTTGCTGGATGAGTATAAAGGATGTTATTTTTCACTATAAACACATTCGTAGAACTTCCTTCAGTTACCAAGTCGCCACGATGAAAAATTGCTTCGTCAACGTTCTGCTCCGTTGCAGATTGTTTAGCCAATACATTCCCAAGTAAATTCAAGCTTTTAATATCACATCTTAACCATCTAATATCTTCCATAAAGATCGCTTTCCCTAGTGCGCGTGATGGTTCTTTCTCATATTCTTTCGTATAAGCGACAAGCACAGGGTCTGATTTTGCCGGGAAAGGATGATTTCGTGGAGCTACACCTCGTGTTACTTGCATGTAGACGTGCCCGCTATGTAGCCGATTAGCAGCCGCAAGCTGCTCGATTTTTTCCTGGATTTCTTTTTGAGTAAACGGTAAAGAAATCTTGATCTCGCTCGCGCTTCGTTCTAAACGTTCCAGGTGAGCTTCCAACTCAAAAAAGCTTCCGTTATAAATACGGATTACTTCGTAAACACCATCTCCAAATTGATAACCACGATCTTCAATATCAATGGTTGCCTGCTCTCTTGTAATCAAATCCTGATTAAATAATATCAATACGCTCACTCCTACCTTCTATTTTCTCCTTCTCTACCTTAACATATTTTAAGTACTGACTATGAACACATTTATCTGAATAGTTTTACTTATTACATTTTATGCCAAATAGTAGTTTAGTAGTTTACAAAACCTTCCTAATAAACTAAAATTTGTACTCGTAAGATGATTTTTCTAAAAATTAGGAGGGTTTTGAATGAAAAGATTTTTACCTCTCGTGATGCTGCTATTTGTATTTGTAGCTGCTTGTAGTAACAATGGTGCTTCCAATGAGAACGATTCTAACGCTACTACTAATTCCGAAAGCTCAGAAGAAACAAGCAGTGCAAATGAATCAGATGTAAAAAGTGATCTGCTCGATTTTCAATTGAACTTAATTCAAACTGTAAACAAAAGCGATTCACCAATTTATGAATTTGAAGCAGCTAAAGTCGCTGAAGAAAAGCCTTCTGATGAAGAGCTTGCAACGATGAAGTCTGATGCAGAATCAGCTGCAAAGACCGTTGCTGAAGATGTGCGTGCAATCGAAATTCCTGCTGAACTTGAAACGTACAAGAGTGATATTGAAGCTGCTTTAGAAGAGTTAGCAAAATCATATGAAACAAGAGCAGCGAATCTTTCAGATGACCCGGAAGCAACGTATGAAGAATCAGACGCTCAATTCGCTTCTTTCGAAGAAAAAATGGCTACTGTCTACGAAGATGCTGGACTGACAGCTCCTAGTTTCTCAGCTGACTTAGTCGATTAATCGGAAAAACCGTTACATATTGTAACGGTTTTTTTATTAGCTATGTGCGAGAAGCCTTCAAAACATAACCATTATTCACGAACAATACTTTTAATTAGAATCCATAAACTGTCATCCCACCGTCTACGAACAACGTTTGTCCTGTTATGTAGTTTGCAGCTTCAGAGGATAAGAACACAGCTGCCCCGACGAGATCTTTTAGTTCACCTACTCTGTTCATTGGCGTTCGATCAAGGATCTCCTTAAGATATTGTTTGTCTTCTAATAATTTTTCCGTAAGCGGCGTCTTAAAATACCACGGTCCAATCGCATTTACGGAAATGCTATCCTCTGCCCATTCAAGCGCAAGGTTTTTGGTCATTTGAATCATTCCTGCTTTCGTAGCTGCATAGACGCCCCCTGTCCTTAGAGCCATGTGACCGCCTACTGAAGAGATATTAATCATTCTCCCTCCACCATTTTCTTTCATCACTTCAGCACACTTTTGCGACATAAAAAAAGCGCCTTGCAAGTTCGTTTGAAAGATTTGCACCCATTCTTGTTCAGTCACTTCACTTGCTCTCGAACGAATGTTCATCCCAGCATTGTTGATCAGTACATCCATTTTCCCTGCTTCGTTTTTGATTTGTCGGACCGCTTGTTCGATTTCATTATATTGTGTTATATCAGCTTGAATTGGGTATGCCTTTCTTCCGACATCACGAATAAGGCCTGCCGTTTCTTTGAGATCAGCTTCTGTTCGAGCAATAATGGCAACGTCCGCTCCTGCTTCGGCCGCTCCGATAGCTAGTGCTCTCCCTATCCCCTTCCCTGCTCCAGTAACAACGACAACTTGATTCGATAAATGAAATGATGGTAAGTAAGTCAATCATTTTCCTCCTTTAATAAATACCCATTTGACGAAGAATTACATTAAAGAGGTTTCTCTAAAAAAAGAAAACTCCTGCAAGTTATATGTTCACATAATAAAATTATAGTAATCCTTCACGGCATTTAGAAAAATATGTATAGGAAACAAACATCCATGATACAATTGGATAAAAAAGGGGGATTGCAGGTGCGTCAGGATACACTCGGATATGCGATGCGTGAACTTCGATTGTACCTTGGACTCTCACAGGCCGATTTATCGGAAGGCATCTGTACACAGGCATTAATTAGTCAAATTGAAAATAATGATGTCTCACCATCTGCAGAATTACTGTACCAACTTGCTTCCAGACTCGGTGTTGATATTAATTACTTTTTTCATATGAAGGAAACCCCTCGACTTGATTACGTTAATGAAGTCATCCGACAAGTCAGAAGGCACATTAAGCGACGCGAATATAGTGAAGTAGCTGATATTCTTGAAGCAGAAGAATCGAACCCCCTTTTTCGAACAATCAAAAACCAGCAGTTTTATCTCTGGCATAAAGCTATTTGTACGTATTATCTTGAACATAATGCCTCTACTGCCCTTCTACTTCTCCATGAAGCCCTTCATCTTACTACGACAACGTCTAAAAATTTCTCGGAACGTGAAATCGAAATTCTAATTAGTATGGCCATTTTGCATAGTGAGGAAAAAGAGTGGGAATGTGCTCTGCCGTTATTTCATAAAGCTCTTTATCACGTTCGCTTTTTCCCCATTATTAAGGATGAAACGATCGAAATTCGCCTTTATTATAATTATTCAAAAGCGCTATCCACCTGCAGAAACTATGAGAAAGCTCTCTCGATTGCTAGGGAAGGATTTCTGCTTTGCAGGGAGAAGCAGCGCCTCTATCTTTTTGGCGAACTTAGTTACCAGTGCGGTAAGCTCCATTATTTGCTTGGGAATCAAGAGCTGGCAATTGAATATCTGAACACAGCATCTACGATCTTTGAACTTGACCAAAATAATAACTTTAAAACTCATGTTGAGAATTATGCTAAAAAAATAGGTATTGTTCACGAAGCCTAACTATTTATGCTTTGTTTTCTCAATTAAGATGACAATAAAATTGAAGAGAGACACGAAGAACAGGCCAGCCGTGATAAACAATGTGAGTTCTTCCATTGTACGTCCTCCTTTCAAAGAGGTTAAGGGCTATTCATTCGACAAATGATAACTTGGAAAGATACCAACACACTTCAGACCCCTTTTCTTTAATTAATGACAATAAGGTAAATCTTCATCTTGCACCACATAAGCAGAGGCCTGTACCATTAGTGATGAATCATTTGGTGCGATCGCGTACCCACTCACTACAACGAGAGACAGAAGAAGTAAAGCTGCCCATTTCTTCATTTTGTCACCCCTCCCTTCATTACATTTATATTACAACGCATCCAATATTTATGCATTTGCTATATGTGCTTCTCTACTAAATGCCAAAAGCCCCGTTCTTAAGAGAACGGGGCTTTTGGGTGAATCAAATAAACATTCTTATATTTTATGACGATTGAATTCATTTAATACATTGCTAATCGCATCCTGGTAACGTTCGCGACTCCAAGAATTATAAGAAGGATGAGGAACATCCATTATGACCGTCCATTTTTCACTTGAAACATTAGCTAGCTGAAAGAACTTTTGAGCAAATCGTCCACAAGGAATGATCGTCAGTTCTCGATTAGAAATCGCCTTCAGTCGATTTCTAAACTTTTCTAATATAAGCTGCTGCACAGCTAGTAACTCATTATCTTTATAAGGAGTCTTTTGATTAGATGTGCGGATTTTACTTAAGTGTTCAAGTAATTCACTGTTAGCATTTCGATCACTCTCAGCATATGGTTTCGATTGCATCGGAATATTACATACGTTAAGTAATCCCACAACGTCAAGCGATGGTCTTTCCATACTTTCTTCCTGATGTTTCTTCAGCAAGAGACCGAGAGGATGTGAATACTCCGGACCAAATAGCTTTTTCGACATTGTAGCTCCTGAAGGTCCTGCGACCGGCACACCATTTTCCACTTCAGAAACATGAGGAGACTCTAGTATGAAGATGAGCTTTGATTTTGGCGTCATCACTTCCGAGACCTCATACTGTTTAGCGAGGGCTACGTATTGCTTTTCAAACTTTTCTACCGTATCCATAAATGGTTCCCTACCTTTATTGATTAAATGCCACATTGTTTTCTTCTAAATAAGAGACAATCCGATCCCCCATTAAATGATACCCATCTTCATTTGGATGAAAGGCATCTTCATATAGAAGGTTCTCATCACTCTCAAGGAAGAGATCGGCAACTGGAACAAATGTAACTTCAGGATAATTTGAAACAGTTAATTGACTACCATTATTCCAATCGTCTACGATTTCATTCATTTCTGGAATATCCCCAAAAGCTTTTGAGAACGGATTGAATAAACCTGTAAAATAAATTGGTGCATCACCATTTAAACTTCTAAGCTTATCTAATATCGTCGTCAAATTTTCTAAATAAATCTTTTCTTGAAGAGAAAAATATTGTTGATCAAGATTCATGAAATGATTTTTAACAACCCCAAATAAATCATTTCCACCGATCGTTAAGAAAATATAATCCGCTTTTTTGACACCGTTTTGGACTTCATTCTCTTCCAACCTTTTTATGAGATCTTTCGTTTCACTACCAGTTATCGCATAGTTATCTAGTGTAACCTTTGCATTCTGTTCATTTTCAAAATAAGAATCACTTACGTAACCGATATATCCCTTTTTTTCTTGGTCACCGACGCCTTTTGTTAAGGAATCACCAAGACCAACAATCCGGACATTATCTGGTACTTTCTGAGGAATGGGTTCTTCATCTTGAAAGGTTTCCTTTATTTCATCACTCACAGGGAGTGAATCCGTTAGCTCTGGATCATCCTTAAAATAGACATAAGTTAAGGCGCCCGCTACCACAAATACTAGAAGCATTAACGAAATGAGGATTAGTTTCATAAATCGATTCATTGTCATTTTCCTTTACTCTAACGATTGTACCTATTATTCTATCAAACGGAAGTTCACTCGTATATGAACTATTCAAATGGGATTTCTTCTAATAACTCATCCTGCTTCAACCGATATTGAATTTGCCTCGCCATCAGTTCGTATCCTTGATCATTTGGATGAAAGCCATCATCAAAAAACAAGTTCTCATCTACAGAATTAAACAATTCATACACGGGTACAAAGGTTGTGTCATCATCTTTAAGAACCGTATCTTCACTTGCCCCATTCCACCTTTGCACAATTTGATCAATTTCCGTTACCGATTGAAAATTCTCTAATAGAGGATTATAAAGACCAATAAATAAAATCGGCGCGTCGGAATTAATACTTCTAATTCGTTGCATAATGGCACTTAGACGTTCTACATAGTTTGTTTGTTCTTGTTGAAAAACATCCATTTGTAAATCTAGAAAATGTTCTTTCACAACTTTCATTAGATCATTTCCACCAATACTCATGACGATCACATCTGCTTCAGAAAGGGAATCCTGCACATCGTCTTCGTTTAACATCTTATATAATTTTGGCGTCTGCCTTCCATGAACAGCGTAGTTTTCAACAAGTACAGACGTATCTGTTTCATTCTTTATATTTGCAGCAAGTCGACCAATGTACCCTTGCCCTGTCGAGTCACCGCTACCCTTCGTCAATGAGTCGCCCAATCCCACCATTCTTATATCGGGATCTTCAGGCTGTTCTACTTCTTCAGGTTTTGATGAATCTGACTTTTCTTTAGAGACTTCAGGTACTATATCCGTTTTCTCTCGATCATTTTTATTCGCGATTGATGAGATGACCGTTTCATTCGGAGCTTCATTCATAACCATCATGGATGCTGCTTGCTTTATTTCATTCAAACGCTGACTACGGTGTTCCATAATTGGCTTAACACTGAGTAAAATACCCGCAGCAAGAATGAGGAATAAAAACAGCCATATTCTCTGTTTTTTCATTCCAAAAACCTCCTCATTACACTTCCTTTTATACCCTTATTCTATGCTGATGTAACGTGAATTACGAGATGGTTTACATATTTAAGTGGGTTTATTGCCATTATTTCGCTTTATAACCTTTTTCTTTTTGCAAGTTGGCGCTACTTCTTTATAATAGTACGAGAAGACTCGTACGGAAAAGGAGGAAATACACTTGAAAATGACAATTACAAAACCCGCTTTGAACTGGTTTAAACGAGAAATGGATCTTGAAAAAGGTGACAACCTCCGCTTTTTTGTACGTGTAGGTGGATGCAGCACTGTTCAAGATGGCTTTTCCCTTGGTATGACTGTGGAAGAACCAACGGAACCTGCTCTTACAGTTGAAGAAGAAGGCATTACCTTTTTTGTAGAACAAAAAGATATCTGGTTCTTTGAGGATCAAGATTTCGCCGTGAAATTCAGCCGAAAAAAAGAGGAAATAGAATTTGTGCACGGAAATTGATTGAGAAAAACGCGAAAGCGAGAAGCTTTCGCGTTTTTTATTTCACTTTTTTGTTAATCTAAATCGGTGAATGTGCGCTACAAGACCCTCTGCTTCAAGAATACGGATCTGTTCATCCCCTAACAGGTCGAAGTGCGGAAATTCTTCACGGTCGTGCATCCATTCTCTTTTTAAACCATACTGTTCTCCCCATCGGGCAAGCTTTTCTTTATTACGACACCCTGCTTTCGTCACAGAGTGATACTGTGGAAAGCGAGGATCATACCAAAAATGAGTCAATAAAGCGACCTTTCCGTTCGAAACGGCTGCTTTCCATTCTGCTAGCTCTCGCTTGGACAGACCAAAAGCCATTATTCGGCTCCAGTAGAAACAGATTGTTTCTTCGCTTGTTCATACGCCTGATGCCATTCCGGAAATTTCCTCCGTATTGAGACAGGTCGGAACGTATCTCGCTTTACACACGTATGCATCGATTCGCCCGTAACGCAAATCTCGCCCTCTCCGTTTATGACTTCATAGCCGTAATTCACACGAAGCCCATCATAATGCTCGACCCAAGTTCTTACATTCACTTTATCCCCATACCTTACAGGTCGTTTGTAGCTTGCTTTAATATCTACAACGGGAGAAAGAATCCCCTCTTTTTCCATATCAGCATAACGAAATCCTAAATCATTAATTAGCGACGTTCGTCCGAGCTCAAACCATATCAGATAGTTAGCATGATATACGACTCCCATTTGATCTGTTTCAGCATACCGAACATCAATAGACGTAGTTGCTATGTACATAATCTTTCCTCTCCTAACTTCAACGTGGTGTCTATGTTATTTTACCATAATCCACCCTTGAAGCATGAATGAGAAGAACTGAGTGACTTATTGTCACTCAGTTCTTTAAATCGCTATTGCTTTGTTTCGTCTTGCACTTCATTTTCCAGCGCCTGAATACTATGTTTTCGGCGCTGATTTTTATCTTGAATAGCTTTTTTCTGCAAATCGCTATCCGTCAATTCTAACGACGCTTCAGAATCATGAATATTCTCTTTCGTATCCTGAATTATTTTAGATAATTTCTCTGCATTATCGCTGCGATCGTCTCGTTTAGATACCATCATAAGCCCTCCCGAATTAAGTAGGTACGAGCTTATTATGACTAATCATCTTAATAGGTATTCCTATTTCAATTAAGATTGAAGGCTTTTGGGAAGCGCCCCTTCTAGCTTGCCTTCATAGTACAACATATCCTTACGCACTTCTGCACTGCATCCATTGGAAAGCAAAATATTCTCAGCCGCAGTAAATACCTGTTTCAACATTCTGATCCCCATTCGATAGTCTACAACAACATTGCTCTGAATTCGGTCCTCATAGGAAGACAGCTCGACGAGAAGCCGATACGTACATTCTAATAATTGTATCGGAACATCGTTTGGTGAATGGTTGCCTCCCTCATCTAAAAACGATTGAAATTCACGGTCGTCTTCATCACACATCAGAAAGAAAGTACCTGGTACGTCATGTAATTCGTGGTCAATATCAGAAATCGTAAGACTCATAACAGCAAGCCTGGCAGCGAAACCACCTATAATGGATGCAGTCCCACACCCATAAGGTGGTCCAGATTCCTCAAGCATGCGGTATATATCACTGCCTAACCTATCTTTTTTATCCACTACTATCACCCCTCTTATATGCCCATACCCTTTCTTCCTTTACTAAAATCTTCTAAATGGCTTCTTCAAAAATAATCGGACTCATATAGTTGACACTCTTTCTAGAGATCTCTATCAAATTCTGCCAGTATTCTTTCACACTTTCCTGATGATCTCCTTGATCAAAACTAATTTGGAGCCATGATAATTCCTCAAGAAGCCTTACAGAAGAACCAACCCAGATCTTTCTACCTTCTATTTGAATGACAAAAGGCTCATCAAATCGAAAAGGAAGATAAATTCCAGATTGATTTGGGTGAAGAATCAGATGTTGAAAAATCGTCCCTTTAAAAAGACGCGCGTAAATAAGAAGAACGCGATCGTTTTTAGCAGCCGCTTTTTTTAATTTTTGAAGGGTTTGTACTTCTCCTAACTCAAGGCTCGCAATTGTGCGACTCCAATTTAATTCTTCTCGATATGGCACAAGATAGCCCATTTGCTGCATTTTGATTTCAAGCTCTTTTACAAGAAGCTCTTTATTTGGTTCTTCTTCAGCCCCCATCACTGAAATGGGTTCAATCCTTGCTGTAATTGTCATAATGTTCCCCCCGAAAACGTTTGTCTCCTAATCTTTCGTCATCTCTCCACACTTTTGGACAACTTTACAAGAAATGAAAAGAAGTTGTTAAAATTGAAATAAACCAGAAAGAGTTTTCCTTTCTGGTCGTCATCAGCCTATTTCCCTTTTGGAGGGGCGTAGTCAGGTTCAGCGTTGCCTTTAGTTTGCATTTGCTTTCCTTTGTTCCCTTCAGCTTCTGGATTGACAGAAGCGAGGTGATTTGGCTTAAAAGATTTTGGGAATTTCTTTGGGTTACTCATTTGTATCTCCTCCTTTAGGTAATAGGCTGTGCAACTAAAAGAGAAATATCTATACCCTTACAAATTTTTTGCGTGCTTTTGCTCAAATTTGTCTTCAATACGTTCAATCGCTTGTTTATCATTCATTAATTCAAGCTTATTTTGCATAACAAGTTCTTTAAAAGAAACTTTTTTAGATTTCCTCATGTTAGTCTCCTTTCCTCTTCAACAGTATTTAAAACCATTATTCCCGATTAATCAAAACTTATTACAAAAATCCGATTTTTTCGTTTATTTTATTGATTTCTGCCCATGAACGTTGCTATTTTCACCTCATTTACGCAATGTCGTCATCATTCTAGCTATGATGTCAACAAATTAAACCACAATAAAAAAGGATGGCAAGAGCCATCCTTTTCTAAATTAATTTGCAATTTTGTCGCGAAGCACCATTTGAAGAATGCCGCCGTGGCGATAGTAGTCAATTTCAACTTCACTATCGAAACGAGCAAGTACTTTAAATGTTTGGGTTTCGCCATCTGGAGATGTTGCCGTTACGTTAACTTCATCACGTGGTTTCACGTTTTCTGTGATTTCAACAGCAAACGTTTCTTTACCAGTAAGGTTATACGTATCTGCAGTCTCACCATCTCTAAATTGAAGTGGAAGCACACCCATCAACACAAGGTTACTACGGTGAATTCTCTCGTAGCTTTCTGCAATTACCGTTTTAATTCCTAGAAGGTTTGTTCCTTTGGCAGCCCAGTCACGTGAGCTTCCCATGCCGTAGTCTTTACCAGCAAGAACCACTAGACCTGTTCCTTCTTCTTTGTATTTCATTGCTGCATCATAAATTGGCATAACTTCATCCGTGTTCCAGAATGTTGTCCAGCCGCCTTCAGTGCCTGGAGCTACTTCGTTACGAATACGAATGTTACCAAACGTACCGCGCATCATAACTTCGTGGTTACCACGACGTGATCCGTAAGAGTTAAAGTCAATTGGACGAACGCCGTTATTTTGTAGATATTGCCCTGCAGGCATATCTTTAGCAATCGCACCAGCTGGTGAAATGTGGTCCGTAGTAACGGAATCCCCAAACTTCGCGATCGCTCTCAGGTCCTTAAGCTCGTGAATGTCTTCAGGATCTTTAGAAAGATTCTCGAAGAATGGAGGGTTCTGAATATAAGTAGACTCATCGTCCCAGTTATAAAGATCTCCTTCACTAGTGCTTAGTTCGTTCCAGCGTTTGTTTTCGTCGAATACTGTTTTGTACTGACGCTTAAACATTTCCGGTGTTACTGTTTCAGCAACGGCTTGCTTGATTTCTTCTGCTGATGGCCATAGATCTTTCAAGAATATATCGTTGCCGTCTTTGTCTTTACCGAATGAATCTGAATGAAGATCAAAGTCTACTGTTCCAGCAAGAGCATAAGCAACTACAAGCGGTGGTGAAGCAAGATAGTTTGCTTTTACTAGTGGGTGGATACGTCCTTCAAAGTTACGGTTACCTGAAAGTACAGAAGTTACCGTAAGATCGCTCTTCGCAATCGCATCTTCAATCTCTTCTTTAAGTGGACCTGAGTTACCGATACAAGTCGTACAGCCATAACCAACTAGGTGGAAACCAAGGTCTCTAAGGTAAGGCATAAGTCCAGACTTATCAAGATAGTCTGTTACAACTTTTGATCCTGGAGCAAGGCTAGTTTTCACGTATTCAGGAACTTGTAGTCCTTTTTCAACAGCTTTCTTCGCAAGAAGAGCCGCACCAAGCATAACGGAAGGGTTTGAAGTATTTGTACAGCTTGTAATCGCTGCGATCGCAACTGCACCTGTTTTCATCGTTACTTCTTTTCCATCGTTAAATTTAACAACAGCTTCCTTGTCGAATTCTTTCTTATCCATACCTAGACCCTGGTTACCTTGAGGGGCAACGACTGCTTTATTGAACTCTTTTTTCATATCGGAAAGAAGAATTAAATCTTGTGGACGCTTAGGACCAGCAAGACTTGGCTCTACCGTTCCAAGATCAAGTTCAACAACGCTTGAGAATTCAGGATCTTCTGATTCTGGCGTGTAAAACAATCCGTTAGCAATTGAGTATTCACGCACAAGGTTAATATGCTCTTCAGAGCGACCAGTTAGGCGCATGTATTCAAGCGCTTCTTCATCAACTGGGAAAAAGCTACATGTAGAACCTTGTTCTGGTGCCATATTGGAAATTGTTGCACGGTCAGCAAGCGGCATACCTGATAGACCCGGTCCGAAGAACTCAACAAATTTCCCAACAACTTTTTTCTCACGAAGAAGCTGAGTCACTTTTAGCGCAAGATCCGTTGCTGTTGTTCCGCTCGGAAGTTCTCCAGTAAGCTTCACACCGATTACTTCAGGAACCGGGAAGTAAGAAGGCTGACCAAGCATTCCTGCTTCAGCTTCAATACCACCTACACCCCATCCAAGTACACCAAGACCGTTGATCATGGTTGTATGGGAGTCAGTGCCGAATAATGTATCTGGATAGGCAACATTCTCGCCATCAACAGTATTTTCTTGAACAACGTTCGCAACGTACTCAAGGTTTACCTGGTGAACGATACCAGTTGCTGGTGGAACGGCACGATAGTTATCAAATGCATCTTGGGCCCATTTAAGGAACTTATAACGCTCAAGGTTACGTTCAAATTCTTTATTCATATTAAATTCAAGTGCATCTTCAGATGCGTATTTATCAACCTGTACCGAGTGGTCAATAACAAGATCAACTGGGATTTCAGGGTTGATTTTGTCAGGGTCGCCGCCGATATCAGCCATTGCTTTACGAAGTGACGCAAGGTCAACAACAGCAGGTACGCCTGTAAAATCTTGAAGAATGACACGTGAAGGTTTAAATGGTACGTCAATATCTTTGTTTTGCTCGCTAGTTCCCCATTTAGCGAGGTTTTCAATATGCTCTTCTTTAATGACTTTACCGTCATACTGACGTAATACGGATTCGAGCAAAATTTTGATCGTATAAGGGAGCTTGCTTACCTTAGCGATGCCTGCTTCTTCTAGCGCCTGAAGACGATAGAAGGAATATGATTTACCATTGGCATCAAATGTTGCTTTGGAATTATAAAGTTCGTGATTTGCCATATGTAGTTCCCTCCTCCAAATTGCATAACAAAGCGGATGTCGAAAAAACGTTTTCAACTTCCCTTTATCCAGTTTAGTAAATTTCTAAACATAAGTAAATAACAAGATTGTTATTGCTATTGATAAGTCTAACTTATCACTACATATTTTCTCCCTTATAGGAAAAATTAGATGAAGGGAGGTGATGAATATGGGTAAGCGAAAAGCAAACGGTGTGCGTCCAGGAATGAATGATGCCGATGCTCAAGGGAACGGCGCAGGCTATGACAATGAATATGCAAACGAGCATATGACACAAGAGCAGCGTCAATATAATAAAAAGACAAAGAAACGCCAATAGGCTTGAAACCCGTCATCAGGTGATGACGGGTTTTCATTCTTATTCTTGATTCATTTCTGCTTCAATCGATTGCAAATCCTGCTGAAATTGAAGTAATTGCGCACGCTGATGTTCTGTTGCACTCATTAATGCACTCTCAATCTGCTCTTTCGCTTCACCCACTTCTTGTTGCAAATGCTTCAGGTCTTTACCGTATCCACTACTACTCACCACAATTTCTTTCTTGGCATCAACAGCTTGTTCGTAACCTTGTTGCGCTGCTTGGAAACTCTGTTGTTTGTCTTTATTGTAAGGCATTTAACCAACCTCCTTTTCTTAAGCTTTCATCATAGTGTAACCAGGACAAAGCGTCCTATTCGACAAGAATAAGCACTATCATTTTGACCATACTAAAGCGTAAGGAGGGATTCATATGACTGAGAGCAATACGTTCAAAGACATTCGAAAAAACGCTCCTAAAGGGCATACTGGCCAACCAGAGCCAATGAAAGGCTCCCATAAAGTAAAAAACAGAAACCACACTAGACAAAAGAATGGTGAAGGGTTTTAAATTTCAATTAGAAAAGACGGCCGAAGTGGCCGTCTTTTTATTTTGGTATTTGAATCAAGCATTGCAAAATGTCGTCTTCTTCCTCGATTGTTACCGTCCTTAGGTCAATCAGTATTTTTCCATCTTGAATTCTTGTAATGATTGGTGTGTTACTAAGACGAAGAAATTCTTCTAGTTCATTTACGCTGTATTGATCGGTTTGGAGGGCGATGACATAAGTAGGTAGCTCGACTGAAGGCATTGTACCTCCCCCAACTTGTGAAGTTCCCTCCACTACCTCAATACGATAATGAGACGCTTTTCTTTCAAGTCTTTGCTGAAAGAGTTCTGAGCGCTCTCGAATCTCTTCCGCACTTTTTGTAATGTCTCTTATAGCTGGTATGTTAGCAGCCTCTTCATACATGTGTTGCTGTAACGTTGCCTCAAGCGCAGCAAGCGTGAACTTATCGACGCGCAATACTCGAGCGAGCTGATGCTTCTTCAACCGATTGATCAGATCTTTTCTCCCAGCAATCATTCCTGCCTGTGGTCCACCCAGAAGTTTATCCCCGCTAAAGGAAACGAGGTCAGCACCCGAAGCAAGCGTTTCTTGCACCGTAGGCTCTTCGCCAATCCCATAGTCTCGATAATCAAAAAGCGCCCCACTCCCTAAATCCTCATAAAAAACCACCTGGTTTTTCGTCGCTATGGAGGCTAGCTCTTCTCGTGCTACTTCAGCTGTAAACCCGACGATTGAAAAATTGCTGCGATGTACTTTCATCAGCATAGCCGTTTCTTCGTTGATCGCTGCTTCATAATCAAACGAATGTGTTTTATTTGTCGTCCCTACTTCTTTAAGCTTAGCACCACTTTCCTCCATAATTGATGAAACGCGAAAAGATCCGCCAATTTCAACAAGCTCCCCTCGAGAAACGACCACTTCCTTTTCTTTCGCAAGAGCACTTAATATAAGAAAGACTGCAGCTGCATTGTTATTCACAACCATAGCAGCCTCTGCACCTGTTGCTTTACAAATAGCATCTTCGACGATTGTGTGACGGGATCCGCGCTTTCCTTTCTGCAGATTATATTCAAGTGTCGAATAACTTTTAGCTACGTGAATCAAATGATCAATAGCCAAGTCACTTAAACGCGCTCTGCCAAGATTTGTATGAAGAACGACACCAGTCGCGTTGATCACCGGCTTTAAGTTAAACTCTTTGGAAGATCCAATTTTCGCCATCACGCTCTGCATGATTTCATATTGAAAGGCTTCTCTCCCCTCCGAGTCTCCCGTATATGTATCTCTCAACAAAGAGTCCCGCAAGTCATTCACTTCTTGTTGAATCAGGTGTTTTAATACATTGTGAGGTAACTCGTTTCCAACACTTTCATTAAGTAATGCTTCTTGGATTTGATGAATCGGCGGAAGTTCTTTCAATAATTTCAAAACTCTCATCTCCTATAGCGACACGAAAGGCACCCCGGGGGTGCCCATCTAGAACGTTGTATTTTCTATATCTATAATAAATGCTTCGATATCAGGATAGTGACCAGTTTCTTTCTTCGAATGCATTCGCTTGTCATTCACCGTAACTTCAAACACGCCTCCTGAACCAGGGATTAGCTCAAGTGAACCAATTTCGTGTCTGAAATGATTAAATAATTGTTCCGCGAAACTCGCGGCTTTAGGTGCATAGTTTCACTGCATGCAGAATTCGATTGTGACATTATACTTCATTAAAACTGCCTCCTCTTAATTAATTTTAAGTTGTTCATACTATATCATTTCAAATATGCGATGAAAAGATTTATACTCTTGGAAGGAGGTGGTCATATGTCGAGCCAAGAAAAAATCCGTTTAACGTCTCTTTCGACAAAAGGTGGTTGAGGATGCAAAATCGGTCCCGAGGACCTGACGCAAGTTTTGCGTCAATTACCTAACAAGAAAAAAGATCCAAATTTACTTGTCGGTGTGGAAACTTCCGACGATGCAGGCGTATACCGCCTAACTGATGAACTCGCCATGATTCAAACGGTAGACTTCTTTACACCTATCGTTGATGATCCATATATGTTTGGACAAATTGCCGCAGCCAATTCACTCAGTGATGTGTACGCAATGGGCGGAGTACCTAAGACCGTTCTTAACATTGTAGGGTTCCCTATTAAGAATTTAGATCCTTCTATACTTGCAGAAATCTTAAAAGGTGCTGCAGATAAAGTAGATGAATCTGGCGCCGTCACTGCTGGGGGACATTCCATTGATGATCAGGAGCCGAAATTCGGATTATCCGTAACCGGACTTGTCCATCCAGATGAAATTCTAATGAATGTCGGCGCTAAGCCTGGCGACGTTATCGTGCTAACAAAGCCAATTGGTGTGGGAATTCAAACGACTGCAATCAAGCCCGAAAAGCTTACTGCCCAACAGCTTCAGCACGTATCTGAAACGATGGCTGAGCTAAACAAAACAGCAGCAGAACAGCTATCGGGATTATCTCCAAATGCTGTTACGGATGTGACTGGATTTGGTTTACTTGGACACGCTTATGAAATGGCAACTGGTAGCAACGTTAGTATTCAGATTGATTACAACAACGTACCTATATTACCTGGTACGGTCGAGTTAGCGGAGCAAGGCTATATTCCGGGTGGATCAAAAGCCAATCACCGCTGGATAGCTGAATCTGTCAAATACGAAAACCTAACAGAGCTTGAGCAATTCATTTTATGTGATGCGGTAACTTCTGGCGGCCTATTAATTAGCCTGCCTGAGCATGAAGCAAATGAATATGTATCACGTATGAATGGTAAAGGGAAATCAGCTCACATTGTCGGTCATGTAAATGAAAAAGATTCATTTGCGATCACCGCAAGCAAATAAAAAAAGGAAGTTGGGGAGTCCCCAACTTCCTTTTTTACATTTCATACAGCATATCTTCTAACTCCTCAGTGAGCGCTTCAGGTTGATCATCGAAAACAACCCGACCTTCTTTTAAAGCCACAATTCTAGTCGCGTACCTTTTGGCTAGCTTCACATCATGTACATTAATAATCGTTAGCAAGTTGCGTTCTTGATGCAACCGTTGAATAAGCTGAAAAATCCGATTGGCGGTACCAGGATCAAGACTTGCTACAGGCTCATCTCCAAGAAAAACATCGGGAGTTTGAACAAGAGCACGCGCAATCCCTACTCGCTGCCTCTGCCCCCCACTCAGTAAATCCACGCGCTTATTTAGATGAGGAAGCAATTCAACCTGATCAATAACGTCCACCGCTAACTTCTTTTCTTCCTCATTAAACAATCCTGCCAGGTTACGAAAAGTTGAACGAGAACCAAATAATCCGGTATATACGTTTTGCAGAACCGTTAAACGCGGGATGAGCTGATGATGCTGAAAGATCATTCCCATGGTCTTCCTTTTACTTCTAAGTCCCTCTCGATCCAGTTGACGGAACGTACTACCGTTGTATCGAATATCACCCTCAGTTAAAGCCTGGAGGCCATTTAATGTCCTTATGAGTGTCGACTTACCAGAGCCAGTTTTTCCAAGAATACAGACAAACTCACCTTTCTGAAAAGTGAGCGTCACGTCGTCTAGTGCAAAGGTATCAGCATTTCGATAACGCACTGAACCGTTTTCTACCGATAATAACGCTTCTTCACATAACATACTGTCTCACCCTGCTTCCGAGAAAATCGACGACGATGACAATCACCATAATCAACATGACATCAACCGCAACTGTTGAGTATTGAAATGTTTTAAAATGAACAAACAGCTGTTGTCCAATTCCCCCGCCACCGACGAGCCCGAGCATAAGTGACGTTCGGATAGCGACTTCGAAGCGATAGAAGTAATGTGATAAAACGTTTGGCCAGATTTGAGGGAAAACGGAAAAAAGAGCACCTGTAAGTGGACGAGCCCCTACCGCTTTCATCGCTTCCTGAGGGCCTTTATCAGCCGCTTCAATTAACTCTGCAATTAATTTAGAAAGCACGCTTGCATTATGTACAATAATGGCAATTGTTGCAGCAAAAGGCCCAGGCCCTACAACTGTAAGGAACATCAAGCCTAGTACAATTTCTGGAATAGATCGCACAAAACTTAACACAATTCGAACTGCTCCATAGAAGGGCCCAGCCGTGTTTTTTGCTGCCAATAAGCTAACAGGTAGTGCAATAAGCAAACCAGCAAAGCTTCCTAGAAACGCCATGCCTAGCGTCACTAGACTTGCTTTTAGCATGGTCGGAAGCACCGAAGTATTTAGCGGAAACCAATTGGAAAGAAAGTCCAACATGTTGCTAAATTGACTGAATTTCCTTACGTCGAATTCCGTAACCCCAATGCTCCACACCATTAATAGGATAACCCCTATGAAGAGGATAAGATGCTTCCATTTAAACCAGGCCATTTTACTCGTCTAATAACCCTTGTTTGTCAGCAGCGCTTCTAATACTCTCATAATCGTCATTGCTAGCCTTCGTAAATCCGGACGCACCAAATGCATTTAAAATCGTTTCATCTTCAATCGATAAAAATGCGTTCTGAAGCTTATCAATCGTCTCATCATCCGTACCTTTTGAAACAGCCCACGGATATTGGAATAGCTTTTCTGACTCCCAAATGACTTTTAATTGATCTCCATCAATTTTTCCTGACTCAAGAAGCTGATTGTAAATAGCACTATCAATCGCACCAGCGTCAACCTGTTTGTTTTGAACAGACAAAGCCGTTGCATCATGTGAACCGGTGTACGCTACCGAAGCAAAGTCGTTCTTGTCTTGATCCTCAAAAACTCCTCTGTCTTGAAGCTCGATTGATGGAATGAGGGATCCTGAAGTAGAATTCGGATCACCAAACGCAAAGCTTCTTGCTTCACTATCTTCAAGGTAGTCTTCTAACGTATCCCACTCGTTCTCAGCATTTGTGATGATATAAGAATGATAGAACGGCTCACCGTCAATTAGCTGTGTAACAATAGCTTTTGCACCACTCTTCTCATGAGCAATCACGTAAGTAAGCGGGCCAAAATAGGCCATATCGATTTGATCATAATTCATCGCTTCTACAACACCGTTATAGTCAGGAAACGTTGTGATTTCAACTTCTTGATCTAACTTCTCGGAAAGTTCAACTTGAAGTTTCGTCATCGCTTCTTCAATCTCACCTTCCGTTTGAACAGGAATAACCCCAATTGTAAAAGCCTTATCTTCTGACTCACTGTTTTTCTCTTCTGAAGCATTTTCGCTATTATTTGAGCTACATGCGGCAAGTATTCCTAGCATAAGCACCAGAGTAAACATCATAAATCTCTTCATTTTTTCCACTCCTCAGCATCGATCTATTTCTCTAATCTCCAATATCTTTCTTGGTCTTTTCTTATTGTATAGCTCTCTTCATCAAGTCGCTCAAGAATCGGCACTAGATATTTACGGCTAACATTCAGAATGTCTTTAGCCTGTTGTAGAGTGAAGGATTTATCAGTGCCTTCCTTTAAATCTCGCACAATGCGACTCCAATTTTCTTTGTGAACATATAAGTCATCTGTTAATTTCACCGCGATTTCCTCTTCTAATAAGAAATTCTTCAATTCAGCGTGATGGGAATCTGGAATTTGTTGATCCTCGATCAAGCGATCGATCGGCGAAACATTCACACCCTGTTCAAGTAACTTCTTTAACACCTGGGTCATACGTGTTTTCCAGGCATCAGGCATCATGGGTTCAAAACCAGTCATTGATAGAAATGGCCCTGTTTGCATCATACCTTCCTTCAGCTCTGTTTGAAGGGCAACTTCAATTACTTTTTTAGGGTAAGTTTTTTTCAAATCTTGAACGACCTCCGCTTTGCGTGGTCCTTTCCGCATCGGAAAGTGATTATGATAGCCCTGTACAAAGTTGTGAATAGCTTCAACGATCCGTGTTAAAACGTCGTTAGATGTAACACCATTTTGGACACCTACAATTTCCGGATCGTCAATAAGCTGTTGAAAGGATTTTTCATTTAAACCAATTTGTTGCACCACTTGTTCCTTTGATAATAGGTGCTCTTGTTCAAGAATCTGAACAAGCTGTTCGACTGGCGTTCCTTTCTCCATCTGCTCAAACTTCGCAATTGTCTCTGAGCCAAATTTGTATTTTTCTCCCGCTACATTTAAGATGCTTCCTCCACCAATCGTCTCAACCGGGGAAGGGCGTCTAAGGATGACGCGGTCTCCTTTCTTTGCTGTCACGGGATCATGTAACCGAAGCTGACAAAATAGATCTTCTCGGTCTCCAGGCTCAAGAATGTTCCGATCAAAATACACAATCGTTCCACGTACTTCAGCGGTTCCGATATGAACCGTTACTTCTGATCGCTGTTTCAAGTCATAGGACATCGTGAGTGCTTTGGTGAATGAAAGGTCGATAGTAGTTGAAACGGCATAGTGATTAGAATTAACAATCACCTGTCCTCTCGTCAATTCTTGCTTATTAGGTCCTGCTAGATTAACTGCTACCCTCTGGCCAGCAAAAGCCCTCTCCACTTTCTGACTGTGTGTCTGGACTTGTCTTACTCTAGCAGCTACACGGTCTGGCAACAGTGTAACGAGTTCTCCTTCTTGAATTTCCCCATCAAAGATCGTGCCTCTCGCAATTGTCCCGTGACCTTGTAGCGTGAAAATCTGATCAATCGGTAACCTTAGCGCTCCTCCTTTATTTCTCGAAGGAACATCCTTAAGAAAGATACGAATACTTTCTTTCAACTCCTCAATACCTCGCCCACTCTTGCCATCGACGAAATGAAGTGGTGATCCTTCAAATCCGGTGCCCTTTATGTATTCAAGAATATCTTCCTTAACAAGATGAAGCATTTCATCGTCTACCATGTCTGTTTTAGTAATCGCAATAATCGATCGTTCAATCCCCAGCAACGATAAAATCTCCAAATGCTCCCTCGTCTGAGGCATAACCCCTTCATCCGCAGCTACAACTGGAACAACAAGATCTATCCCTGCAACTCCCGCGATCATTTGACGTATGAATCGTTCATGACCCGGAACATCAATAATTGATACCTTCATGTCATCCGATAAATGAAAAGGAGCAAAACCTGGTTCTATTGAAATGTTTCGTTCTTTCTCCTCTTTCAAACGATCTGTATCGATCCCTGTTAACGCTGCTGTCAACGTTGTCTTTCCATGGTCAATGTGTCCAGCTAGACCAATTGTATAATAGTTCACTTTCACACCCGCCAATCAACTGTCATCATTTATTAACCTTAATAAATGTTGTAACAGGATGCAAATTTAAACCATTGCTTTCTTAAAATCACCGCTACATTCTCCATTCACTAATGTATATATATTCACCCATGTATAGTTAAAGAGTTATGCACAGCTATCCACAGATAAAACTGTTACACCGACTTTTCACTACTGTACCATTCAAGCATCTGTTATAGTTCGTTATAGAAAACTGTTCCATTTGAACATTTTGTCGAAAGCACGAATAACGGAAAAAGATACGCTTTTTGTCGATTCATCTGATTTCGCACTATTGATCTATACTTCCGAGATTATTTAGACCTATTTCGACAAATACCATTGATGGAAATCTACAAAAACACCTTTAAGTAAAACTTTACTGAGTGTTTTACTTAAAGTTTTCTTAAAATAATCTTATTGAGCACATGTGTTGAATAAATCATTTTTTTACGTTACTATATTAACGTAATACTAATGATATGGGGCTGGTTGTACGTCTGGTGAGTGCCACGGTCTTCAAAACCGCCTGGGAGGCGCGTGCCGTCTTCGGTGGGTTCGATTCCCACACAGTCCCGCCATTTTTTATACTTTGATCATTTGCAAGATAACGGCCGCTCCTTCAATTGGCGCATCTTCGGTCAAAAGTATTAAGATCCCCTCATCTATTTTATAATTCATTTCAGGTTGCAGTACCGCATTTATAAATAAATTCATGAAGGAAACGTCTTTACACGATAAAATTTGATGATTACCATACCCCTTTACGGCGTCTTTGTCTGTAAAGTTTTTTTGATATCCATTTGCAATAGCAATGTATTCGTAAACTCGCACTTTCGCCGGAAGCTTCGCTCTGAATGGTTTCGAATTTATAGTAGGTAGCATAATTTTAGGATTGTTATAGCGATCGCTTCTCCTCTTATTTATCACTAGAACCCCTCCTCTCTTTACACAACGCACAATTTTTTAATAATGAATAAAACAAATGTTTGTCCCCTTACATAATATTGTTAAGAGCATATTATACAACGACAGGAGGTGAACGAATGGCCTTACAAATCATGAAAATTATAGCTAACGTGACGACTACTGTTGCGACAACTCCTGATACCCAACGTTTTTTCTACAACACAACTAGCTTGATTACTGGCGCAACCACCCTAACAATCGATGCGGCAGATTTCTTTGATGATACAGGAGCAGCGGTAACAACTTTGCCTTCACTAAATACAGACAATAGCTACTTTAACGTATATGTAAATGGTGTCTTACAAATGCAGGACCTCTCAACTTATACACCAGGAGCTACAGGTGTCGGAGAGTTAGCATTCGATGTTCCTGCTGCTACATCCCTATTATTAAACACCCCTATCGTCGTCGAATTAGTCAACTTCACACCTTCATCATCCTCTACGATTGAAACGTAACTCCCCTACCCTCTTGATTAAAAAGCGCTTTCGGCGTATAATGTGACCGTATTCATACAGTTTATATTATGATGCCATGAGGTGAGCGCGTTGGCAGGATGGTTTCAATGGTTTATCGTTGGATGGACAGTGATCTTAATTTCACTAATTGCAATTGGTGGATTTTTTATGTTTCGGAAGTTTCTAAAGCGCCTTCCAAAAGAAGATGGCAAATCAACTCTTGACTGGCAAGAGCACTACATTGAACAAACGAAGCATATGTGGAGCAATGATCAAAAAAAGTTATTAGACGAACTAGTCGCACCTGTGCCTGAATTGTTTCGAGATATTGCTAAGTATAAGATTGCTGGAACAATTGGCGAGCTTGCGTTAAAAGAACAAGCAAAAGATATGTCTCAAGACTTAATAATTAGAGGGTATATTATCGCTACTCCGAAACGAGATCACAAATGGCTCGTGAAAAAATTAAATGAAAAGCGAATTGATATGAGCCCCTATCATCATTTGCTTCAATAAAAAAACTCGTTTAGCAGATGCTAAACGAGTTTTTTTAAAGTAATGTTTGATGAAGTCGACCACTGTGTCCTCGGCTTCGTTCCGTTTTCTTAAATTGATAATACATCGAAATTCTCCATGGAACGATCATACCAAATGCTAATACGAAGAAAAGCGAGCTTGTTTGAAGCACAGGGATTGACTCCCCAATAATTAGTTTAAAAACGATTCTTACTAGAAGTAAGCCGATCAAGATAAACGCAAAAGCTTTTGAACGTGTCAAATAAATTTGATTATCTTTAATCTCAAACTTAGACGTCCGAATCAATAACAACGAAAAAGCCGCTCCAACTGATAGCGCTTCAATCGCTTCGTACCACGGAACCCTTGCATCCGGAACAACGAACATCAAAAAACCAGTTGCCATAAAAAAGGGCGGAAGTATTATTTTCCTTATCGTTGCAGGTTTCTTTGAAGCTTTTAACCTGATTACTACCATCGCAAGAGCCATCATAGCTCCAACAACTGTACTTAAAATCAGCATATACTCATCCCTCACCTATACCGTACTACCCATCATTTCCATTGTATGTGGAAGAGACAAAAAATACAAGCGCATGAAAAAAAGAACGGTGCGCAACCGTTCTTTTCACATTAACCATTTACTTTAGAAAGTTCTTCTTCGCCTTCATCTGCCGCGATGCTTAAAATAATCGTCATCGTAACACCGACAACCGTAAAATAAACACCTAGATCAAATAACATTGCTGTCGCGAGGTGAGAATGACCGAGAATCGGAAGCTCAAAGTACGCGTCTGTCTGACTCAAGAACGGTTGTCCAAAAAGAAAGGAACCGACACCAGTGAGAACAGCAATCAGAAGACCGATCGGAATAAAGTTCTTAAAATCAATGCGGATGACCTTATTCATGGTTTTAAAGCCATAAGAGATATAAAGAAGCACCAGAGCGCCCGCCGTCATAAGTCCTCCGATGAAACCTCCACCAGGTGCATTATGACCAGCGAAGAATAAGTATATTGAAAATCCTAGAATAATAAAGACGATAATCGTAGTCGTCGTTTTAAGTATAAGGTCATTTGTCCCCTTCACACTTCTACACCCTTTCTTTATTAAAATCCTTGAAATCCACCAAACAGGTTATTTACAAGGAACGATGTAAACATTGTCATAAAGTTAAAGTAAAGCAAGATTCCCATTACAATCATTAAGTACCCGCCAGCCTTCATGATGAACCGGCTATTTTTCTTAATCCAGTGCATTCGTCCGATAAAAAAGGACAGAATGAAAAATGGAACAGAAAAACCAAGCGTATAAGCTACCATATACATGAAGCCAGCTCCAGGATTTGAAACACCCATCGCAATAACCGCAGCTAAAATCGGCCCTGTACAAGGTGTCCAACCTGCCGCAAAACCCATCCCAATTAAAATCGATCCAACAAAGCCAGATGGGCGATTTCGAATTTTTAACCTGCGATCTTTCATTAGAAAGTTCGGCGTCCAAAAACCTACTACTACAAGTCCAAATACCACAATCAAAATGGCGCCAACTTGACGAAGAAGCTCTTTGTACTGAATAAATAAATTTCCAACGAGCGATGTTGACATCCCTAATACGAGGAAAATAATTGAAAACCCTATTAAAAAGAAGATCGTATGAAGAATTGCCCTTTTCTGCATCATCCCTCGTTCTTCTTTCAGGTCGTCAACGGATACCCCAGTGATATAAGAAATAAACGCTGGATAAAGCGGTAGCACACACGGTGAGATGAACGATAAAAAGCCGGCTCCGAACGCTAAAAACAAGTTCAAATCTGCCATTAAATTACTCCCTGTCTAATGCATGATCTTATCATGTGCATGTCGTTACCATTTCAACCTCTATTGTAAACGATTTATCTTATTCAAACTATGAACATTCCATAACTATTTTTCTTCAGAGAAAAATTCTTCAAGCGTAACGCCCGCTTCATGAACATCAGAAGCCGCTTCCTTGCCCACATAGCGAACGTGCCATGGCTCATACTGATAGCCAGTGATATCTTCTTTTCCTTTTAAGTAACGAACAACAAAGCCATATTCATGCGCATGCTCTGCTACCCACTTACCTTCTGGCGTATTGCCAAATTCTTCGGTAAGAGAGCTCCCTAGAGAAGGCGTGCTAATATCCATCGTTAATCCCGTCTGATGTTCACTCTGCCCCGCCTGAGCACTAACCTTGTTTGCCACTTCTTCTCCACGCTGTTCAGCATTATAAGCAAAAATAGCTTCCTGTCGCTCATAGGAGCGGTAGCCAGAGACAGCTTTTAATTCAAATCCATCTTTCTTTGCACCGGCAAACATTTTTTCAAGCGCTGTAGCCGCTTCCTTGACCATTAGCCTTTTAGGGTCATCTTTTGGTGCGTACGAAGAAACATCCGGTTCCACAAGATTTTGGGGCACAAAGTCAGAAGGTAGATTTCGCTCTTTGTTTGCCACAACATAAATACTGTCTGGATTCGTTACAGTTAAATTCTCTCCATTTTTCTCAACGGTTTCAGCCATCGTTGGATACGCTTCTGATTTATCCTTCTTGGCCTCATCGCTTTGATCGCTTTCTTGCTCTTCTTTCTTGCTGCTATCATTTTGCTTGTTATTGTTTTGGTTTCCATCATTATTTTCTGAACTATTCGAGGAGCCGTTATTCGTCTGTCCATCATTCTGCGACTGATTCTCTGTCTTGTTAGACGTTTGCTCGTCATCTCCTGCCTGGCATCCGGCTAAAAGCGCGAACGAAAGGCCAGTTGCTACTACTAAGTTTTTCATTGTCATGTGAACACTTCCTGATTTTTTATAGTCTAATCTATCATACCATCACACCAATTAGACCCGTCAACCAAAATTACTCCATACAAAAAGCACTCTGTTACCAGAGTGCTCAATAAGCTATTTATCGTTGTTTGTCATTTGACTATTCATAGCCTTCATCATCTGATTAATCTTCTTCTGAGACAGATGAAGCAAAAAAGAAGAAAAACGTTGATAAATAAGGCTTTTCCCAATTACTTTAACCACTTTATTCTGTTAAGAAAAATATACCTTATTTTTGGTGGTTTGTCTATGGGATTTTATAAGTCTAATCTTCTTATGGTTTATCTATTTCCCGAAATATCTTTTACTAATTCCCCTTGCCCTGTCTCTTCGATTTTGTTTTTCTTCTAGCAAATTTTCAATATTGTCTAGCAACTTCTTGTTATTTTCTTCTACTGCTACTGCAACACCATCGATAATTGAGTCGATAACTTTTTGTATAAAGTAGTCATCTACATAATAAAAAATATCTGGATTTTCATTTAATTTATCATTAATTATTTTTTTAATTTGATGAGAAGATAAGCTATAACTACTATAATTCATGGGATCACCTTATTAATAAAATTTGTTTTTGTGTTCAAATTTCTCCTGTATAAAATTTATTAGCTTACTAATTGAAACCACCAAGTCAGTTACATGGCTGTGAAATTCATTAAAATCCTTCGTCACAATATTGATTGATTCAAATTGTTTGGCCGAATCGTAGAAAGTAAACAATTCAGCCTTAATTCCATCATCCAAGTGTCCATAAAGGCTTTGATTTAAATTTTCTTCAGTAATTGAATTACCAATTAAAATTTCATGTAAAAACGTAGGAACTAATGACTTACTTTTATCTCGAAGTTGTGTATCGACTTTAGCTAAAATCTCCACAGCACCTTGATAAATTTCTTCGTCTGCTTTATTTAATGATTCGATGTATTTTTCCCCTAAATCAATAAGACTCTCTAACTCATTAGTTAAATACCTTGGCATTTCTATAGATCTAACATCAGATGTGATCCTCTCCCATGCTAAAAAGCTATTTCTTTTATACATTTCATGATAATCCTTAGTTGAAAATATCAGCCTTATTGGGTAATCATTATCTTTTTTATACTGATCCATACTATTCTTAAATTTTGTTAAATCATCAAACAAAGGAGAATAGATTACATTTTTCCTAACAATTACACCCTTATTTTTGAAGCTTTTCCTTTGAGTGTATACACTCCCTATAAATGATAATATCCCCCCAATTAACGCTCCAAACAATGCTGCAATCGCTGGATCGGATAAATCTATAGGAATAATCCTATAAATTATATTAGCCGAGTATTTAATTGGGTTTATATTAGCAAAATAACAACCTACTAATACAAATCCTATTAATATAATATAAATTTTCTTCCTGTGAATAATTAAATTCACTTTGTGATTTAATTTCATCTAATCCCCCTTCAAATAAAAAGATATTCTTATATGAATATCTTGAAAATAACCAAACTGTTAAAGGTGCATTTATCCAGAAATAAGTTATTTTACCTATAGATAATCAATTATTACCCACTCTTCCTATCATGTAAAGTAGAAATAAAATCATTCAAACTTGGAGCTTGGAATACTTTCAAATTGCTATCAATTGAGTATCTGGTATCGCTGATTAGTATAATGAAGGGAAACACCTTTTTATCTTTCGGTTGCCAGCTCTCCTCTTTCCATAATCCACTTCTATAATAATTCTCATATCGATTAATCTTTTCATTCATAACCTTCTCAGAATAGAGTGTCCTCTGTATCTCTACAAAGAAAGGTGAATCGTTCCAATTCATGAATACGTCCGGTTCCATATATCCTTTACCATACTTTGGTTCAACAATGAATTGTTTAGGCTTTCTCAATTTACTTGCTTGCTTATAGAAATCCACAATAGCAAGAAAATGCGGTATCTTCTGGCTATCTTTCTTGATAGGTGAAGGTGATAGAAAGTATAAATAAGGTTGATGATCTAACTTTGCTTCTATATAACCGTCTCTTCTCATTCGTTTGAGCACATTATTACATGCCTTTATAGGGTCTTTAAGGTTATTAAAATGAAGAGAAACAATATCATCACGAGACATAACCCTATGACGTTGCAAATCATTAAGGATAGCTGAATCACGCTTATTCATTGTCATTTCCCCCTAGTAACCCAAAAATGTTTTCAGTACTATCTTCTTGGACTTCTCCATCATGAATCGCAGATAGTTCATCTTTAACTACTGTATCAACTTTAAAAGGCTGCAATAACTTCTTAGCTGGATCAGCTTCAAGCAATGGTGCTTGTAACTCCATCACACCTTTATTTTTAAAATACATTCTCCCAGGCTCTTCTAATTTCTCTGCATTGTATTTACTTCCCCTACCTAAAGTAATGTCAGAGTTAATCTTATCAGCATGAGCAAAAGCCATTCTGACAGTTAGATTATTTTTTAATTTGCCATCTAATACGTCTTTATCCGGTCTCTGCATAGACAATATCAAGAATACTCCTAGTGCTCTTCCAATTGCTGATACATCCTCAACCTTTCCCATTATTGCTTTTTCTTTCTTCAATAAGGCTACTTCATCAATGCAAAGGATAATATACGGTGGTGGATTCTCTAGATCATCAATGTGCATGACTTCAGCCTCATCTAAAAGATCGCCTCTACGTTCCATTTCCCGACTTAAATAAGACATTATACGGCTTAATCCTGATACATCGTGAACAACCTCTTTTACCTTATCTATGCGCTTAAATAAGTGAAACTCAGAACGCTTAAGATCAGCTAAATACAGATGAACATTTTTATTAGAAAGTATTAAAGTTGTCAGTATTGCTCTAAGTTCTGTCGATTTTCCACTGCCAGTTTCACCGGCTAAGAGTAAATGGGGATACCTAACCATGTCATATATGTGTGTGGTTCCATTCCGGTCTTTTCCTGCTACGATAGGAAGCTTATAAGGTGATAGGTCATACTCGCTAAAGTCATACTTATTTGACATGCTACGTACTTTAGAATGGACAGTTAAACAGTATACATTGTCTTTGCTATCCAACTCGTAGTTGCTGCCATAAGTCTGATCAATGATAAATGTCTTTTTATTAAAGTCTGCTGGATTTAAACCAACCGGCAATTTAAACACGAAACGCTTATACTCACTCTTTACTTCCACATTCACAATAGATGGATAGTTATTAATCGGATCTTTCCCAATTTTAAATGTAGAGCTAATATCAGCTATCCTAAACATGTTCATCAGTTTGCGTCTTTCTGCTCCCCTACTCATAAAAACGCACCAAAAGCTTCAATAAACATATAGACAATTGATCCACCAATAATACAAGGTACGAGAGTATGTGTTATGTTATTTACTTTTTCAGCTTGCACAAGCATTCCTTTCTTAGCGTACTTTCTTTCAATGATCGTAGAAGCAACCAAGACACCACCAACTAGTACGACTATTCCTGTTCCAATCTGCATTTCTAAAGGCATGTTAAGGACAGAATGTGCGCTCACGTTGAAATTTCCCATAATTTTCTCTCCCCTTTTTTCTGATTTGATGAATAAAATCAAATCCACTTGGGCATCATTAGCTCCCACTTCGCCTCTCGGCTCGCTTCGCTAATAACAAATTCCTCAAATCCCTACATATCAGCATTATCACTCGTACTACCTCGGTAATAGATACCTTACTAACAACTTAACTAATGGATTAAGATTCGACTTATCCTGTTTCCATTTAGCTACCTTGGTAGATAATATGTATCTTTACGCTTGTATGTTGTTTGTCCATTATCAAAAAACATAAAGGACAAAATGTTTTGTATGACGAATATGTTTTTAGGTGATGCGAAATGAAATGTAAATTAAAGGTTATTTTTGCTGAGAGAGATATTAAACAGAGGGATTTTGCAAAGGATATTGGAATAAGTGAAGGGGCTCTTGGATTAATCAAAAATCAGAAGTCTATACCTACGCTGCCAGTAGCAATGAAGATAGCTAAGAAGTTGAATATGTATATAGAAGAGATCTGGATTGAAAATGATCAATAAAAAAGACACCCATGAGCAATGGATGTCTCCTCATACACACACCTGAATATGTACGATAAGATTAATATACCTATAGTAATTATGTCTGTCTACATTTTTTTACATTTATTCTATTTGATAAATCCATATTAATTGGAAGGTCACTTAAAAGTTCAGAGTAAACTTTTTCTTTTAACTGCTTTATATCTGTTTTATCCATTTTTCTACCTGGCTTAAGTTCGATAACGTATTTCACTTTCTACCTGATCCCCTTTTTATTATCATTAGACTATAACTATACAGTTCTTTTACTATATCTGCAGACAAATACACTGTCCACAAATTTTTATTTACAATTATTATCCAATTAAGAAGGTATAATTAATACTAAAGCAGAATTATAAGGAGTCGTTATGAAGATTAAATATGATCTTATGCATTGCGAATTTAAAGGTGGGAGAAGACATTTAAAAGTATTCAATTTTAAAGAAGGTGGTTTGCACACTTTTACATTAGATGAGGTTGATCAGTTACCAGAAGATTTACAAGAATACGTTAAAACGATTGAAGATGATGTTAAGCAGGGAAAATTTGATTACAAGGGGTAGCAAGATGGGGATGAAGATAAAAGTTATGAATGACATCATTAACTATGAGTGTTTGGAGACTGCACCTCCGTCAATATTCGTTCATTATCAGATTAAGCGACTAGGACATGAAATTGATGTTGAGGAGTATTTACCTAGAAGAGAATACTTTGAAATCAGACGTAATCTTGAAGGATATCTACTCAGAAGATACTTACATAGTAAAAAACTTTAACAAAAAATGCCCCACTCCATTTAGGAGCAGGGCTTATGTTTATTTGTCTTCTTTTTTAAATGTAGTGCTTTTTAAACTATTGTTTAGATACAATCCACCAACAGCCACAATAACAGCTACATAGTTTGCAATTTGATCAATATCTGAATCGCTAAATAATGAGAAATTAAAAAAGACTTCACTAATTAGCTTAGTAAGTCCAAGGATTGCTAGTACAAGAGTATAAACATTACCTCTGTTCTGGTTATCCATATGTATCACTTACCTTTCCTAAAACATTTTATTCCAAGTGTTAATACCAACAAGACCATCTACAGCTAGTCCATGACGACTCTGATAAGCTCTGACAGCTTTCTCTGTGTTACGTCCAAAGATACCATCAGGTGTTACTCCCACAGCACGTTGAACACGCTCTACGTCTTTACCACGAGATCCGACTTTAAGCAATCCAGGATAAGGAACAATAGCAGAACCACTGCTTGAAGGCTTGCTCTTTTGAGTTTTAGCTTTCTTAATTGCATCAAACGTGTTGGGGCCGGCTAGACCATCTACAACTAAACCTTTATCTTTTTGGAATGCTCTAACTGCATCCTTAGTATCTCTGCCAAACTTGCCATCTGCACCATATTTGCCGATATCGTACCCAAGTGATTTAAGATCATTCTGCAATTGTTTAACTTGAGATCCTTCATCACCTACACCTAGTACAAAGGAAATTACCTTATCCTTCACTTTTTGTTGTGTAGGATGAAGAACAACTTCAGGTGTGGAAGCAGAAGGCTTAAAGCTAAGTACTTTATAGACATAATCATGTTTATCTAAACCAGTACCAGGACAGGATTTAGCTGCATGTTCTGTATGGAACATAATTGATGCGCCACAATGTTTAACAAGATACTGGTAAACTTTAAGACTACTTTCCAATTGAGCACCTTGTAATTTATCATGGCCTTTGTCAAAGTTACCTACATGCTCAATCATAAATGCCCCTGTGTTATAACCGTAAATACCGGCAGGAGTAGAATTGAATGCTCTACCTGTAACAAATTTACCATCTGGCATAAGCGTTAAGTGTTGACCAATATCATCCCATCCACGAACATTAGTGTGATAGCGACACATACTCTCTTGCAATGCAATATGATTGCTACCGTTAAAGTCAGAGTGATCAGGTTTCCAAGTATGATGAACTTGTGCGTATTTGTATCTATAACCTTTTAACATTTCAATAACTTGATCGGCTGATACTACTTTAAATCTACTCATTATGTAAAACTCCTTTTCTTCTATAAAATTATTGTTATCAATGACAAAATCCCGACAATAATAGAAATAGCCACAGCAAACCAGGCAGGTAATATTGCCTTGTTGCTGCGACTATCGTTTTTAATTTCATTTTCGAGTTTTTCTAGAGACTCACGATTTTCTTTGATATCCTCATCACGGGAACGAAACATTTCTTGAGCTTCAGTTCTTGGTAAAAAGTTTGTTGTGTATGTATCTAATTTTGTTTCCATCCTAAGCATGGTTTCATATAACCTGTCATAGTGATCAGTGTGACCTTTGCTCTGTTCTTCTAGCTTGGCTATTCTTTCATTTTGAGAGTCCAACAGGACACCTCCCTTCAAAACAATAAAAAAAGAGATCATTTATGACCTCTTCATTAGTTCTCCATTTTCAACTATGTAATTATCTAAGTTGTCTACAACATTCCATGAATCTAACTCAAAATAATAATCGTATTCTGGGGGAGCCATCATGGTCGGCCCTGCCATTGAATCAATAATGTTTCCACTACCATCCACACTTACATAGAATTTAATCACCATAATCAGTCAATTCCATCCTAACTTTTTTAGCATAAGCCTTACTTGATCCACTAGAAGAACGAAGCATTAACCATATTGCTTTTTTTGATCCGTCTGGGACACCTAAATCTATTAAAATGTATCTAGTTTGAACTTCTGTACTTTTAACTGAGCTTGAACCTAAAATTTCACCACTGCTAGTATCATATATTTGTACAATTGATTGATACTGACCTGATTGGCATTTTTGATCCATTTGAAGCTTTAGATATCTTGCCTCATGACTAAATGTGTATCGATTTAAAGTACCGTATTCAGTACTAGTAGTAGTCCAATATCTGTCTTCAACTACTATAGATGAAGACATTCCACCTGGCTCTTCTGGTTGCAACTCAAAACTATGGCTTAATTTACCACCAATAATTGTTTTATAGCCGTCCTCACGCTCAACTTCAATGAGCCCCTTTTTCACCACTAGACCATTAGAATTTAATTGAACATATTTATTAGGATCACTAGCATTGATAGCAATAAGTTTATTTCCATCCCAATAAAAAAGATCATCGTTTCCGATAATCTGTACATTGTTCGTTTTAATTTGTCCTGCTGTGAGTAATGAAGTAGTTACACCATCACTCGTAATCGCCTCTTTAAAAGTTTGACCACCATCAACTGTGATTCCAATTCCACCAGAACGAAACACAACAAATCGATTAGGGTCATCTGGATCACGAGCAATGATACCCATACCCTCTGGATACTCCAATTCAGTAAGGGAATTATTTAAGGCTTCAGTAGCACGTTTCACAGATTCATCGTAAACATCATATCTTAGTTTCCCTGTATTCTCGTCCCATATTTTATCCAATATATTCTTACTTCTACTAAACACTGCATCCACAAGGGTATCTTTAACATTAGCTAATGTAACTTTAGGAGATTGATTGGACTCTGGATAGTCTTCAATTTCTAATATTCTTGTTGGGATATCAATTTTTAACGGCTCATAAATGACAAACACATCATCACCCAAACCAGGTGATACTGCAGGATAGCCATTCTTCTTTAATTCAACAAATTCCAATTCGAATCTCGCTTCAGGTGTATCTTTTAGCTCTTCTTTTAACCTTTTCAACAATTCAGCTTGATTAGTATATCGCTCATCTCTTACAGGATTAGCATGTTTTATTCCATAAGCACTTGCTAAAGGAGAGGTATACTCAGCAGTAACAATTGGATTTCCTTTGTCATCTAATTTCCCATAACCTTTTATGTATGTTGAAAGACTATTTCCATCAACATACTGAGTAAATGTTTTTAGATTATGTTTGAAACGGAACTGAAAATCAGACTCTATTCCTATTTTGCTGTAAATTCTAATATCATTTCCGTTAATTAAATACTCAGCACCAAACTTATTGATGATATCTTGAAATAAAGCAAGAGAATTATTGTCACCAAAGTTCTCCAATAATACTGTTCCAAATGATCCCACAATAGTAAAAGTGAAACCAGTATCTTTTAAAGCAAAACTAAGACATTGTGAGATGGATTTGTATCCAGTCGTCAAAGTATCATATTGATACATATCAATTATGTCAAAGAAAATATGATCAGCTTGAATTTGTTTATAAGGTGTCTCTCGCTTAGTTTTTTGCGAAAGTCCTTTAATACGATATTTATCATTGTCATATTCTAGGATAGACTCAACTTGTGCCAAATCAAAACTATGTTCATTTAATTGAGTTTTAGGCAATAAAAAAGAAAGCGTATGATCACCGTTGACCACTCGCCTTCTTACTAAGTTTGTATATGAAGTTAATTTTTCTGTCTCATTATAAATAGATGTAACTTCCAGAAGTCTCTTCTCCTTTCATATTAAGATACACTTACATTTGAAAACGATCCACGAACCATTCTTCTTCCAAATGCCACATACCCACTACGCTTAGAATTATCTACAGCAGTTACACTATAAGGAACGTCCAAACGCTCAAATTTAATACTTGTAGTATTTACAGTAACTTTCAAATCAATTGGTGTATTGGCTGCAACTGGTTGATTAGTTCTGTATTCAGCAATTTTTACAGCTTCAGTGTCAGTAATTTTGTAGATAAACAAATGCCCTATTTCAGAAAACAATAGATGATAACCACCTGCAGATTTTGCATAATTTGTATCGTCAAAGTAATCTTTGCCTAAACAAATAGCTGTGCTCAACCATCCTGTAGCTATGTTTTCAAATTGAATTTGATAATTAAGAGTAAATGATTCATCTAGTTCCCCAAGATATCCTTGTAAAACAAAGTCTCTCTCGTTTACTTTAGTGGTATTATCAGTAAATCCCCATGTGTAAGGACTCAGAGTTTGAGTATTAAATGTTCCCCTGTATTCACCATCACAAGCCAACATACCATCAGTAAAGACCTTTTCTCTAAATCTATCCGTAGAAAGTTGATAATTATTCTGTATGTAAAACGGCTCATCACTAAAATATCCATGCACACCTAAAGCTTGCAGTCTTTCATGTTGAAACTTGTGATTAACGGTATAGACGAATACTTTAAATCCTTCATTCATCATACTAGTAATGTACGAATCAGGTGCGTTTACGGAGCAACCTAGATAATGAATGTTATCTAACAAAAATAGGTTAACAGCAAGTGGTTGCACTAAATCAGATAGATACATTAATCTAATACCTTCATCTTTTATTGTGCGTAAATCACTCGAACTAAAGGACTGTATAATAACAAAATCCTCTAGTTTCATCTTCTTCACTAGAGCACAAATATCTTGAGCACTTTCTCTGTCTTTACTCTCAATAATATAGTTTGTTTTTCTCCCTAATCTTTCAAAAACCTGATTAAGCGTAGGAATAGGTTGATTAGTATAACCATATTCACCTGTAGTCACTTTATCGTCTACACTACGAGTGGAAAGATAACCTGTGCTAACCAAATTAACATTCCATTTTCCGTCTGTAGTTCGATCAAGTGTGTCGTCATGCATTACTACTAATGCTCCATCTGCATTCTTTCGAACGTCTAATTCAATTAGTTTATTTCCCCTAGCTATACAATTTTCATAAGCTTTTATCGTATGTTCTTGATAAATATTTCTAGCACCTCTATGAGCTACATACCAAGGGAAAGGCTTACTAAATTCAGATTCTTTTTCAATTTGACTATTTAAATTAGTAATGTCATTTTGAATTTGAGGAATAGTTGATTCATTAATCTCATTGACTCCCACATTTAATCCATTGACGTCATTCTGAATCTGATCAATCTCATTTGCAGTTTCAGTTTCATTAGCATCTAATCGTTCTTTTAAAGTTGTATGTGTTACTCCATCAGCATCCACTCTAGCTTGAGCAGCTTCAACGGATGAATCACCTTCAATAACGACCTGGTTAAATTCAGCTTTAACACTATTCGCTTTATCTTCTGCAGATTGAGATTGGAATTGTGCTTGATTAGCAATATTGAGAGCTTCTGAGGAATCACTTAATGATTTCTCCATATCTGCTTCTATAGCATCAACGTTATTATTATAATCGTTCCTAAAGTTAGGATCTAAAGCATTACTTACTTTTTTATACTTCGCCAATTATCATCACTTCCTTATAGATAATAAAACCTGAAATCGAAAGTGATTGAGAATGATGAAGAACCAATAATCTCAAAGTCATTCCAACCAGATTTTAGTTTAATCAATTTTCTATTAGTATTTTTAAATACAGATACGCCATTTTTTAAGGAGCGAATTCCACTTAGCTCAAGTTTGTCATTAGTCCCTGTGCTTCCTGTATACTTATAAAAATCTAATGTAGTTAAATTTTTGATTTGAAGATTAGTTGAAGCTCCTCTAAAAGTAATAACTAATGGTAAATTTCTTGGATCGATATCGACAGCACTAGGGTTATAAATCCTAAAAGTATTAGTTGTATGTGTGTATAGAGTTTCATCTAAGATTAGCCCTTGGCCAATTTGCCAAATACCCAAAGCAAAAGTTTTAGGATCAAGTGAAGTACCGGTTGACTCTGCATATGTACTAGCAGAAATGAAATTGATATTTACAGTACCAGTTCTAGATCCAACTAAATCAGGTGAATATCCTTCAGCACGGACTAGCCAACGTTTACCTGGTTCTCTACTGTCAATTACATAAAATTGTTCCTTACTTGCAAAAATGCTGAAAATCTCATTCCTTTTTAGAATGTAATCAATCTCATCCAAGGCAAGAAAATGGAGCGTAGATTCAATCCTACGCTCCGCATAATCAGCACCCATATCTATGTATCCGTCTAAACCTTCAACATACTCACTAGCAATACGAGGAGAAGGGGCACTTATTTTAAAACTACTTACAATAAAACCATTTTGCTTATTTAATATGTATTCTTGTCCATTTAAACGTTGAATAGTTAAATACCTGTTCATTTAATCCCCTTCCCTCTATTTTGTCGTCTCATATTTCTAGTAAGCTGCTCTTCTACAACACTAGCAAAATCTGAAGCATCTTCTCTTGAGCCAGATCCATAATAATTCAATGTGATTGGTTGCAATTGACTTTCTGCATTTGAAGATGATCCTTGAATACTTCTCACAAGGTTATCAATCATATTAGAAGACATTGAACCTGAACTAGATGCACCTACACTACTTACCTGATAAGTTTGTGGAGCTTTAAACATTCCAAGTATCTTACCAGTCTGCAACCATAGATCAACAGCTCTCCCTTTGTATTGTTCAAGTGGAATGATTACTTCTTTCTTACCACCTTCTCCAACTTGAGCTGTGTGTTCTTCATTAATGAAGCCACCAGAAGCATAACCAGGGTTAACAGGACGACCACCTTTACGTACTTCATAATGCAAATGGGGGCCGGTTGAATCACCAGTAGAGCCTACAGCAGCAATAGTTTGACCAGTTTTGACCAATTGACCAGAGCTTACATAGTTTCTTGAGTTATGAGCATACATATGAGTGAATCCAGCACCGTCAGTAATTGCAACAACGTTACCATATCCACCATAACCGGAACCTCTTTGACCGTATCCAGAGAAAATTACTTTACCACCTGAAGCAGAATATATAGGAGTTCCAGTAGGAGCACCATAATCGACACCGGCATGTAGTTTCATTTGTCCAGTAATAGGATGTTTTCGATAACCATAAGAAGATGTCTTAGTCATATGACCAAATACATTTTTACCAGAAGCACTACCGCCACCAAAGAAGCCCCAATCATCAATTAAAGATTGGATTTTACTTTGAGCTAAACCTTTAATTGCTTCAACGGGACTACCACTGACTTTAGTAAACCATGAAGGTAAAATATTATCTTTTAATCCAAATTTCTCTACCCCTTTGTTAAAGATAGCCTTCGGCCCTTCAAGAATAGTATCAAAAAAGTCACCTATTCCTGTGGCATAAGCAGGCGTATTTGAAGGAAAACCGTATTGTTTCAATATACCTTCAGTATGACCATGTGGTAAAACTGAAGAACCAGCAGGTAGATTTACCATTTCTGCTCCACCTTGACCAAGCATTGTGATACCTCTACCAGGAATATGAGCAAGCTCACGTCCTTCTTCACCAACTAAAGCACGTCCACCTGGATGACGACCATTCTTTGTACCTTTTGCATATTTTCTATATTGGCTAGTGCCTCCGACTGTAGACGTAGATTTTTTAGCAGAGCTGTCATTTCCAAATAGATTACTAATCCATCCCCAAACTTTGTCTACCTTCTCCCACATTTGATCCCATCCAGACTTAACTTCACCAGTTTCCCAGTCGATTTCATCTGCATGATCCTTAGCTTGACCCTTTGCTTCCTTGATGACTTTTTTATGCATATCTTCAGCAGCATCTACAGATTCATCTCTTGATTCTTCTGCTTCTTTAATAATTTTGTCAGCTTCATCAGCAGAAATAATGCCAAGATCATCACGAGCAGTTTTTGCTGTTGCTACTTTTTCTTTATACTGTTTGTTAGCTTCTTTAACAACTTTATCCCTTGTCTCAACTGACTTTTTAACAGTATTAGCAGCAGTTTCAGCATTAATGACACTTTGTTCTTCTTTCAAGTTAGTAAGGATAATCTTTTGTTCTTCTTTACTTTTAGATAATTCCTCGACAGCTTTAGTACGTTGTTTTTCTTGAATCTTAGCGATCTCAGCAGCTTCTTTATCCGTAATGCCACGTTTTTCATCAGCAGCAGTTTGCCAAATTTCATTGATTCTTTTTTGATTCTTATCATGTTCTTCTGTTTCTTTTAACTGTTCTGCCTTTAACTTTGCTAATCGTTTTGCTTCTTCTTCCTCGGTTAAGATAGCACTTTGATCAAATAAGCTCTGAGTTTCATCAAGTTGTTTTTGATGATTTTCTTTCATGGCAGTTAAAACTTGATCACCCATAGACTTATACTTAGATACCATATCATCAGCGATACCTTGTGTAATAGTAGATTGTGAGGAAGAAAGATAATTTAATTCAGCAGTAGCATCATCATTCAATTTCATGTAACTTCCTACAGCCTTTTGTGTAGCTTCAGAAATCTTATCACTAAATATCTCTGATTTAAGTACAGGTTTATCCATTTCATGATCAAGTGCCAAGAAACCTGCTCCTAGAGCTGCAACTGCTGCAATTGTAAGACCTACCGGCCCTGTTAATGCAGTAAACGCTACTCCTAAAGCACCAGTTACCCCACCTGCACCAGCGATAAATCCTGTTACTGAAGTTACAATTGGAATTAGACCACCAATAGCAGAAGCAAACATACCAACTGCTCCAATTACGGGGCCGATTACTAAGCCTACTCCACCTACAATAAGGGTTAGATTCTTCATAGTAGGAGACATGTTTTCAAACTTTTCAGTCACAAATTCAATACCAGCAGTAACTTTAGGAAGCCAGTCTTGTGCAACTTCTAATAAAGTTTCTCCTAAAGGCAATAAAGCATCTTGTGTTTGTCTAAATAAAACTTGTGCTTTTTCTCCAAATGTATATTCAACGTTATCACCAGAACGATCCATTGCACCATTAACGTTATCAAGCTCACCTGTTATACCACCAAGAGCAAGCATGGTATCAACACCCATGTCTTCCCACTTAGTTCCATAAAGTGATACACCTAGTTGATTAGCCTTAACTTTGTCGTCCATTCCATTTAAATCTTTGATAACTGAATTATGTAAGTCTTTTACAGTAGCTTCGCCATTCTCAAACTTCTTGAATAAATCCTGAGTACCTTTAGAAAGCTCTCCCATTGTTTCAGTAGTGGCATCCCCACCTTCAGCAGTAACAATAGAAAATTCTTTCATAGCATCATTTAGATAATCAAGGTTGTAAACCCCTTCTTCTGAGCCTTTTTGAAGGTAATCAAAATATTCTTCAGCAGAAAACCCTAAATTCTTATAGAGTGGTGCATATTCAGATAGGTTATCAAACATTTCTTGTGAAAAGTTAAGACCATTTTGAGCACCCCAAGCCATCAAATCAAAGGCTTCTTCACTTTCTAATCCAAAGCCTTTCATTAAATTATTACCTGCACGAGTTACCTCATTAACTTCAGCATCAAATATTTCAGCAAGATACATAGCATTGCCAGTTACTTTAACTAAATCAGCTTCATTAATATCTTTCATATTTTGCTTTACATTTAAAAGGGCATCTTCAACATCTTCTACGCTGTCGCCCCAGCCTTCTTCCCAAAGTCCACGAGCTTTTTCGCTTAATTTATCAGCTTCTTCACCTGTTATACCTAATACTCTTTGTATACGTGCTGAAGATCCATCTGCATTATCAGCAATTTTAAGTAGTCCAATTCCCATTGCGCCCAATGCAGGGGTTAAAGTTTTAGATAATGTACCACCAATCGACTTAGCACCGTCTCCGAAGTTTTTCAGAGCTTTTTCAGCCTTTTTTGCCTTATTTGTTTGTTCTTCAATAGCTGCATTATTTCTTTCAAGAGAGGATTGTGTACGTCTGAGAACACCTTGAGCATTGTTATATTGGATTAATAGTCTTTGTGTTGCAGCATCGTCTTCGCCTTTAACTTGGACAGATTGCTCATATTGTCGCCTTAATTCGGTAACTTTAGCTCTATGTAACTGCATTTGACGTGTAAGAGTATCATTTCTAGCTCTTAAACCTTCTAATGATTTAGCATACTCTTTAGTACCATCATTAGTAGCAGTGAATTCTGACCTTACAGCTTTTAACTGTCTATTAATATCAGTAATACTCTGATTAAATTGCGCTGAGTCTAAGCCTAGAGATATTCTAAGAGCACCTAAATTTTCATTACTCGACATTGATTCACCTCTTTTCTAACTAGAAACTTTATAAATTCCAAAAATCCATTTCATTAGTTTCATCAATAAAAGTTTTCTTGTTATTATCGATATCATTTTTATCGTGTGATTCTTTATTTCCATATTTAAATTGACATTTTGTTTTCCATAAAAGGTCTAACTTCCTCAAAGTCATTCTCCAAAATTCTTTTTCAGAGAAGCCTAATTCGTTTGTAGCAACATATAAAAACCAACCCCAATCAAATTCTTGAGGTTGGCTAGTTAGTTTTTTGAATCATTACCATCAGTTTCTTCTTTATTTTGTTCTTCTGATTCTGACGGAAAGAAATCTCTTATTACTTCCCCTAAGTTACTAAAAATTGATGTGAAATGATCCTTATCAGAAGTCATGATTTTACCAAGAATGCTTCCGACCTTATGAACTGTTAAATCCAGTGAAGCATCTTCATCTTCTGTCAATTGTCCTGCTACTAAACTTGCATACAAAACCGACTTCATTGCAGTTAAATTTTCCATCTGCAACTCTCTAAAAGCCCACTGAGGATCATGATATCCTAGTTCCTGCAATTCGCACATTGCATTAAAATCAAATGTCATTGGACGCTCTCTATCTAGCTCAATTCTCAATACCTTTGCTTGTTTCAAATCTTTACCTTTCATGTATGTACCTCCAAATTTTTTAATTAAAAAAGAGAGGCTTCAGCCCCTCTTATGTATCAATATTTTTCTTTTTAATAAGCCACTATCGCAACCCGTTAGTTGTACAGTGTTGTTGCAACCGAATATGTGTTACTTTTCCCAAATGCGGATATTGTTTTTAATCATCAAAAGCAGCCAATTAGTGAACGCTTCAACTCCGAGCGTTATAGTTAAAGAAGAATGATTCGCGAAATTAGGCTCTAATTCAAATCTTTGGCAAATCTCAAAAGTAGTCGACTGAACACCTTGATTCACCGCTTCTTGCGCTATTAAACCACCCGAGACACTACTCGAATACCCAAACATGGTTGAGTTGTCCTGTGGTAAAAAAGTGTGCTCTTTTTTCCATTTTCTCGACATCTTACTAATTAAATGCTTTGCTGCACTTCGATTAAAGGTAGTCGCTCCAACTAACCACATAAAACCGCTCGGAGTTGCTGGAGTGTGAAAGTTATGAAAATCCACAACATAAAGCAAATTATTAATTTCAGAAGTCATAACATTATGCACATATTGAGCTTCTAACTCTGACAAAGGGGCAGTTCCTCGATAAGTTGATGCAGTTGGGTCACTACTACCAGCTTCCCAATCAGTCGGAAAGTTACGGTTTATATCTACACCGTTTGAATTTTTCCTAGTGGCATTAACATAGCTCCATGGATTAACCAACGGTATGACGATAAAGTGTACGTTCCATCGTAGAACTTCTAATAGCGAATCTTCTTTCCAATGTTCGCTGATCTGATTCATGGTCTGAAGGGTAATCCAAACAGAATCACGTTCAAAACCATGTGTGCCGGAAGTGATTAATACTTTTGGAAACATTGTTACTGAATCAACATTGTTTACAGGTTGCGGAGTAAAATCGTACCTATTGATAGGAAGTCCTGTTGCATCATTACCTAGAAACGTTTTCTTCACATAGTCTGGGAAAGCCGTAACTAAGGCATCGTAATACCCATATATTTGTGAATAACTTTCATTTCCTAAAGGTGAAGGTGATGTGTCAGATTTACTCTCCATCGTAGGTGCGTTAAATATTCCGTTTATTTCTAAATCCTCAACAAAGTAATCCGCTGTTTTAATAGGTGTTTCTTTTACATCGAAAGAAAGGCCGCTTGATTCCTTGAATTTTCTATAAAATGGTTCGTAAGGTAGAAGCGTAGCCCCTTCGTTTAGTTGTGCAACACTTACGTTCGGGTTATAAATAACTACTCTCAAATAGACTGCATTTGAAGAAACTGTAAAAGGATTGGATGTTGCACTCGAAATGAATGTTTTATTTGCGTCATATTGCGCCCACCTAGAAATATTCCCGATATATTGTTGAGAAGGTTTGATTTTAAAAAAATCAGATATAGTATTTGTAGAATTCGCTACTGGTTCTCCAGTTGTCGCACTTATAGAGAAGCCTTCAGTAAGATTCGCTGTATTTAGTTTATTTGTCGAATCTTCTACAAATCCTAAATGAACAACGTCCACTTCGCCCCGCTTTAAATTTTCACCTCCAACCACACTCTTACCTAATGTTTTAACCTCTACATTTTCAAAATAAGGGGGCAGATATGGCTCATAAGGTAATGATGTATCGCCTTCATTCATCATCAAAGTATCAGGAGAAGTAGTTGAAACTTTAATATATTTAGCGTTAGCAGGTGTGACAAACGATCCATTTCCAGGAATTGCCGATATGAAATTTTTGTTAGAGTCATAAAATGCTCGTCTATTAAAAGCACTAGCAAAATAATTTGAATTTGGTTTAATTTCAATGAGTGGTGAAATTGAAGCAGTACCACTAGAAATGTTTTCCCCAGTAGTTAAATCTAAATTATAACCAAATGTTAGCTCTTTTTTACTGATTAGATTTTTAGACACCTTTATAAAAGTGGTTTTCTCAGGATTGATAGGTTTGGATATTTCTTTCAAGGCCTTATCCGCATTAACAAACGCTGTATCTAACTTACCCATTATGCCACCACCTTAGATTTACCTTTTACGGTAACAGTTCCTCCGGTGATTGCTGAAACTCTTGCTCTAAAAGAGAAACCAGCAGGCACATCGACTTCCCAAAACTCCGGCGTAGTATTACTTCCGCCCGTTGTTGATGTTCCATATTTAGTAGGATCAGTGATGTTGAACGCTGTAACTGGAATGTAAGTCCCACTAATACTCGCCATCTCAAAATTAATTGTTCGACTTGTGCTAGTGCCGTTTATTTCAAGGCGCAATTTAACGTCATTTACCGGTGTGTGCGCTGTTCCGTTTCCCGTTGCACTAACTGCATTTTGCAGGGTTACATCTGTAACAATACTCCCCGTTAGTTGCGTATTGATGGGGACAGATCCACCGATAACTTTTCCCGTATCATCTACCAATTGATAGAAGGGGGCTTTGTCTCCAGTATGACTTTTGAAGTCTCCAGTGGTCTTATCTTTAAACTGTGGAGTAGGTATGCTACCACTGGCATCTTTAATTAATTGTTTATTATCATTTGCCAAATTATTTCACTCCTTAATTTTAATCATAAAAATTCAGCTATTCGTCTAAGTTGTTAAAACCGAATAGCCGCACTTTTTGGCACAAAAAAAGTAAAGAAAGGACAATCCTCTCTTTACTCGTAATAGACTGTATATGACGTGCCGTATGCGGCGTACTTAGGGAGTAACAACTGCTCCATCATAAACTTTTGTAAACCAATCATTGATAACAGGTAGTGGAATGTCTTGATCATCTGTATCTACCTTAGCTCTCCACTTACCATCGGAACGCTTAACAAAAGTCCCTTTAATTGGCTGCGTTGTGAAGTCAGCTTTATCAGATTGAGTTTGGTAAGATTCATCGACTGAAGTAAATCGACCTTTATAAAGCCAAACTAGTCTATTTTCACCCTTACTCTTCTTAGCACGGAAACCAAATGCAAAATAAGGTGCTTCATCTTCTGCAGAATCAACTAGGACACCATTCTCATCCTTCTCGACTCCCATAAGCATTGCATAATGATCAGACGACAATTCAGCAATTGTAAATTCAACATCTACCTGAGAAAACACACGAAGGATTTCTGCAACAGTGTTATCAGCATATAGATTTTGGCTATCTACTGTAGGAGTAATTTTTGCATCAATTGCGTTTAGAATACGTACCGGTGTATCATATGTAATTTCACCGTTTTCTTCTGTTAATTTTGCTACGTAAATATTATCTAGACCGACTAAAGCCATTATTAATTCCTCATTCCATTAATTTTTTTAAATAAAAAGCAGCCAAAAGGCTACTCTCACATACTTGTTTTGAACATCAGCATTTTTCTAAATGTTTTTGTTTCAATTTCATACAAATCCATTTCATTAATTCTTTCAAATCCAACTTGTTTTAATGCTTCTTTTGCTTGTGACACAACACTTTCAATGTTTCCTTTGCCAAAGACATCAAGTTGAATACTATAAACAGTCATTATTTCTTCATCGTCAGCAATTAAACCGGCACTTTGATTGTAAACAGAAAATGTCATGTATTTACTTTCTGATCCTGTATACTCATGAAAAGCAATAGGGGCAATTGGCTTGAGAGTAGAAATAATTAGCTCATTAATGCTCATAATCCAAGCTCCCTTTTGATTACTTCACCCATAGCAGTCTCAATTAGATTCTTATGAGTCTCAAATGCTGGTCTCATAAAAGGTTTGGCACTAATATTAGGGATTTTGTACTTTTTACCATCTTTCCCTTTGTATGTACCCCCTTTAGCACCAACTTCATGAAATAACAAATAGAAAAATTCTTCTCTTGCACCAATGTCAAATTGACCTTTTTTCATCTTTTTAATGCCAATATTGTCCCTAGCATGAGGGCCACTGCCATTACTGACAGGCATATTTGGATGATTTCTTACCTTTTCTTTGACTATTTCTGATCCTGCTTGAAGAGCTTTATCTGTTAAATTTTCATCGATACTTGATCCCATGCTCTCTAAACGACTAATCAGCTCAGTCATACCTTCTAACCCTGAAAACCCATTATTCGCCATCTAAATCACCTCAATCCCGATGATTGTAAGAGTGATATTCTCTTCATTGTCATTAATAATGGATTCAATTTCATAATTTCTATCCTTATAGACAATTCGCATATCCTCATGTAATCCTTCACGATATCTAAACTGAAATTGTGCTGTTTTCTCACTCTTCATCTGCTTAGATTGAAAATACTCCTTTGCAGAGATCGTTCTAACATTAGCCCAAACTTTAACAACATCTTGCCAATCTTTTATTGGATAACCATCTTTGTCTTTTCCCTCACCCTTGACTTGTATTGAAATGCGCTTATTATACTTGCCAGCACCTACGCTCATTGGATTAAATCTTCTTCAACGTGAGAATAGGTTAACTGGAAAATTAAAGCATCTACTGTAAAGTGGATCTTATTCATTACAATATTAGGGGCAACGACAGCACGGTTATCATACCAATGTGAGACTAGCAATTTAATAATAAGTTTAGCTCTTTCAGGCACATCTGTTTCAAATTTGAATCCTGTAGCACTCTTTAAATACTCATCAGCAACCAGAAGGAAGCTCTCAATCATCTCATCTTCTTCATCATCAGCAATTTCTAGCCTTAAATATTGTTTCATTTCAACTAAATCAACTATCATTTGTTACCCTCCCATAAGAAAAGAAGGGAGGTAAGTCCCTTCTAGCTATTAAACTACTGGAATTTCAGCGTAAACGTATGCAGCAGCGTCAGCTTGCTTAACATCAAAACGTTCTACAACACGAGCCATAACCTGATTTTTGTTAAATCCAGCATGTTCAGACATTTGTACTTCATAAACACCACGATCAAAGAATTTAACACCTTCAGATAAAGCACCGATGTACATAGGAGCCTTTGGAGTTGCACCAGTAGAAGAAGCCAATTCAGCATTAGAGTATACATGTACTGGCATACCAAGAATCATGTATTCAGTAGGATTTGCAGGGTTAGCTTGAAGCAAGCCACGACCTTGAGCATCTTCAAGTGAATCAAGTGCGTTAAATCCATCTTGGTTTGTAGCAATTACAGAGATATCTTTGATAATAGGATCTACTTTAGTATTAATAACTTTCTTTACTGATTTAATATCAGAAAGAGCTTCAGCAGTTTTCCCACGCTTCAATTCTGCAAAGATTTTGCTATTTTCAGTACGAATAGCCTTTTTAGCAAAGTTTCCATTAAGATATGTAAGGAAATTTGCTGTTTCGTCTTGAAGGAATGAACGAGAAATAGGAGTAACTGCACCATAATTGGCAACCTTGTATTCTACATTCTTAAACTTTGGATTCTGTTCAGCTAGACCTGAGTTATCTTCATCAAAGTTTACTAGCTCCTGCATAGAAGCAAGATCTTCAATTTGGAATGAGCCTGACTCAGTACCTACGGGAAGAACACCTACAATGTCCTTAGCAGATTTGTATTGACGCTTTAGTTCATTGATATCTGTCTTAACTTCTTTCGGTACAAGATAACCTCCATCAGCAAGTACAGAAGATTGAGCAAGAGCACGTTCTTCTTCAGTAAGTGACTTACCTTGTAGCATTTTCCCAAACAATTGACGCATTTCAATAGTAGTTTCTTTTACTTCTTCACGTTTTTCCATTTTCTTTTCTGCCTCTCTCTTTTCATCTGCATCTAGCTCTTCTTGAATCTTAATTTGTTTAGCAATAGAACGCACTTCTTCTAGTTTTGCTTCCGCTTCATCAACTTTACCTTCAGCATTCAAAGAACGTGCTTCACCTTTGATTGTTTCAAGGGATTGCTTCAACTCATCGATCTTTTTCATAATTTAATAGTCCTCTTTTCTAATAATTGTTTAATTTATGGCATTAAAAATAGAGCTTAGATTAAATCTAGCTCCAATGCGATTTGACGCTTTTTAAGTTGTTTTGCAACTTCATTCTTATAATTATCAAGACTTCTTTGACCAACAACACTTTCTGTTTTCTCATAAGCTGGATATGTTACGACTGAAACATCCCAAATTTTACGGAATTTCTTGATAGTTCTTATGTAAATATCTCTTGCTTCATCATATTCAATATCATCATCGCCTTCCATCCAATTAAGAGTGAATGCAAATGAAGATTGATCAATGTCTTTTCGCTGCATTGACTCCATCAAATCTCTAGCATATGTAGTATCAGGTGGTGCAATTGTATATTTAAGTCCAATTTCATCAACTTCTAATTTTAAAGTTCCTGATTTACTACGAGCTAGTACTTTATCAGCTGAATGATTAAATAGTGCTCTTACATCGGACATATCAGCACCGTCTAAAGCGCCTGGCTCAATAATCTCTACAAAACCGCCTAAATCATTAGATTCAGAGTTAAATTTAAGAGCATAACCAACAATATAATTAGTCCCCGACTCTTCATCTGCTCTGACTTCAACGGGCATTGTAAGTGTTCTAATCTCTTTCTCTCTACTCATCTATATCACCTCCCTCAATAGGTGGCTCTACAGGTTCCTCATAAGCCATCCCAACTTTATCAAGAGGTTGCATTGAACCATTTACAATTAAGCTGTCAGCACCATCCATTGTAGGCATATCTTCTTTAAGCCTAGCTTCGTTTGGAGTAAGAAAACCTTTATCAATTCCAACACCGTAAGCATCATATCTAGTCTTAATGTCTGTTCGAAGGATAGAATCCACATTAAATTGAAAGAAATGATTTAATTTTTCTCTATCGGTTAACAATTTCCACGTTAACTCTTGCTCATACATAGTAAGGATCGATTGCAAAGTATCACGATAGAACTCTTCGTTCTGTTGCTGTACATTATTAAACTTTGCACCGGATAAATCATTGACCATATGTTGTTTGATCCCAAACGCAGCAGCAATTTGTTGAATGGAGAATTTATTAATCTCCAGGAATTGAGCATCGGCCATATTAGAATTAATTGAAGAGAAAGTAAAGCCCATTGGAACAGGTAAAATACCACCAACGTTATCCATACCTGAAGCCATCTTTTCAAACCGATCTTTCATTCGGTTGGCTGCACCTGGTTCAATATCACCAGTATATTGAAGTAAACCCTTAGCAGATAAGCCACCTTTAAAGTATTTATTAACGTATTCTGACCCATATTGAAGGTTTTCTATGGTTTTATTGAGACATTCTCTTACTGATAAGCTATTAATACCATCAGTAGTTAGCCCTTTGAAGTGTAAAACTTCATCACTAGAAAACTTATATTCTTTATCAGTAGACCGATAAACGTACCAAATTGAAGGAGTACGCCCAATTACTGCTTTATCATCTACCCATATCTCAACATTAGACATATTTAACGGATGTAAAGCTTCTATTTTACCGTTGTTTGCAGACTGAATTACTACTACAGAGTGGCCATAATGGTTGCGCTGATACTCTACACCCTTCCAAAAGTCAGAAGATGACATGTTTTTATTGGGTCTTAGCTTTAACATAGAATACAAATAATGATCACTTGCCTTACTAATGCCATTACCGGTTTCACGATAGAGCTTTAATCCTAATTTGCTTATAGTATCGCTCAGAATACGCAAACAAGTGAAATACGTTGCCTCTTTAACTTTACTTGCTGAAATTCCATCAATAGGAATGCCTAAAAGCTTGGCAAGCTCTACATCTTGGAAAGTATATGACCTTTTTTCTGATTTTCTAAATAGCATTTATTCACCTCCTGCCTTTAATTCCATGTACATCAACTACGCTGATAATAATTAGAAAGATACCTAAACCAATCATTGAAATAGCAATGCTATAGAGCATAAATAATGCTCCGATTATTAACAGCACACCTATAACAATAAGGATATCTTCAATAAAATCAGCAATAAAACTAACTAATTTCTTCATAATCACCAACCCATCTTGTCCAAGAAATCATCCGATACCATTTCATTAATATCTCCATGCTGATAATAAAAACGCGCATGAGCATGTCCTGTTATAATTGCTGCAACAGGATCAATACGCTGTGATGACTTATCTTTATCTAGGATAATATTTTCATTGTGATCCATCTTTGTTACTGCATTTCCAAAAGCCCAATTATGTAATGGATTATTTATGTGTATAATTTTCTTTTGATAAACTAATTCTCTAAAACTTTTACAAGCAGGAGATAGAACGTTAATTCTTTGTGGAACTTTTACTGTATGATATCCTTCATCTTGCATTTCATTAGACATCTCTTGTGCTTGCCATTCATCGTAAAAGAAACCTTTTGGAATCCAGTTATATTTTTCGACTTGTTCAAGTATATATTTACGTAAAAATCTGTAATCAACCACATCTCCTGGGGTAGTAGAAAGCCAATTTTGACGCTCCCATAAATCATATGGTTGCTTATCTGTTGCCATTTTAGTTGTCATTGTCTCTTCCGGCATGAATGAATGACCAAGTACCACAAATTTCCCATCACCAATTGGAATAATAAAAGCACAGCTTGTTAAATCAAGAGTGGAAGACAAATCAACAGAAATGTAGACTTCTTTACCATCTATATCTGGTAACTGTTCATCCTTTTTAAGCCCACAATCATTCCATTTTGCTAAGTCCATGTAGCCACCTTGCTTACGCTGCACCCAAATATTCATATGCTTTGTAAGAAATTCGGTCATCTTTTCTGGTATTTCATGAGCTACTTTTAATCTACTTTTTAAATCCTTTAGCCCTTCTTCGTACGTAGCAACAATCGGATTTGCTTTTATGTATAAACTTGAATCCTTAATATCATCTTCAGGTTCCATTTCACAAATCATAACGAAATATTCATCATTATCTACAACACTCTCAGGGTCTAATACTTTAGATACATACTGATACTCTTTGTAGCATGGTACAGCTAGATCAAGCCCTGCAGTTGTAATTGATACAATTAAACTATTCTTTCTACCAACCATTCCAGATAAAAGAACATCGTAAATTTCACTCGTAGGATGAGCATGATATTCATCGATAATGGCCAGACTAGGAAATTTTCCATCTCCAGTTTTACGAGCTTCCTTACTTAGAGGTTGGATGATAGATCCGTTACGTTTAGTTTTAATAATCCCATACGAAGTAGAATACTTATGTTTTAAATGTTTGCAGCCATCTATTTGGTCAAGTATCTGCTGATAAACAATTTTAGACTGTTCCTTAGTTACACCAGCAATGAATATTTGCTCTTTTTCTTTGCTTAAAAAAGCTACATACGAAGCAATCAATGCTTGTAACTGTGATTTGGCTTGCTTCCTTGCCAATTGAATATAAGCACGTTTGAACCTTCGAGCATGAGTCTTTTTATCTTTCCAACAAAAGATATTAGCAACCAAGAACAATTGAAAATCAGTTAATTCAATAGGTTGATTTGCCAATAATCCTTCCTTGTGATTGAACATTTTAGCCCATTCGTAAAAGTCATAAAGCTCATTGCCATCAAAATAGTATTGGAAATCTTCATCTTCAAGCTTAACTACATCATCAAAGAATCTCTGACATGCTTGAATATGTTTTTTACAAGCCAAGATATTTCCGTCAACTATGTCTTGAGCATAAGTCCATACACGTTCAATTAGGGTCACAGACGATCACTGAACGGATTCCCATCATCTTCATCCTTTTGTAAATTAACAGCTAGACGTGCTCTTGCAACTGGTGACAAACCAAAATCACCTGCAACCTTATTCATCTGATCAAAGGCTTGCTTCTTCTTAGTTAAAAGTGGATGAGGTATCATGTTAGTAGCTCCCATTTTATTGGTCTGCTCAATCTGATCACCTTGTTCGGCTATAGTATTTGTATATCTTATGTAATCTGAATAAGCATCACAGTATAAAGCTAGGCCATGAACGTCTACATTTACCAGGATACCTGCTGCAATAAATTCCTTAATAAGCTTATTGAAGATTTTTTTCGCTTCTTTATCTAACCAAGTTGGTGCTTTAAGATTATCTGATTTGAAAGTCATGCTTTCTTCAGCTTCTTTTCGCTTATCTAACTTTTCCTTTGAAATTCGGTTCGGATTACCTTCTAACAAATGCAATTGTACCGGTTTTGCTGGTCTTGGCATGATTCACACTCCTTTCTGCTAAAAATACGTCGAAATATTTAAACCCAGCTTACTTTTTTAAACGCATTTTGTTTTTTTTTAATTCCCCGCCGACCACAGAATATTTTTTAAAAGTTTTTCAGACTAGCCCCTGGGCTTTTTGAAAAAAATAAAAAATAAATTTTAAAATTTTCCTGGTAATTTTGCACAAATACTTTTTCACATAAAAAAATCCTAATCACTATTAATAACATTAGCAATTAGAATACTTATGACACTTTATTCAATTAAACTATTACTCAATCAATCAACAATATAATCATCAATTAATACTTACATTACTCATTCACATCATCCATTAACCAATCATTACTTCTTCTTGTTTGCATGTAACTTGTTGTGACAAGAGAAGCAGACTGACTGAAGGTTACTTAGGTCTAACCGTCTACTCCAATCTTCCTTTACCTCGGCTTGGTAGTGGTGGACTATATCCATAGGAGTTATCCTATCAGGTAGACACACCTCACACAATGGACTGATAGCTCGCTTATGTTCCCTTACTTTCTTCCATGCTGCAGATGAATAGAAAGCCTGCTCTCTCTTGTCAGTCCTATTCCTTTTGTATTCCTTATGTACTTCCTTACTATGTAACTCACAGTACGAATCATATGTAAGCTGTCCACATCCTGGGTCATTACATTGACGGGGTGACTTCTTAGGCATAGGGTATCACTCTTTCACTGGGGTACTCTATTGTTATGTAGGGTAGTCTGTTTACCAACCTAACAAATTAAGGTGATCATAGTCACAAGATGCATCATTCGAATCAACTAACTCTTTAATGATATGAGCTTTAATCTCTTCTTTAAGTTCTTTCATATTTACATCATCAAACTGTTTGCCTACTCGATATCGGCCACTGATACCAGTTCCCACAATTTCATAATCAACTATGTCTATAAACTCCGCACTACACAATCTGTCGTCCGTTCCCACTGCTAACCTTACACTTGTAATCATAATCTTCATTATTAATCATCCTCCACAAGTTATTGTTGTAGTTAATCTCATATATTCTCCCTCATTAGAAATCAAAGTGAGTATACTTCATTAGATTACTAATCTCTGCATCCTCAAATCCTGGCCCCATAATTGAAGTACCTAAATGCAACCTCCTAGTCGAATCCACTACACATGCTAATGTATGTATGATTTCACGAAAGGTAGTTTCTTTACTTAATCCCAATTGTCTTAATGCTACATGAGTATTATTCTCTTGCCCTTTAATCCTCACATAAGCTTCTTTCTTCATATCATAAATCTGATCTAGAATTGCTGGGTAACACGTATCACGCATTAACATTATTCATCTTCTCCTTTAAATTTTAATAAAATAAAAAGCACCACAATGGGTGCTCAAGATTATTCAACTGTTACTTCGTTTAAAATGACGTATAATTCAATAACCAACCGTCCGTTATCCGTATTGTGATGCATATTAATGCTAGAAACCTTATAAGCTTTTCTTTTTATTGTTACAATATTAGCAACCTTCAAAGCAGAAACATATTCATTCCAATGTTCAATATTAATATCAAGTATTCTTTCGTCATCGCAATAAAATTTAACTAAGAAATTGTTAAGATTATTCTTTTCCACAAAAACACCTCCCTTCCATCATCTTACAATTCGACAGAATGAGAGGTGATCCTTCTCAATATAGAAATATTTTACTTATTTTGTTTCATCTAAAGAACAATCTTTATCTACTCTAATCCAGGACTAGTTTCTACTTTCTCAATAACAGATTCATCTTCATTATAAGTAACTCTGATCCATTCTTTGCTTCCACCTGACACATCACTATAAGTGTAAATATGATCACCCATATCAGATACTTCAAATCCACTCATCACAGTACTAATGTAATCATATGAAGACTGTCCATCCTCTAATCCTACACTGTCTCGTAATATCTCAGCACTTCTTTCCATTGTAAACAAAGGCTCATCATCACTCTCGGTTTCTTCAGCAGCAACAGTTGTATCTTCTTCTACAACTTCACTAACAGCTTCATTATCAGTTGTAGTCATTAGACTGCTTATTAGCAATCCACCACCAATGAATAAGACAAGCAAACTAGCTATCATTATTAGCTTTCTCATCTTTTCCCCCTTGATATTAAGTATTAATCCTATTATATCACGAAACTGGAAAACAATTACTTATTGCTTTGCTTCCCATAGATTTTTATTGATATCTTTAAAGTTAGCATTATATGTACGTAACCAAATATCGTTATTGTATTTTCTAATATCACTAGCCACTTCCTCGGTTTCAGGAAAACAATAAAATGATTTATTGGTGTTTGGATCATAACCAATTGACGTTACCTCATGTCCTTCTGTAATAAGATAAGACATCAATGCACGACTAAATACTTTCTTCTTATGGCTCATTAAATTTCCCCTTCTTTCATCTCAGCAATTTCATTTCTTACAGGTAATCCAGTTGTATCAGGGATAAAAGGAATATCCGTAGGTTTTCTATCCTGATCAGCAACTTTACCTAATTTATTCATTATGTATTCTTCAATTTTTCTCATTTTAACTGGCCCCAATAGACCACTATCAGCAATGTTATTTGTTCGCTCATATCCATTTCCAGTAAGTTTAAGTGCTACATCGTAAGCATAACCTGCTTCAATGTCACTATCCCAAAAGCCTAATGAAGTCTTTTTCTTATTAATTCTAGCTTGGGCATACCATTTACCAGTAGCTTTTACAAAACTTGAACCTTTATATCCACTCGAATTATCTTTTCTAATTTTACTATTCTTCTGGTTATCGCTATTAGTAGCCTCACGTAAATTTGTAGACCGGTTATCTAATCCGTTGCCATTCTTATGATCAACATGAATCTTTGGATCAGTAACACCCATAATCTTACGATGTAAAGCAAAATACTTTCTCTGCTCAGCATCCCAATACTCAACATAACCGTCTTGTTTTCCAATTAATTTGTATTTAGAAAGATTGTGCCTTAAATAATCTTTGTGTTCAACGACACATACTTTCCCCTTACCGTATTCACCTTCAAGATAAATCTTAACGATACCATTATGTACAATTGTTTTATTCATTTTCTAATCCTCCGTTTTTAGTATTATGTAAAATAAAAAAGCCAGCCCTATCGGACTAGCTAACTTTCTTGATCATTTCATCTAATTTTTGATTCATCTTAGTTTGTAAAAGCTCAATCTCTAGCAATTTGATCTGATTCTTTAAGTAACAATTTTCATTTTCCAATCTCTCTAAATCTGTCATTTCTTCTCCTCCAATTGTCTTGTAAATTAAAAAGCACCCGATCAATGACCGGATGCAATAATATGTATTATTTGCTATGTACTACTTTAACGAGACCATCTTTATCAACTTGATATTGCAGTCTCTTGTTGCTCTTTTTGCTTGTAATCATTACTTTTCCATCCTTATAATTAATAAAAGCTTGCTATGTGCTCGAAACCGTGATAAATTATAATTACGGTAACGAATGAAAAATTATGTAAAATATAAAAATAATAAAAAAGGGGAGCATCCTTGCCCTTAATTGTGTATATTAGCGATTATTTTATCTCCCTAATATACGCTTAACTCTTATTCTATTAAATCGCTTCAAACCCTTGATATAACTGGGTTTATTCAGCTATTGCCAAATTTTGTCCGATTGAAATTTTCTTCTTTTCTCTTGCTTTCCTTTTCCTTTCTCTATCGATTCTTTTCAACTCAATTTCATAACAAGATTCACATCTAACTTGACCTCGTTTAACCTTTCTAAACTTCGAATCACAGTCTTCACATTCCAATGCTTCATCTAAATTTTTATCCAGGTTCACTTCTATCTCTTCTCCAAACGATTCCCAAAGTGTAGATTTAAAGCTACTATCCTTCACTCCAAATAGATATTGTATTAAAACATCAGCTACATACATTGGATCAGGATTAATCTTTAGCAACTCATTTCTTATTAAAACGTACACATACAACTTGTTATCTTTCTTATTCTTATCAAACTCTTCTTTATTCTTGTCAATCAACTTTCTTTTTTCCTCATTCAACTCTTCATATTTCTCAATAACCTTATCATCAATCTTAGTTTTAGGATTATTCATCAGCAATTTATAATCAAACTTACCTCCAGCAATTTCTCTAAAGTGGATACGCTTATTACTTATTAAATCCTCCAAGCGATTAACCGTACTATCCGTCTTAGCTGCAACTCTCGGCTCTTTAACTATTCGATTATCCTTCTTCTTAATTTTACGACTATCAAATTGGAAGAATGCCGGTAAATCACCTTTCGTATATTGCTTAATGATTTCATCAATTTCGGTTGGTCTAGTTGGTCTGAAAAGCGTTTTAGCATAGTCGATCTCGAAATTATTTTCCATACATAGCCAAGCCACTACTCGTAAATCAGGATTAGGTTGGGCAAATATTTTTGTGATGCTATTCGAATACAATCCAATTTTTCCACCCATCGCAAGGACAAGGCTATTAAAGATATTCTTACTATTAATCTCTTGAGCTTCAGCTTTAGCCATCTCATAATATAACGGGACAATATCATCATTCTTCATATTTCTCTCAGCTACATCAAGTAAAACTTTATCTTGGACAACTAATGCTTTATCTCCATCCCAATCATTTTGGATCAACTTAGATAAAAGAGATTCATTAGCTACATATAAAGCATCAGTAGTAAAATACTTACTTCTTTTATCGTCTATTTTATTCTGAGCCAAGCCCCACTCTCTATACAAATGGGGGCTGCGGAGAATCCCAGTCCTGCCACTCTTATTTAACTTACAATGTACTTCACCATCATTTAAGAGTGGCTTAGCTTCACCGGTAAATAGATATGTAGAAAACGAGTATAGATCAGGAATAACGAAAGTGTACGAACCATTCACGTTGAGCTTACCCATCTTTGCATCATTCACCATCGCCTTCTTCTTCGCTTTGATGGTACTTTTTGAATGGGCATCATTTAACAACTCAGGATACTTCATCAAACATTTTTGATAACTTCTCTTTTGTTCATTCGATTCAGTAGCACCAAGTACTCTCAACATGACATCTTGACGACTTCCAATGTTATCGATAGTGTAATTTGTGGATTTAACGATACTTTCAAGCTCATCGTCTTTAACGTCCGTTAAAGTTTGTAAAAATTGATATGTAAGCTTACCTTGATTAAAAGTATCTTCTTCTTCATTCAATTTAGCAGCCTGACAATTGAATTTCTTAAAGTTATCTTTGTAGTGATCCCATGAATCAAAGAATTTCCAAAGTTTTAGCTGACTCTTAGTAAAAATAATCTTAATCCCATCTTCGATAACATCCCACTCTTTGCCCCACACGTCTGTTACTTTGCATTTACCACACTCTCTTGCGATTTCATCAAAAGACATGACAGCCAACAAACCTTTCAGAAACGGTAGACGCACCATGAAGTTCTTTTCCGATACGCTAGGTAGCATCATTCCAACTCCATCTGTTGCAGTAATATCTATGTCCATTCTCTTTCTTGTAATCTCATATGTATTATTATCTATGTAATCAACTTCACCATTTACAATAACGTCCATATCATCCACTACAATACATTCATCAATGTTGAAATCCAACCACTCATCTGAAGCTCCTGTAATTAGCGCGGAATAAGCAAGATACTTCGTAATATTAATCGAGCCTTTTTGATTTATATCCTCAACACTCAATCCACATGTAAGGCTATCCTTATGTTTATCCCACAATACTTTCTTTACCCAAACACCCTTCTTCTGTCTTGTTTGGCCAGCAGATGAACTAAGGTATTGATACTGTTCTCCATTTTCATCAACAAATCCGTATTCAATTAAATCTCTAAACACTGATAAGTGGTAAGACTGTACAATTACAATATCCTTTGTCACTTTATCCATATCTTTACCAGATTCAATACCGAATGTACGAGTTAATACTGACTCAAAAATCCCAACTACACTATAAGGTTTCAACTCTTCTTTGCGTACCGTCCTAACACCTTCATGTCTATCCACTAAACTTCGTAACTCAACTTCTAATTCCTTAACTTTCTCCCTAACCTTTTTAATCTCATCCTTATTGTCATTATCTTTATCTCGTCTAAGTCGCTTAATGTAGCCCTTCCTATTCACCAATTCCTTAAACACTCTATCCTCTTCATCAGTGTGAAAAGCTGACGTACCAACACTGTAGCAATAAATTTGATTATCAAGATTACCCATTAAATCAATCCACCTTTTAGTTTTATACACCGACACAACAGACAATATTGAAGTTTGACCATATCTGACCTTTAATGCAAAAAAGATAGACACACTTAGTGCCTACCTTTATTATACTTTGTTTCTTATTTAATTGTCAAAGTTTCATAACACTAAATTATAACTTTTTTTAATAATTAATGCAATGGTTTTTTATCAATCTAAGCTAAAAATATCATCTTCGTTAAATTCTTCCTCATCATCGAAAATCGCTAATACTGGATTACTTTTTAACGCATCTCTTTTCTCACTCTGTTCCTGATCACGTTTAACATTTAACATAAACTCCCTTTTCCTTTCTGCTAAGCTATCATTTCTCTCACCGGAAGTAGGAGAAAAACTATACTTATCACCTTCCCAATCATCATCATATTTTTTGTCTTGATTGATTTCATTTAGTAACTCTTTACGATAGCTATCTATCTTGTACCTATTTACAGTTCCTTGTGTCTTGATGTCATCAAGTAATTTATGGAAAATTCCATTTCTTACTTTGTCACTAATACGAACATCAAACTCATCATCATCACGATAGATACCATTTACAATTCCAGAGACTGACTCAGTAAACAATTCTTTGTTTGCAATAGGATGATTGGAATGATCCTCTCTGACAGAAACAATTGAATCAGTCATTTTCAAGTTATCAGCATTATTTAATTCCAGGTACTCATTATCACGCTTAATAACAAATTTATTTTCATCTTCAATCATGTGGATGATTCCCTTATCTTCTTCTCGTTTAAGCTGCATTTCTTTTTGTCGCTCTATTTCAGCAATTTTATTTTTTGCATAACTCAAACCTTCATCACGTTTCCTTTTAGAGAAATTATTTTTATCAAACAATTTCATACGCTTTTCAGCATGTTTCTTTAATTTATCATCTTCAGTTGTTAAGTATATGTAATAGCACTGTTCAGTTGGAAAGTCTTTATCGTACCAGTTATGTTTTCTTGTTTCAGACGCTTCATTTAAAGGAGAGTCATCTTTAACTACTTCATTTACTTGTTCTTCAGCAATCTCATATGTATTCATTTCTTGCCTTACAACGTTATCTTCTGCCAAATAATAACGGCCAGATGTAACATTTATAATTTTACGTTCCTGCAAATCATTTAATTTATTTTGAACTGTATTCTTGTCACATTCCAATATTGAAGTCCATTCACCAATCGAAACTGGTCTTTTAACTTTTGATATGTAACAAATAATCAAAAACTGATCAGCACGATTGAATACCTTCGACCCATTAACCTTTTCAAATAGATTGTATGGTATCTGTTCATACCCATTTTTAAAAGATTCTTCACGATTTAAGTAATAGTCATCAGCTTTCTTAATAATTGTAATCGTTGAGTTTGTCTTAATACTTCCTTTAGCATCTCTTTCAACTTCAACTGATTCAAATACACTTTTTTCAATCAATGAATCTAATACTTCTTTAATCCTGTTCTTATTTTGATTAATATTTTTCTTTAGCGTAAAGTCAGAAGAAAGCAATTCAACATTTGTTTTAATAACTTTTCTATACCATCGTAATTCCAACGTGTTAAGATAATAGTACAAATACAATTCTTCAGACGTTAACTTTTCTTCACCTTCAACAGTAAATACATTTGGTACTTTAATAAACATTTCCATTAACATTTAACCTCCACGTAATAGTATCTTTGGTTTGGGTTTGACCTTATCTTTTGATCTTTCTTCCTTTAAAATAACCCACCTACAAATTAGTATCTTATGTATGTTTCTTATGTATTAGTTTCTTGTGTATAACTTATGAATCTAGTTAATTATTTTTAATCATATTCACTTTTCGATGTGAATCTAGTTAATTATTTTTAACTATATTCTGAGAATAGTTAATTATTTTTAACTAAATTATTTTTAGTTAATTATTTTTAACTTTTTTCTTCTCTTGGTATTCCTTTACAGCTTGACTCAAATCATCACTTCTCCAAAATTGCCAGAACTGTTTATTTGTATCCAAGTGTCTTCCTGTACAAATGAATGCGATATTTTTTTCAAATTTAAGAAAATTATAAAGTACCGGTGAATAACAGTAGAAAAATTCTTTTTGATCCATTTAATATCATCCCTTCAAATTTTAAATCTGCTACCCACACATGAGTAGCAGTATATTGGTGTTATTATCTTTTATCTCCATCTAAACCACCTGGTCTGCCACCTGGATCACACATATATTCACCACCTTTCTAATGAAAATAATAGACTATAGACGACAGACCTCTCAGGATCTTCCATCTACAGTCTATTATACATTATACGAACAAGTGTTTCTATCTTTTCTCTATCCCGACCCGTTTTAGAGCTTTATTGTACTCATCTGCAAGTTTGCTAGAGTCTTGTCCTGCTAAGTAGGCTAAATATGCGTTATACTCTTCCATTTTCATCCACCTAACCTTTCGCAATCAGCATGATACGTAGTGAGCGATATTGTGGTTTGCTGATAAATTTGTCATAGAAGCCTTTTAGAGTAAATTTCCTTTGTTCGATACGTTCATTGATCATGGAAACTTCACCATCTTGGATATAATGTTTAAACAGATTTGTAAGAGCTGAGACTGGATTAGTTTTATATTCGTTTTCAAAATCAGTGAAAGTAGGAGTGGATTGAGCGATAAGGTGTTGACGATAATCTTGAGCTGCAAAATAAATGCGTTCTGGCGATGCTAGGAAGGAAGAGATAAATTCAGAAACGTTGTAATCAGAGTTAAGGATTGTTTCCATGTCCTTCTGAAGCATGTCACCTTTGATAGCGATACCCATTTCATTAAGCTTGCTTGTTAGTGTTGTCATTTTAAATCCCCCTCGAATTTGTTTTACTTCTTGTACTAAATGTACACTTTTATGTACATATTGTCAACAACTTTTCGAAACTTTTTGTATAGATATCCGTACATATAGTATACTAAGTGTTGAGGGAGGCTTTAAGATGATGAAATTATCATATAAACCACTAGAAATTACTCTAATTAAAAATGACAAAACAAAAACTGACTTAAGGAATGAAGTTAAATTATCACCAACAATTATTGCTAAAATTGCAAAAGGTGAAACAATCTCCCTTAGCAGCATAATGAAGATTTGCGAATATCTTGATTGTGATGTAGAAGACGTAGTTGAATTCGTCAAAGTGGAACAGGATGCCTAAACATAGGCATCTTTTTTAATGCCATTCCAGTCATAAATAGGCTTAACTCGATCAGCTACCTCTCGTCTCCTAAGCTCACAGAAAGCCGTTCTAAGGGTTCCATAAAAATAAGCTGTAATGTTTCGAATAGGTTTAGTTCCATGAGCTGTAGCCATTTTAGCTTTGAATATGGTTGATTTAAAGGCATGGATAGCTTGATCCATGACATCAGATACATTGCATTCTAAATTAGATTGCTTATGTGCTTGCATAACTTTACCAAAATAGCGATAGACTGTGTAAGGAGATGGAAAGAACTTGAATACTTCTTTAGCGAAGTCAGCAGAAATTGATTTAGGTAAATAAGATAAATCCAATCCAGATTGAGTTTTTTCCTCTCCCACATGACGTAGTTCTTTATTATTTGCTTTAATAGAAGTATGAGCTTTATATGGGGTTGTCATTTCCACGTTGTCACTCTTATCTAAACAGGTAGAATCATCTAAAAGCACATAGATATTACTTCCCGTTCCCCCATGCCTCTTCTTAGTGGACTTGATACATAGGATACCTAACTGCTTTAATTTACGTTTAGAGCGTTCTACGGTTGATTCAGACTTATTGATTGCAGCACAAATAGTGGAGTTTTTAAGATAAGAAACCCCTGGATATTTACATGAGTGTTGTGAGAGGAATGTTAATAGTGCTAAGTCGGATTTGTTGAGGTCATACTTATGTCTTATCTTAAATTGATCAATAATATTATTCATATCATCGACAGACTTAAAAGAAACAAACTGTTTCAAGTCCGCATACGAGTTTATGTACATAGTTAGTCCTCCAATTTGGAGAACACAGAAGACCCTAAATTTGGGTTTAACAAATAATCTCATTGATACCTCTTTCAAAAAAAGGTATAATAAGCGTAGGGTATATTTATGAGTCATGGGAGCGTTGGTGATTGCAGTCACTAGCGCTCTTTTTCTGTGCTCTTTTATTTATATTGCTTGTCCAATCCTCATTAAAAAGTAGTAAAAATCACCTTCTAAAAACGTTGATATATCAAGGTTTTTAATCTGATAAAATGTCACTTTTATCGTATAGATTTTCTATTCAAATTCATTAATGGACTACTTGCTACAGCTTTATTTAATAATTGCTGATTGCTCATAGATGATAAGTATCGTTGAGTGGTAGTTACTTCAGAATGACCAAGTAACAAAGATAAGCTATGCAAATCCAAATTCCCATTGTTCAAACACTGGACAGAATAGAAATGCCTAAACGAATGAGGACTCACCCTCTTACCTTCTATACCAGCCCTCTTACCTGCTAACTTAATGATGTTATATAAGCCAACATGTGAAAGCTCATCCCCTGTATAGGAAAGGAAATAGCGATCAGCTCTAATTATCTTGTCGCTAAAATATTGTTTTCTTAGACGTTCATATTTGATTAGGATCTTTTTCAACACAGGACTAATTGAAAGCATTCTTTCTTTGTTGCCCTTACCATTAACTAAAATAGTATTACCTTTCACATTTTCTACTGTAAGAGTTCTGAGTTCAATTGAGCGTAGGCCAATATCTGATAACATCGCTATAATTGCCTTATTTCGTGCCGAAATATAATTTTCATAAGTGAAAGCATCAATCATCGCTTGTACTTCTTCCCCAGTAAAACCTTTATGGATAACCTTTGGAACCTTAGGAAGTTCAACTTTCTTCATGATATTTTCTTTTAAATACTCTTCTCCTACACACCAATTAAAGAAAGCAGATATGTTTTTACACATACATACAATACTTTGTGGCTTTAAACCTGATTGTTGTTTCCCTCTTACATAAGCTCTCAGATCAAAGACAGTAATACTTTCTAATTCGGTAATTCCTCGCCTCTCTTTAAGAAATTTCTTTAATTGCTTGTATTCTTGTTGCTTATTGATCAAGGTTTTAGGTGTAAAAGCTCTTGCTTGGCAATGATAAATGTACTCTTCTAGAACATCTTCAATCTCCATAAAACACAAAAAACCACCTTTCTCTGCTGATTAATCTTTCAACAGAAAAAAGTGGTTTTGGTTAATTGGGAGAAAACTTAAGCGATTATTGAGTGTTATTTAGCAGAAAGGTTAATCCTACACTCTAACCTCTCACACTAAGCTAACCCAATCAATGATTTGTTAAAGCACTCTGTTACCAGAGTGCTCAATAAGCTATTTATCGTTGTTTGTCATTTGACTATTCATAGCCTTCATCATCTGATTAATCTTCTTCTGAGAAGGTTTTTGCCCCATTTGCATCATCATTACACGAAGCATATTTTCATTAATAGGGGGATTCTTCTTTAAATAGTCCATCATATATTTGCGGGCAATAAAAAAGCCAAGTGCTACTCCAGCAATCAACGCTAGCACGCCCACAAGCGTGTACATCCACCACATTCTAGATTTCCTCCTTATTCTTTCTCTTCCAATAGTGTACTACAACCCTTAATGATTATACAATAACGTCTATTAAAATAGTAGGAGTTTATTCAAACTAGTTTCTGTTGTTTAATTGGGTTAAGCCACCCGTATCGACCGGATTGGAAGTCAATCGCAAAGAACGAAGGAGTTAATTTTCGTATCACTTCAAAAAAGACTGTTTCAGCCTCGTTTGATCCGCTAGCATATATATTTATCTTCTCGCTTCTAACAAATAAAGATGCATCGCTTTTAGATTGTTTAATACACAATCGATGCCCTTCATTTTTAAATTCATACGTGCGAAAGCCACCCAATTCATTGACTAAACAGGTATTTAGTTCTTCTTCTTCCACAGGCTCTGTAATAAAGGCTACCTGTTTTTCTAGAAGCTCTTTCTGATCAGCCTGAATAGCCCGCTTCCTTTCGAGGAAAAGTTGATACAACAGATGCTCCTTACCAGCATATTGTTCTGCAATGTGCTGCTTAACGAAATACATTTCGTAATGCCTCATATAACTCCCCCCTACCCAAGAATCGACTCATATAAAAGAAAGTATAAATGAGTTCTCATAAAATGATTGTCTATACATGGAGGCTAGGCTTCACTAGTTTTGTCGAAATTAAAAAGACCTGTACTATAACATATATGTTATAGTACAGGTCTTTAGAATGCTATGCCATACTCGGCAGGTCACAAAGAACACCGCCGGATCTCTCATCATAATCAAGCTTCATTCGATCAACAAACCATTGATCGTCCGGTCGAACGAAGTACGTAACTCCTCCAATTTCTTGCTTATAATCATCATATGAAGGCTTATCAGACATGACCCCAAGAGAAAAACCTCCGCTGTCTCCACTCCCTGCGTAGCGTACGAATAACCTTAAGCAATCACCGTTACCAAGTTCCATCTCATTTTTGTAAAACTCAGCTGCAGAATCAGTTACAACAAACATCATATCCGCCCTCTCCGTTTTGTATTAGTACATCTTGTTATAGTACAGTATAACGAATATTCGAAAAATTGCAACCATAAAAATAGCCTAATTTTGCTTTTCGCAAAATTAGGCTATTTTCTACTGAAGAAAGCGACGGTTTTTCTTACTTTCCTTAAGCTTTTCAGGTGTTACATCTGTACCTTCTTCATCTACAACTTTTATAGAATGAAGTTGGTTTTTGAAAGAAGAACGGAAATTTGCTAAATATTCCTTACGTAGCTTTTTCTGTTCTTTTTTCTCATCTTCTGTTAATGATGATTCTTTCGCTTTACGAGATAGCTCGTTAATTCTTTGGAGTTTATCTTCAAAAGGCATGTAAAATAGCTCCTTTACTGAAACTTGTATCTCACATGCTAACGCATGTTTTGAACATAGACAAGTTTAGTGCTTCTCGTTCTGCTCGTCAACATATTCCTGATAACGTCTATGTACCGTTGCTTTCGAAGCGTGATGTCCAAATCCTTTTAGCGTTGCAGCTATTTCATTAAACGTAAGACCACGGTTTCGTAGATTAACAATTTCTTCGATTGGAACTTCCACCCGCTCACGCCCACCTTGATTTTGCTGGCTGAGGTTTCGCTGCGGTCGATAGCCTTCTTTAACCGCCTTGTCCATTCCACGTTTAATTTTCAGATTATGAAGCTTGCGCTGAAATTCTTCAACGATACTAACGATTTCAAGAACCATCGAATCAGATTCCGACAATTGAAGTTCTCCGTTTTGATTCACTGTATAAATCGTCCCTCCATATTTATGGACGGCATGTAGAAGAGCGATCTTTGCATTCCCTCTCCCAAGTCTCGTTTCATCTTGAATGAGCAATGCCTCAACATGCCCCTCTTTCAATAAGTCAAGCACCTCGAGTATGCCATCGCGATCAATGTCATACCCGCTGTGCTTTTCTTCAATCAAGCGCTGTATAATGAAACCTGACTGTGATGCAAATCGTTGTAGTTCTTCTTTTTGCCTGGCAAGAGAAGACTCCTGTGCTTCTTTCTTTGTGCTTACCCGACAATAAATAACGGCGTTCATACTTTATTCTTTACCCCCAAGTGCGGTAGCGTTCGCTTCAACAGGGATGATGAGAGTATCTCCTGCTGTAATTCGGTTTGCATCAATGCTATTCACTTCTTCAACCCAGCTGACGAACTTCCGATCAGACAACTCATGTGCAGTACGGAATTCTTCCGCAATTTCTAAAACAGTATCTCCCTGCTCCAATTGTACCGTTGTGTAACGATCATACTCCTCAGCTGCAGCTGTTCGCAAAGATAAAAACACAATAATTAACACAGCTACAAAAGATATAATGACAAGAAAATCAACTCCAGACAAGCCCCCAGCTTGCTTTCTCATCCCAATCACCCCATATGCGAATATTTGTTCTGTTTTTAGTATATCAGAACCTCTGTTCGTGTCAACTAATTTCTTCGAACTTATGTTTGTATGCGAACAAAAATTCTGGTATACTACTAACAAATAGATAGATTGGAACGAGGTGCCAGATATTATGAAACTATCAAAGCGTCAGCAGGACATTCTGGACTTTATTAAAGTCGAAGTTAAGCAAAAGGGTTATCCACCCTCTGTAAGAGAAATTGGCGAAGCTGTTGGACTCGCTTCAAGCTCCACTGTCCATGGCCACCTGGCAAGACTCGAGAAAAAAGGGTATATCAGACGAGACCCAACAAAACCAAGAGCTATCGAAGTGCTTGGTCTTGATGAAACAATCGATATTCCTCGTCAACACACTGTAAACGTTCCCGTCATTGGTAAAGTAACTGCTGGTCAACCGATCACTGCCATTGAAAATGTAGAAGAATACTTCCCGCTTCCAGAGCAGTTTGCACAGGATGAAGAGCATACTTTTATTCTTGTGATTGAAGGGGATAGTATGATCGAAGCTGGTATTTATAACGGTGATATGGTCATTGTGAAGCAACAACCAACTGCAAATAACGGTGATATTGTTGTCGCGATGACAGATGAAGCTGAAGCAACTGTTAAACGATTCTTTAAAGAAAGCAACTACTTCCGACTTCAACCGGAAAACTCATCGATGGAACCGATCATTCTTGATTCCGTTTCTATTCTTGGTAAAGTAATTGGGGTCTTTCGCTCCATTCACTAGAAGCGCTGCGTGCGCTTCTTTTTTTATGTTATATAAGCTTTCTGGGCTATAATATAACAATACGAGCTTCTTCTCTTCTTTTATTTATTAATCCCTCCGTCTGTGTAAATGATCGCAGTTTGAAGAGCATAGGGGTGTAGCTTTACATTACAACCAACCTCACCGACCTACTTTTAACTCTTACAGGCTATACAAAACCGCCCTTCATTTAAATGAAGAGCGGTTTTGTATACTTCTAACATTATTCTTAAACGGTTACTTTTCAGCAGCCTCTGAAGCCGCTATAACTAATTCAACTGTTTGATCTACTGTCGCCTGACGGAACTTTTGGAACTCATCAGTGATATAAACGGAAGGATCTTCAGGATAGTACTCCTGAGCGGCTACGTGAAGGTGTCCACCCGGAATATCATAAGCTCCTATCCCAATTCGCACACGATTGGATCGGTACTGACTTTCATTCGATAAGTAGCTTCCGCCTCCTCCTTTACGAGCTTTTGATCCTTCAGTCGGACCCCCTTCATGGCATTCATACGGTTTATCACGATATTCTGGTGCGAGCCATTCGCATACTTCATCGCCTCTTTCCACCGGCCATGGTCCAGTATTGGCTGCAATCATTTCCTTGTAAGGAAGCGTTGTTTCAATAAATTCCGGCAGTTTTTCAGGCATCGGCCAATTGCTCACTGTCGGAATAACTTCTGAGCGATCTTCAAGAGTGTTTCCAACCCCTGTGCGCCATCTCCCGGCAAACCCTTCGATGGTCATAGCTTTTGGACCCCCTTGACTGATTGTCATCATGAGATCCACCTGCTCTTTACTATTAACCAGGTAAGGTCCAAATGTATCTTCAACGATTCCTTCATCAAAATCATCCCATCGTACCGGAAAATTCGCTGCTTGAATAAAAGCTGGACCTTCTTCCGTCAAAACGACTTTCCCATCCATTTGAAGCGCTGCAGCGCCAGAAGGGTTTGATCTCCTAAATTCCTGTTCTAAACGGTATGGATCAAATCCACTTACTAAAACGCGCTTAACTTTCTTCCCTTTTGGAAAATCAATAGAAGTAATTCCCCTTGACGTGTACTCTAGTTTCTTCATCAGTTCTTCTTGCTTTTTCTCCGTTACTGTATATGATGGTTCCCATTGCCTGAGGGCAGCAGTCATATGTAATCGAGTCCAATATAGCGGGCGATCATCATAACGATCTAGTTCCCCTAAATCATTTCGTTCGCCCTGAGCTCGAGCCACAGCCGTATCCCACAGCTTCTCACCATGCTTTTCGATCACTTTCTCTGCTTTTTTTACACTTTTCGCTTTGCACAAATCTTCCTTAAATTCATCTGCAAAAACTGTAAACTTCGCCTTATCCATAATTTGCTGTGGGATAGGGGCACCGTCTTCCATTCGCTGCTCCTCTGGTGTTAGCGCCGCATCAGTGTTAAAGCAATCACCTTTGGCACTTCCAGTTAACGGTGAGAAACCGAAAGTTAACATCCCTACAAGAAAAAGCGCAATCCCATATTTCCATTCCCTAGATTTCATATTTCTGTTTTCCTCCCCTTCTAGTTGAACTATCTTCTATTGTAGAGATGGGAGGTTGCATTTTTCAAACTATTACAAGTATTCTGATCAAAAATGAATCATTCGAAGTGGATCATGTATGGATAACATACTTATATTATAGAAAACCGTGACGTTTTCTCTGCATCTTTCGACATATAGATAAGCTTAGCTATCATTTAATGAACTTCATTTAGTTTAAATGTAATCTCATATAGCGGCGATCAATCGGTTGATCCGAATAAAAGCCTGTCCCGCCTATTTATTCACTTGCGCCAGAAAGTTGAACAGTCTGCCTTATCATGAATATTGAATTCGATCATTTTTTTAAGTAATGAAAAATCAACTGAACTACCCCACGGAATACGCATTAGTTGTTTAGTGTGGTCATAGCCAGCAAGTTTCATTTCTTCAGAAAAATGAACAATTCCATTCTTTTCAGGGGCAACAGCCAAATGATGTTTTGCTACGCTAAAGGCAATAATAAATGTTCCGTGATCTGTAAACATTGGCTGATTCCAGGCAATTTTCGGCACCAGGTTTGGAAATTCATTTTGTACCCAGGTCAAAACTTGTTCCGTTCGCTCTCGGTGCTGCAGGTTCTCTATCTTTGCTAAATATTCTTCAAATACATCCATTTTTAGTCCTCCTATAAAACAAGCAAATGTAGTGATGTACCATATCTTACTGAGATAGTACCATTACAACTCGCTATTCATCACTACTATATCACCTATCATTTGTAGTTTACCCTCTTCAAAAATAATTCCATCGCCGTCATTCGCTGCATAAACAGTTGTTCCTGTTCTCTTAACATACTCCCAAACTTTACTCTTATAATCTGAACTCCAGCGATTGTAGTGAGGTAAAAACTCGAAACCGACAAGACCCAAAGTTTGGTACAACGCCTCGCTAGTTGTTTCTGTAAACATCTGAAATAGCTTTGTAGATCTACCGAGTTGAACCGCTCCTCCGCTCACCCCAACAAGAATTCCTCCGCGATTATAGAAATCTAAAAGAACGTGAATCATATGCCGATGTTTAAGAGCCTTACTAAATTCCAGCGGATTACCTGCTGAGAGATGAATTATATCTGAACTCAATAATTCCTCTATTTTCGTAGGTTCAAATTCACTGTATAAATCGAAAAACATGATATTCTCGATTCCATAGTTTCGATAATAATTCACTTTAGTACCGAAATAATTCTTTTCTTCATCCTCCGTTGAAGGTATGTAGCTAATCTTTTTGTTTCCCCCACTAAACAATAATTCATCTAATCTTCGGTTGCCGGGTGTTTCATTTAATTGATCGCTATAAAAGTATAACTTTCCCATTAATACACCTCATTCATACCCCTATACGATAAAGTATTTTGAAATTCTGTTCGTTTATTAACTCTCACGATATTCATTCCATTCTTTCGAGAGAAGACTGTACAGAATAGTGTCATGAAAGTGATCGTACAAATATTCAGCGTCTTTTATGATTCCATCTGGTTTAAAACCAAGACGTCTAGGGATTCCCTGACTTTTTTCATTCTCTATCCCGCACTGTATTTCAATTCGATTCAAATTGTATTCTTCAAATGCCTGAACAATTAGTTCATTAACGGCAGCTGTCATAATCCCCTTACCCTGGAACTTATCAGATAGCCAATAGCCAATACTCGTTTTCTTGTTAGACCAATCGATGCCATGGAATCCAACCATGCCTGCTAATCTTCCATTGTGCACAATACCTGCTTGAAATCCATCATGTGAAGAAAACTGCTTTAGCCACATTTCAATCACTGGCAAATAATCCTCTTCTTCTTTCATATTGTCTACCCAGGGCAGCCATTCCCTTAAATAATCTCTCGAATGGTCAACCAATGCAAATAGCTCTTGCGCATCTTCGTTTTGAAGTAACTTTAAGGAGACCTCTTCATTCACTTTTAACCTAAACATACGATACCCCACCTTTTTTTCATAAATATATGGAAAGCTAACCACTTCCAATTATTTCAAAATATTTAGAAAAATGCCATCTTTTATTTATTCTATTTCTAAAAAATATTTCTATCTAGCAATCAGTTAGTTTACAGTCACTGATAGGGGTAGTAAATCTCTATAACATAAAAAAAGGATGCTGAGCATAAATACAGCATCCTTTCACTAACAGCAACACCCACCGTCATCCCCGCAACACCGCTGACAAGCTGTTGTAATCACTGAATTACTAGTTGCAACTTTACCACAGCTATACGTAAGAGTTGCTTCATTAATAATAAAACACTTGCTACCAACACGTATTTTATAGCTGATCACACGTGAATCTCCTGCTGGAATTGGATCTAAAGAGAAGCCCACCGCCGGGTCTAGTCCCGGTTGGGTAACGCCGTCTATCTTCACCGTATCTGGAATAAACTCTGAACCATCAGAAAGTAGATCCTCAAAAAAAGCATTGTCAGCTTCTACTACGCCATCGTTTGTTATTGTAACGGTGTATGTTAAAACGTCTCCAGCGTACGAGATTGTTTTACTCACTTCTTTATCCAATTCTAGGTCTGCTTCCCCAAAGTCAATCTGGACGCCTAGCGCATTAGGCATATAAAGATCACCTGTGGAACTAAATCGAAATAACGCAGATGCTTGATTATTTGGTAAGTAGTTGGTCGCATCAACATTGCTAATGTCCCATCCCTGTCTTCCCGCCAATATGTTTGTCCCAGGAGTACCAGGGTTTTGATTTCGATCACCGTAAGAACCAGTCGTATCTAAATTTCCTGAATCATCTGTTATTTGCGAACCAAAGAAGTTTCCTGCCGGGTTACGAGGCCCTGACAAATTCGTTAGCGATAAGGCGTCTTCACCGAATTCCGCCTGGTCCCCACTAATATTCGCGTCACCTTCTTGTGCACTCAAGAGCACTCTTGCATCTACGTCACCACTCGGAGGAGTTAAAAAACCCGTTATCGGGACGTCAATCGGGTTACCGTTACTTACTTGTCCATCTGCTCCAACATAAAGATTCATATTACGGTTATTTAATGCTGTGTTTTCATAAACAACTGCTAACGTCCACCCCGCATGGTTAACAAAACCTGTTGAATCAACAATTGCTGGCACGCTTCCAGCACTGAACGTTCCTGCTCCAGCAGATTGCACTAGCGTTGTAACATCTGCTGATCGCATATAAAAACCGTTAAATTCATTTGCTGTGATAGGATCAGGTGTAATCGGGGTGTCACTTACGAGCGGAGTAGAAAATAAAATGTCATCATCTATTAATGCCGACAGGTCTTCATCATTACTTATATATAATCCTCCCCAAATCAATTCAGCATAGAGCACCGTACTTCCCACAGGTAGAACGAGAACAGCTTGAGATTCATTTTCCGTGTAGTCTGTCGTTGTACCAGCTGATCCTATGATTGCTGGTGGAGGAAAGGCATCGACAGTTGAAGCACTATCAAGCGTAATGAAGGCACCAATTGTACCATCTGTTCCTGCCGTATTTGGTGTATTACTAATTCCACTAAGCCCAAGGGTATTTCCTGTAAATGTAATTGCTCCACAATTATTAACTGAAAATCGATTTATAAAAGCCATAATCAGTTATCCTTTCTAACAATATAGTAGGCTCGAAACATGATAAATTAAATTTTTCATCTACTTCAAGTTACCCTTTGTTTAATATTTCCTTATATATTGTATGCATTGCGTTAGGACAGGGTGTACATATTCGACTAGTTTGAAAATACATTGTTCAATTACCTTTTTCTACGATAACGCCAAGTTCCGGAACAGTTACATTAAGTTATTGCAAACTATCAGAGACATTTTGCTTTTCTGGAATTTGATAGAAGATCTTCCTTGTGAATTTTGTCTTATTTCTCTTTCTTAACTTCAACTGATCATACGATAATATATGAAGATCATGAACAAGATGAAACGGGTTACTTTTATGAAAAAATCAAAAAACCTTTAAACTCGATCATACGAATTCAAAGGGGTTTTAATAATATATAATAATTTTAGTTTATGGCTTTGTTAAAGCTGTCACTAAAAATGCCATTTGAACCTATTTCAAAATATTAATGAGTCATCTAATTCAAACAAGCGGCTGTTTCTACTAAACTTTTTATGGTGTAACGAGACAAATAACTACTTAGTACATTGAGTTATATGAAGATGACGAGGTGGATGGAATGGTACAGAAGGAAGTTCAAGACCTGTTAAACAGGTTGATTCTAATCGAACACATTTCTACAACGTTGTACCTAGCAATATCAGCGTATATGGATCAAAAAAATATCACTAATTCCTACCGTCAGGCCTATAACTATATTAAAAAAATCGACCCGCAAACAACAGTTATTGTACAGGAATTCTTACGAGAACAAATTGATGAAGAAGCACAAACGCTTACGATCGTAGAGAGGTTAAAGTTAGCAGATGATAATACATCCGCTCTTCTCTTATTTAATCAAGAGCTTGCACAAAGGCAAGCTGGATAATAATAAAGTCCCGCTGATCATAATAATCAACGGGCTTCCTTTTCCCATATGTAATGAAGCAACGATACAAACTTGCCGTTCAATAAGACTTCATCTTGATCCGTATAAGCATGTGTAAAACCATTTTTCGCAAGTACTTTCTGTGAGGCGACATTATCTTGAGTTGTTCTAGCTACTATGCATTGAATGACTTCGAGATTGGTTGTCTTTTCTAATAAAAGCTTGAGCGCTCTAGTTGCTATTCCATTGCCGGTATAACCTTCACCAATTCTATAACCAAGCTCGGCGCAATTGTTGATGGAACTGAAGTCTAAATTAATTCTTCCTAAGATCGTGCCATTTTCATCTTTTATAAGGTAAAAGGTCGATAAACAGAGAGATTGTTCAGTTACTAATTGTACGAGCTTGTCGTTAAACGTCTCAAATTTATAATAATCTTCTCCACGATCTGGGACCATCTTATTGAAATAAACTCTGTTTGCGACTTCAAAGTGAAACAATGATTCCGCATCACTTTCTTGAAGTTTATGTATTTTAACTTCCATCATGTTCTCCCCCACGCTAAATCATTCATAGTAGAACTTTACCTATCGTGAATCAATCCATGTAACAATCAAATCCCTACAAGGACTTAAGCAGTTTAATGTCTTCAGGCCTATTGAAGAGTGAGTGACGGTAGATATAAACAAGCATCGATAGCATCATCGTCGCTAACAACGCAATCCGAACAACCATCGTTTACACAATTTCAGTCAAAACAACAGATTAAGTGTTGTTTTCGGTTTTCAAGGAGTACTTAGTGAAATAAGCACCGAGTAAGAGAAAAACCATCATCGCAACCCAGTTAATCATTCCCATGAAATCAAACCAGTAAGCTAAAAGGTTCACGATCGCAATGAGAAAGAGAAACACTGGCGTTAAAGCACTCTTTATACCGGTCAATCCAGCCGCTTTTCTTTTCCGTAAAACAATAAATGTAGCTACAATTAAGGCTGTAACCGTGATAATTGTTAAGATAACAGGTGTCATTTGTCCCCTCCTCCTTTTTAACGTGGTGACGCTTTACGTAATTTTGGTGTGAGCAGTTTCAATATAATAAATCCTTTTTATCCTTACCGTTGATTTTAACATATTATTCCACACTCAATTCCAACTACAAGTATAAATGTTACGTATCTATTAAGTTTAAATCCCTTCTGTATTCATTAGTACAACTCTCCAGCCATCAGGATCTTCAATCGTTATCCCTTTCTCTTTCCAATACACATTTTCAGGTTCTACTTCCCTATGCCCTATTTGATTAAGTCTTTTTGCTACGCTCTTCAGCTCTTCTCCATTTGGAATATAGAAAACGATTAAGTTATCAGCAGTAGGAGCAGGGCAAGGGCTACCTTCTTCATGTGACGTGAACTCTAGTTGATAAGATAGATGAGGTAAACCATATACCACTCCCGTATATCCTGCGTGTCCAGTAAATTCAGCCACTCGCTGCAAGCCTAATCCATGTTCATAAAACTGAATAACCTTATCAAATTGATCGGTCGGCCTAGCTATTCGAACTTGCATTGCGTTAAAATCTTGAAATTTCATCGTCGTTCCCTCCAATTACCATATATAAGCAGGTTATTTCAACAATCTAATTGTTACATACGTATACTTTAAGCTTTCTCCAGCATCATGGCGCTAGAACAATGAATGAACTTCTCTACGACTTTAGGATGATATGAGGAAATAATTCATATAAAAAAGCTGAAGCCCCATAAAGTGAACTTCAGCTTCTAATTAAAATAGGACCCCATTAAACAATTGAAGATTCAGCACTAATTCTTCGAGATGAATACTTCGCCATCAAATAACGTTTTGAAAAATATAATCCTCCAAAAAATAGCGCAAGAGCGATGTAAGCTGGAAGCAAGTGAATAAACGTCGTGTAGCCAATCATAATGTGTACATAAATTCCTGCTACAAACGCAGGTAATCCTCCTATAAGAAACATCCACCATAGCCATGTATTCCCCGATTGGAAGCCCCAGAGAGCAGACATGAGCACTAACAATCCAACGCTAATCATCGCTCCTCCGAATCCAGCACGGTCATGGGCGATGACTGAGATCAATCGATCATTGAAGGACTGAATGAGATCCGCTGGCATGCAGATGTATTGTAAGTCCGTTGGGACAAAAACCCCTGTCACACCAATTCCGGCAATAATCACTCCACCAAGAACAAATGAAAATCCAAGCATAACAAAACAAAATTGCCCAATAACGCCTTTACGCCATGCCTGGTCATTCCGACGGTTTCGTGATTTTGGCGTTCTCTTTATACCTTTCGTTTTCACGTATCCTCTAAAGTAAAAGGGTAATAACACAATCCAAAACAGCAAGTGTAACCAGTCGAAGTACCCATAGCCAATGAAAAGCAAGATGCCTAGAAAACCGATAATTGCGGCAATATCAATCGCCTGCTTTGCCCACAACATTCCGTACTTAACTCCGTTATAAGACAGCGTCATATAAACAATGCCACCAGAAATCATCGTTCCAGCTAACGTCATTCGGTCATGTGCCATAAACCATAAGAGTCGTTCATTAAAGAGCAACAGCTCCTGACGAGTTAGCTGCATAAACCTTTCATCATATGGTAAAACGATCGAAGTGAGACTTAACATTAAAGCAATCATGCCACCGATCATGATAAATAATCCAAACAAAAAGTAGTCTTTCCATCCACGACTTTCTTCTTCAAATGCGCTATCGTTCATCGCTTCATAAATTCTCTTAGGCAACCCTGGCCCAGCTTCGACATATTCACCAGATAGGAACAACAAATCAGCACCGTTATTCACTAGCTGTAGAGCATCTTCTGGCTCTTTCACTCCACCCACAGTCACCAATCGTAATGAAGGAAATTCTTTTTGACAATAGGCTAACGCTTCCTTATGTATCGCAAGGTTTGCTAACGTATCTAAACCTTGCACTTTATCAATCACAACACCCGTTATGTATGGAGAAATAGAATCCAAGTCAGCTTTTTCAATTTGATTACCTGGCACTCGAACATAAATGCTTTTCCATTCTCGAATGGACCTCAGCACATCCATATTCGTAAAATCGATTTCATTATAATGGATTTCATAAACACCATTATAAGGTTTTAAAGCTCTAGCGATCTCAATCAGCTCAACGCTTTTACCGCTTAACTGGAACATAGCGGGCTGAACCAACTTGGCTTGATCTAACCGTTGAAGCGTCTTTGCAAGGCCCGCTCTCTCTCCCTGTTCAGAAAAAGCAATACTTCCATTTTGTAGCCTCGTTGGTTTCGTGTATTCTTCAGATGGCTCTTTCGTAATCGGACCAATTTCAATACAGCCAAACCCCAAATGGCTAAATCCTTTTAAACCAGAAAGTCTAGGATCAATTTTGCCTGATAGACCCACACAGCCTGGAAAAGTAATGTCTTCGATCTTAACCATCAGCTCACCCGCTACCTCTTCTCTTCCTAAAAAATGAATGAGATGCTGTCCACCTGGAAGTGAAGCGATACGATTCATGGACTGATGAATAAACTCTCTTGAAGCTTCGGGACTCCATTTTGATAGAAAAGGTTTAAACATGACATGGTAGGACCAGTCCGGCATATAATCATCCTTCTAGTTTACATAATTTAATTATAGTTTACTATGTTATGAAATAAGCTCTGTTCTGAGACGCAGGCGTTTCCATTAGTTTATATTTTTTTATAATAAATCAGTCATTAACAGAATGAAAAGTATAACCGCGGTAACAATGTATGTATTGGCTATTTTTTTAGTTTGTTCTTCTTCTCTTATTTTTTCGATTCCAAACAGTAGAAACATGACAAACAAAAATGAGATAAAGACTTGACTAGAAATCGCGTTAGGCAAAATAAAAAAATGATTGAAAGCCATTCCTATTGCTACGATTGCCAATAACAAATTAACTTTTCTTAACAGAGTCATAGAAATCACGCCTTCCTAATGAATCGTTCTTTAACTAAATAGCGGGACTGTTATTTCTTGTTTATTTTAAGGAACTAGGAATTTCTCATTCCTTTTCGATCACCGTTAAACAGAAATAGAAAAAAGACTGCGCGCATACACGCCACAATCAGATTTACTCAAGCTTCCACTTCTTCATACGGACATATTTTAATTATTTTTCTTCTAGCAACTCGATAATCTTATCGAGCTTCTCTTCAACATTTTTCGTTCGCTTATGATTAACTTTTGAATTAATAAGCAGCCGTCTTATAAATAATACGAAAGATCCTACAGTGATGCCCAACAATATGATTGTCATCAAATAGATCAACAAGGAAGGTCCATTATCCAAACTACCACTACTCCATTCTTTGATATTCTTAGATGAGATACAATGTGCTTCTACCTTATCTTCCAATTCTAATCTTTATCCTACTTACTTACCCAATATTTAAAGCTAGGCTCTCATCAACTTCTTCAAGAGGAAGAGCTTTCACGCTCATTTAGGTACTTTTGATAAGCTTCTTTTACTTTATCTCTTTCTGGGGTAATCTTAGAAACTCTGTGATGGATGTCATGGAGGAGATACAGTCCACGAAAAAGGCAACCAGCAACGATGCCAAACGCTACAATTCCACCTACTAGTGGCCCAGTCATCATCAAAATGAACCCTAAAAATAGAGGCTAAAAAGATCGATAATAGTAAATACAAAAAAACCCTCCAATAACTTTTTTGGAATCACTTTCATAATCCCATTCATCTACTATTAAACAATACCATATTTTTACCAATAAACTGCGTCCTTCAAGCATTTTCTTATCAAAATCGCATAAAAAAAGCGGTTCATCAATGTGCCCAAACGATTTTTGGACAATTTGATTGAACGGCTTTTTCAATATCTTACATTATCCTTTTTTCACTAAGTAATGAAGCTGTGCAAACTGACCATACTGGCGCACATCGGTTAACTCCAGGTCATGCTTGATCTCACTGTGTTGAAATAATGGAATTCCTTTTCCAATTAACGCTGGTGCAAGCGAGATAATGAATTCATCAATCAAATTCTTCTCAAGAAATTCATGAACCAATACACTGCCACCGATCAGCCATACTGTCTCTCCACCCTGCTCATTTAATCTACTCAATAATGAAGAAGGGTCTTCCGATGTAAATGTAACATCGTCTGTGTTTTCTCGTGATTGAGTCGTATACACATAGGAAGCTTTTCCCTCATACGGGTTAACCCCGTTCTCTTGTTCCATTATCCAGTCATATGTACGTCGCCCCATGATGAGTGTGTCAACATCTTTCATGAACTCCCCATAACCCGCGTCACCTTCTGGATCAACTTTAAAAAGCCAGTCGAGTGAGTCATCTTCTGTTGCAACGTAGCCGTCAACGCTAGTTGCGATGTATACGGATACTTTCCGCTTTGGCATTGAATTCCCTCCTATATACTCGTTGAAGTGATTTGTTGGAAGATCACTATATCAAATAATGAAAAGACGGCGAATCTCTCTTACTATCTCACATTTAACCTCTAATATGTTGCCTTACTTGAATCATTTCTATTACCCAATGATAGGCTGCTCCTTACCACTTACAAGATCATTAATCATAAGTCTGTGCTCACTGAAGAGGTTTTCCGGAAGATCAGCTAGTGAAAAGAATGCTGTCTCCAACGACTCGTCACTTCCTCGTAGCTTACCTTCAAAATCATGACAGCGGAAAAGAATTTGAACCGGTGACACCTGATCGCCATTACCAAACGTTTTTTCTTTATCGGGGCCAGAATAGATCCCGAACAGCGACATGCCTTTCAACACAAGTCCCGCCTCTTCAAATACTTCTCGTCTTGCCGTTTCCTGAACCGATTCATTCAAATCCATAAACCCACCTGGCAGTCCCCATGACTCGCTATCAGTGCAAAGCTGTAACAGCAATCGATTCTCATCATCAAAAACCATCGCCCCCGCTACGACCATAATGACTTTCTCGTGACCTACCATAGAACGTAGGTGCTGTATGTAATCCATAACTAACCTCCATAGTTGTTTATGATTATTCTACTGATCTTTTAACTAAGACGGAAAATAGTTATTCAAGTTTAGAATAAAAATGAGAACTAGAATTCCAAAACATATGAAAGGGATCGTCCAATTTACTTTTATGTATTTCATGAAAAAGCGATCCAATAAGAAAAACGAAACAGCGATAGCCATGGTCCCAAGGCCAAAGAGTGCTCCAGCCCCGATATGAAAGAACGCTGATCCATACACCTCTCGTAATCTAGTTCGATCCGATAGAATCGAGGCTAAGACGTCACTTAACAAAGAAGCCCAAATGCCATAAATGTAGATAGCTAAAAATATTTCAAAGAATAGATGGTTCACACCATGGAAGTATGACATTTCCGGATAAAATAGCATTGACGTAAGAAGGGACACCAACACAATATAAGCAACGCTTACCGCTAACTTTCTTTGATAGATGTTTTGTAGTGCGTGATGTTTTGACATGATTGAATCTCACTTTCATTACACAAGATATCTTTTCTCAATATCTATGATATCCATACAGATGACGATTGTAAATAAATGAGAAGATTTCATGCAGCGCTCAATGAACTGCAAAAAAAGATGCTAATCATCTTATGAAATGATTAGCATCCCTCTTGAAGTAGCCACGCGATTATTTATAAATCACGCTGGCCTTATATGATGGTTATTTGAATGATTTAACGCCTAAATAATGGTCTTGCCAAAAGTCGTAGCTAAGATCAGTGACTTCTACACCGCCGCTACCAGCATGGATGATTTTATTGTCGCCGATATAGATTCCGCTATGTGAAGCTCCTTCTACATCATAAGTCCCTTCAAAAAAGACAACATCTCCGATTGCTGGAGAATCTACTTCTGTCCCGTCATATTTCCACATATCACGTTCCGTTCGTGATATGTCGACTCCAGCTTCGTTAAACACATATTGGATGAAGCCACTGCTGTCAAACCCGTCTGGTGTCGTGCCGCCCCATACATATGGCGTTCCAATTAAGCTTTCCGCAATGGAAACCACTTCGGATTCGGAAACGGATTCAGTAGGAGCGTCATCTGACGTTTCAGTCGCTTCGGATTCACTTGAGGATAGCGCACCCATAACCTCAGGTCCAGCTATACCGTCTACAGTAAGTCCCTCGTCTTCTTGAAATTCTTCAACGGCGTCTTCTGTAATCTGACCATAAATACCATCCAAGTTATATGAATAATAACCGAGAGATTCCAGTTCTGTTTGTAGTGCCGTAACAGCCTCGCCACGATCCCCGCTCAGAACGTTAAGTGATGATGAACTAACTGAATCACTTTGCTTCACGTCATTTGAGTCGACCTTAGCAAATGCCCCTTCACTTAAGACCGGAGAAAAGACCATCGCGGCCACCAAAGTAGATGAAGCAATATATTTTCGTGCGGTTAATCTAGATTTATTCATGTAAATTCCTCCTACCGATTCTAGCTGAAGTTTAGCAACTTGATAGATAAATAAAAATTAAAGATATGTAACTACTAGCAACCTATATGCCGTGTGATTGTCACACTTCTTCGAGCCGATTCACCTAGTCTAACAGAAAAGTTCGATCATGAGGTTTCACTGTGATTAAGCCTGAATGATAACTTTTACAAAAAGCATTTTCAGTGTTACTAGATGTGTCATTATTCAATTAAATGTGAGAACCATCACATTTTTCCCCACAATAATGAAATATAATAAAAGAGTCAAATACCCCTATAGGTAATTAAAAAGGAGACGATCGTATGAGTAAGAAAATTGTAATTGTTGGTGGCGTAGCTGGTGGCTCAACAGCGGCAGCTCGTTTGAGGAGATTAGATGAAACCGCAGAAATTGTTATGTTTGATAAAGGTGAGTATATTTCTTACGCCAACTGTGGGCTCCCTTACTATATAGGTGGAACGATTGAAGACCGCAAGAAACTACTCGTCCAAACACCAGAAGGCATGACAGCAAGATATAACTTTGATATTCGTACATTGAGCGAAGTTACACGAATTGATCGTGCAAAAAAATCCATCTTTGTGCACGATTTAAAATCCGGTCAAACTTACGAGGAAACGTATGATCAACTAATTCTTTCACCAGGAGCACGTCCGATTGTGCCACCGATCCCTGGGCTCAATGAAGCAAAGGCACTCTTTACTCTTCGAAATATTCCTGATACCGATCGGATCAAATCATATGTTGATGAAGAGAAACCATCAAAAGCTGTTGTTATAGGCGGTGGCTTTATCGGTGTTGAAATGGCTGAAAACTTGAGGGACCTCGGCATGAACGTCACACTGATTGAAATGGCAAATCAAATTATGGCACCGCTCGACTATGAAATGGCCGCGATCGTTCACAAGCATCTTAGGAATAAAGGCATTAATTTGATTTTAAATGACGGAGTAAAGGCGTTCGAAAGCAATGGAACGAAAGTGCTCAGCATAAGCGGAAAAGAAATCGCTACGGACCTGATTATTTTGTCAATCGGCGTCCGCCCTGAAAATGAACTCGCTGTCCATGCCGGGTTATCTGTAGGCACACGAGGTGGCATTCAAGTAGACGAATACCTCCAAACGAGCGATTCTTCCATTTATGCGATTGGTGATGCCATTGAAGTAACATGTTACATTAACAAGCAACCAACCATGATTCCTCTAGCATGGCCAGCAAACAGACAGGGACGACTCGTTGCTGATAACATTTACGGCAAAAAAACGCCGTATAAAGGGACACTCGGTACATCCATTGCCAAGGTGTTTGACTATGCTGTTGCTACGACTGGTAATAATGAAAAAACCTTAAAAAGCCTTGGCATTGCTTATGAAGTCGTGCACGTTCATCCAGGTTCACACGCCGGATATTATCCAGACGCCTCCCCTATTGCATTGAAGCTGATTTTCGACAAAGAAACCGGAAAGATCTTCGGTGCTCAAGCAGTTGGTAAGGATGGCGTAGATAAGCGAATCGATGTGATCGCCACCGCGATTAAGGGCGGCTTAACCGTTCTCGACCTCCCTGACTTAGAATTAGCCTACGCTCCTCCCTATTCTTCAGCGAAAGATCCAGTGAATATGGCGGGATATGTAGCAAGTAACATCGTTGAAGGGATGATGGAAACCGTTCAGTGGCATGAGATTGATGCGATCGTGGAAAACGGCGGTACACTTATTGATGTGCGAAGCCATCGAGAATTTAAGAATGGTTTTATAAAAGGAGCTATTAATCTTCCAGTTGACGAATTACGGAGTAAGCTTCATGAACTGCCGCAGGATAAGACGATTTATGTGCACTGTCAGGTTGGGTTACGGGGGTATATTGCAACGCGTATTCTTCGAGAGAATGGGTTTGAGGCGGTTAATCTTGATGGTGGGTATCGGACTTATGAGCTAGTTAGAGGAGAGATTGCATCAAGAATAGTAATTTAGTTCATTTCTTGAGATTAAAACAAGCAAACTTCTATTGCATCTGTCATCAATAGTACTGTTCTTATGATACAGACTACTCATACACTCTTCTAATAAAAATATGATCATTATAAAAAAGCGGCATTTCCTATTCAATTTTGATGGGGTATGCTGCTTTAAATATATTTCAATTACTATTCAGTTCTTATATTCTAGTATGAATTACGAAAACCTTCGCAGCTATTCTGAAAAACTCAAAAATAAAACCCCTCAACACAACCGTGTCGAGGGGTCATTCTTATATCTTAATAAGTCGTCATATACTGCTCACGTTCCCAAGGGTGTACTTGCGTACGGAACATATCCCATTCGATCTCTTTTGCTTCGATGAAGTGCTCGGCTGCGTGCTCGCCTAGTGCTTTCATCATCACTTCGTCTTTCTTAAGAAGTTCAAGCGCATCGTGTAGTGTTGCTGGAAGGTCTGTGATGCCTTCTTCAACGCGTTCTTGCTTATCCATCACGTAGATGTTGCGCTCTGTTGGAGCTGGTGGCGTCATTTTGTTCTTGATGCCGTCAAGTCCAGCTGCAAGTAGTGCTGCCATTGCAAGGTACGGGTTCGCAGATGGATCTACGCTACGTACTTCGATACGGGTGCTGATTCCGCGGGAAGCAGGAACACGGATAAGCGGGCTACGGTTACGAAGAGACCATGCTACGTAGCAAGGAGCTTCGTATCCAGGAACAAGACGCTTGTAAGAGTTGATCGTCGGGTTCGTGATTGCTGTGAACGCTTCAGCGTGCTTCATAGTTCCAGCGATGAATTGACGTGCTGTTTCGCTTAAGCCAAGCTCATCTTTCGGCTCGTAGAATGCATTTACTCCGTCTTTGAAGAGGGACATGTTGGCATGCATACCCGATCCGTTAACACCGAATAGTGGCTTCGGCATGAACGTTGCGTGTAGGCCGTGCTGACGAGCGATCGTTTTAACCGCTAGCTTGAACGTCTGGATGTTGTCACACGTTGTTAGTGCATCAGCATATTTAAAGTCGATTTCGTGCTGTCCAGGAGCTACTTCATGGTGAGATGCTTCGATTTCAAAGCCCATGTCTTCAAGCTCAAGAACGATATCACGACGGCAGTTTTCACCAAGGTCTGTTGGCGCTAGGTCGAAGTATCCGCCTTTGTCGTTTAGTTCAAGCGTTGGTTCACCGTTTTCGTCCATTTTGAATAGGAAGAATTCTGGCTCTGGTCCAATGTTGAAGTCAGAGAAACCAAGCTCTTCCATTTCTTTTAGAACGCGTTTTAGAACTGAACGAGGATCCCCTTCGAATGGCGTACCATCCGGGCTGTAGATGTCACAAATAAGACGAGCTACTCTTCCTTTTTCAGATGACCATGGGAAGACTACCCATGAATCTAGATCCGGGTAAAGATACATATCAGACTCTTCAATACGTACAAAGCCTTCGATTGAAGAACCGTCAAACATCATTTTATTATCAAGAGCTTTCTCAAGCTGATCAACCGGAATTTCAACGTTCTTAATAATTCCTAGTAGGTCAGTAAACTGCAAGCGAATGAACTTAACGTTCTCGTCCTGCGCCATTTTCTTAATATCGTCTGCTGTAAATTTGTTCGACATGTAAAATGAATCCTCCTTAAGAAATAAAAAGATTTTAGTGAATCCGCTAGAATACCTGTACGAGTTTATGTGTGCTTTCCTTATGCTCGACTCGTCAAATGAGTACATTTCGAAGCAATTCAAAAATTCAGAATCGCATTAACATTCGAAATTGCCACTCCCTTCTTCACTTACACTCATCATACACGAACATTCACGTTATCGTGTTAAAGTGCGTGAGGTAATCTCACATGCTTTTTAGAACAAAAAAAGGCAGGGAATAAATCCCTACCTAAATAACCTATGAGACAGTAATCAAACCTTTATTCAATAAATCATCTACGGCACGAAGCACGCTAATTTTCACATGTTCAAAGGTGAGCCCACCTTGAACGTACGCAACGTACGGAGCTCTGAGTGGTCCGTCAGCTGACAATTCAAGACTAGCCCCTTGAATAAACGTACCCGCTGCCATAATCACGTCATCCTCATACCCTGGCATATAAGCGGGTTCCGGACGAACGTGCGCATTCACCGGAGAAGCCGCCTGAATCGCCTGACAAAATGCGATCATTCGCTCTCTATCATCAAACTGAACCGATTGAATGAGGTCCGTTCGCTTGCTGTTCCAGTGTGGCGTTGTATTAAATCCAGCTTCTTCAAGTAGGGCTGAGCTATACACAGCGCCTTTTACCGCTTGCCCAACCGTGTGCGGAGCAAGGAATATCCCCTGGTACATTTCTTGTAGAGAATAAAGCGAAGCGCCAACTTCTCGTCCGATCCCAGGGGACGTTAAGCGATAGCCGCAAAGCTCTATCAAGTCTTCTCTCCCTACAAGGTAACCACCAGTTTTGACGATACCTGCGCCAGGGTTTTTAATTAATGATCCTGCAATGAGATCTGCCCCAATGTGACAAGGCTCCTGCTCTTCCACAAACTCGCCGTAGCAGTTATCAACGAAAACGATGACGTCTTCCTTGATTGATTTTACAAAACCAATCATCTCTTCGATTTCAGAGATCGTAAACGATGGACGGTTCGCATAGCCTTTCGAACGCTGAATGCCAATCATTTTTGTTTGGGCTGTGATCGCATTTCGAACAGCTTCAAAATCCACTGCTTCATCCAATAAAGGAATCGCTTGATAGCCAATGTGAAAGTCCTTCAATGAACCATTACCTACTCCACGAGTACCAACGATTTCTTCTAACGTATCGTACGGTGCACCTGTTATATAGAGAAGCTCATCGTTTGGACGCAGTACGCCAAATAAGGCAGTTGAAATCGCATGCGTACCAGAGACGATTTGCGGGCGAACGAGCCCGGCTTCTCCTCCGAAAACATCGGCATAAAGCTTTTCAAGCGTATCTCTGCCATCATCGTCATAGCCGTAGCCTGTAGATGGAGTAAAATGAAAGTCGCTAATGCGATTTTTGTGAAAGGCCTCGAGAACGCGGTACTGGTTCGCTTCAACGCGCTCATCGATTTCTTTTAATGCTGGCTGGATTTTCTCTTCCGCTTTCTGTGATAGCGATTTTAGTTCTTCTTGATGTGTAAAATTCATAAACATAGTCTTCTACTCCTAATCGTTGTTCCACTCGTTAATGATTCGTTCGTATAAATGGGCTGGGGCATATCCCTTACATCTGTAATGATCTTTCTCTTCATCCCACTCTCGTTCGATTAAAACGGTGTTTCGCTGCAAGTAAGCTAGCTTGTCACCTTGATCGGCGTTAATCGAAATCGAGAAGTATTCCATTTGCTTTAATACTTCGCTTTGCAAACGGTCGTTTAATCGCTTCAAATCAGTTTGCTTTAGGGCTGAGATGAGAATTTGCTCATTGACGCTGCTTTGAACAGACGGATCGGCGCGATCAATTTTATTAAATACGGTGAGCACTGGAATGTGAGATGCTTTCAGATCCTTTAATAGCTTTAACACGATTTCTTCATGACGCTCCCTGTCAGGAAGCGAGGCATCAATGACGTGAAGAATCAAATCCGCTTCTGTTGCTTCTTCAAGCGTTGATTTAAACGAAGCGACAAGCGTTGTCGGAAGATCCTGAATAAATCCTACCGTGTCTGTTAGAAGGACGTTGTAGCCATTCGGAAGCTTCAGCTGCCTCGTCATCGGATCAAGCGTTGCGAAAAGCTTGTCCTCTTCATATGAATCGGCATTTGTTAGGCGATTGAAAATGGTCGATTTCCCTGCGTTCGTATATCCAACTAGCGCCACTTGTAGCGTTTCATTGCGCTTTCGTCGCGCACGGTATTGATCACGGTGTTTAACTGTATTGTCGAGCTGACGCTTCAGATCCGTGATGCGGTTCCGGATGTAACGACGATCTGTCTCAAGCTTCGTTTCACCTGGACCTCTTGTCCCGATACCGCCTCCAAGCCTTGATAAGGACGTTCCCTGTCCTGCAAGGCGCGGCAGCATGTATTGAAGCTGAGCGAGCTCAACCTGAAGCATACCTTCTCGTGATCTCGCTCGCTGTGCGAAAATATCTAAGATGAGCTGTGTTCGATCAATCACACGTGCATCCAACGCTTCTGATAAATTCCGAAGCTGACTTGGTGAGAGCTCACTATTGAAAATAACGATGGTTGCTTCTTTTTCTTCAATTAGGGAAGCTAGCTCCTCGACTTTCCCTTTCCCTATAAAGGTCGCCGAATGAATGCGCTCCCGCTTTTGTGAGAGCGTGCCTTCCACGACACCGCCTGCGGTTTTAGTTAGTGCCGCCAGTTCATCCATCGTATATGCAAACTGTTCATCTGTTTGGTTTGGAAGCTGAATCCCGATTAGAATCGCTGGTTCAGCTGCTTCAATTCTTTCTTTATTCAAATGTACGTTCCCTGCCTTTATCAATCAGTCTGTTCTCATCATACCAGATGCGCATTTAATCTTCTATAGGGATGTCTTCTGGTAAAAGAAGCTCAAGTGCCGATCGATCAATGACGTCTGCTTGTAGCAAACGAACCGCCTGTTTTCGAATCGCTTTTTCAATGATATTTCGAACAAACCGACCGTTGCTAAACGCATTTGTTTCCCGCTCACGCTTTTTGATAAAGCTCTGCTTTAATTTCCACTCTGTCTCTCTTGAGAACCGATACTGTCTTTCTGCCGCCATCTTCTTTGCGATCTCAAGAAGTTGTTCATTTGAATAATCTGGAAAATCAATCACAAGTGGAAAACGAGACGGAAGCCCTGGGTTTAGCGAAAGGAAGTGCTCCATTTCATCTGAATAGCCAGCAAGAATGAGGATAAAATCTTTATGATGATCTTCCATTGCCTTCACAAGCGTATCAATGGCTTCTTTTCCAAAGTCCTTTTCGCCCCCACGGGCAAGCGAATACGCTTCATCAATAAAAAGAATGCCGCCTTTTGCTTTCTTGACAAGCTCTCTCGTTTTTTGAGCGGTATGGCCAATATATTCTCCGACAAGATCCGCTCGCTCGACTTCGATCAGGTGCCCCTTTGAAAGAACGTTCATCTCAAGGAAAAGCGTTCCTAACAGGCGGGCAACCGTTGTTTTCCCAGTCCCCGGGTTTCCTTTGAACATCATGTGAAGGGCCTGCGTATTTTGTTTTAACCCGTTTTCCTCTCTACACTTGTTTACATAGAGCCACGCGTAGACTTCTTTTAATAAATACTTCATTTCCTTTAACCCGATTAACTGTTCCATCTCCTGTTGAATCCGTTCAAGCGGCATATGCTTTTTCGTTGCTTCACTAAGCGCGGCATCCGCCGTCTCCTGAAGAACTTCCGTTTGACGGAGGACGATATTAATTTGACCTTTACGCTGCGTTACGGATTGCTGCACGATGCTCACCTCGCTTTAATCTCACACGATAGTATACGCACTGAGCCCAAATCCGTGACAAACGCCCAAAAGAAAAACACTCTTTTCGAGTGTTTAACTATTCCCGATCCGTTCAACAAAGGATTCAGGAATATTAATTTTCGGTTCGCCCTTCTTCGCGTCATAGGACCTGTAGTGTGTAAGGACTTCACCGCTCTCGACGACATCGATTTCAAGCACGTGGCGATCTGAGCGTTCGAGCATCTTCATGAATATATCGCCTTCACTTAGCGTATATAAAACAAAACGACTTCGTAAATAAGTGATCTCCTTCTTCTGCACTTCCGGAAGATCAGTAAAGACTTCATAAAAGCGCTGCATGGGAGCAACGTGTTTTCCTTTTCCTGCCGCTTTCGTCACACTAACAATCTGCTCTGCTTTATCCATGATTTTCTCGACAATTTTATTCATGTGTTGCCTCCATTATCATTTGATTTCTGGGAGGTTTCGTACTTCACTCATCATTTCAGCGCCACATAACGGACATGCTGGTGTATCAGAGAACGAGTAATCAGCTCGCATCCAGCCAGCACAATCTCCACCCGAACAAGACCAGACGTCTGTATCTACTTCTGGAATAGGCTCTTGCTGCTGTTTTGAAAAAAAGGCCATGTCTAACCGCTCCTTTTCGATTTGGTTATCAATAGTATTTCCAATAATCCCAAAAACATGTAACCCTTTGTAAAACAGAATGTTCAAAGATTTTGTTATAATGGAACAAAATGAGAGGTGATTATCGAATGGAGCTTTTCAACCAGCCACTTCCAGACTTCTTGGAAGAGTATCTTCAGTCACTCGAACGGAAGGGACGCAAGGCGTCTACGCTAAAGCGCTATCGCTATGACCTTGTCGATTTCACCATCTGGTATCGCACCATCCATCGCAAGGTAGATTTCGAAAACTTTCGCAATCTGACGACGGAACAGCTACAGGAATACATTCGCTACCTGCATCTGGAACGCCACTATTCCGAACGAACGTTAAAAAGAATCATGACTGTATTGAATCAAGTATATCGCTATTATATGTCATTAAATCGAACTAAGACCAATCCTATGAAAGAAGTCGTCCTGCCAACAAATGGTGACGCAGGCTATATCGAGACCGACTTTCTTCAGGAGGAAGAATCACAAAAGCTCCTTGATACGATTGTATCTCTCACTGATTTAACGGACAATCAGCTTAGAGCACGTGAATTTCTGATCGACCGAAACTTAATCATCGCACGCCTCTTTCTAAACTATGGCCTCACGCTTCAAGAGCTATGCGCGCTATCGATGAAAGACATCTCTTTTGAGCAAAATGAACTCGGTGTCACTTCCGCTTCAGGAAAAAGAACGGTCCACCTTACTCCGGAGCATAAGAAAATTTTATTCGATTACTATCACACGATTCCAGCGCCTGTGAGACCGAGGCTTCATAGCGATGATCCGCTCTTCGTCTCATTTGACTTTCAGCGACAAACGTACCGCTGGAGTTATGAAGTCGACCGTCCTAAACGGTTAACGGAAATCGCCGTTCAGAAAATGATTCGCCTTGAAGTACAGAGAGCCGGACTTCGAAAAGGCGTATCCGCACAGCATATGCGACGAACGTGCGTCATTAAAGCTATTGAAAATGATCTTTCAGTTGATCAGCTTCGCATGCAGTTTGGGTTAAAGGCAGATCTAACACTGAAGCGGTACTTCGATTATATCGAGAAAAAGCAAATCTCATCTTAACGAAAGGCTCTGTTAGCTCAATTAACAGAGCCTTTAAATATGAAAAAGTCCCCCATCCTGCATCAATCAGAACGAGGGCCTTTGTGTTTACTTGTCAGATTCAAAATTTATTTCAACTGATCGCTGTGGAGCGAAAGTAGAAATCGCATGTTTGTAAATCAATTGTTGCTTGCCATCGGACTCAAGGATAATCGTAAAATTATCAAATCCTTTGATCGTCCCTTTCAGCTGGAATCCGTTAAGCAGGTACACCGTTACAAAAACGTTGTCTTTTCTTAATTGGTTTAGAAATTGATCCTGGATGTTAATTTGCTGCTTCATTGTCAGTCCTCCTCTTTTTCTCTAAAGGCATTCCCTAACTACATTTCTAGCTATCTGCTAACTTTCCTGCAACAACTTTCAAGATTTCTTGAATTTTTTCTTCGCGGTGTTCTGTCATATCGTACCAGTCCATCGCCATTTGGTGACGAAACCACGTTAGTTGACGCTTCGCATACCTTCTTGAATTCTGTTTTAACTCCATGATCGCATCTTCTAACGAAACGCGATCTTCCAAATAACGATAGATTTCTTTGTAACCAATCGCCTGCACAGATTGACAGTTCCGTACACCTTCATCATAGAGACGTTGCGCTTCTTCAAGCAGCCCTGCTTCTACCATCAGATCGACACGTTGATTAATGCGTTCATATAGGACATCCCGATCCATCGTAAGACCCACATTCACAAGATTGTAAGGAGACTGTTCTGGTAACGCATCTTTAGAAGCAGAGACTGGTTCACCCGTCACGTGATAGACTTCTAATGCTCGAACCACTCTTCTCACATTGTTTGGATGAATCGTTTCATAGCTAACAGGATCAACGTCTTTTAAGCGCTCATGAAATGCGATAGGTCCTTCTTTATCAGCCATCTGTTCAAGCTGCTCGCGATACTCAGAGTCTTCTTTAGCTTCGGAAAAAGCATACTGATGAGTAACGGATTTCACGTAAAGGCCTGTACCACCAGCGATAATCGGCACCTTCCCCCGACGATTAATATCCGTCACAAGCTCCGTTGCAAGCTTCTGAAATTCCGCTGCCGAAAAGCTTTCTGTAGGCTGCTTGATATCAATGAGATAATGAGGGATGCCCTCCATTTCATCTTCTGTTACTTTCGCCGTTCCGATATCCATACCGCGGTAAATTTGCATCGAGTCGCCGCTAATGATTTCACCGTCGAGCACTTTCGCAAGCTCAATGCTCGTCTTTGTTTTCCCTACGGCTGTCGGACCGAGAACGGTCACTAGTTTTTCTTTATTCATGATTCTCACGCACTTTCCTGCATACTTTTCTCATTGTGCTCGTTACATTACTCTCTTAAACATCTTCTCCATCTCATACGTGGAGTAATGAATGATAATCGGACGACCGTGTGGACACGTGTACGGATCAATGGACTGCCTAAGCGTTTCAAGAAGCGTGAACACTTCATCATCACGTAAATGACGGTTCGCTTTAATGGATTTCTTACACGACATCATAATCGCCGCTTCCTCACGCAGCTTCTTCACGTCGATCCGACGATTATCAACGACCTCCTGAATCAATTCTTCAATCGTATTTTGTTCAGCTCCTTTGGGGAACCAAACGGGATGAGCGCTGACCATATAGCTATTCGGTCCAAATGATTCTAAGAAAACGCCAACCTTCGCAAGGTCATCAATTCGACTATCAATAATCGCCGACTCGGATGTGTTGTATTCTAGTGTAATCGGAACGAGAAGCTCCTGTACAACCGGATCAATCTCGCCGACTTTCTCACGATAAAATTCATACTTTATACGCTCCTGTGCCGCATGCTGATCAATAATATACAGCCCATTCTCATTCTGAGCAAGGATATACGTTCCGTGCATTTGACCAATCGGATAAAGCGGAGGAATACGTGAATCACTGTTCGTTTCCTTCACGTAGTCCATCGCCATCTCTAGCTCGTCCCGCGTTTCTGGTTCTCTAGAATGTGTTGAAGCGTCACTTGGTCTCGGCTCATAATGCTCTGCTTGAATCTCTTCCTTCACGCTAAAAGGTTGAGGAAATGATTCGGTCTGTTCATCCGAATGCTCCACTTTTCTTTCAGGAGTCCATTCACGTCTAATCGGCACTTCCTCAGGCTCTTTATTACGAACCTCATGTTGAAAATGAAATGCTGGCTGCTCAGTCTCGGGCTCCTTTTGCTTCGGTGGAGTTTGCTCCGGGATGAGTTCAATCTTCTTGAAGATGCCTTTAATCGCATTTTCAATCGCGAGTGCGAGATCCTGTTCCTTACTAATGCGCGCTTCCAATTTAGATGGATGGACGTTCACATCAATAAGCGTAGGATTCATTTTAATATGAAGAACGACAATCGGATAACGACCGATCGGAAGAAGCGTATGGTATCCCTGCTGAATCCCTTTTGTAATCGTAAAGTTCTTGATGTAGCGCCCGTTGATGACAAGCGAGATATACTGCCTTGACGCACGTGTTAACTCTGGCTTCGCTGCATAGCCACTGACAGAAAAATCAATTGTTTCTGCCTGTAGTGGAAGCATTTTGCGTGCTGTATTATACCCATATATCGCTGCGATTACTTGAAGCAGATCACCATTTCCTGTCGTGGACAGAAGCTTCTTCCCGTTATGAAAGAAGCGAAACGCAATATCCGGATGAGCCATTGCCTGACGGTTAATCACGTCAGCCACATTCGCAAGCTCCGTATGAACGGTTTTCATGTGTTTTAAGCGAGCTGGTGTATTGTAGAATAAGCCCGTGATGGTCATTTCCGTTCCTTTTCGACTATCCGTTGCTTTAAATTCCGCTACTTTACCCGCTTCAATTTTGACATACGTTCCAGCCGCTTCTCCTGTTGAGGTTTTTAACTCTAAGTGAGACACCGCTGCAATACTCGGAAGAGCTTCCCCGCGGAAGCCGAGCGTTTCAATCTGAAACAAGTCCCGTTCATTTTTGATTTTACTCGTCGCATGACGGAAGAAAGCGAGCTTGCAATCTTCCTCATCCATTCCACTTCCGTTATCAACGATGCGAATTTTGGAAAGACCGCCCTCTTCAATTTCAATTGTGATTTCACTGCTTTCTGCATCAATTGCATTCTCCACTAGTTCCTTCACAACAGAGGCCGGTCTTTCCACCACTTCACCGGCAGCTATTTTGTTTGAAAGCTGATCATCAAGCTGTACGATCTTTCCCATCTTCCTCACCCTTTCTCTACGACTTTAACTGCTTCTTTAATTCATATAGTGTATTGATCGCGTCCATCGGCGTCATTTCCATAATATCCACAGACTTCAAGCGATCTAGAATCGCTTTCTCACCGGACGATCGTGCTGGCTTCTTCTTTTCCTCTGCTTGATCAAAGAAAGCAAGCTGCGCATCATCTTCTTTGACTTCGACCGTTTCTTTTTTCTCTACAGGGATTTTTGGAGCGCCAGGCTCTGCCTCAAACTCAGCTAATATCGCTTCTGCACGCTGAATGAGCGCATCAGGTAAATTGGCAAGCTGCGCCACGTGAATACCGTAACTTTTATCAGCGGATCCATCATGAACGCGATGAAGGAAAACAACTCTCCCCTTCTCTTCAACCGCTTTAACGTGAACATTTTTTACGCGATCAAGGTCTTCTTCAAGCGTTGTTAGCTCATGATAGTGCGTTGAGAACAGTGTCTTTGCTCTTACTTCACTATGCACATATTCAATAATTGACTGCGCAAGCGCCATGCCGTCATACGTTGACGTTCCGCGACCAATCTCATCAAGTAATATCAAGCTATCTTGCGTAGCACGCGTAATGGCGTAGTTCGCTTCAAGCATTTCCACCATAAACGTACTTTGACCAGCTGCAAGGTCATCTGCTGCACCGATTCGCGTAAAGATTTGATCAAATACAGGGAGCACAGCGGATTCCGCTGGTACGAAGCAACCGATCTGCCCAAGGATCGAAATCAGGGCGAGCTGGCGCATGTACGTACTTTTACCACTCATGTTAGGACCTGTAATTAAGAGGATTTCACGATCGCGATCCATCATCACGTCGTTTGCCACATACTCTCGGCCTTTTAACATTTTCTCAACGACTGGGTGACGTCCACCTTCAACAGCCACTTTACGTTCTTTGGAGAAGACTGGCTTAGTGAAGCGATTTTCTTCACTTACAACTGCGAACGATTGAAGCACGTCGAGCTCACTAATTTTCCTCGCAAGCTGCTGAAGCTCAGGAATGTAAGTCTTCACTTCTTCACGCAAGTTCGCAAACAAGCTATATTCGAGATCAACAATCTTTTCTTCCGCTTCCAAAATGAGCGTTTCCTTCTCTTTTAGTTCAGGGGTAATAAAACGCTCCGCATTAGACAGCGTCTGTTTCCGCTCATAACGACCTTCTGGAAGGTTCGGAAGGTTTGATCTTGTTACTTCGATATAATAACCAAAGACTTTGTTGTAGCCAATTTTAAGAGATTTAATCCCCGTACGCTCTCGCTCCTGCATTTGGAGGGCCGCAATCCAGTCTTTGCCGTTCCGACTCGCATCGCGGTATTTATCAAGATCCGCATGATAGCCGTCTCGAATCATTTGACCTTCTTTCACAGAAAGAGGCGGGTTATCTTCAATCGCCGCCTGTAGAAGCTGAACGAGATCATCACATGGGAGGATTTCCTCCGCAAGCTCATTCGCATATGGGTTATCAAGAGATCCCACTGCCTGCTTGATTTCTGGAATTTTCTCTAGCGATTTTCGCAACTGTACGAGATCACGAGCGTTTAGGTTTCCAAACGCCACTTTCCCTGCAAGTCGCTCAAGGTCATAGACGCCCTGAAGCTGTTCACGAATCGTCTCACGTTCAAAGAACTGCTTCATTAACGTCTCGACAAGCTCCTGTCGCTTCTCAATTTCTCGCTGCTGTAAGAGCGGGCGCTCAACCCACTGCTTTAGTAATCGTCCGCCCATTGCTGTTACTGAACTATCAAGGAACCAGACGAGAGAGCCTGTCCGCTTTTTATCTCGAATCGTCTCCACTAGCTCGAGGTTTCTTTTAGAATTCACATCAAGTTTCATATATTGGGAAACGTGATAGTGACGAAGCGGCTGAAGATGATCCATTGAGCGCTTTTGTGTACGAATCAAATATTGAAGAAGTCGGCCAAACACCTGAAGAAGCTTCGGCTGATCGATATGGTCACTTAACTTCTGCAGCGATTCTGGAATCGTCACATCATCTTCAATCGATACGGTAACGGTCATTCGCTCTTGAATCGCTGTAGAAAGTGCCTCACTATCACTCGCAAGAATGACTTCGCGCGGGGCCAGATTCGAGAGCTCACCGATTACTTCATGATGATCGCCAGCTAAAATTGTTGCCATCGATTCACCTGTCGTTAAATCATTCGCCGCAAGCGCATAAGTCTCATCATCAAATACGGAGATGGCCACAATGTAGTTATTTTCCTTTTCTTTAATTAAATGGTCCGACATCACCGTACCTGGCGTAATAAGCTGAACGACTTCTCTTCGAACGACGCCTTTCGCCTGTTTCGGATCTTCTGTTTGTTCACAAATCGCAATCTTATAACCTTTTGTCACTAGCTGTGATATATAGTTTTCAGCAGCATGATAAGGCACACCACACATCGGAATGCGGTCTTCTCCCCCACCATCTCTGCTCGTTAATGTAATCTCCAATTCCTTCGAAGCGCGCATCGCATCCTCGAAGAACATCTCATAAAAGTCGCCTAAACGAAAAAATAAAAAGGCATCCTGGTACTCTGCCTTAATCCGTAAATATTGTTCCATCATCGGGGTATATCGAGCCATGTTTCTTCTCCACCAATCTTAAATCTATTCAAATAACAGTATAGCATATCAGAAAAGCGGAGTGTGCCTGTTTAAATCCGTAGGACGTTGGAATCCCTGAGAATGAGACGTTTTGTGTCTCAATCGAAGGGGTGAAACGACCGAAGGATTTGGCACACGCAGCTAGACAAGAAAAGCGGAGTGTGCCTGTTTAAATCCGTAGGGCGTTGGAATCCCTGAGAATGAGACATTTTATGTCTCAATCGAAGGGGTGAAACGACCGAAGGATTTGGCACACGCAGCTAGACAAGAAAAGCGGAGTGTGCCTGTTTAAATCCGTAGGACGTTGGAATCCCTGAGAATGAGACGTTTTGTGTTTCAATCGAAGGGGTGAAACGACAAATTGGCGGTTAGACTCTATAAGCTCTTAATGACAAAATAAAAACCAGGAAGAAGGATTGCTTCTCCCTGGACGCACTATTCCTCTAGATCACCAATTAAAAAGTTCGGATCCAAATCTTCAAACTCTTCATCGTCTACATCATAATCCCAATCGTCATCATCGTCTCCGCAGCCATCCGGATTAACGTATACGCAAATTTTCGTTTCGCCAATCACTTCTACAAGAAACTCTCTTTCCACTTGAACAATGACCTTATGACCGCTCGGTGCAATAGTAGCTTCGAGACAGTTAGGCTCCTGTATCGCTTTTGCAACCACTTCTTCAGCAACACAGTCTTTGTCTTTGTAGCGAAGAGGAATTTCTTCATGATATTTGACTGTTTCTGTTACGACTTCTGTTTTCGTATTATGGCTGTAAGAGTACCAGATATTAATGTCATAAGAGCCTTCCACCTGTACAACGTCACCACGCTTCTTCGCAGTGAATTGATTGTTAATAATCCAGCAACCCAGAATACTAGAAGGCTTATGGTTTGGTGTTACTGTGTTTGTATCCTGTGTGAATTTACGCCCTTTTCCGCAAACCGCTTTGGCGAATATCTCTCTGTAATTATATTCCTCTGACATCGATCATACCTCCTCTTCCAATCTTCATTCTCATCCTATGCAAGACAAACGACCAGTGTTCCTCTTTTTTTACTTCAACACGAAATAACATGACCAACACCATAAAATAAATGTTTTCTTATATATAAAGGCTGTTCCACTATCAGTCTATGTCTCGAATGTCCAATGCTTTACAACCTTTTCGTATTTTTCTTAAAAAAGTATGGTATGTGAAAAATATATAAAGAAATAAGTTAAGCCTAGGAGGCGTTTTATCCTCTCAGGCTTAACTTATCTACAATCTCTAATAGACGTTCACTGTCTTCTGATAATACTCCTTCTGATAACCGTGCCCCCGCAATAATCGGAGCCCACTCCATGATTTCCCCTTTTGATAAGCCGCTTTTTATGCAATAGAGCTGTAAATACAGTTCCGCTAATTCGCTTGAAAATTGCGTATACAATAGATACGTTCTGTAAACATCTGCTCGGCTATCCCCAGCGCTAGCATCCACCCAATCAATAATCGTTACTTGATCGTCCATAATCAGATTAAATAGATGAAAATCACCGTGACAAAGCTGCTTCTTAACTGGCATTTCACTCAATTTGAGGAATAACGCTGTTTTTTGAGATTGACTTAATCGATCCGCTGCACCTATTTGGCGTGTTAGCTTTTCGGTCATCGGTTCAAATGAGTCGGCGCTGATCCGATGAATGCTTTGTTGAATGTCAATGGACATCTCCATATAGTGCTGTGCTAGATTCCTATTTTCTAAAAGTAGCTCACCTAACGTGCGACCGCTGATTTTTTCCATCATGATTGCCTGTCTACCATCTATTTTCGTTACCTCAATGACTTTCGGTACCGGAAGTCCTTTTGATAAAGCGTAACGTTGCTTCTCAGCTTCATAGAAAGAGGTTCCTTCTGGAAGGTCTTCACGAAACACTTTCACAATTTTCTCTTGAACGATGTAAATTTTCGCTGTATTTCCAGCAGCGATTGGATGACCAAGCTCCATGTCGCTACTCCTCTCTTTTTGAATTTCTCGAACGAGCAAATCTCATCCGGCACATGGACCACTGAAGTGTGGATTGTTGAATCTCATCAAAGATATCCCACAGGTGATCAACAAACGTTACTTCTACCTGACGACGGAATAGCTCCTGAATGGGGTGATCTATCTCAATCTTATTCAGTGGAACTTGGGTGGTTTCGCTTACATAATAGCCAGCATTCTCGTCTTGGAGCTTAAAATGCATCGCATCGAACTCATACAAATAGAGTTTAGTTCGAGTCATCGTTTCAAACCAGCTATTTTCAAGGACGATCACATGCTGACAACTCCAAGATAGATATGTTTGCTTATCTGCATCTGAAGTATTTGGCCCGACGTGAAAGCAAACGCGCGGACAATTCCGTGGTGTTAAAAAGTTAGGTAAACAAATTTCGTTAACGGCCCAAACGAGTCCTATTGATTGGTCAAGATCTTTACGCGTAGGAATCCTTGGGTGAAATTTTTGAATATCGTCTTCTTCACTTACATGAAAAATACGCACACCATTGCCTCCTCTAGGATTCAGCTATTCAGGCTATAACGCCATTACCCTTTCGCTATTAAAATACATAGAAACTCTTCCGTTTGAATAAATAGCTTATGTAGTCTCTTTGTTCACTTTAACATAATTATCCAATATAATAAGTGACTATTTCAAAAAACAGTTTGCATCCAATAAAAAAAGCCTTCCAATAAACCATTGGAAGGCTTTCGTATTCATATTAAATGATGAACATATGGAAGCTATTACTTACAACCAGGTCCCTGCTGACTTGAGCCAGTAGTTCCTTCAAGTACGTTTCCACCAGTTGATTCGATAATTTCATCTGTTACCGTGTTAGAAATCGTATTTGCTACAAGTTGAAGAAGATCATTCACATCCGACTGCGAGCGCTTGAATTCCTGTACGACAGGAATTTCATCAAGCTGCTGCATGAGTTTGTCAATACGCTCATCCTTCTCCTTCAATGCTTCATGCTTGCTGTAGTGCTGAAGATTAACCGCTTCTTTTTGCTCTAGTTTAATACGAGCAATCAGACTTTGAACCTTTTTATTTTCGTTAATCTTTTCTTCTGCACGTTTGAAGAAATCAACTTCTTCTGTTTCAGATACGAGCTTCGCAAGATCTTTTGCTTTTGCAATTACTTCCATTCTTGATATCATTATGCATTCACCTCAGCCGTTTTTTCGATGTATTCTCCATCAAGTGACCACGTTTTTGCTTTTGTGATTTTCACCTGAACAATTTGACCAACTAACGATTTAGGACCTCTAAAGTTTACTACTTTGTTCTTACTCGTATAGCCAGAAAGAACGTCTGCATTTTTCTTACTTTCCCCTTCAACTAGCACTTCTACGATCTGTCCTTCAAAAACAGCGTTGTTTTTGGCAGCCATTTCATTCACAAGGGCATTCAAGCGCTGAAGGCGTTCTTTCTTCACTTCCATTGGGACGTTATCTTTCATTTTAGCAGCTGGTGTACCATCACGCTGGGAGTAAATGAACGTATACGCACTGTCATACTCTACTTCCTTCACAAGCTCCATCGTTTCTTCGAATTGCTCATCCGTTTCATTAGGGAACCCTACGATGATATCTGTTGTAAAGGTTGCGTTAGGCATAACCTTTTTAATTTTACTAACTAGTTCTAAATACGTTTCACGTGTGTAGCGACGGTTCATTAATTTCAGAACTTCATTGCTTCCACTTTGCACAGGAAGGTGAATATGATCAACTAAGTTACCACCCTGACCGAGCACTTCCACAAGACGATCATCAAAGTCACGTGGATGGCTCGTCGTGAAGCGAACTCTTGGAATATCAATCTTATGAATCTCGTTCATAAGATCACCAAGTCCATACTCAATGTCTTCTAAATCTTTCCCGTAGGCGTTTACATTCTGTCCGAGAAGCGTCACTTCTTTATAGCCTTTAGCAGCTAAATGGCGTACTTCTTGAATAATATCTTCAGGGCGCCGGCTTCTTTCTTTCCCTCGTGTATAAGGAACAATGCAATATGTACAGAATTTATCACAGCCGTACATGATATTAACCCATGCTTTGATTTCACCTTTTCTCGTTCTAGGAAGGTTCTCAATAATGTCGCCTTCTTTAGACCATACTTCCATTACCATTTCTTTACCGAAGACAGCTTGCTCCATCAGTTCTGGAAGACGGTGAATGTTATGTGTTCCAAAGATTAAATCAACAAATTGATGCTTCTGCATAATACGGTTTACGACAGATTCTTCCTGTGACATACACCCGCATACGCCAATGATTAAATCGGGATTTTCCATTTTTAACGGTTTTAGATGACCGAGCTCACCAAATACTTTGTTTTCCGCATTTTCACGAATCGCACACGTATTTAGGAGAACAACATCCGCCTCTGTGACTTCCGTTGTAGCTTCAAATCCCATTTCTTCAAAAATTCCTGCCATTACTTCTGTATCGTGTTCATTCATTTGACATCCGTACGTACGAATCAAAAACTTTTTATCTTTCCCAAGGTTTTTAATATTCTCTGGAATTTCAAAATCATAATGAACGTTTACATTTTCTTTCCCTCTGCGCTTAGCATCTTTTAAGTTAGGTGCCTGGTACGTTGTCTGGAAATATTTCGCGAAATCTTCCGTTGTTTTCTCTGTTTTCTTTACATTGATTTGCGAATCCAGACGCTGTTGTTCGTTCATGTCGTTCGACTCCTTTCTAATTAAAAAGGATGACCCTGCTATGAAAAAGAGCATAACGCTCCTAAACTTAGAAAAAACCTCGCTAATAGAAATCAATTCTATAAAAGCTTCGTTTTATACGTTATCCTTTATTGTCAATTAAGAAATGTGTAACTAATGGACATTCCTTTATTATAAGGGGTTCAGAGTATTTAATCAATAAAACCTGGAAAAAGGAGAAAGCCCAGGATAGATGAACTAACGCAGATGTGGGTACAAAATTATCCTAAAAAAAGAGAGGGATCGCTCCCCCTCCACCTTTCATTTATAAAATTCCAAGCTCTTTTCCAGACTTTTCAAATGCATCCAGTGCTTCTTGAAGATCTTCTTTGGAATGTTGAGCCGTTACGATCGTACGAACGCGGCCTTTTCCTTTAGCAACGGTAGGGAACGCGATGCCCTGTGCAAAAACGCCGTTCTCAAATAGTTTATCAGAGAATTTATGTGTGAGCGCTTCGTCACCTATGATGACAGGTGTTACTGGTGTCTCACTAATGCCTGTGTCAAAACCAAGTTCTTTCAAACCGGCTTTAAAGAATTTCGTGTTATCCCAAAGCTTCTCGATTAACTCCGGCTCTTCCACAAGAACGTCGATTGCTGCTGAGCAAGCAGCTGTTACAGCTGGAGGATGAGAAGTACTAAACAAGAATGGACGACCTTTATGGATCAGGTAATCGCGAAGTGTTTTTGTACTTGCAATGTAACCACCTAGAACGCCAATTGCTTTACTAAGCGTACCAACTTGGATGTGAACGCGTCCGTTTAAGCCGAAGTGGTCAACCGTACCGCGACCGTTCTCACCAAGTACACCACTCGCGTGAGCGTCATCAACCATCACAAGCGCATCATACTTTTCACAAAGCTCGACAATTTCAGTTAGCGGTGCAATGTTTCCGTCCATTGAGAAAACACCATCCGTCACAACAAGACGCGTACGATAATCTTGTGTTTCTTTCAGTGCGTTCTCAAGGTCTTCCATGTCCGTATGCTTGTAAATACGACGTCCCGCTTTTGTTAAGCGAATGCCGTCAATGATCGAAGCGTGGTTTAGTTCATCAGAAATCACGACGTCTTCTTTCGATAGGATCGCTGAAAGGACTGCTTGATTCGTTGCAAAACCTGATTGAAGAACGAGCGCCGCTTCTGTGTGCTTGAACTCAGCAAGCTTTTCTTCAAACTGTTCGTGCATTGAAAGCGTTCCTGCAATCGTTCGAACAGAACCTGTTCCTGCACCGTATTTTTCAACGGCTTCAATCGCTGCTTGTTTCATTTTCGGATGGTCCGTCAGTCCGAGATAGTTGTTTGATGACAGCTGAATGACGTTTTTTCCTTTAATCGTAACGCGTGACCCTTGAGCGGATTCAAGCGGAATTAAATTACGAAACACGCCTTCCTCTTGCATTTGATCAAGCTCTTCTTGGAGATATTCAAAACCTTTCATTGATCGGCCTCCTCATTATTATGTAATGGCTCAATTTGAGCCTTATGGATGTAATACTACCTTACCACATTTACCTTCGATCATTAATTCGAAGCCTTTTTCAAAGTCTTCAAGCGGGAAGTGATGTGTAATCATTGGCTCTACATCTACCTGACCTGACTGCAATAATCCAGAAACCTGGCGCCATGTTTCAAACATTTTTCTTCCCGTAATTCCTTGAACGGTAATCCCTTTGAAAACAATGTCATTTGTCACATCAATTTCAACTGGTCGCACCGGTAAACTTAGAATAGAAACGCGGCCACCGTTTGTCACCATTTTGAAGCCCTGGTTCATTGCAATCGGATGTCCTGACATCTCGCATACAACGTCAACGCCATGGCCATGTGTTAGCTCCTTCACAACTTGAAGAGGATCTTCATTTCGTGAATTAATGACGGTTGTTGCACCCATTTCTTTCGCAAGATCAAGGCGATAGTCATTTAAATCAAGTGCAATGACCTGTGATGCTCCAGCTGCTTTCGCTACACCTACAGCCATTATTCCGATTGGCCCACAGCCAATGATCGCTACGGTCTTTCCTGCTACATCTCCAGCGAGTACAGTATGTACTGCGTTCCCCATTGGCTCTTGAACAGAAGCGACATCGAATGAAAGAGACTCAGGATTTTTCCATATGTTTTGTGATGGAAGAGCCACATATTCCGCAAAACAGCCGTCCGTATCAACACCAATGATTTTCGTATTTTCGCAAATATGAAACTTCCCTGTTAAACATTGTGGACATTGATTGCAGACAATATGAGTTTCAGCTGAAACATGATCTCCAACCTCAAGGTTAGTTACGTTCTTACCTTTTTCTACAACCATCCCAGCAAATTCATGACCAAAAACATATGGAGGGTTTACGCGGCTCTGAGACCATTCATCCCACGTATAAATATGTACATCTGTTCCGCAAATCGATGTTGCTTTTACTTGAATTAATACTTCATTATCATTAATTTGTGGAATATCAACGGTTTGTAGCTGAGCACCCTTTGCACGTTCATGCTTTACAATCGCCTTCATTTTTCCTTCCACAGCGTACACCTCACTTTTCCGAAACATTCTCTAATCACTGTTATCACAACTATACTATCATTTATTATTTATCACGTAAAGGTGAACTGTCCTCCACACGAGGACAGTTATAGTTTTATTTATGGAATGGGATAACGACAAAATCCTCATAAAAAAACCCTTCTACACAGAAGGGTTCATGTTAGTATTACATAAATTCAGCCATTAATTCCGAGAACTTCTCCTTTGGAAGCGTTAGCTCCTGCTTGGATAAGGCATCTGCACTATATCCTCTTACGGACTCTTGATAAGAAGGACGATTAGGGTTGTGATAAATAAGACCTTTTACCAATCCGTCGTGCTCCATTAATGTTTGCATCGCCAACATTCGATTTTTCGGATCATATCCTTCGATATCGCTCAAGCTAATGAGGTTTTGTTTAAACCAGTCATACGTATTAACTTTGTTAAACGTAACGCACGGGCTAAACACGTTAATTAAAGAGAAGCCTTTATGTTGAATTCCTTGCTCAATGATCGCTACAAGGTCCTTTAAATCTGTTGAAAAGCTTTGGGCCACAAAGCCACAGCCGCTTGAGAGCGCAAGTTCCATTATTGATAAAGAAGACTCAATGGAACCTGTAGGCGTACTTTTTGTTTTAAAGCCTTCTGCACTCGTTGGAGAGGTCTGTCCTTTTGTTAGACCATAAATTTGATTGTCCATCACGATATAGGTAATATCAATATTTCGTCGCATCGCATGAATGGTATGCCCCATACCGATTGCGAAGCCGTCCCCATCTCCGCCTGACGCAATAACCGTTAATTCTCGGTTTGCCATCTTCACGCCCTGTGCAATAGGAAGTGACCTGCCATGTATCCCATGAAAGCCATACGCGTTAATATACCCGCTTATACGACCAGAGCAACCAATGCCGGAAATTACAGCAAGATCATCTGGTTCAAGACCTACATTTGCTGCCGCGCGCTGAATGGCCGCTTGAACCGAGAAATCTCCACAGCCAGGACACCAGTTAGGTTTTACCTGATTCCGAAAATCTTTAAATGTGGCCATTCGCTAACATCTCCTTGCATTGTTGGTGGATGTCTCCAGGTAGAAATGGATTTCCATCGTATTTCAATAGACTTTCAATTTTCTCCCCATAACCTACATTCATTTTTACGAGACTTGCAAGCTGACCAGTCGCATTGTGTTCAATGACAATCACTTTCTTCGCAGCCTGTAACATTGGCTGAAGCTCATCTGCAGGGAAAGGATGGACAAGTCGGATTTGCGCGTGGTTTACTTTTAATCCATCTGCTTCAAGTCTTGGCATTACTTCTTCAATACTTCCTCTCGTCGAATTAAAACCAATCAGAAGCACATCTGGCTCTTCATGCTGCTCCACTTTAAAAACAGGCTGTGGAAATGATAAATTGCTGATTTTACGAAGCCTCTTCTCCATTTGATCTTTTCGATTCTGCGGAACCTCAGATGGCTTTCCTGTCTCATCATGTTCTACTCCTGTGACATGAAAAATGCCATTTTTCGTTCCAGGAATCACGCGATTGGATATCCCATCATCAGTAACTTCAAAGCGTTTAAAATATGATTTATCTTCTCGCTCAGCGATTGCGTCATCATTTAACTTCCCTCGACGAATCTTGATTTTATTGTAATCGAGCGGTTCAACACTTTGTTTTCCTAATGACAATTGAAGATCAGATAGTAGAATGACCGGACACTGATATTCCTCAGCCAAATTGAATGCTTCAATCGCATCATAAAATGCTTCTTCCACGGTACTTGGTGCAATCACTATCTTAGGAATCTCTCCATGTGTGCCGTAAATCATCGCCAGTAAATCAGACTGTTCTTGTTTAGTAGGAAGTCCCGTACTCGGTCCCCCTCGCTGCGTATCAACGATCACAAGAGGCGTTTCAGTAATACCAGATAAGCCTATAGCCTCCATCATAAGGGATAAACCAGGTCCTGCAGATGCGGTTAACGTTCGAACGCCTGCGTAATTTGAACCAATCGCCATCGTTGCAGCCGCAATTTCATCTTCCGTCTGCACGACCGTCCCACCAAACTCTGGCAGCTTCTTAATTAAGTACTCCATGATTTCTGATGCTGGCGTAATTGGGTATGCAGCCATTAACCTTGCCCCTCCCGCCAGGGCACCAAGCGCGATCGCATCATTTCCAATCATGAACATACGATGCTTTCCATCCGCTTTCTTTAACGAAAGCGTTTGAACACGATTACCCGCGGATTCATTGTAAGCATCAGCGCCACGCTGAATCGCCTCCATGTTATTGTTCACAACTTTTTCGCCTTTACGGCCAAATATTTCTTCCATGACAGCTTGATACGTCGCAGTATCAATTCCTAGCGCAGCGCTTGTTGCGCCAATTGCCACCATATTCTTCATCAGTGATGTTCCTAGTTCAGTTGCGATTTCAGTAAAGGGAATGATCACGAGCGTCGCCTGACAATTCTCAGGCTTCACTGGCTTGAATTTAGCATCACCGATAATAATTCCTTTACTATGAAGCTCATGAGCATTTACATCAATTGTTTCCTGATCAAACGCAATAAGCATGTCAAGGTCATCTGAGACCGCTCGAACTTCTTTCGTACTAACACGGATCTTATTATTCGTATGCCCGCCTTTGATACGGGACGAGAAATGCCGGTAACCATACAAGTAGTAGCCAAGTCGATTTAATGCAATCGCAAATATTTCTCCTGTACTATCTATTCCTTCACCCTGCTGTCCTCCAACTTTCCACGAAAGTTGTTCGATCATAACGTCCCACCCTTTCTAATCTAGTACCTGAAACCGCTTGCTTATATTACTAGTTCGAAATAGGATGATAATTCCCTGCTCACGAAGCTCACAATTACTAAATTCTTACTTACTCAGGTAGTCTAGCCATAAAGTTTTCACCTAAAAAGCCATTTACTTGGTCATCATTGTAATAGCGATGTAGTTCCTCAATAAGTCGAGGATAGTCGCTGTAGCATGTTAAACCTTTCGGAACTTGATCAATTCCATCAAAATCAGAGCCAAGTCCAATATTCTCCGCGCCACCGAGGCTACAGATGTGTTCAATATGATGGATAATATCCGAAACACTTGCATTCCGATCATTTCGTAGAAACTTAGGCACAAACGTCACGCCGATCAAGGAATTCTGTTCAATTAGCGCCGATAACTGTTGATTATCCAAGTTTCTTGGATGGGTGCAAATGGCTTTGGCATTCGAGTGAGAGGCGATGACGTAGCGTCCTTGCTCTAACACATCCCAAAATGCTCGGACTGAAAGATGCGAAACATCCGTCCAAACCCGATGCTGGTTATGTAAATCGACAACGCTTCTTCCAAAATCAGTTAGTCCTGCGCCCCTTGATTCAAGAATACCGTCTGCTGTTGCATTCCCATAATTCCACGTTAATCCAACTGATCGTACACCAAGTCGAATGAGCGTTTTAAGCCTTGTTGCTTCACTCCCTATTGCATCTACGCCTTCTAGCGTGAGCATCGCTCCTATTTTCCCATCAGGAAGCTGCTCTGCCTCTTTTTTGGAATAAACCGCAACAACATCCTCATATGGCTTGATAACCTTCTCATGGAAAATCTCAACCATTTCAAGAGCACAATCAAATTTAGCGGAAGCTGGCACGCTTTCTGGAACATAGATCGCAAAGAGCTGTAGCTTTGCTCCTGCCCTTTTCATTTGCTCAAGGTTTGTATGGAGTCCTTCCCCATTTTCAAAGGAAAGCGATGGATTTAACCACATTTTACATAATACGTCACAGTGTGCATCTACTATATTCATTAAGATCCCCCTTCATTCTTCTGCGTTTCAAATTAAAGTATAAAAAACCTGTTTGTAAAAACAAACAGGTTTTTCTGACGGAATGATTTAGCGAGGCTCTACAATGAGCTTAATTGCGGTACGCTCTTCACCATCAATTAAAATATCGGTGAAAGCAGGGATACAAATGAGGTCAACGCCACTAGGTGCTACAAACCCTCTTGCGATGGCTACTGCTTTAACAGCCTGATTTAATGCACCTGCTCCAATCGCTTGAATCTCGGCATTACCGCGTTCCCGAAGGACGCCCGCAAGTGCACCAGCTACAGAATTAGGATTGGATTTTGCTGAAACTTTTAATATATCCATTATAGCCCCTCCTTAATTTGATCATCCATTACCACTCTAGACTATATTCCTTGTAAGAAGCTTGTATTCCTGCTGTTTCCGTCATCTTTTCAAAACGTTTTAATCATAGAATGGATGGTCGTCATTGATCGCAATCCGTTGAATCTTTGTTGCCTTACCAGTTTTTGGATCTAGTGTTAAAAAGACCCCACTAAGTTGTTCCCGACCTTTTGTTACTTCAAACCTTACAGGCATTGTCGTAAGGAACTTCTTAATTACCGCTTCACGCTCCATACCAAGAATACCATCGTAAGGACCTGTCATTCCTGCATCTGTCATATAAGCCGTTCCACCTGGTAAGATGCGCTCATCAGCTGTTTGAACATGAGTATGTGTTCCAACGACTGCCGTCACTCTGCCATCAAGATACCAGCCCATCGCCTGTTTTTCACTCGTTGTTTCTGCATGAAAATCAACAAAAATGACCGGTGTTCTCTCTCTCATCTCTTCAATCAGTTCATCCGCTTTACGGAACGGATCATCCATCGCAGGAAGAAATGTTCTTCCCTGCAAGTTAATGACACCTACTTCAACACCATTAATGTTCACAATCGTTGAACCGTTTCCTGGCGTTCCTTCTGGGAAGTTAGCAGGTCTGACGAGTTTAGGAGCACGATCGATAAATTCAAAAATTTCACGGTTGTCCCATGTATGATTACCCATCGTAATGACTTGTGCGCCTGACTCAAGAAAGCCACGGTAGATCTTCTCTGTAATGCCGCGACCACTTGCCGCATTCTCGCCATTCACAATCGTAAAAGTAGGTTTGTATTTTTTCTTTAAGCGAGGTAAATAAGTAGAAATCATATTGCGTCCTGGAGAGCCAACAACGTCTCCAATAAAAAGTATATTCATTATAATGCTCCAATCTCTTAGTTCATTCTTTATCAGTTTATCAAAAGAAAGTATGATTCGTAAGTTTTAGGTGAAATTAAATAAAGCGATGCACGCGGCATCGCTTTATTTTGCATACTCAACTGCCCTTGTTTCACGGATGACCGTGACCTTAATGTGCCCAGGGTAGTCCAGTTCATTTTCAATTTTCTTCGTAATTTCTCGTGCGAGACGATATGATGAAACGTCATCAACAAGATCAGGCTTAACCATGATCCTGATTTCTCGGCCAGCTTGAATCGCGAATGATTTCTCAACGCCTTCAAACGACTCTGAAATTTCCTCAAGTTTCTCAAGACGGCGAATATACGTCTCAAGTGTTTCACGACGCGCTCCCGGACGTGCAGCTGACAATGCATCGGCTGCTGCCACAAGCGTTGAAATTACTGATGTTGCTTCCGTATCACCATGGTGAGATGCGATTGCATTTATAACAACCGGATGCTCTTTATACTTCGTCGCAAGCTCAACGCCAATTTCAACGTGGCTACCTTCGACTTCGTGGTCAATCGCTTTACCAAGGTCATGAAGGAGACCAGCGCGACGTGCTAACTGTACGTCTTCTCCAAGCTCTGCGGCCATAAGACCCGTTAGATAAGCAACTTCCATGGAATGCTTTAAGACATTCTGTCCATAACTTGTACGGAATTTCAAACGGCCCAGGATCTTAATGAGATCCGGGTGGAGTCCGTGAACTCCAATTTCAAATGTGGATTGTTCTCCAACTTCGCGAATGTATTCATCCACTTCCCTGCGTGATTTCTCAACCATTTCTTCAATTCGTGCAGGGTGAATTCTTCCATCCTGTACGAGCTTATCCAGGGCATTACGAGCAATTTCTCTTCGTATCGGATCAAAACCGGACAGAATAACTGCCTCAGGCGTATCATCGATAATCAAGTCAATCCCCGTTAACGTTTCAAGAGTTCGAATGTTTCGGCCTTCACGACCGATGATTCGACCTTTCATCTCATCATTAGGCAGGTTTACAACGGAAACCGTTGTTTCTGCAACATGATCCGCTGCACAGCGCTGAATCGCAAGCGAAAGTACTTCTCTCGCTTTCTTATCAGCTTCTTCTTTCGCATAGTTCTCGCGCTCTTTCACCATCTGCGCCAGCTCATGCTCAAGCTCCTGCTCACTTTCACGGAAGATGATTTGCTTCGCTTCTTCCCTTGTTAAACCGGAAATTCGCTGAAGCTCGTGTTGTTGCTCTTGAAGCAACTCCTCCACTTTGCCTTCCATCTCTTCAATTTGCCGTTGTTTTTTGGTGAGAGAGTCCTCTCTTCTTTCGAGGGAATCCTCTTTTTTGTCAAGAGTCTCACTTTTGCGATCAAGGACCTCTTCTTTTTGTACCAAACGATTCTCTTGTTTTTGTAACTCATTTCTGCGTTCACGAATTTCACGCTCAGCTTCAACACGAAGATTATGATTCTCGTCCTTCGCTTCAAGCATAGCTTCCTTCTTCAAAGCTTCAGCGTCGTTTTTACCTTCTTTGATAATCCGTTGCGCTTCCATTTCTGCACTGGAGATTTTCGCTTCAGCAATCGTTTTGCGAACAAGAAATCCAACAACTGCTCCGACGACTGCAGAGACCAGCATAGTGGAGATGATGATCACTATATCCATCGAACTCACCTCCTCCTGCTATCAACTTGTTGGTTTGCTGTCATGTTAATTCTTAGTACCACTTGCAAAATTTCAATCCAGCACATTTCATCTGTTAAGAATAAAGTATAATTCTACTAGAAAATTATAATTATACAATTAATATTGTATCTTTCAGAGTAAAGGTTGTCAAGAGAGCACATCAGGGCAAAATCCCTTCAAATTACTCATTATTGCTCTTTTTTTCGCCTTGAACTCTTAGTGAAAATGCCTTGATTGAGGGGTCGTTCACTGCCTGATCATGGAAAATCAGCTTTCTATGTCAGTACAACGTTTCGTATCGAAAGACTATGTAAGTAGATAAAAAGCCGGCCATTATGACCGACTTTCTATCAAGCGTCTTATTCTTCTTCAGGTAGAAGCGTGTCTTTACCTGCAGCTGATTCATCTATCTGCTTATCTGCATCTAGATTGTGATGAGCGCGAATACGCCCTTCAATTTCAGCTTCCATTGCTGGGTTTTCTTTCAAGAATTGCTTTGCATTTTCACGGCCCTGCCCAAGACGTTCGCCTTCGAATGAGAACCATGCGCCGCTCTTCTGAACGATTTCAAGGTTTGAACCAATATCAAGGATCTCACCTTGCTTGGAAATCCCTTCTCCGTACATAATGTCAACTTCTGCCTGTTTAAACGGCGGAGCGACCTTGTTCTTTACAACTTTAATACGCGTTTTGTTACCGACCATATCGTTACCCTGCTTCAGCGTTTCAGCACGACGAACTTCTAAACGAACAGATGAATAGAACTTCAGCGCACGTCCGCCTGGAGTTGTTTCTGGGTTCCCGAACATAACCCCAACTTTTTCACGAATCTGGTTAATAAAGACCGCGGTAGTTTTGGATTTATTAATCGCACCTGAAAGCTTACGAAGCGCTTGAGACATTAGACGCGCCTGCAAACCAACGTGCGCATCTCCCATTTCACCTTCGATTTCTGCCTTTGGTACAAGAGCAGCTACGGAGTCAACTACAACCATATCAACTGCACCGCTTCGTACGAGCGCTTCAGCAATTTCTAGGGCTTGTTCTCCTGTATCAGGTTGAGAAAGTAGTAGCTCATCGATGTTAACACCAAGCTTTTCTGCATAAACCGGATCCAGAGCGTGCTCAGCATCAATAAAAGCAGCCTGGCCACCGTTACGCTGTACTTCTGCGATAGCGTGAAGGGCAACTGTTGTTTTACCAGAAGATTCCGGGCCGTATACTTCGATAACACGACCTCTTGGATAACCACCCACACCAAGAGCAATATCAAGAGCCAGTGAACCAGTTGATACTGTAGAGACTCTTTGCTCAGCTTGTTCGCCGAGTTTCATGATTGAACCTTTACCGAATTGTTTTTCTATTTGTCTAAGTGCCATATCTAAGGCAGCTTTACGATCACTCACGAATGAATTCCTCCTCGTTATTAAACTATCACTATCATATCTCTTTTTAGGTGATTTGCCAATAGAAAACCGAACATTTATTCGTCTTTTTTTATTTTCTACCCTATTGACTTTTCGCGTCCCGATTATTATAACTTGATAAAAAAAGAAAGAAGAACGATCAGCCCCTGTAGTGAAGCTGATCGTTCTATTTTATACTCTGCTTTTTTGTGGTTTAGCTGGTTCAAGGTGGATTGATTTACCATCAATACCGCCAGCTCGAAGCGCTTCATAGACGAATGGTGCAACGTCTTCGTGCACTTCAAAGAACGAGAATTTCTCAAAAATATCAATGCGGCCAACAGACTCTGTATCAACGCCAGCCATCACAGAAAGCTCACTTAAAAGTTTCTTTGGATGTAGATCAATATTACGACCTACATTTAAGAAGAAACGAACCATTCCATTCTGACCGCCTGTTTCACCAAAGTTATATTCGGAAGGGGTCGTGTTCTGTTTCTGCTGAATGGCGTTCTCAAGGAAAGCTTGAACAAGATCTTCTGCGTTATATTTAGCTAAAAGAAGCTCCGTTGTTTCACGAGCAGTCGAATCAGACTTTTGCTTCTTCAATTGCTTTTCAACAGATTTTACAATGTTATCAAGATCAACCGTTTCATCCTGAAGCGGCTCAGCAGATAGGTTCAATTTGATTTTTGATTCAATGGATTGAAGGAAACGCATGTCTTTAGGCGTTACGAGCGTTAACGCAATTCCTTTGTTCCCAGCGCGACCTGTACGTCCAATACGGTGAACATAGCGTTCTGGGTCCTCAGGTATATCATAGTTGATCACGTGACTAACGTGAGCAACGTCAATTCCACGAGCTGCGATATCTGTTGCAACAAGGAAATTCACTTGAGATTTTCTAAAGAGATTCATTACCTTCGAACGCTGCTGTTGCGTTAAATCGCCGTGAAGTTCTTCTGCTCGATAGCCACGCTTTTTCAATGACTCTGTTACTTGAGCTGCCCCTTTTTTTGTCTTGGTAAAAATAATGCCGAGGCGAATGTCTTCACTTTCGATGACGCGACAAAGCGTATCGAATTTATCACTTTCAAATGTTCTGTAATAAACCTGCTCTACCGTATCCGCTGTTATATCTCCTTTAGAAACGGAAATCGTAAGTGGATTCTTCAAATATTTGCTGGAGAGCTTACGGATTGGTGCAGGAATTGTAGCTGAGAATAAGAGCGACTGGCGATTAGCCGGCAGCTGCTTGAAAATAAGTTCAATGTCATCAATAAAGCCCATATCAAGCATTTCATCTGCTTCATCTAAAATAGCTGTATGAACGTTATCTGTGCGAAGTGTTTTACGTTTCAAGTGATCGAGCATGCGTCCTGGTGTTCCTACAACTATGTTAACGCCTCTCTTTAATGCACGGATTTGATGATAGATTGGCTCCCCACCGTAAACGGCAAGAACATTTAACCCTTTGTATTTAGAAAGCTTCTGAAGCTCAGTCGCAACCTGCATAGCAAGCTCACGTGTTGGTGTGAGAATGATGGCTTCAGGTCCTCCGATTTTTTTCACTTTTTCAATAACAGGAATACCAAAAGCAGCTGTTTTTCCTGTACCGGTCTGTGCCTGACCGATCATATCTCTACCTTCTAAAATTGGTTCAAGTGCTTTCTCCTGAATCGGGGTCGCTTCTTTGAAACCAAGTTCGAGCACAGCTTTTCTAACTTCATTTGACAATGCAAAGTCTTCAAAATTCATCATACGTACGTTATTCACCTTTCTAACTTCAATAATGTATTCAATCCATGATTCACAGTGCGTTTACGGATGGCGTGACGGTTCCCTGCAAGATTGAGGGCGACCACTTTCTCACCAGATGGTGCTGCAACACCAATAAACACTGTTCCAGGTTCTTTCCCTTCACTAGGATCTGGACCTGCAACACCCGTGAAACTGATGCCGACATCGGTTTTGTATCTCTTTTTTACGCTTCTAGCGAGTTCAATTGCACATTGTTCGCTTACGGCACCGTATGCTTCTAGTGTCTCATTTGATACGCCGATCTCGCGCTTTACTTCGTTAGAGTAACACACAACCCCACCATAGAAAAGTGATGACGCTCCAGGGAGATCCGTTATTTCCTGACTAAACATACCGCCTGTAAGGCTTTCTGCTGTTGATATAGACCAATCACGGTCGCTAAGAAGTGAGAAGACTTCTTTTGCGAGTGTTGTCTCTCCATAGCCATATAAATAGGAGCCTACACGTGCATCGATTAATTTTTCTGTTTCATCAATTAACTTATCCGCTTCTTGTTTAGTGTCGGCTTTAGCTGTTAATCGAAGCGTAACTTCCCATTCCCCAGCTAGCGGGGCAATCGTCGGGTTCGTTTGCTGATCAATCAAATCTTCTAGCTCTGTTTCAAGCCTTGACTCTCCAATACCAAAGAATCGAAGCACGCGGGATACAATCGTATCACCTTGCTTCAACTGACCAAGTAAATAGGGTTCAGCATAGTTCGTGAACATTGGATAGAGCTCTTTAGGTGGTCCTGGAAAAAGCATATATGTGTGGTTGTTAGCCGTAACAGCCATACCCGGGGCCATACCATTGTCGTTACGAAGTACTGTAGCTCCGTCTAACACGAGCGCTTGCTTGCGATTATTCTCTGACATGGGAGCGCCCGTTTTTTTATAGTAATCCTGGATATTTTCCATTGCTTCTTCGTTATAGACTAATTTTTTATTTAAAGTACTAGCAATCGTCTCTTTCGTTAGATCATCTTTAGTAGGTCCAAGGCCACCTGTGAAAATCAACAAATCAGAGCGAGACTCTGCAACTTCAATAACTTGTTTTAATCGTTCACTGTTATCACCGACGGCTGTATGGTAAAAAACATTAATACCAAGATCAGCCAAACGAGTTGAGATGAATTTTGCATTTGTGTTGGCGATTTGTCCAAGTAGTAACTCTGAACCGATTCCAATAATTTCTGCATTCATTTTGTAACCATCCCTTCTATCCGAAGCAAGGTGTTTCCTTGTTTCCATAGCTCATAATTTCTCTACCCCCATTATACATTGGTTTACCTTTAACGTATAAGGAAGCGCCTTGAAAACAATGGGGAAATTACCTATTCGATCGCTTATTCGCTTATTAAAGAGGTTTCAAAAGGGAACAGATTAATCTGTTCCCCTAGGGTGTTAACGTGATTTAAGTAGTACCTGACGATTTTTAGAAAAGTAATCCCATCCAGAATAAACTGTAATAATAAGTGCTGCCCATAGCGAAATCGTTGCAAAAGGAAAGCCAATCGCTTCGAATGGCACATTTTCAATTAACAAAGCAATGATCGCAATTATTTGGATCCATGTTTTTAACTTACCGAGGTTGCTTGCCGCTAGTACTTCTCCTTCTGAAGAAGCAACTAGCCTAAGCCCTGTGACCGCAAATTCACGACTAAGAATAACCACAACAATCCACGCTGGCGCAGCACCGAGCTCAACAAGCGAGACAAAGGCTGACGTAACGAGCAGTTTATCAGCCAGAGGATCAAGAAATTTCCCAAGATTCGTGACAAGGTTATGCTTTCTAGCTATGTAGCCGTCAATCCAATCGGTTACCGAGGCGAAAATAAAGATCGCTGTAGCAACTAAATGGGAATTTAACAAGACAGCTCCCGCTATTTCTGTTTCACCAAGCGGTAAGGGCGCTAGAAGAAAAATTAGAAATACAGGAATTAAAAAAATGCGTGATACTGTAATTTTATTAGGCAAATTCAAGTGTGTTCCTCCTAAATGTCATTTAACCTATCAGATCATGTGATAAGGGGTAGCCACTTTCTTCAACAGTTTTCATTAGCTGTAAGATGCGTACCAATTCCCCTCACTAAATCGTATTCTATTCTAACACTGTTTCTTTCATGCAGAAAGGAAAACTTCACCATTACCAATCGTAAGAAAAGGAGTCATCTAATCAAGATGACTCCTTTAACTTACTCAGCTTTTTTGAAATTGAACGTCACATTTTGAACAACAGGTTCTTTCGGAATCTTAATCTTTTCCCCGTTTACAAACACAGCGACATTTGGCGAACTCCCTAAACGAAGTGTTGCTGAAGCTTCACTTGATAAGTCTTCCGTCACGTCTTTCCCTTTGGCAAGACTTTCGTATACGTACTTCTTATCACTATCGCCAGTTAGAGCGACCCAACTACTGCCTGATGCTTCTAACTTCACTTCAAACTTCTCTGCATTCGTAATCTCATACGTAGAACGATCAGCGCTGCTGTCTACCTTCTTAATTTCCATTTCAGGGGCAGGCTCTTCTTCAGGTTCTTCAGCAGGCTCTTCTTTTTCCTTTTCTTCATCTTCTTTCGGTTCCTCTTCAGGTTTCTCAGAAGATGCATCGTTTCCAGAGTTGCTCACTTCATCTGAATCTGGTGCACTGCCGCTGTTCTCATCGCTAGAAATTTGTTCCTCCGCCTGGTTCGTTGTAGCATTCTGGTTTGTCGTTTGATCACCGCTTTGGACAACATACCAGATCAATGCTGCCACGCCTACTATCAACAAAATGACAAGTATAGACGGAAATACGGAAGACCATTTGGAAGAAGCTGATGAAGATTTGCTTGGCTGAGATGGCCTTCTCATTTTCCTTGGTGGTAAACTCTCCGGCACATCTGCACTTGCTTTAGGGATCTCTGAAGCATACTCCTCAAGAAATTCCTCTCCGTTAAAGCCAACTGCTTCCGCATAGTTTTTAATAAATGCACGCGTATAAAAATTACCTGGAAGCAGTTCGTAATTTCCTTCTTCAATCGCATGAAGATAGCGTTTCTGAATCTTTGTAATGGACTGAATTTCCTCGATTGATAATCCCTTATCGTTTCGAGCCTCTTTCAGACGTTGACCTAGCTCTGTCAATGAAAAACACCTACCAATTAGTTAAAGTCTAAGCTTGAAAATCCAGAAGATTGATTTTCAATTACCTGATATGTAATTTCTTGTTCCGGATCGTCTCGCAATTCAATTATATAATCAAAATCGTTCATCGTATACTCTGTTTCTTGAACAAATATATCAGGATGCTCGACAACCTTTGTTGCTGGTAGCCTCATAATATCACGAAGCACCTGCCAATGCCGTTCAGACGCTCGTCTCGCAGATACAATCCCATCAATTAAAAAAATATGATCACTGTTTAATTCATCGTCAGCGACTTGCGTTCGAACCGTTTGTTTCAACATCGTTGAAGATAAAAACACCCAACGCTTGTTCGCACAAACACTTGAAGCAACGATGGACTCAGTTTTGCCAACACGCGGCATCCCTCTTATTCCAACAAGCTTATGACCATCCTGTTTAAAAATTTCCGCTAGAAAATCAACAAGTAGTCCAAGCTCGTCTCGAATAAAACGAAACGTTTTCTTGTCATCCGCATCACGCTGTATGTACCTACCATGCCGAACAGCTAGACGATCTCGCAATTTCGGTTCTCGCATCTTTGTTACAGTAATATTGTCCATTGTATTTAGAATAGATTCCAAACGCTCAATTTGCTGTATTTCATCAACCAGAAGAAGCAAGCCTCTTCGCATATCATCGACACCATTAATCGTAATAATGTTAATGCCGAGCATTCCTAATAAGGACGCCACGTCTCCAAGAAGACCCGGTCTGTTTTTATGAATTTCATATTCAAGATACCATTCCTTCTTCTCCATATGCCAACTCCTTTAGCCACAAATTTCCTATGTTCCTTTAATCATAAATGATTTTCATAAAGGTTAAAAGAGATGAATCGGGATTTTATTTACTTTTCTTACATCATTTGTTCCATTTCATAGAAAAAGAAGGGTGTATAGACACCCTCCTTCTGTAAAAAAATCATTTATCTTTCGTTTTGAACGAGCTTAACCATCATATTTGCGATCGCATGCTGTTCTTCTTCGCTAGCTACATGCCATAAGTCAGCAAGAAGCTGTTCTTGATCATTTTTAGCTTTTACTCCATCAGCAAGGTATCCGCCGATCTGGTAAGCAACATCTGAGACAACTTCATGAGAAAGTCCTTGCTGTTCGCCCTGATTTAAGCGATCGTGCAAGAACCCTTTCCACGATTCAAAATTATCTAGTACAGACATCTATATCCCTCCTTTATCAAGTCATCATCTATATGTTGTCTCGAAGGAAAGGACATTATGCATCGTTTTCTACAGCCAGGCACCATCAACTGAAATAATTTGTCCGCTTATGTAAGAAGCTTGATCGGAATCTAAAAAAGTAATAAGCGATGCCACTTCCTCAGGCTGTCCAGGTCGCCCCATTGGAATGTCATCGACTAATAATTGTTCGTCCTCTCCTGTCAAACGCGCATTCATTTCAGTTGTAATATAGCCAGGTGCCACAGCATTCACTCGAATTCCGCTCGGCCCTAACTCTTTCGCAAGACCCTTTACAAACGCATTTAGTCCGCCTTTAACTGAGGAATAGACAACTTCACATGATGCGCCTGTTAATCCAAACACAGAAGAAACAACAATAATTGAACCGCTTTTCTTTCGAACCATTTCATTGATAAAGTGCTTTGCAAGCTTAATGGACGAGGTTAATTGCAGCTGAATCATCGCTTCAATTTCTGTATCCGACATATCGGTCAATAAGCCAAAAAAACTGTTGCCAGCGTTTAGAATAAGGGTGTCGACACCCTGTACTTTCTCTGTTAAGTGACGCGCTCCATCCTTACTAGCTAAATCCGCCTGTACTGGAAATAGATTCGCCTCCGGATAAGCTGCCTTTATTTCAAGAATCGAACGTTCATTTTTGTGATAATGAGCGTATACGCGCTCACCTTTTTGAATATATGCAGCAGCAATGGCCTTACCAATCCCGCCGCTCGCCCCGGTTATTAAAACATCTTTCACTAAGTATCTCCCTTTCTTTAAACTCATCTCATCACTAATTTTCAATTTAAAGATCAGTGAAAAAGCACCCAGTTGGGTGCTTTCTAGGATTTTGGAACGACCTGACATACTGTAAATGATTCTTCAGCAAAGTGCCCCTTAACCGCCTCTTCAATGTCTTTCGCTGTAATAGACTCAAGCATTGGAACAACTTCAAATAAATCCATATCATTAAAGCGATAGCGTGTGAACTGATTCGCAATAAACTCTGGAGAATTTAATGCTCGTAAGAAACTACCGATCTTTTTCTTACGAATTCGCTCGAGCTGATCCGTATCAACTGACTCATTCTTAAACGATTGAATCATTGAAAACAAACGATCAGCTAGCTTATCTGGTGAGCTTGTATTGCTTCCTAAGATGGAAAAACCGAATTTCTCTTCTTCTGTAAAATCATACGAAAAGCTCTGATCAATAAGTCCTTCATTATAAAGCTTCTCGTAATTCTCCGAGCTCTGACCGAACATTAAATCAAGCGCAAGATTAATGGAAAGCTCGTGCTTCAGAAGATCCTCCCCCTGACGCCCTGGATTTGGTTCTTTAAATCCAACGAGGCACTTCGCCACTTGTACAGACATCGGAAGAACTTTCTTCTTCTCTGCCACCTTTTGAGGTTCCTCATCAAAAAATCGTTCAATCGGTGGCTGATCTTTGTAAGATTTCGCCGCCTGATTTTTCTCTACAAAGGACATGATTTCATTCGGTTCGACGGCACCAACAACGAATAGCACCATATTTGATGGATGATAGAACGTTTCATAGCACGTATATAAAGATTCCTTCGTGATTTTGGCGATGGATTCGATTGTCCCAGCAATATCAATTTTAACAGGATGATGATGGAACATATTTTCAATCACACCAAAATACGCGCGCCAGTCGGAATTGTCATTATACATTTCAATTTCCTGACCGATAATCCCCTTTTCCTTTTCAACACTTTGGTCACTAAAGTACGGATCTTGAACAAAATTAACAAGTGTTTCAAGGTTTTGCATCACGTTCTGTGTTGTTGAAAACAAGTAGGCCGTGCGTGTAAACGACGTAAAGGCATTTGATGAAGCACCTTGTTTACTAAAATCTTGAAACACATCCCGATCTTCCTTCTCAAACATTTTGTGCTCAAGGAAGTGAGCAATGCCATCGGGAACTTGAACATTCTCCGAACCGTTTAATGGTACGAAATGATTATCAACCGAACCATATTTTGTCGTAAACGTTGCATAAGTTTTGTTAAAACCTTTTTTCGGAAGGACATAAACATCAAGTCCGTTGTCCATCGTTTGGTGGTAAAGAGTCTCTTGTAGTTGGTTAAATGGAATAGTTTTCATGATTAAGCCTCCTCGCCTTTTAAGAAATAAACGGTATCAAGCTTAACCTTATCCGCAACTGCTAAAATGTCCTCTTTGGTTACAGCTTCGACTCCGTCGAGCCACTCCTCAATGGTGCGTAGCTTTTGAGAAACGACACCATGGTAAAGAAGTTCCACCATGCCCTTCGCATCATCGACGGTTTCAAGCAGCTGATTACGAATCATTGTTTTCGTTTGCTTCATTTCTTCTTCATTAAATTCGCCATTTCTCATCGCTGTAAGCTGTTCTTTAATGATATCAACCGTTTTCTTATAGTTTTTAAATTCAATTCCTGACATCACGATAATTAAACCTTTGTGGCTTTCATAACGTGAAGCTGCATAATAAGCGAGACTTTCCTTCTCGCGCACGTTTCGGAACAGCTTAGAATGCGAGAAACCTCCAAACATGCCGTTAAACACTTGAAGAGCAAAATATTCATCGTCAGCATACCCAACGCCTGAACGAAAGCCCATGTGAAGTTTTCCTTGCTTAATTTCCTGTGTTTCTAAAATTTCTTTCTCTTCTACATCAAGTGACGCTTTTTGTGTCGCCTCAGAGCCACGATCAGTCCGTTCTTTAAAAGGAAATAGTTCCTTAACGACCTCTTCAGCATGAACTCCCTCTAAATTGCCAACTAAATAAAGATCAATCTCATCTTCAGCACAAACTTTTTGGTAGAAATCATAAAGGGATTTAGCTGTTACACGATCGACTTCTTCTTTCTCCCCATATACATGAAGTCCAAACGCTTCGTTTGGAAACATTTCTTGCGTAAGTCTCATATTAGCAAAACGCATCTTATCATCATAAATAGACTGAATGCGCTGTTTCATCGTACGCTTCTCTTTATCCACAATAGAAGAATCAAAACTAGTTCCATCCGTTTTTGGATTCATGATTACTTCTGAAAGGAGAGAAAGAGCTTTTTTGAACAAAGGTTCATCTTCCGAAAGGAACTTCTCATTCGCAAAATCCATCCGGAACGTCATAATATGAAAATCGCCCTTCTTAGCAAGATCCACACCAAGCGTTGCACCATAAAGCTTCTCAAGCTCAGTCCTCACTGCTTTAGACGAAGGATAATTCTCCGTCCCGCTTTGCAACACATGAGGCAAAAGAGCCCTCTCCGTTACCGTTTCTTCAGTCAAACGCGCCTTAAATTGAACCACTACTGTTGTTGTTTTATATTTATCCGTTTGTATCCTATGTAGCGTCAAACCGCCGCACGAGGTTTTCTCATGAGGGATAATAGCCATTGACCTCACTCCTTTTTAAAATCCATTAACTACCATCAGAGGAAACTGAAACTTACCCCCTTTATACCATAGTATGTGTAATAGTGTAAGCAATTAGTACTTTTTAAAAGAAAAGCGGAAGTGAGCGGTTAGACACGCCAGGCACTGGAGCCCTATAAATTGAACACGGTCTTTGTGTTCGAGTTATAGGGCGAAGTGACCAAGTGTCTGCTCACTGCAGCTGGACACGAAAAGCGAAGACGAGCGTTTAGAAACGGAGATATTGGAGCTCTTGAACTAGAACACGCTTTTTGTGTTCTGGTGAAAGAGCGAAATATCGCAGTTTCTGCGAGTCGTAGCTGGACACGAAAAGCGGAAGCCTCCGTTTAGACCCGGCAGGCACTGGAGCCTTTCAAAATGAACACGGTCTTTGTGTTCAGGTTGAAAGGTGAAGTGACCGAGGGTCTGGAGGCTGCAGCTGGACACGAAAAGCGAAGCGGGCCCAATTAAATCCGCAGGATGTTGGAGCCCATGAGATTGAGACGCTCTTTGTCTCATTCGATTGGGTGAAACAGCCGGAGGATTTGGCCTGCGCAGCTAGACACGAAAAGCGAAGACGAGCGGTTAGAAACGGAAATATTGGAGCTCTTGAACTAGAACACGCTTTTTGTGTTCTGGTGTAAGAGCGAAATATCGCAGTTTCTGCGAGTCGTAGCTAGACACGAAAAGCGAAGACGAACGTTTAAAAACAAAGATTAATATTCCAGAACCACCTCCCCAAAAAAACCTACCCATACGAAAAAGCTCTCCGTTTTCACGAAGAGCTTTCCCTGACCGTTATCGCTTTCCTTTCTCATACGGTTCGCCAATCGCTTTTGGCGCATCCGCTCGTCCAACTAGACCTGCAAGGGCAAGAATAGTTAAAACATAAGGAGAGATTAGAAGATAAACTTCTGGAATTTCTTTCAAACCAGGAATCTGCTGCCCAGTAATACTGAGCGACTGAGCAAGACCGAAGAAAAGGGCTGCTCCCATTGCGCCAAGCGGATGCCACTTCCCAAAGATCATAGCAGCAAGTGCCATAAAACCTTGTCCAGAAATGGTTGCGTGGCTAAAGTTACCGGCAATCGATGTCGCATAAACTGCACCACCAAGACCAGCAAACCCACCACTTAGCATAACCGCTACATAGCGCATTTTTGTCACGTTGATTCCCATCGTATCAGCGGCCATCGGGTGCTCCCCAACAGAGCGAAGACGAAGCCCAAACGGCGTTTTATAGAGAACCCACCATACGACGAATGCTAGCACGATCGCAATGTATGACGTATAATACGCACTTGAGAAAAACAATGGTCCAATAAACGGAATGTCACTTAAGAAGGGCACATCCGTTTTATAAATACGTTCCTGAATAATTGGCGTTTGACCAGCGTCAAAGATTTTCTTCACAAGGAAGATTGCAAGACCAGCAGCTAGGAAGTTAAGGGCAACGCCACTTACAACCTGATCAGCTTTAAGCGAAATACTTGCAACAGCATGAAGCAAGGAGAACAGCATTCCAACGATAATCGCTACAACAAGTGAAAACCAAGGTGAAGCTGCCCCCATTCCCCACTGTTCGCCTAGAATTGTAAATAACGCACCCGTGAAAGCCCCCATTAGCATTAAGCCTTCTAGTCCAATGTTAACAACACCTGACCGTTCACTGAATACTCCACCAAGAGCAGTGAAAATCAGGGGAGCTGCTGAAAAAATAGCGGCAGGAATAATGAGCTGAAGAATCTGCATGAAATCCATTAAATTTTCCCCCTTTTGCTCACCCTGTTGCTGATCCAGTGAATCAAGTAACTGGATGCGACAAAGAAAATAATCATCGCAATCACGATTTCTACTAACTGTGTTGGTACTTGTGCCACAGATTGCATGTTGAGAGCTCCAATTTTCAGTCCGCCAAATAACGCAGAAGCAAGAACAACACCTAGTGCACCATTTGCACCAAGAAGCGCAACTGCGATTCCGTCAAATCCAACTCCTGTAAAGTCAGCCATAACGGTCATATAGCCGTATGTGCCAAGCCCTTCCATTGCCCCAGCTGCTCCTGCAAAAGCCCCGGAGATAACCATAGAAAGGACAATGTTGCGTTGAACATTAATTCCTGCATATTCTGAAGCATATTTATTAAAACCAACAGAGCGAAGTTCGTACCCTGTCGTCGTTTTCCAAAGAAGGAACCACATAATAATTGCTCCGATAATCGCCACTACAAAACCATAATGAAGACGTGAAAAATCCGTAATCGATTCTAGAAACGGAGATTGCAACGAAGCCGATGCATTAATTTGATCCGTTCGCTCGCCAGGAGCAAGTAAATACGTACGAATAATCGCGTTCACAACATGAAGGGCTACATAGTTCATCATGATCGTCGTAATAACTTCATGTACATGATATTTAGCTTTCAAGAAACCAGGTACAAATGCCCAGAGAGCTCCGGCAAGACCTGCCGCTAAAATAGCGAGTGGAATGTGAACAATAGGACTTAGTCCTTCAAACTGTAAACCAATATAAACCGATGCAAGCCACCCAACTAATAGTTGGCCTTCTACTCCGATATTAAACAGCCCTGTACGGAAAGCAAACGCAACCGCTAGACCAGACAAAATAAGCGGCGTCATTTGCCGAACGGTTTCACCCATTACATACGTATTGGAGAATATCCCGTTAAACAATGCGGCGTAAGCAACAATCGGGTTGTATCCACTAACAAGCATAATAATACCGCCAACGAGTAATCCTAGTGCTACTGAAAGCAACGGCACTGTAATGCCAGACCACTTCCCTTTTAATAACTTCATGAAGTCTCACCAGCCTTTTTGCTCTTTGCACCAGCCATCAAAAGTCCAAGCTCTTGCTCAGTAGTTTCTTCTGGCTTGACGATCGCCACTATTTTCCCTTCATAAATAACCGCAATACGGTCACTCACATTCATAATTTCTTCAAGTTCGAAGGAAATAAGAAGAACTGCTTTACCATTGTCACGTTCTTCTACTAATTTAGAGTGAATAAATTCAATCGCACCTACATCAAGTCCACGTGTAGGCTGTGCCGCAATCAATAGATTGGGACTTCGATCGATTTCACGTGCGATAATGGCCTTCTGCTGGTTCCCACCAGAAAGCGCACGAGCAGGCGTCATCTCACTTGGGGTTCGCACATCATACTCTTTAATCAATGATTTGGCCTTATCCATAATGGTTGAAAAATTTAAAATGCCATTTCTAGAGAAGGGTCTTTTATAATAGGTCTGAAGAACCATATTTTCGCCAATCGAAAAATCTAACACAAGCCCATGCTTATGCCTATCCTGTGGAATATGAGCAATACCGCTTTCCGTTACACGACGCGGTTTCCAATTTGTTATGTTTTTTCCGCTAAGCTTGATACTTCCAGATTTTGATTTACGTAATCCTGTGATCGACTCAATTAATTCTGATTGTCCATTACCATCTACTCCTGCAATTCCGACAATTTCCCCTGCACGGACAGTTAAGTTCATACCGTTTACAACTGGTACTTTACGTGCATCTTCCACTACAAGGTTACTGATCTCAAGTGTTGCATTAGAAGGCTCTGAAGGCTTTTTCTGAATTGAAAAGTTTACTTCACGTCCGACCATCATAGAAGCTAATTCATCCTGATTCGTATTCGCAACATCAACAGTACCGATCCCGACACCTCGACGAATAACAGTACAACGATCACTTACTTCCATAATTTCTTTCAGTTTGTGTGTAATCAGAATGATTGATTTCCCTTCAGAAATCAGCTTTTTCATAATTGTGATAAGTTCTTTAATCTCCTGAGGAGTTAACACTGCAGTAGGCTCGTCAAAAATTAAGATGTCTGCTCCACGGTATAGCGTTTTTAGAATTTCCACACGCTGCTGCATACCTACGGATATTTCTTCAATCTTCGCATTTGGATCGACTGCAAGGCCATATTGCTTTGAAATAGCTTCTACATCTTTAGCAGCCTGCTTAAGGTTAACCTGACCTTTAGCAGTTGGCTCATTCCCAAGAATAATGTTCTCCGTTACGGTGAATTTTTCAACAAGCATAAAGTGCTGGTGAACCATTCCAATTCCGAGTTCATTCGCTACATTTGGATCTGTAATATTAACTTTCTTACCGCGAACGTGTATTTCGCCTTTTTCAGGCTGATAAAGCCCAAATAAAACATTCATCAAGGTTGATTTCCCTGCACCATTTTCACCAAGAAGGGCATGGATTTCCCCTTTTTTTAGCTGCAACGTTATATTGTCATTTGCCACAATCCCAGGAAATTCTTTACGGATATTTCTCATTTCAATGACGTATTCCATGTAGATGCCACTCCCTTATCCAAAGCATGAAACAAAGGCTAGTCTATGAAAATACTAGCCTTCGTCCCATATTTGGCTATAATGTAGGTGAGATTTCTAGAAATCCATCACGCTCAGAAAACGTAATGGACGATCTCTTATAGAGAGCTTTCGAATTCTTTGTACTCATCGTCAGTACTTGGAACTTCCAATTCGCCGCTCTGAATTTTCTCTTTATACTCTTCTACTTTTTGTAGTGCTTCTTCAGATACATTTTCTTGTGATTCAGCAATACCTACGCCATCTTCTTCAAGACCAAACTCTGTAACTTTTCCTCCTGGGAAGTCGCCATCCATTGTTTGCTTAGAAACTTCAATAACTGCTGTATCCACACGCTTCACCATAGAAGTTAGCGTTACGTTCTCAGGCATTCCTTCTTCATGCTGATCACGGTCAACACCGATAACCCAAACTTTTTCACCGTTTTTCGCACGGTTCTTCGCTTCAGTGAATACGCCATTTCCTGTTCCGCCAGCTGCGTGATAAATGATATCCGCGCCTTTATCATAAAGAGTACCTGCAATAGCCTGTCCTACTTCTGCTGCATTGAAATCATCCGCATATTGTGTGAAGATTTCAGCATCAGGATTAACGGATTTTACTCCTGCTTTAAAGCCGCTCTCAAACTTCTTGATTAATTCAGAATCAACTCCACCGATAAAACCAACTTTATCAGTTTCAGATTGCATTCCAGCGATAACTCCTACTAAGAATGAACCCTGGTGCTCTTTGAAAGTAATACTTGCTACGTTCTCCATCGGCTCGCCATCTTCCGTTACAGCTACACTATCAACAAGAGCAAGCTGAGAATCTGGCTTTTGTGTTGCAATTGTTTGAATATCTTGTTGCATAAGGAATCCGATTCCGAAGATCAAATTATAATCTTCACGAATTAAGCCTGAGAGGTTTGGTTGGTAGTCACTTGCTGCAGTTGACTGAACATATTTAAAACCTTTGTCTTTCTCAAGTCCATTATCTTTTCCAAACTGCTGAAGACCTTCCCAAGCAGATTGGTTAAATGATTTATCATCCACACCGCCTGTATCAGTTACCATCGCAACTTTAAAGTCGCTGCTTTCGCCTTCACTGCTTCCGCCGCCAGAACTTTCATTGTTCGTATCTCCCGTTCCACAAGCTGACAAAAGCGTACCTGCAGCTAATACAGCTGACAACATAAATCCGTACTTCTTCTTCATCTTAATCCCCCTAATGTTTTTTAAACGCCGCCCGCTCTCTCTTCTCTCTATCGAGCTATGCTTTGTTTGGTCGCGTTTTCATTGCCCATTAAAAAATAATATGGATGAGAAACGGCTCTGAAACACGCATGAAATATTTTTGAAAAAATAGTCATATTTCGACAATAACTATACCATTTTCAAGGAGATAAAGGAATAGTTTTTTGAAAAAAAGCCCGATTACCAATATTTAAAATGATAGAATTTCTAACACAACCGACCATTTCTTTTCATTTTCCTCATCCCTATTTAACGTCGTCGGATAAAAATACGTAAAAAAAGAAGCACAACCCTTAACTGGATTGTGCTTCTTCCCCTTTACTAACGAGAACTTCACGAGGTTTACTGCCCTCATAAGGTCCTACGACACCTCGAGCTTCCATAGCATCTATTAATCTTGCTGCTCGGGTGTAACCTATTCGAAATCGTCGTTGTAGCATCGATACCGAAGCTGTTTGCATCTCGGTTATCAATTGAACAGCGTCATCATATAAATCATCATCTACTTCAGGCTGAGCTTCCTCAGGCTTATCTGTTGGTATCATTTCTTCCTGATACTGGGCTTTTTGCTGGGCAATGACAAAGTCAACGAGTTCTTCTACTTCCTCATCCGATAAGAAGGCACCTTGAACTCGCTTTGGTTTATTCGCCCCTACAGGAAGGAATAGCATATCCCCTTTACCTAACAATTTCTCTGCTCCACCCATATCAAGAATTGTTCTTGAGTCTGTCATGGACGAAACGCTAAAGGCAATACGTGATGGAATATTGGCTTTAATCACCCCAGTGATAACGTCAACTGACGGGCGCTGTGTCGCAATGATCAAATGTATTCCCGCTGCTCGGGCCATCTGTGCGAGCCTTGTAATCGCATCCTCTACATCGCTTGACGCTACCATCATTAAATCAGCTAGCTCATCCACAATAACAACAATATACGGTAGTGAAGGCTGCTTCGCCTCTGACGTTTCATTATGACGCTTTATATGATTGTTATACCCTTCGATATTCCGCGTACCAGTATGAGAGAATAGCTCATAACGACGCTCCATTTCACTCACAACCTTTTTCAAAGCCTGTGAAGCTTTCTTCGGATCCGTTACGACTGGTGCTAGAAGATGTGGTATGCCATTGTATACGTTAAGTTCAACCATCTTAGGATCAATCATCATCATTTTAACTTCATGAGGCTTGGCCTTCATCATAATGCTTGCAATAATACCGTTGATACACACACTTTTTCCGCTTCCTGTTGCTCCTGCAACAAGTAGATGGGGCATCTTAGATAAATCGGAAACAACTGCTTCACCAGAAATATCTCTTCCGAAACCAATAGATACTTTCGATTCATGCGATTGGTATTCTTTTGATTCCAATACTTCCCTCAATGTAACCATCGCGACTTCAGAATTCGGTACTTCGATCCCTATCGCAGATTTACCTGGGATCGGCGCTTCAATACGTAGGTCCCGTGCAGCAAGAGCTAGTGCCAGGTCATCTGTTAAGTTTACAATTTTACTTACTTTCACACCTGTATCAGGATATACCTCATATTTCGTTACCGCTGGACCAAGATGAACCTTCATTACTTTGGCTTTTACACCAAAGCTCTCAAACGTCTTTTCTAATTTACGAGCGTTTGCGGAAATTTGCTGACGTTCATTATCCTGCGACACCTTCTTAGGAGGCTGCAGTAAAGATAAAGATGGAAGACGATAATCTTTGTTTTCTAGCTCGCCAACTGTTAGCGACTGAATTGGGGTTCCATCTGCTGCTTCCTTAACAGGTTCACCACCTTTACTTTCTTCTGTCTCCTTCTCCACAGGCGTTTCTGACTGTGTTGGATAAGCACTTTCAGTAAAGGTTCGAATCTCTGGCTCAAATGGCGCCTCTTCTTCTGATTCATCCTTACTTGTTTGGGAGACGTCATACGTTTCCTCAGGCTCCATTGATGCTTCTTGTTCTCTTAATGCAGCCCGCTGTTCTCTCTTTTCTCTTCTTGAATTTTTACTTTCTGATAGAAGTGATTTCGCTTCATCATATGTGTTTAATACAAAACCTTTAACCCAGGCAAGGGCTTTACCTAGTACATCACTAAACGATTTACCCGTAATCAATACAAAAGATAGTAAAATCAATAGAAAGGCCATTAGCTGCGTTCCTGTTGCATCAAAAAGTCTGTAGCAAAAGGCGAAGAGAAGCGCACCGATCATGCCCCCGCCAAGCGGGCTAGTTTCTGATGGATCGCTAACGTCCATTCGGAAGAGTTCATATGTATTAGCAATAACCGATGGACTATCCCATTGGCCCTGACGAGAAAGTGTTTCAAATAAGCCGACGTGACTCAATAACAGAAATGAAATGCCAAGTAAATAAAATCCTGCTAATCTTCTTGTCCAAAAGGCTGGGAGCTTCCTCTTTACAATTAAATAACCTGCGAATATCACAAGGCCTGCGATAATTAATCCATACCATTCACCTGCAAAAAAGCGAAACATATGGTAAATCGCTCGTCCAACTACTCCCATTTTCAAAACACCTAAAACGGTAAAAGCCAGAACTGTTAAACCGATAAATTCAACTTTGACTTGGGATTGCCAGGCGGCCTGTTTCTTTGTTGTCTTTTTTCTTTTTCGTTTTGCCATTATCTCACCTCTATACAAGCCATAGCTGGTGAAAAAAGCAGCCATTTCTGGCTGCTTTTTGTTCACCAATCTATTCCTAGTATACCACATCTTCCCGTGGTCCTATAGGCTCTATTTCAGTGGAGAAGTGGATAGCGTTAACATTTGACCAGGCTGTGTTGCATCATTGAGATAGTCCATAGGATCTGTGCTAAGTACCTGCACAACTCTACACTCTGTCAGAGACGTTCGCTCGACTAGAAGCTGGACTCCGTTCCATTCTATGATTTTCTGCTGCTCATAAACACTCTGATCAGGAGGGAATACTGCTTCATTTGGTAGGATGGTATAAAGAATCATTGGACAAGATCTCCTTCCTGCTCTCCCTTATATTCTTCCATTAATTCATTTAGCTTCTTCATTGCTGGACCAACAGCCCCAACTTCATCGATCAAACCATAGCTCACAGCATCTTCACCCACTACGTTTGTTCCGATATCTCTCGTTAAATTTCCCCTTGAAAACATAAGCTCTTTGAATTTATCTTCTGTAATATTCGAGTGCCTTGTCACAAAGCTAACAACTCGCTCCTGCATTTTATCGAGATATTCAAACGTTTGCGGCACGCCGATAACAAGACCTGTTAGTCGAACAGGATGAATCGTCATTGTTGCCGTTTCTGCGACAAACGAATAATTTGCAGCAACCGCTATTGGCACTCCAATTGAATGTCCACCACCAAGGACAATCGAAACAGAAGGTTTCGAAAGGGAAGCAATCATTTCAGAAATAGCAAGTCCTGCTTCTACGTCTCCCCCTACTGTATTAAGAAGGATCAGCACACCTTCAATCTTAGGGTTTTGTTCGATTGCCACAATTTGTGGGATAAGATGCTCGTACTTTGTTGTTTTATTTTGTGGTGGTAGCTGCACATGTCCTTCAATTTGTCCGATAATTGTTAAACAATGAATATTAGATTGATCCATCGTTGGCACATTCGTTTGGCCAAGCTGCTGAATTTTATCAACTAGCGAAGATTTTGATTGGTCGTCTTTTTTAGGTTCAGGATCCTGACCTGGGTTTTCATTGCGATATTCACTGTTCATACTGGTACCCCTTCCTTACTCTGGTACTAGTAGTATGAACGAGAGGCGATTTTACCATTCATGAGATAATATGAAAAAAACGAACTTAAAAGTGCTTACACTTTTAGAAAATATCCATGCAAATAAAAAACGGATGCATAAGCATCCGTTCTAACGTTATTTATTAAGCGCAGCGGCTAGTGATGAGCGCTCCTCTGCTGTTAGAGGAATCATCGGTAGACGTACACTTCCCACATCCATACCCTTTAGCTGAAGAGCTGTTTTAACTGGAGATGGGCTTGGTGCTTTAAAGAGTTCATTCATAATTGGCAGGATTTTTTGATGAATCGCTGCCGCTTCTTTTACTTCCCCAGATTGATAAGCAGAGATCATCTGTTGCATTTCATTTCCAAGAACGTGTGACGCAACAGAAATGACGCCATCCCCGCCGATAGAAAGAATCGGTAAAGTTAAGCCGTCATCTCCACTATAAACAGAGAAAGACTCTTCTGTGCGCGTAATAATATCTGTAATTTGGTCAAGATCTCCACTTGCTTCTTTAACAGAAACAATGTTGTTGATCTTAGAAAGCTCAACAATTGTGTCAGCTGTCATATTCACGACAGAACGACCAGGAATGTTATATATCATTACTGGAAGCTTTGTTGACTCTGCGATCGCTTTGAAATGCTCATAAAGACCTTTTTGACCAGGCTTGCTGTAATAAGGGGCTACGATCATAATCGCATCCACGCCGGCAGCTTCTGCCTTTTTTGTTAACTCGATCGATGCGTGTGTGTTATTACTGCCTGTTCCTGCAATAATTGGCACGCGCCCATCAGCGATTTTAACAGAATGCTTAAAGAGCGCCACTTTTTCTTCTGAAGAAAGCGTTGGCGATTCGCCAGTTGTTCCCGCTACAACAAGACCTTCTGTTCCATTATTAATTAAATAGTTGATCAATTGCTCTGTCTTCGCAAAATCCACGTACCCTTTGCGATCGAAAGGGGTGACCATTGCGGTTAGTACTTTGCCAAAATTCATTTCTTTCACTCCTTGCCTATCACTTAAAGCTGATCCATCATCTGTTCCACTTCTTGCCCCGGCTCGAGATGAAGATGGAATGTTTCGTGCAGCGCATTAACAGCGGCTGAAAGATCAGTCTGTCTCACAAGAACCCAAATCGTTGTATGAGAATCAGCTGATTGTAAAATATCAATGTTTTCTCGCGCAAGTGATTCCACAATCTTTGCTGTTACGCCAGGAACACCACTCATACCAGCTCCAACCGCAGATACTTTCGCACAATTCTCGATGACTTCAGGCTCGTAGCCCATTTCATTTAGCGTTGCAACGGCTCTGTCGGTCATTTCCTCCATAACCGTATAAACAACACCTGTTAAGCTAATGTTGATGAAATCAACGCTAATCCCCTCACGCGCCATAGCTTTAAAAACGCGTGACTGAAGATCATATTGTCCTTCTTTCGCATACACTTTAATTTGGGTTACGCCGTTTACATGAGCTATACCCGTAATTAAACGATCTATCACCTGTTCACCAGTCGTTTTTCCTGTAGCAGACGTGACGAGCGTACCAGTCGAAGAAGAATAAGTTGACCGAATTCGGAGCGGTATCTTCGCCTGCATGGCAATTTCAACGGCACGAGGGTGAATAACCTTCGCCCCTTGATAAGCCATATTACAAACTTCGTTATATGTCACGATGGAGAGAGGACGTGCGTTCTCAACAATTCTTGGATCAGCTGTCATAATACCTTCTACATCAGTAAAGATATCTACCCATTCAGCTGAAAGGGCAGCACCAAGTGCAGCTGCTGACGTATCGCTTCCACCTCGACCAAGAGTCGTTACATCGCCGTCTTTTGTGACGCCCTGGAAGCCTGTCACAACGACAACATCCATCATTTTCAGCTCTTCTAGTAGTCGCTCCGACTTCATTTCAAGAATTCTTGCTTTGCTATGCTCAGCCGTTGTCATGAAACCTGCCTGACCTCCGGTGTAAGCTGTGGCTCTCAACCCTTCGCTTAAGAGGAGATTTGAGAATATGACAGAAGAAATACTCTCACCACAAGATACAAGAAGATCATATTCTCTTGAAGTGACCTTCCGTTCTCGATCGCCAATGAGGCCAAGGAGAGTGTCAGTCGCGTATGGATCACCTTTACGACCCATTGCTGAAACGACGACGACAACTTTATATCCATCGCTCACTGCATCTTTAATATGGTTTACAGCTCTCAGTCTGCCGTCTTCACTTTTCAATGAAGTACCGCCAAACTTCTGCACGATGACTTTCATTTAGAACACCTTCTTATGTCTATTTCAATATATTTAGGGCTGCAAGGCTTTCAGCAATTTGAACAGAATTCCACGCTGCCCCCTTCAGTAGATTATCAGAGACAATCCACATATGGAAGCCATTTTTTTGATTTAGATCTTTTCGAATACGACCGACAAAAACGTCCGATTTCCCAACAGCATCAACAGGCATCGGATAAACCTGGTTTGCAGGGTCATCTTTAAGCGTTACACCAGGTGCGTTACTCAATAGTTCTTTCATATCTTCTACTGTTACATCATCATGACCAATTTCAACATAGACTGATTCAGCATGACCTGTTTCAATTGGTAGTCGCACACAAGTAGCTGCAACATGAAGCTCTGCATCATGCATGATTTTCTTCGTTTCATTTATCATTTTCATTTCTTCATAAGTAAATCCGTTGTCTTCAAATACATCGATTTGTGGGATGGCATTGAAAGCGATCGGATAGTGCTGTTTATCACCTTTAACAGGCAAAATTTGTGGCTCGTAGTCCTCACCATTTAGCACCGCTTTAGACTGCTCTTTCATTTCAGTAACCGCATTTGCGCCTGCACCTGAAACAGCTTGATAAGTAGAAACAATAATTTTAGTAAGGCCATATGTTTGTTTCAGCGGCTCAAGAGCTGCGACCATTTGAATGGTTGAGCAGTTTGGGTTTGCAATAATCCCTTTATGATCATTCAAATCCCCTTCATTCACTTCTGGTACAACAAGAGGTACTTCTGGATCCATACGGAATGCACTTGTGTTATCTACAACAATCGCTCCGTGTTTAACTGCTTCTGGAGCAAGGGCTTTTGATACACTGCCACCAGCGCTAAATAACGCAAGCTGAACTCCTTCAAATGCTTCAGGAGTGGCTTCTTTTACCGTTACTTCCTGACCCTTAAACATTACTTTTTTACCAGCAGAACGTGATGATGAAAGGAGCGTTAAGGTCGATATCGGAAAATCTCGTTCCTCTAGTGTTTTGATCATTTGTTGTCCGACTGCGCCTGTTGCTCCAACTACTGCTACATGATATTTTTTCCCGCTCATGACTTATTCTCCTCCCATATTCCATTCAAAATCCATCACAACAGAAGGAGAAACCGAGGTTTCTCCCCATTCCTGGTGATTTTATTCTCTATTCTATCATAAACCTATCTTAAAGAAAGATAAATCAATTGGCTAATCCAAATACCTTTCGATCAAAACCGGCTGAAGCTGTCTGCCAAGAAGTGCTTTTTCAACTGTTTCCCTTAAAGATGGCATCCGTGCAACGAGTGAATTTGGTTTTTTAACTGGATCATCCTGACCAAATGGAATGAAATAAATATTCTTCGTCGACATTAATCTTAAGATATTTGTACCATTTAATCCTAGCCCATCGTTAGTAGAAATGCCTAACACAACTGGTTTTTCATTACGTAAAGTTGCTTTTGCCCCCATCAATACAGGAGACTCAGTCATCGCATTCGCAAATTTACTAATAGAATTCCCTGTTATTGGAGCGATAACCATACAATCAAGTGGCGTTTTGGGACCAAATGGCTCAGCCTTTACAATCGAATTAACTGCTTCATTACCTGTTATATCCTCAATACGAGCGATCCAATTTTCTCCATCGCCAAACCGAGTATTCGTATTCATGACTGTATGGGAAACAAATGGCGTCACCTTTGCACCTAGTTGAACAAGTTCTTCTATTTGTGGAACGACCGCATCATACGTACAGTGAGAACCAGTTAACCCAAAACCAATGTGCATACCTTTCAAACTCATGGAGTGTTCTCCTTTCCATTCTGAGACCTCTCAATTAACAGCTGTGTTAGAACATTAGCGATGATTTTTCCGGCCGTTTTTGGAGCCACAATACCAGGCAGGCCTGGCGCAAGAAGAGCTTTAATTCCTCTTTTTTCTGCGTATCGAAAATCAGTACCTCCTGGCTTAGAAGCAAGGTCAATCACGAGCGTGTGAGACGGCATTTTGGCAATAACTTGTGATGTGACGATTTGTGCTGGGATTGTATTAATACATACATCCAAATGGGATACCTGGTTCACGAGATCAGATAAATGAAACGGTTTTAATCCCATCTCCGAAATTCTCGCGATATGCTCTGGTTTTCTAGCCCCAACACTAACATTTGCCCCTAATGCATTAAATGTTCTGGCAACTGACATCCCCACTCGACCGAGACCTAGAACCGCAATATTTGATTGATGAATGGTAATATCCGTATGCTGAATAACCATCATAACAGTACCTTCAACAGTCGGAATAGAATTATAAATGGCCACATCATCTCGTTCGAATAAGCGAACTAACGTTCTAGATGCTTCAGCCACCATCTCATTTAGACAGCTGTTACTGATTCCGCTATATACCGTACAATGGGCTGGCGTTTGTTTAAGTTGATCTGCTGTTAACACTACTTTTTCATTTGAGAAGATCGTTTCAACTTCTCCTTCAATCGTTGTTCCACTGACTGGAAGGACAATTGCATCAAGGGTCGTTAGCTTCACTTCATCCAATGTGCATTTCGTTGCACCTGTAAAGCCATGATCAAGCTGATCGAATCCGATTAAATATAAATCGGCATTCAATTCGGTTAACTTTCGAATAATTTCAAGCTGGCGGGCATCACCGCCAATAACAGCGATATGTTGATTCGTTAGCATCGTTCCTCCCCTTTCCTTTTCCACGTCTTACTACGGGGATTATTGTAATTTCTCAACATTCTATGTGGTGTATGCCCGCTTGGTGAATCAAGAAGTGTACCAGTTTTATCCCTTTTGATGATTTTGCAAAATGATCATATCTCTTCCAATCGTTTCTATATGCTCCCATGGAATCGTAATTTCTTGTTCTTTGCGTTTTAACCCCATCCAGGATGATTTCGGAATGATCAATTCTTTTAATAACCCTGTTTTTTCATCAAACAATAGATCAGTTTGCCCAAGTACACCAAGCTTCCGCCCTTTTTCTATATCAATAAGCTCCTTACCGCTAAGCTGACTTAATCTCATCGTATGCCCCCTTTAAACAAATTGATGAAAGTCCTATCGGAAATCACTATCTAATAATACGTTCACGTTATATACCATAGTCTATGAGTAGTTTATTAAAGGAAGACATGAAAAAAACCCGCCTTATGATTCGACGGGTTAGCGTCCTTAGGATTTCATACCACCTGGTAATTGACCGTTTGGACTAATAAGCGAACATGAAAATTCATCAGTAAACATCGAATGGATCATACCGTTTACATTCTCATGATTAACGCTCTCAATATTCGTAATAATATCATCGAGTGAACGATGTTGGTTTAATAGTAACTCATTCTTACCGTTTCGGCTCATACGGCTGTTTGTACTTTCAAGACTGAGCATCAAGTTACCTTTTAGCTGCTCTTTGCAATTCTTCAACTCTTTCGTTGTAATGCCATCACGCTTAAATTCCGTTAAAGTCTTCTGGATAGTCTCATATAAGCGATCCAGCTGGTTCTGAGCGGTACCTGCATAGATCGTTAATAACCCACTATCCTGATAAGCAGAATGATAAGAAAAGACTGAGTAAGCAAGTCCTTGATCTTCACGAACATCCTGGAAAAGACGACTACTCATGCTTCCACCAAGCACATTGTTCATCACAATGAGACTATAAATATCATCTGTACCAAACGGAAGTCCAGCGTACCCAAGACATAAATGGGCTTGCTCCGTTTCCTTCTGGCGAGCGATTTGTCCTGAATGGAATTTTGGAGCGAGTACTTCAGGTTTTCCAGCAGGAGTTTCCCAGTGTTCAAATGCACTCTCTACTTTGTGCATGAACGATTCATCAATATTTCCTGCAATCGACACCACAATATTATCCGGTGTGTAATGAGTTTGCATGTAATCACGAAGCGTGTCACCTGAGAATCCTTTTAACGTCTCTTCTGTTCCAAGGATCGGCATCGCAAGCTCATGATCACCATAACTTGCCTGACTCAGCATGTCATGTACAATATCATCTGGGGTATCTTCATACATTTTGATTTCTTCGTGTACAACATTCTTTTCTTTCGCAAGCTCTCCAGCTTCAAATGTTGAATGGAAAAACATATCAGTTAATACATCAAGAGCATAATCTGCGTGCTCATCAAGAACTTTTGCATAATAACACGTGTACTCTTTTGATGTAAACGCATTAACTTGACCGCCAATGCTATCAAAGGATTCCGCAATATCTTTTGCACTGCGCTTATCCGTTCCTTTAAAAAACATATGTTCAAGGAAATGTGAAACACCATTTAATTCTTTCGGTTCAAAACGAGAACCAGTTCCAATCCAAATTCCGATAGCAACTGAACGGACTGTTGGAATATTTTCTAGTACTACTCTGACACCATTTTTACAAGTTACTTTATTTATCAAACCTGTTCCTCCTGTATCGAGCCATTATGTTTCGTCATACTCCAAAAACACTATATCATTAATGAAGAAAGGACACAATTTTATCATCTTTTCTCAAGTCGTTTAGAATCTAACACTTGTGAAACTGTCCCAAGCTGGTAACCTCTCTTTTCTACGCCGCGAATTAACGCTTCAAGACTTTGTTCTGTCGGTTCTGTTGGATGCATGAGTATCAGAGCACCCGCGTGTACATTTTGGAGCACCCTCTCTGTCAGTACTTGTGGTGCAGGTTTTTTCCAGTCCACAGTATCAACAGACCAGAGCACTGTTTGCATCCCAAGCTGATCAGCAATTTGAACGGCGTTATTCGCGTAGCTTCCGCTTGGTGGTGCGAAAACGACAGGTTGTTTATCTATTGTTGCTTCAATAACTTGATTTGTATCTTCAAGCTCTTTACGGATAGCAGCGTCGCTTAGCTGTTTCAAATCAGGATGAGAATAGGCGTGATTTCCGATTTCATGTCCTTCTTCATCAAGCATACGAACGATATCAGGGTTTTTCTTTGCCCATGAGCCATCAAGAAAAAAAGTACCATGAACGCTATGTTTCTTAAGCTGTTGCAACATATCAGGTAAATATTCCTCTCCCCAAGCGACGTTTATCATAAAGGCGACCATCGGCTTCTTAGGATTACCCTTATAGACTGCAGTAGGCTCAAGATCATCCAACTGAACATCAGGCTTCACTTCTTTTTTTACGAGTAGATTCTCATCAAACGCCTTCCCCTTCATTTTTTCATAGGAAGCTTCTGCATCAATTATCAGACCATTATAGCCTGGGATTCCTTTCCAAACACGATCGATTACAGCATTAATTGGAGGTATATCCATGCTTTCCTTCGCATCAGCAATCTCGTCATATAGTGGACTTCCATTCACGTTCAAGGTAGCTTGTTCTTTCAAATCACTTAAATACATTGATGTGTAGGGGTTCTGAAGTGAACCTGCTGCTACGCCTAAGATCATAATAAACACAATAAATTGGATCCAGGATTTCTTCATTCATCTGCCCCCTTTTGTAAAAAAGGTATGTTTAATGGGCAAGCTCTAGAACTTACGTAAAACAAATCGTTGCCAAAAAACAAAGGTTTTCATTAGGTGAAATCAACGCCGGTCACATTTATCAAAATGAAAGGAAACAGTATAAACCAACAAAAATCAGCAAAAAAAAATGAATTCGGCCTCAGCCGAATTCATTAGCTCTTTTGACTTTGTTCTTCACGTTCACGCTGTTCTTTCAAAATCTCTTTACGAGAAAGGTTAACGCGTCCTTGCTTATCGATTTCTTTCACTTTAACCATGATTTCATCACCGATTGAAACAACGTCTTCTACTTTGTTTGTACGTTCTTCAGCTAGTTCAGAAATGTGAACCAGACCTTCTTTCCCAGCAAATAGCTCAACGAATGCTCCAAATTTCTCAACTCGTTTCACTTTACCAAGATAAGTTGTGCCAACTTCCACTTCTCTAACAAGATCTTCGATCATTTTCTTCGCTTTTGCGTTCATTTCTTGCTCAGTAGAAGAAATAAAGACCGAACCATCCTGCTCAATATCAATTTTTACGCCAGTTTCTTCAATGATCTTATTGATGATTTTACCGCTTGGTCCAATAACGTCGCGGATTTTATCTGGTTTAATTGACATTGTAAGAATCTTAGGTGCGTATGCAGAAAGCTCAGTACGAGGTTCGTTGATCGCACTCATCATGTTTTCAAGAATGGCGAGACGACCGTTTTTCGCCTGCTCAAGAGCCTGACGAAGGATGTCTTCGTTAATTCCAGAAATTTTAATATCCATTTGAAGAGCTGTTACGCCTTGCTTTGTTCCAGCAACTTTAAAGTCCATGTCACCAAGAGCATCTTCCATGCCTTGAATATCTGTAAGAACTGTTACATCCTCGCCATCACTTACAAGTCCCATTGCAATACCTGCAACTGGTGCTTTGATCGGCACACCTGCATCCATCATCGCTAGCGTACTAGCACAAATACTTGCTTGTGAAGTAGAGCCATTTGATTCAAGAACTTCAGATACAAGACGAATCGTATATGGGAAATCCTTCTCAGTTGGAATAACCTTCTCAAGTGCACGCTCACCAAGGGCACCGTGACCAATCTCACGACGACCAGGTCCACGCATTGGTCCAGTTTCGCCGACGCTGTATTTCGGGAAGTTATAGTGATGCATGAATCGCTTAGATTCTTCTGTACCAAGACCATCGAGAATCTGAACGTCTCCTAGTGCACCAAGAGTACAAATGCTAAGTGCCTGGGTTTGTCCACGAGTAAACAATCCAGATCCGTGTGTTCTTGGTAGAATTCCTACTTCAGAATCAAGTGGACGAATCTCATCAACGCCACGACCATCAGGTCTTACTTTATCTTTTAGAATTAAACGACGAACTTCTTGCTTAACAAAGCTATTTAGAATTGATTTCACTTCATCGGCACTATACTCTTCGTTTTCTTCATATGCTTCAGTTGCACGCGTCATTACAGCATCAATTGCTTCCTGCCTAGCATGCTTCTCAATCACTTTTACAGCTTCTTTAATGTCAGATAAGTACTGCTCACTAAGAGCTGCTTCAAGCGTTTTATCTGCAGTCTTAAGAACAACTTCGCGCTTTTCTTTTCCAGTAGCTTCAATGATCTCTTCCTGGAATGAAATTAGTCGCTTAATTTCTTGGTGACCAAAAAGAATACCCTCAAGCATGATTTCTTCAGGAACTTCTTCAGCTCCAGCTTCAACCATGTTAATTGCATCTTTCGTACCTGCAACTGTTAGGTGAATATCACTCTGTTCAAGCTGCTCAACGTTAGGGTTTGCAATAAACTCCCCATCAACGCGTCCAACGATAACGCCAGCAATTGGACCATCAAATGGAAGGTCACTAATACCAAGCGCTAGAGATGAACCGAACATTGCTGCCATCTCAGAAGAGCAGTTTTGATCAACGCTCATCACTGTACTGACAACTTGAACTTCATTACGGAAACCATCAGGGAATAATGGACGGATCGGGCGATCAATTAAACGACTCGCAAGAATCGCTTTTTCACTCGGACGTCCTTCGCGCTTGATGAATCCTCCAGGAATTTTACCTACTGCATATAATCGTTCTTCATAATTAACCGTTAGTGGGAAAAACGGAAGGTCTTTCGGCTCTTTAGAACCAGTAACCGTTGCTAGTACGGCTGTATCGCCGTAACGGATCAATGCTGCACCGCTCGCCTGTTTAGCCAGTTGACCAATTTCAACTGACAACTCGCGACCAGCCCAATCGATTGAAAACACTTGCTTATCTTGTGCCATTAATGTGAGAACTCCTCTCATCCAATAAAATCATTTCTTTTATTATACCCTAACCTTTTTGCTTCTAAAAAGAAAGGAAGAAATCTATGTATTTTTAACCTAATAAAAAAGCGGGAAAACATCCCGCTTTTCTGAATCATTATCGACGTAGACCAAGTTCTTTGATAAGTTCGCGGTAACGAGTAACGTCTTTGTTACGAAGATACGTTAAAAGATTACGGCGTTTACCAACCATCTTAAGAAGACCGCGACGAGAGTGGTGGTCTTTCTTGTGGAAACGTAGATGATCGTTCAAATTGTTGATTTCCTCAGTAAGGACAGCGATTTGAACCTCTGGAGAACCAGTATCATTCTCGTGAGTTTTGAACTTAGTGATAAGTTCTTGCTTACGTTCTTGTGTGATTGCCATCCGTTTCACCTCCTTAATTTCTAATCCCCTGATACCGCGCAAACGTCGGTGACTCGATAGCCCAGTATAGGTTGTGTACTTGTCGTACAGATATTAGATTACAGGTTTTTGTTCTAAAATGCAAGGGAAATCTATTTCAGTATTCCTCTTGCATTTTTCGCATCCTGACCTATTTGGGCAATTAAGTCATCAACAGAAGAGAATTTAACCTCTCCACGAATCTTTTGATGGAATTCAACCTCTACAGACGATCCATACAAATTGCCACTGTAATCAAATACGTGAACTTCCAGTGACGGCTGATCAGGTTTTTCGTCATAGAAGGTTGGTTTATATCCAACATTGCATACACCACTCATCCAGCTACCTTCCGTTTTCATACGCACTGCATAAACACCTGTAGCTGGCACGAGATACTCGTCTTTAAGATCGACGTTGGCCGTTGGGAAGCCAATTGTGCGGCCGCGCTGATCTCCTTGAACAACAGTGCCCTTCACCGTGTAGTTCCGACCTAGAACGGCTTTCACGTCCTGGACAGCCCCTTCACGAATATATGAACGAATTAAAGTAGAGCTTACTTTCTCGTCATGTTGAGATACTTTATCAATCACCGTTTGACTAAAATGGTTACGGGCATGAAATGGAAGGGAGTCCATCGTTCCTCTTCCTTTACTTCCATATGTAAAATCAAACCCTGCTACAACGTGAACAACTGATAAGGCAATAATATAATCATCAACAAATTGCTGAGGTGTTAATCCTGCAATCGTAGTATCAAATTTCACGATATAAAGAACGTCAATTCCAAGCTGCTCAATAAGCTCAATTTTATCATCAAGTGGTGTAATGGCTTCTGTTTGAGGTGTAGACTTCCCCAAAACGACTGATGGATGGGGATAAAACGTCATAACTGCTGACTCTACGCCTTTATCATCAGCAATTTCTTTCGCAGTCGAAATCACTTTCTGATGGCCTCGATGAATGCCATCAAAATATCCAAGCGCCATGACGGCAGGATGTTTAGATTTTAACTGATGAGGATGCGATAAATAAATTGTTTTCAACGGTTTCACCTTCTAACTTCATCTCGAAAACACTTTTTCAGGCTTCATTAAGCCCGGCTTCTCAGGATGTTTTTGATAGATTGCAATTGCTTCTCCGTCCCTATTGTACATAACAAGTCTATTCTCTGTCATCTCTTCCAACTGAGGAAGCACAGCGCCATTTTGAAGCTTCTCTTCTAGCGCAGAATCAACAGTATAGGATGGCATAGTAGAAAGAGCGTATTCCATAGGAAAAAGAGATAGCGTTTCCTCTTCTATCATCTGTTTTATCTGATCAAATGTCAAACATTCTTCTAGTTTAAATGGGCCTGACGCTGTCCGAATCAGAGACGACATGTGAGCTGGAAAACCTAGCTTTTCTCCAATATCAACCGCAAGTGTTCGAATATATGTCCCCTTACTGCACGTGGCACGTACAGGGATAGAGACCGCTCCTTCTTCAAGCGTAACCTCTCCAATTAACTCTAGGTTATGAATCGTTACCTTTCTAGATGGACGATCCACCACTTCTCCTTTAAAAGCATACTCATAAAGACGTTTACCGTTAATTTTGACAGCAGAATACATTGGGGGAACTTGCTCGATCTCACCTCGAAACGCAGCAAGTGCTTCTTCTATATCGTTAGTTGAAGGCAGTTTGTCCACTTTCTTTTCTTCCACTTTCTCTCCAGACGCATCTTCCGTCGTCGTTGAAAACCCTAGTGTAATCACTGCTTCATACGTTTTAGAAAAATCCGTCATATACTGGGCTACTTTAGTTGCTCTGCCGATACATAGTGGTAAAACGCCTGTTACATCTGGATCCAAAGTTCCTGTGTGACCAACTTTTTTTGTCATTAATAGCTTTCTAGTAACTGCTACACAATCATGAGACGTCATTCCGGCTGGTTTCTTGAGTGGTAATATGCCGTTCATTGTTTTCCTCCTTTCAATATGATGACATAGAGAAAGGATAGACATTCCTGCCTATCCCTTCGTTTCTACTCATCCGCTTGATTTAAATCTGCAAGAAGTCGTTCAATTTTGTTCCCATAATCGATCGATTCATCAAATTCAAAATAGATTTCCGGTGTTTTGCGAAGACGAATGCGTTTCCCTATTTCAGAACGAATAAATCCAGTTGCTTTCGCAAGACCATTCAGGGTAGCTTCTTTCTTCTCTTCATCACCAAGGACAGTAATAAATACCGTTGCTTGCTGTAGATCATTCGTAACTTCAACAGCTGTTACTGTAACGAAACCTACGCGCGGGTCTTTAATCTTCCTGCTGATTATATCACCAAGTTCTTTCTTCATCTGTTCACCAACACGATTTGCGCGAACATTACTCATCGTTACACCTCGTTTCTTTCCTAAAGCCACTCATAAGTTACTCGAGTGAGTTCGATATCAGGACGTGAATCAATCAATGAGACGGCTCGCTGGAGCTCACGCTCGCATGCCGTTTTGCTTGAAGCCGTTGTAACAATACCAATAACGGTATGTTGCCATAAATCCTGGCTGTCAAGCTCAGAAACAGAGAGATTATAATGCTTCAGACGGCTAATAACCGACTGAAGCACAGATCTTTTTTCCTTCAAGGATTGCGCATCATAAATGATGCATTCACATTCTACATATCCAATCACTTAGGCTTTACTTCAACCATAATATACGCTTCAATGATGTCGCCTTCTTTAACGTCATTGAATTTTGCAAGCGTAATACCACATTCGTACCCTTTGGCCACTTCTTTCGCATCGTCTTTGAAGCGCTTCAATGTATCCACTTCACCTTCGAATACGACAATTCCGTCACGGATGACACGAACGCCAGAATTACGAGTGATTTTACCTTCTGTTACGTAAGACCCTGCAATTGTACCTACTTTAGAAACTTTAAATGTTTCACGTACTTCAGCTTGACCAATCACTTTTTCTTCATAAACTGGATCAAGCATTCCTTTCATTGCAGATTCAATCTCTTCAATCGCTGTATAGATCACGCGATGCAAGCGAATTTCTACTTGCTCAGAATCAGCTACTTTCTTCGCATTTGAATCTGGACGTACGTTAAATCCGATAATGATCGCATTAGAAGCAGATGCAAGGATAATATCTGACTCTGTGATTGCACCAACAGCTGTGTGAATAATGTTAATCTTAACACCTTCTACTTCAATCTTCTGAAGTGAGCCAGCAAGTGCTTCAACAGATCCCTGTACGTCAGCTTTCACGATAATGTTGATATCTTTCACATCGCCCTGCTGAATCTTTTCGAATAAATCATCCAAATTCATTTTAGAAGATTCTTTACGCTGAGCTTCAATTTGCTGCTGATTACGTGCTTCACCAACTTGACGTGCTGTCTTCTCGTCTTCAAATGCTACAAAGCGATCTCCAGCATTTGGTACGTCACTTAAACCAGTCACTTCTACAGGAGTAGAAGGTGCAGCTGTTTCAACACGCTTACCAAGATCGTTGACCATAGCACGAACACGACCAAATGTGTTACCGACTACAACTGGGTCACCGACTTTAAGCGTACCTTCTTGAACAAGAAGTGTTGCGACTGGGCCGCGTCCTTTATCTAGCTGTGCTTCAATGACTGTACCTGTAGCAAGCTTATTAGGGTTTGCTTTAAACTCTTCTACTTCTGAAATCAAGAGAATTGTTTCGAGAAGATTATCAATTCCTTCACGCTTAATGGCAGAAAGGTTAACGAAAATTGTATCGCCACCCCATGCTTCAGAAACAAGTTCATACTCTGTTAGTTCCTGCATCACGCGATCAGGGTTTGCTCCTTCTTTATCCATCTTATTAACAGCAACGATAATTGGCACTTCCGCTGCCTTCGCATGGTTAATAGCTTCAACCGTTTGTGGCATAACGCCATCGTCTGCTGCAACTACTAGAACCGTGATATCCGTTACTTTTGCACCACGTGCACGCATTGTTGTAAATGCCGCGTGTCCAGGAGTATCAAGGAACGTAATTTTTTTGTTATTTTCTTCGATCTGGTAAGCACCGATGTGCTGCGTAATACCACCAGCTTCACCCTGTGTTACTTTTGTATCACGGATTCCGTCTAATAGCGTTGTTTTACCATGGTCAACGTGCCCCATAATTGTAACGACTGCAGGACGTTCAACAAGCTTTCCGTCCTCATCTTCACTTGTGTAATTATCAAGATCCGTTACTTCAAATAGCTCTTCTTCTTCTACTTTTACGCCATAATCATCACAGATAAGTTCCATTGTATCTTTATCTAGTTCCTGATTAATGGTTGCCATAACACCAAGACCCATTAACTTCTTAATCAATTCAGAAGCATCTTTACCTAGCTTTTCAGCAAGCTGTCCAACTGTTAATGAACCAATGAAGGTTACTTTAGAAGGCAATCTTCTTGGAGCAGCTGTGTTTTTAGGTGGCTGTCCTTTACCACGGCGGTTTGGACGACGTCCACCGCGACGGTTATTTGGTGCGCTTTTACTATTCTTTTGATTTGCATTTGCTTTTGGGTTGTTTCGATTGTTTTTATTTTCCATACTGTTTTTGTCGCTTCCCTTTTTGGATTGTTTCGAATCGTTATTAAGCTTATCAATGGCCTGATCATCAATCACAGACATATGATTGTTTACCGTAATATTCATGCTTTTTAACTTTTCGATAACATCCTTACTAGTAGTATTATGTTCTTTTGCATATTCATGAATTCGCATCTTACTCATACGATCACCCCCGAGTTATTGATCGAGCATTGCGTGTAGCTTCTTCGCAAACCCTGCATCAGTAACGGCTATCGTGACTCGTTGAACTTTGCCAATTGCATGTCCAAGCTCATAGCGCCCTGTTACAAAACATACTGGGACTTTATAAGTAGTTGCTTTATCCGTTATTTTCTTTCTTGTGTTATCAGATGCGTCGCTCGCAACTAATACGAGTCTTGCGCTCTTGCGCTGAATTTCCTTCACCACAAGTTCTTCTCCAGACACGACTTTGCCAGCGCGCTGAGCGAGTCCTAACAGTGACTCCCAATTCTTATTCTTCATTTAATTTGACCGCGATTCTGCGAGGTCAGCATAAATATCTTCCGTCACTTCTGCTTTTAGATGAGCCGCTAAAGAATTTCGCTTCTTAGCAAGTACGAAACACTCTTCTTTGTTGCAAAGGTATGCGCCCCGTCCATTCTTTTTACCCGTTTGGTCGATCGATATAACCCCTTCAGGCGAACGAACGATTCGAACGAGCTCTTTTTTAGGCTTCATTTCTTGACAGGCGACACATTTCCGCATCGGAATTTTACGTTTTTGCACGATGGACACCTCTCCTGATCTTGCTTAATCTAGCTCAGAATCTTCCGCGTCATTCTCTTCGAATAGAGGAGCTTCATCAGCACTATAGATGCCAAGCTCTTCCGCTTCAGATTGACTCTTAATATCAATTTTCCACCCAGTCAGCTTCGCAGCAAGGCGTGCGTTTTGACCACGCTTCCCGATTGCAAGTGAAAGCTGATAGTCAGGTACGATAACCTGAGTCATTTTATTTTCTTCGTCTACATTTACTTTAAGTACTTTTGAAGGACTTAGTGCATTTGCTACGTATGCAACTATGTCTTCAGACCAGCTTACGATGTCAATTTTCTCACCTTTAAGCTCATTAACAATCGCTTGTACACGCTGACCACGCTGTCCTACACATGAGCCAACCGGATCAACTTCAGGATCTTCTGCGTGAACCGCAATCTTAGAACGATCCCCAGCTTCTCGCGAAATGGACTTTACTTCAACCGTTCCATCGAATATTTCAGGTACTTCAAGTTCAAATAAACGCTTAAGAAGACCAGGATGAGTTCTCGAAACCATCACCTGTGGCCCTTTGGTTGTTTTTTCAACTTTTGTCACATATACCTTGATCCGATCATGGGAATGATACGTTTCGTTCGGCATTTGTTCACCGGCAGGGAGAAGTGCTTCGATACGACCGAGGTCAACATAAATAAAACGATGATCCTGACGCTGAACAATTCCTGTCATGATATCGTCTTCGCGTTCAATAAATTCGCTAAATATGATCCCACGTTCTGCTTCACGCACACGCTGAGTAACAACTTGCTTCGCTGTTTGAGCTGCGATACGACCGAAATTACGAGGCGTTACTTCAATTTCTACGATATCTTCTAATTCATATTGGCGATCAATGTCTTTCGCATCTTCAAGTGAGATCTCAAGACGAGCATCTTCCACTTCTTCTACGACATCTTTTCGAGCGAATACTCGGATCGAACCTGTATCCTGATTAAAGTCAACTCTAACGTTTTGCGCCTGATGGAAGTTTCGCTTATATGCTGAGATAAGCGCTGCTTCAATCGCCTCAACGATAATATCCTTGCTGATGCCCTTTTCTTTTTCAAGAATATTTAGCGCATCTAATAACTCACTACTCTTCATTTTTCATTCTCCCCTTTAATTAAAAAACAACCGCAAGCCTAGCGCTTGCTACTTTTTCATAAGGTAATTCTACCTTTTTAATTCTTGTTTTCACTCGCTGATCAATAACAACCACTTCTCCATCGAAGTCCGAAAGTACACCTTCAAAGCTCTTTTCGCCATTAAATGGTTCATAGGTTGTGACATAGACTTGCTTGCCAACTGCCTTCTCGAAGTCCGTACGTTTTTTGAGTGGACGTTCTGCACCAGGTGAAGAAACTTCAAGGAAGTATGGTTGTGTAATCGGATCATGTTTATCAAGCTGTTCACTTAGCTTTTCGCTAATTATCCCGCACTCCTCAATATCAACGCCTCGAGGAGAATCGATATAGACACGGAGAAACCAATTCTTGCCTTCTTGTGTGAATTCTATATCTACAAGTTCCAAGTTCATTTCATCTACTATTGGTTTTACTAGTTCTTCAGTAACCGTAATCACATTTTCGTTCATTGGTTGTCCTCCTTTCTGATCCTGTACAGCAGGGTCCCAATCGAAAACGAAAGAGTGGGATAGCCCCACTCTTCCGTCGCGTGTGTATTCACTAGTATTTCCACAATTACTATACCATACTCATATAACCAATTCAACAGAGAAGCGAAGGCGCCTCATTAGAATAAGCTGAGTTGATTCGCATCTGGAAGTCCTTCAAGACATCCATGATCATCCAAGTACTCAAGTACAGTCTTTGAAATCTTGCTTCGCTGCTGTAAATCCTCTTTTGATAAAAATTCACCGGCTTCTTTGGAGTTTTCAATATTGATCGCTGCGTTCGTCCCTACTCCCGGAAGAGAGTTAAATGGAGGAATGAGCGAATCTCCATCGACTACGAATTCAGCCGCTTTTGATCGATAAAGATCTACTTTCTGCATCCGGAGGCCACGTTCTGACATTTCAAGCGCAATCTCCATCACGGTTAATAGGTTTTTCTCTTTCGGTGAAGCATCAAGTCCCTTTTCATTGATTTCTTCGATTTTTGCGCGAATCGCGTTGGATCCTTTCGCCATCGTATCAATGTCAAAGTCATCGGCTCTTACGGTAAAGTATGCTGCATAGAAAAGAATTGGATGGTGAACTTTGAAGTAAGCGATCCGAACAGCCATTAACACATATGCTGCTGCGTGAGCTTTCGGGAACATATACTTGATCTTCAAGCACGAATCAATGTACCAGTCTGGCACATCATGTTTCTTCATTTCAGCTACCCACTCTTCTTGCAATCCTTTCCCTTTTCGCACAAACTCCATAATTTTAAATGCAAGGGACGGGTCAAGGCCTTTGTAGATCAAATAAACCATAATGTCATCACGACAACCAATTACTTCACTAAGGTTACAAGTACCAGCTTGAATCAATTCCTGTGCATTACCTAACCACACATCAGTACCGTGGGAAAGACCTGAAATCTGAACGAGCTCAGAAAATGTACTAGGTTTCGTATCTTCTAGCATTTGACGAACGAATCGTGTTCCGAATTCTGGGATTCCGTAAGTTCCTGTTTTACACATAATTTGATCCTGTGTCACTCCAAGTGATTCCGTTCCACTAAAGAGCTTCATCACTTCAGCGTCGTCTGTTGGGATGGTTTTCGGATCAATTCCACTTAAATCTTGAAGCATACGAATAACCGTAGGATCATCGTGCCCAAGTATATCAAGCTTCAATAGATTATCGTGGATCGAATGGAAATCAAAATGGGTGGTTTTCCATGCGGATGTTTTATCATCTGCTGGGAACTGAATAGGTGAAAAATCGTAAATGTCCATATAATCAGGTACTACGATAATACCACCCGGGTGCTGCCCAGAAGTACGTTTTACTCCTGTGCACCCCGAAACGAGACGATCAATTTCAGCCCCTCGATAGTGAAGGTCATGGTCTCCCATATACCCTTTTACATAACCGTACGCCGTCTTCTCAGCGACTGTACCGATTGTTCCTGCTCGGAATACATTGTCTTCTCCAAACAGTTCCTTCGTATAATTATGGGCTCGGGGCTGATATTCCCCTGAGAAGTTCAAATCAATATCGGGTACTTTATCACCTTTAAACCCAAGAAACGTCTCAAACGGTATATCATGTCCGTCTTTTGTAAGAGGTACATCGCAATCTTCGCATGATTTGTCTGGAAGATCGAACCCTGATCCTACAGAACCGTCATCAAAGAACTGTGACTTCTTACAAGATGGACAAACATAATGAGGTGGTAATGGGTTCACTTCAGTAATTTCAGTCATAGTGGCAACAAATGAAGACCCTACAGACCCACGTGAACCAACGAGATAGCCGTCGTTTAGTGACTTCTTAACTAGCTTATGAGAAATCAAGTAGATAACGGCGAATCCATGGCCAATAATACTTTTTAGTTCTTTTTCAAGTCTCTCTTCCACTATTGTTGGCAGTTCATCACCATAAATGCTTCGAGCCATGTTATAGCTCATCTCACGCATTTCTTCATCGGCACCTTCAATTCGAGGTGTGAATAGATCATCTTTGATCGGTTTAATATCATCGATCATGTCGGCTACTTGCTGTGGTTTTTGTACGACAATTTCCTTCGCTTTATCTGCCCCAAGAAAATGGAAGCAATCAAGCATTTCGTTCGTCGTTCTAAAATGAACCTGAGGTAACGTTTGGCGATTTAATGGGTTACCCGCCTGTGCTTTAATAAGAATTTTACGATAAATATGATCCTCTGGCTCGAGATAATGAACATTACCAGTAGCAACGACTGGCTTATTTAGCTTCTCACCAAGCTTTACAATCTTACCAATAATTTCACGCAACGCCATTTCATCTTGAACAAGTTCTTTCTCGATTAAATGCATGTAATTTTGTGGCGGCTGCACTTCCAGATAGTCATAAAATTTCGCGATGTCCTCCACTTCTTCAGGTGACTTTTGCATCATCCCTTCAAAAACTTCACCCTTGTCACAGCCTGAACCAATCAGCAGACCTTCGCGGTATTTCTCAAGCTTAGAACGAGGAATACGTGCAGTTCGGTAGAAGTAATCAATGTGAGAAAGGGAAACGAGCTTGAACAAGTTTTTTAAACCTACGTCATTTTGCGCCAATATGATCGTGTGCGATGGACGCGTACGTTGGAAACCAGTTTGCCCCATATTATCATTCAGCATATTATGGTTTGTAATTTCACGCTCAAGTGCATCTTTCACCAATTTCCACAATAAATACCCTGTTGCTTCCGCATCATAAATCGCTCTATGGTGCTGAGTAAGGTCGATATCAAACTTTTTACAAAGCGTATTTAAGCGATGGTTTCGCATTTCCGGATATAGAAAACGAGCAAGCTCAAGAGTATCAATTACTGGATTTGTTGCTTCTCCTAACCCAATATTACGTAACCCTACATTCAAGAAGCCCATATCAAAGCTAGCATTGTGAGCAACTAGAATATCATCTCCCATGAATTCGTGGAAGTCTTTTAAGACGTCTTCAATTTCAGGGGCGTTCATAACCATATCGTCCGTAATCCCCGTTAGTTCAATGGTTGTTGAGGATAAAGGATGATGCGGATTAGCAAATCGCTCAAACTTATCAACGATTTCTCCATCTTTCAATTTCACTGCTGCTAACTCGATAATTTTATTATAAACAGCCGAAAGTCCGGTTGTTTCCACGTCAAAAACAATATAAGTGCCCGTTTCAAGGTCACGATTAGCTTCATTGTAGGCCATCGGTACCCCATCATCGACAAGGTCTGCTTCTAAACCATAGATGACTTTTATATCGTTCTTTTGTCCTGCTGCATACGCATCGGGAAATGACTGTACAACATTATGATCCGTAATGGCGATAGCAGGATGTCCCCATTTAGCTGCTTGTGAAATCAGTTCACCTGTTGAGCTGACGGAGTCCATTTGACTCATTTGCGTGTGAGCATGTAGCTCAATACGCTTTTCATCCTCAGGCGCTTCATCTACACGTAGCTCTGGCTTAATCTCTGTCAAATCATTACCGATCATGACAAGGTCGCGCACAAATGTGTCGTTCTGAATCCCGCCGCGTACTTTCACCCATATTCCTTTTCTTACTGCTTCTAGAATTGGAACATCTTCTTTATCACGGGAGAACATCTTTACAAGGATTGAATCCGTGTAATCCGTTATTTTAAACGTTAATAGCGTTCGTCCACTTCTAAGCTCTTTCGTTTCAGCATGGAAGACATAACCTTGAACAGCAATGCGTCGTTCTTCGTCCTGAATAGTTTCGATTGGTACTGGATCTTCTTTGATCTTGTAACCAATGACAAGAGAATCTGGAACGTTTTTACTTGAAGATTTATCTGCCTTTTCTTTTTCAATCAAGGCTTCCATCATCTTAGATTGATCTTCTTGTTGTTTTTGTTCAACAAATTTTTGATAATCCTGTTCAGAAGCCTTAACTTCTACTTCAAGCACGTACTTCGGAAATCCAGCGTGCGTATAACACTCTGACAAAGGACCAGATAGCTTTCGTCTTGCGATTGCAGCTTCCGTTTCATTACGAACCGTTACAATAAGCTTATTTCCACTTATTTTAGGCGTTTGACTTTTCAATACAGCTGTTAGGGATGCGGAATGCTCTTTCATCAGTTCAACGACATTGTCCCAGTACGCCATTGCTAATTCTTCATTTCCTCCACTATCTGTGGAGATTCCGTAAGTCACTGTAGCGATGTGCTTTAATCCATCTTGCAGACGACTGCGAAATAGTTCATATACATGAAACGGAAGAACGTCTGGAAAATGAAAGTCAAAATGCCATTTTCTCGTTTCTTTGTATACAGTTAATTTCGAAATGTACCCATCTCTAAAATAATCAACGAATTTATCAGGAATCGATATTTGTTGAAGGAGCAGTTGGAGACGTTCTTTTCTTATGTTTAAATCCTGGTCCATTCAATTGTTCCTCCTTCTTAAAAATGCGTAAAGGCAACGAAAAAAAAGGTGGAAGGTACCACTGGCACCTATCCACAATTTTAGTTCATTTGTGTTAAAAGCTGCTGGATTGTCTCATTCAAGTTATCAACTGATACTTCAATTGACTCTCCAGTATCTCTTCGCTTCACTTCCACGATCTCATCGTTTGCTTTCTTACCAACGATTACGCGTAATGGAAGACCGACGAGATCCGCATCTTTAAACTTCACACCTGCACGCTCTTTTCGATCATCATATAGAACATCGTAACGCTCATTCTGTAGAGATTCATATAGACGATCTGATAGAGCTGTCTGATCAGCATCTTTCACGTTGATTGTAATCAAGTGAACATGAAATGGCGTTACAGCAAGAGGCCATTTCAGCCCATTGTCATCTGCATTTTGCTCAGCGATCGCTGCAAGCGTTCGTGAAACGCCGATCCCATAACAACCCATCATAATAGGCTTAGCTTTCCCACCTTCATCAAGATAAGAAGCGCCCATTGTTTCACTATATTTAGTTCCTAGCTTAAACACCTGGCCAATTTCAATGCCTTCCGCAAAAACAATCGTTCCATTGCCATCTGGAGAAGGATCTCCTTCTTGAATAAAACGAAGGTCTTCATAACTTGTAACGGAAAGATCTCGATCTGGATTAACATTCTGATAAGCATGTTTACCACTAATTGATCCGTTGACGAGGGCTTTAACTGCATTGTCTGCAATAACCTTGCCGTTAAATTCTTTCACATCAACTTCTTCATTCAAGACTTCTACCATATCCGTTGCGAATAGGTGCTTAACCTTGATGTCATTTAATTCATGATCCCCTCTTACAAGAACAAGAACGGTCTCATCTTCTACCTTTATAAGAGAAGTGCGTATCTGGCGTTCTAACGAAGCCTCGCCCTCCCCTTTAGTTAAAGGTGCCTCTGGCTCGTCCGATTTCTGATACGCTACATGAACTTCTGCCATTTCAATATTCGCCGCGTAATCTGAAGAATCACTATATGCGATCGTATCTTCCCCAACGCTAGATAATGCCATAAATTCTTCTGTATCTTTACCACCCATTGCACCCGAATCAGCCACAACAGGACGGAAATTCAAGCCCAGGGTACTAAAGATTCGACTATAAGCACTATGCATATCATTGTAGGCTTCATCAAGCTGTTCTTCAGAAGAATGGAAAGAGTAGGCATCTTTCATAATAAACTCTCTTCCTCGAAGCAAACCAAAGCGTGGACGACGCTCATCACGATACTTTGTTTGAATTTGATAAAGAGTCACCGGCAGTTGCTTGTACGATTTCAACTCATCACGAACAAGACTTGTAATTAACTCTTCATGAGTAGCACCGAGAGCAAAAGGTCTACCGTGGCGATCCTTTAGTCTCATTAGCTCAGGACCGTAAACGTCCCATCGCCCCGTTTCCTGCCATAGCTCAGCAGGTTGAATCGCTGGCATCAATAATTCCTGTGCACCAGTTTCATCAAGCTCTTTTCGAATGACTTCTTCAATTTTCATTAGTACTTTCTTTCCTAATGGTAGGTATGAATAAATACCTGAAGCATTTTGACGTATAAAACCCGCTCTGACAAGGAGCTGATGACTTTTAATTTCGGCATCAGCTGGATTATCTCGAAGGGTTGGATTAAAATATTTAGATTGTTTCATCTACTGCACCTCATTTCATTCTTAAAACGGGTCCCGTGGCTCCTATAGGAAGAAGCGTTGGATATCATTCCATGTCACTACTAGCATGAGTAACATGAGAAACGAAAAGCCAATAAAGTGAACTAAGCTTTCCTTTTGCGGATCAATTGGCTTGCCACGTAACGCTTCCACACCGATGAATAGTAGTCTTCCTCCATCCAGCGCAGGAAGTGGCAATAAGTTAAAAATACCAAGGTTAATACTTAAGAAACCAGCCCATCTCATGAGAACATAGAGCCCTCCAGACGCAGCTTCTTCTGTGTAACTATAAATTCCTACTGGTCCTGAGAAAGCATCGATGGAAAGCTGCCCCGTTACAAGCTGGCCAAGTCCTACGAATATGGCCTTTCCGAATTCATACGTTGATGTAAAACCAAAAACGATAGAGTCTAAGAAATCCACTTGATATTCTGGGGATACCCCAATACGACCAACAGATTGATTTTCAGAAAGCTCTTGTTTTTCTGGAGTAATGGATAAAGAGACCGATTCACCTTCGCGATCTACTTTAAATCCTAGTTGATTATTTGCGTTATCCTGAATAATAGACGTCATCTTATTCCAGCCTGTTATTTCAGTCCCATTAATCTCAGTTATAACATCACCATTCATCATACCGGCTTGCTCAGCAGGACTACCTTCAACGACTTCCTTAACCTGGCTCGTTGGCGTCCCTTGTAATAAGCCTAGCGTGATAAAAATAACGATCGCAAGTAAGAAGTTCATTACTGGTCCAGCAAAAATAGCCAGGAAACGGTCCCAAAGCGACTTTGAACCGAATTGACGATCAAACGGCGCGATCTGAAACTCAGATCCATCCATCACATAATGAGATGTTTCATCAATTGAGAATACCGTAGCTGGTTCATCTTCGTCTTCGTATCCTTTAATATAAAGCCCACGCTCTAGGTCGGCTTCTTCAACCGTTACTTCTTTTAAATTAGGGTAAGCTGATTTTTGATTGATAACAATCTTTTCAACTTTATTTTGATCATTAAACAGAAGCCCAACACGCTGTCCAGGTTTCAATTCAATCATTTCAGGATCCTCGCCGGCCATTCGAACAAACCCACCGAGCGGCAGAAGTCTGATCGTATAAACCGTCTCACCTTTCTTGATTGTGAAAATTTTCGGTCCGAAGCCTATGGCGAATTCTCGGCACAAGATTCCTGCACGTTTTGCCAGGAGCAAGTGACCCAATTCATGGAAAAAGACAAGTGCTCCGAATATGATAATGATCGAAATCACAGTATTCATATCCACTTACCACCTTTATTTAATTAATGACTGAACTCGTAATCTTGTTTCAGAATCTACAGCAAGAATATCTTCAAGCGATGCATTTTGAACGATATTGTGGTTTTCCATCGCCTGTTCTACGAGCTCTTCGATCGTTAAGAAATCGATCTTTCCCTCCAGAAATGCTGCAACGGCCGTTTCGTTTGCCGCATTCATGACGGCTGGGAGTGAACCACCGGCGCGGCCAGCTTCATAAGCTAACTTTAATGCGCGGAAGCGGTCGTAATCAACCTTCTCAAAATGTAATTTACCAACTTCCCATAAGTTTAACCGTTTTGCATTTCTGATTTCAAGTCGATCAGGATAGCTAAGTGCATACTGAATTGGAATTCGCATATCCGGAGTACCTAGATGGGCCATGACACTACCGTCTATGTACTCTACCATCGAGTGAATAATACTTTCTTTATGAAGCAATACATCAATCTGATCATAAGGTGTACCAAACAGCCAGTGCGCTTCAATCACTTCAAGGCCTTTATTCATCATTGTAGCTGAATCAATGGTAATTTTAGCACCCATTGACCAGTTCGGATGATTTAAGGCATCATTCACACTAACTCCTACAAGTTCTTCACGTGTTTTATCACGGAAGCTTCCACCTGATGCTGTAAGAATGAGGCGCTCCATTTGATCTTGTTTTTCACCATTCAAGCATTGAAACAATGCTGAATGTTCGCTATCTACTGGCAGAAGGGCAGATCCATGTCGTTTGGCTGCCTCTGTTACGAGATGCCCAGCAGTTACAAGCGTTTCTTTATTTGCAATAGCAATCGTTTTTCCCTGTTCAATCGCTGAAAGGGTCGGAGAAAGTCCGATACTGCCGAGAATAGCATTTACAAGAACGGTTGAATCGTGATGACAGGCTACTTCTAGCAATCCTTCATCTCCATAGACAATCTTTGTCTTTCTTGAAATTGTTCTTCTGAGTGAGTCAGCATCTTCTTTCTTTTGAACAGATAATAGCTTTGGCTTAAATTCCTCTGCTATTTCCACCGCTTTTTGAACATTTTTCCCTACTGAAACAGCTACAAGGGAAAACATGTCAGGGTGCATTCTCACAATGTCGAGAGTCTGAATACCGATTGAACCAGATGCTCCCAATAAGCTTATTTTCTTCAAACGACCCGTTCCTCCAATCTACTCTGTTTCATCAAACCAGGTTAAGTAAATGCAGAAGAGGGAGAACGAATATTAGACTATCAAATCGATCAAGTATCCCTCCGTGCCCTGGCAAGATACTGCCTGAATCCTTCACTCCGTAATGACGCTTGAATGCTGATTCAACAAGGTCACCTATCTGTCCAAAAACAGAAGTTAGAACGGAGACGATCAAAACAACTATCATGGAATCATACACCGGATAAATCAATTGAAAAACAACGCCAACAAGAACTGCCATTACAACGCCGCCAACTGCACCTTCAACCGTTTTGTTTGGAGATATATGCGGCCATAGCTTTTTCCTTCCGAGCGATCGTCCTACAAAATATGCACCAGAGTCAGACGCCCATATAAGAAAAATAATGAAAAATAAATGAATCATACCATCTAAATTATTTTCTCCCAGGTACCGTGTCGCTGTAAAATAATAGAAACCTAGACCGACATATAATGAAGCCATCATAATAAATGAACTCTCATCAAAACTATACTTATTCTTCGTAAGGACAGTCATTGCAAGCAAAATAAGCAAACCGAAGAACAAGAGGTCAATCTTGGTGAATACAGACGACGTCAATGACGCAATCCAGTCGTCAGGCATAACAAGAATCCACGTTCCGACGATAGCAAGTAATCCAGGAAGTGAAACCAATGTGATTTTCTTCATTAGTAACAGTTCGACCATTCCAACAGTGGCAACAAGCGCCATCAAAATGATAAATGGCCAGTCTCCTACAATAATCATTCCTAACAAAAGGGCGCCAAAAATCACACCCGTAATAACACGTTGTTTCATTACGTTAATGTCCTCCTACACTTACACCCCGCCGTAACGTCTTCCTCTTCGCTGGTATTCCTGTACGGCCTCAATAAAATGGTGCTCTGTAAAATCAGGCCAAAGAACTTCCGTAAACCAAAGTTCCGTATAAGCTAACTGCCAGAGCATAAAGTTACTTAAGCGAATTTCTCCGCTTGTCCTTATTAATAAATCCGGGTCCGGGTACTGGCTACTGAGTAAATACGAAGAAATCTTCTCTTCCGTAATCTCTTCTTCCGTCAGTATCCCCTTTCTTACATCACTTAATAACCGCTGCATCGCTGTTTTCATTTCATGACGGCTACCATAGTTAAGCGCGAAGTTAAGAATGAGTCCGGTATTGTCCTTCGTCTCTTTCACTGCCTTGCTTATGGCTTTGAACGTATGGGGGGGCAGCTGTTCTCGTTCTCCCATAATTCTAACTTGAACGTTCTGCTCGATCAATTCTGGCAGGTGGCTAAGTAGAAATTGCTCAGGGAGCTTCATTAAAAAGTCTACTTCTTCCTTTGGTCGTTTCCAATTCTCGGTCGAAAAGGCATACAGGGTTAAATATTGAACACCCAGGTCATTCGCCTTTCTTACGATTTTTTTTACAACCTTAACGCCTTCACGGTGGCCAGCCACACGCGGGAGACCTCGCTTCTTCGCCCAGCGTCCATTGCCATCCATAATGATCGCAATATGTCCTGGGATATTTGCAGATGTGTTAATTTCTAAATGTTCCTCATCTTCATTCTTTCTCATCCAGTTCGAGAACTTCCCAAGCATTGCAAATCCTCCATTGTGTCACTTACTTAACAAAAAAACCCCCTGTGGGAAAAGAGGGTCCTTTTATTATCTTATTTTACATGTTATTGAATTAGACTTCCATGATTTCTTTTTCTTTATCAGTCGCAACACTATCAGCTTCAGCTACATACTTGTCAGTAAGCTTTTGCACATCGTCATTACCGCGGCGAAGCTCGTCTTCTGTAATATCGCCATCTTTTTCTTGTTTCTTTAACTCATCATTTGCATCTCGGCGAATGTTGCGAAGCACAACTTTGCCTTCTTCAGCATACTTCTTAACGAGTTTCACAAGATCTTTACGACGCTCTTCTGTTAGAGCTGGAATCGTTAGACGAATAACATTACCATCATTAGAAGGTGTTAGGCCAAGATCTGATTTAAGAATTGCTTTTTCGATCTCGCCAATTGAAGTTTTATCATAAGGTTGGATTAGTAGCATACGTGCTTCCGGAACAGAAATACCAGCAAGCTGGTTAACTGGTGTTGGAGCACCGTAGTAGTCAACTTGAATTTTATCAAGTAGAGAAGCGTTTGCTCTTCCAGCTCTTAGTGTTGCTAGCTCACGCTTTAAGCTTGAGATTCCATTCTGCATACGTTCTTCAGCGTTTTTCAAGATTTCTTTCGTCATCTTAATTTCTCCCCTTTACAACTGTTCCAATTTCTTCGCCGCAAATGGCGCGCTTAATGTTTCCTTCTTCCATAATGGAAAAGACAACAAGTGGAATGTCATTATCCATACAAAGTGAAGAAGCTGTGGAGTCCATTACAGCTAAGCCTTCCTTAAGTACATCAAGGTAAGATAGGGTGTCATACTTCTTCGCAGTAGCGTCAACTGTAGGATCGGCTGTGTAAACCCCGTCTACGTTGTTCTTCGCCATTAAAATAACATCTGCTTCAATTTCTGCCGCACGCAATGCAGCAGTCGTATCTGTTGAGAAGTATGGATTACCAGTACCAGCCGCAAAAATGACAACGCGTTTTTTCTCAAGGTGTCGAATCGCTTTACGACGAATATATGGCTCAGCTACCTGCCTCATTTCAATTGAAGTTTGAACACGCGTCTCAACTCCAATATTCTCAAGGCTATCCTGCATTGCTAGTGAATTCATCACTGTTGCAAGCATCCCCATATAATCAGCAGTAGCACGGTCCATTCCCATCTCACTGCCTACTTTACCACGCCAGATGTTTCCTCCGCCAACGACGACAGCCACTTCCACACCCATTTCGTGAATTTCCTTCACTTGAGATGCGATTGACTGTACGATTGTCGGTGAAATCCCTTGACCTTCTCCACCCGACAAAGCTTCTCCGCTTAATTTTAACACAACGCGTTCATACTTGGCTCCGCTCATTTTAACCCTCCAGCATGTTTATCAGTATTTGTTCTTGAAAAATAGGGAACACAACGTGTTCCCTATCATTGTTTTACTTCTTCACTTGAGACATAACTTCTTCAGCGAAGTTATCTTCACGTTTCTCCATGCCTTCGCCAACTTCGTAGCGGATGAAGCCTTTTACAGTAGCGCCTTTAGATTCAACGTACTTACCAACTTTTTGATCAGTGTCTTTAACAAACGGCTGATCAACTAGAGAAATTTCTTCGAAGAATTTGTTGATACGGCCTTCTACCATTTTCTCAACAATTTTCTCTGGCTTACCTTCGTTAAGAGCCTGTTGCTTCAATACTTCGCGCTCACGTTCAACTTCTTCAGCTGGAACAGCATCACGAGATACGAAACGAGGGTTAACTGCTGCAGTGTGCATAGCAACGTCTTTCGCAACTTCTTCGTCAGTTGTGCCTTCAAGAAGTGTTAGAACACCAATGCGTCCACCCATGTGTAGGTATGCGCCGAATGCGTCAGCGTCAGTTTTCTCAATGATTTGGAAACGACGAAGAGAAATCTTCTCGCCGATTTTAGCGATTTTGTCGTTTAAGAATTCAGTAACGGTTTGTCCGTTTTCCATTTTGCTTTCAAGAGCTGCGTCCACAGACTCAGGATTCGTTTTAAGGAGGTGATGCGAAATATCATTGATTAGTGAAATGAAGCTTTCGTTCTTTGAAACGAAGTCAGTTTCAGAGTTGATTTCAGCAATTACTGCTTTGTTTCCTTCAACAGCGATCGTCGCAAGACCTTCAGCTGCTACGCGGTCAGCTTTCTTAGCTGCTTTAGAGATACCTTTCTCACGAAGCCAGTCGATTGCTTTGTCCATGTCACCGTCGTTTTCTGTTAGAGCTTTTTTGCAATCCATCATACCTGCACCAGTTTGTGCACGCAATTCTTTTACCATTTGAGCTGTTACTGCCATTAGTAATTCCTCCTTGAATTATGATATGTAATCATACCCTTTTGGGTTAAAAAAAGGTGATAAAGGGGTTAGAGTTCCCCTTTATCACCCCTTTGTGTTCTTATACAGATGTTTCTTCAGTTTCTACCGCTTCAACTTCTGCTTCTTCTTCTACTTTGCTAACTTCGATAACAGCGTCAGCCATTTTAGCAGTAAGAAGTTTCACAGCGCGGATTGCATCGTCGTTACCAGGGATAATATAGTCGATCTCATCTGGATCACAGTTTGTATCCACGATCGCAACGATTGGGATATTAAGCTTACGAGCCTCAGCAATAGCAATACGCTCTTTACGAGGATCGATTACGAACATTGCGTCTGGAACGCCGTTCATATCTTTAATACCACCAAGGAATCTTTCAAGGCGATCCATTTCTTTTTTAAGAAGCATAACTTCTTTCTTAGGTAGTACTTCAAAAGTACCGTCTTCTTGCATCTTCTCAAGGCTCTTCAGGCGGTTAATACGCTTTTGAATAGTTTCAAAGTTCGTAAGCGTTCCACCCAACCAGCGTTGGTTGATGTAGTATTGACCAGCACGGATCGCTTCATCCTTAACGGAATCTTGCGCTTGCTTTTTTGTACCTACGAAAAGAACTTTACCACCGTCCTGAGCGATGTCACGAACGAAGTTATAAGCTTCTTCGACTTTCTTCACTGTTTTTTGAAGATCGATAATATAGATACCGTTTCTTTCAGTGAAGATATAAGGTTTCATTTTCGGGTTCCAACGACGAGTCTGATGACCGAAGTGTACCCCAGCTTCAAGAAGCTGTTTCATAGAGATTACTGCCATGATTGTGTTCCTCCTAATGGTTTTTTTATCCTCCGCTTGCATCTATTTCGGAAAAAACTGCGTCTGCAGCACCACTTTCCAAATCAACAAGCGTGTGTGATTAACACCGTTGATTAATATATCATATCAAGTGACAAGTCGCAAGTTTAAATCTTAAATTCCATGAATGCCTATACAAACTCACTTTCATAGTAGACGTAAACGGTTCGAATTCATCTCCATCGTTTGCAAAAGGATTGTTGAAATCAGCAACATTCTATTAAAAAAGCTCCGAGAGTTCTCGGAGCTTTAGTTGAATTACTGTGTCTTTAGTTTTGAAAGCTCTACAAGGAATTTATCGTTAAGAACTTTAATGTAAGTTCCTTTCATTCCTAGAGAACGAGACTCAATAACACCAGCACTCTCAAGCTTACGAAGAGCGTTTACGATAACAGAGCGAGTGATGCCTACGCGGTCAGCAATTTTACTAGCAACAAGAAGTCCTTCATTGCCTTCAAGTTCTTCAAAGATGTGCTCGATTGCTTCAAGCTCACTATAAGAAAGAGAAGAAATCGCCATTTGTACAACCGCTTTGTTTCTTGCTTCTTCTTCAATTTCTTCCGCTTTTTCATGAAGAATTTCCATTCCTACTACTGTTGCGCCATATTCAGCTAATAGAAGATCATCATCTGAGAATGAATCGCTTAGACGTGAAAGGATGAGCGTACCAAGACGGCTTCCACCACCAACGATCGGTACAATTGTTGTAAGACCTTTTTCGAAGAGGTCGCGGTTTTCTACCGGGAAAGCTGTGTACTCGCTTGTGATATCAAGGTTTGAAGAAGTTTCTGCAATGTTGAACAGGTTTTGTGTATATTCTTCAGGGAACTGACGCTCAGAAAACATTTTCTTCATGCGTTCGTTTTCGATTTCTTGATTAATTGCGATTCCAAGCAGCTTACCTCTGCGGCTTACGACATATACGTTCGCCATAATGACGTCACGTAGTGTTTCGGCCATGTCTGTAAAGTTAACTGGCCCCTCAGATTTTTGTAGCATTCCATTAATTTTTCTTGTTTTTTCAAGTAAATTCATAGTTTTGTCCTCCTGCATGTATTATAGGATGTATTGGCTGAGGTCACGGTTCTTCGCAATAGAAGCTAACTTTTCCTCAACATACTCTGGTGTAATCGTGATGCTGTCTAGATTAATGTCCGGTGCTTCAAATGAAAGATCTTCAAGAAGCTTTTCTAAAATTGTGTGCAGTCTTCTTGCGCCAATGTTGTCAGTGTCCTGATTCACTTCGGTTGCAATCGTAGCAATTTTAAGAATAGCATCGTCAGAAAATTCAACTTTAATACCTTCTGTTTCTAATAATGCTGTGTATTGCTTCACAAGAGCATTATCAGGCTCTGTTAATATACGTTTAAAATCGTCTACGGTTAAACTTGATAACTCAACGCGGATTGGGAACCTGCCTTGCAGTTCAGGGATTAGATCAGATGGTTTCGACATGTGAAACGCCCCCGCGGCCATAAACAAAATATGGTCTGTTTTCACTGGACCGTACTTCGTTGTTACCGTTGAACCTTCTACGATTGGCAAAATGTCTCTTTGAACGCCCTCTCTGGATACATCAGCTGACTGCTGACTTTTCCCCGCGACCTTGTCAATTTCATCAATGAAGATGATACCCGATTGTTCCGTCTTTGAAACTGCATCCTGTGCGACTTCATCCATATCCACAAGTTTTGCTGCTTCATCCTGCGTTAAGACCTTTCGTGCTTCTGACACGGGAAGCTTACGTTTTTTCTTCTTTTTAGGCATGATATTTCCGAGCATATCCTGCATGTTCATACCCATTTGTTCCATGCCAGCTCCCTGGAACATGTCCATCATGGAATTGTTTTGTTCTTCCACTTCAACAGTGATCATCCGATCTTCGAGTTCACCTAGCGCAAGCTGTTGTGCTATTTGCTTTCGTCTTGAAGCAATCGACTGATCTTCTGAACTCGCCTGGGTATTTGTTTCTTCTTGCCCCTGATTACCAAATAACATTTCAAGCGGATTCTTGTATTGTGTCTGCTTCTTATTAGACGGTACGAGCAGTTCCACAATGCGTTTATTCGCATTCTCTTCCGCTCTGCCCTTCACCTGTTCCATTCGATCTTCTTTGACAAGTCTGATTGATGTTTCAACGAGATCGCGAACCATTGATTCCACGTCTCGGCCAACATAACCCACTTCAGTAAATTTCGTTGCTTCTACTTTAATAAAAGGAGCATTGACAAGACGAGCCAGTCGTCTCGCAATTTCTGTTTTACCAACACCTGTTGGCCCAATCATTAAAATATTTTTCGGATTCACTTCATCCCTCAGTTTATCGCTTAAAAGACCCCGACGGTAACGATTTCTCAATGCCACAGCAACAGCCTTTTTCGCGTCATTCTGACCAACAATATACTGATCAAGCTTTTCAACAATTTGTCTCGGTGTTAATGGATTAGACATACGATCTCCTCCAAAGATACAGTTTATATACTAAATGGTTTCTACGATAATTTGATCATTTGTGTACACGCAAATTTCTGATGCAATTTCCATAGAGGCCCGCGCAATTTCTTCAGCGGTTTTGTTATCACTGTATCGCTTAAGAGCTCTACCAGCTGAAAGTGCGTAGTTAGAACCTGAACCAATGGAAAGAATGCCATCATCAGGTTCGATTACTTCACCAGTACCTGAGATAAGCAGAAGCTCATCCTGATTCATAACGATTAACATGGCTTCAAGCTTTCTTAGTACGCGGTCACTGCGCCACTCTTTTGCGAGTTCAACAGCAGCACGCTGAAGGTTACCGCCGAATTCTTCCAGTTTGCTTTCGAATTTCTCAAAAAGAGTGAATGCATCCGCAACTGATCCTGCAAATCCAGCAATCACCTTCCCATGAAATAACCTTCTTACTTTCTTAGCCGTATGTTTCATGACTACGGCATTGCCAAATGTCACCTGGCCATCACCGGCCATTGCGCACTCCCCATTATGCTGTACTGCAAATATCGTCGTTGAATGAAAGTCTCCCATAAGTTCCTCCTCCCGAGCTATTTAGCTCTTGGGTGATGGTTCATGTATATATTTCGCAATCGATCTCCCGTCACATGGGTATAGATCTGAGTAGATGATAAATCGGAATGCCCTAAAAGCTCCTGAACAGATCGTAAGTCTGCCCCTTCATTCAGTAAATGTGTTGCGAATGTGTGTCTCATCACATGGGGACTTATATGTACATGCAGTGAAGCGTCTTTCACAATCTTATCCAAAATTGTTCGTACGCCTCTTGCTGTCACGCGACTACCTCTAAAGTTTAAAAACAGGGCTTTTGTCGGCTCTTTTCCGGACGAAGCGAGTTTTACTCGTCCATCCTCTAAATACTCTTTTATTGCATCTATAGCGAAACTACCAATTGGTACATATCTTTCCTTACGTCCCTTACCGATTACAAAAATAGTACCAATCGCGAAATCAATGTCTTCTAAATTAAGCGCAACGCATTCACTAACGCGAATACCACACCCGTACAATACTTCGAGCAAAGCTCTGTCTCTTTGACCAAGCGGCTTAGACGTATCGGGCGTATCAAACAATACATTGAGCTCTTTTTCATACAAAAATTGCGGAAGGCGCTTCTCTTGCTTCGGTAGTGAGCTCATTGTAAAAGGATTAACCTCAACGATGTTTTCACGTAAAAGGAATCGATATAAGCTTCGTAACGTTGAAATTTTTCTCGCTGCTGTTTTTCTTGCGTAACCTCGCTCGTGAAGCTCAGTCAAATAAATTCTGACATCTGCATAAGAAACAGCAGCAAAGACATCGATAGTCTGCTGCTTCATAAAAGACTTGAAATGTTCAATGTCCTGTAAGTAACCTGAGATCGTATGTGGTGAACAATTCTTCTCAATCTGAAGATACTCAGAAAATGATTGAATATGAGCTTGTTGGTTGTTATTCATCGTTATCACCTCAAAAGGCTTCTAAATCGTATCACAATTTAGAAGCCTTAGCAATAGGAATTTACAATCTTTTTACAAAATTCTGAATTGTTTCTAACGCTCGATTAGCGATCGTTTCATTACGCTCTTTCTTGCCTTTAATTCGCGTCTCAAGCGGTGGGAACAAACCAAAGTTAGCATTCATCGGTTGGAAGTTATCCGGATTAGCCGTCGTAATATAATTCGCTAAACTACCAAGCGCAGTTTCTTCAGGGAACACTAGCGGCTCTTCATCCTTCATTAGTCGAGCAGCGTTAAATCCAGCAATTAGTCCAGATGCTGCTGATTCTACGTACCCTTCCACACCTGTCATTTGACCTGCAAAGAATAGATTCTCGCGATCTTTGTATTGGTAAGTAGCTTTCAATAGGTTCGGTGAGTTAATAAACGTATTCCGGTGCATCACGCCATAACGTACGATGTCCGCGTTCTCAAGTCCAGGAATTAAGCGAATCACTTCTTTTTGTGGTCCCCATTTAAGGTGCGTTTGGAAACCAACAATGTTATACAGTGTACCAGAAGCATTATCCTGCCTAAGTTGAACGACAGCGTAAGGACGCTTTCCTGTTCTAGGATCTTCAAGACCTACAGGTTTAAGAGGACCAAACGTCATCGTCTTCTGCCCGCGCTGGGCCATTACTTCAATTGGCATGCATCCTTCGAAGAAAATTTCCTTCTCAAATTCTTTAAGCGGAACCGTTTCAGCTGAAATAAGTGCTTCATAGAACGTGTTAAATTCCTCTTCCGTCATTGGGCAGTTTAAATAAGCTGCCTCTCCCTTATCATAGCGTGACTTCTTATAAACTTTCTCCATATCAATACTTTCCGTTTCGATAATAGGAGCAGCAGCGTCATAGAAGTATAGGTACTCTTCTCCACTTAAAGCCTTTAACTGATCGGAAAGATCCTTAGAAGTTAGCGGACCTGTTGCAATAATTGTTGGGCCGTCAGGGATTTTAGTACATTCCTCTGAAAAGACCGTTACATTTGGATGGTTTTTAACATTCTCCGTTACCTTCGCAGCGAATTCATGACGATCCACAGCCAGTGCACCACCAGCCGGAACGGCACACTCGTCAGCAGACTTAATGATAACTGAATCCATTCGACGCATTTCTTCCTTTAAAACGCCGACTGCATTTGTTAATGTATTCGCTCTTAGTGAGTTACTACATACTAGCTCAGCAAATTTATCGGTATGGTGAGCAGGCGTTTGCTTCTTAGGACGCATCTCATAGAGATGAACGTCCACTCCTTGCTTTGCAAGTTGCCACGCTGCTTCACTTCCAGCAAGTCCGGCACCGATTACCGTCACATGTTTACTCATTGCCATAACCCCTTACTAGTTTTCTTCTTCAACGAAATCGCAGTTTACGCATTTGATTTCTTTCTTTTTCTTCGTTTTCTTCTCGACAAGTAAATCACCGCATTTAGGACATGGTCTTTTGATTGGTTTATCCCATGAAAGAAAATCACATTCCGGAAAACGATCACAACCATAGAAAAGACGGTTCTTTTTACTTTTTCGCTCTACAACATTACCTTCTTTACACTTCGGACAGGTAACACCAACTTCTTTAAGGATTGGTTTTGTATTACGGCAATCAGGAAAGTTTGAGCAAGCCATGAATTTCCCATAGCGTCCCATTTTGATGACCATAGGTGAACCACACTTCTCGCAATCTTCTCCAGCGGGTTCATCTTTAATCTCGACTTCCTTCATTTCTTCCTCGGCTACCTTCAGCCGCTTTTCGAAGTTTTGATAAAATTCATTGATGACAGAAATCCATTCTGCATCGCCATCCTCAATTTTGTCAAGATCATTTTCTAATCCCGCAGTGAATTCAATGTTGATGATATCCTGGAAGAACTCCAAAATCAGCTCTAATACAATTTCACCGAGCTCAGTTGGCACAAATTTCTTATCTTCTAACGCCACATACCCTCGACGTTGAATCGTATCAAGCGTAGGAGCGTAAGTAGAAGGGCGCCCTATACCGAGCTCTTCCATTGTTTTAACGAGGCGAGCTTCTGAATATCTCGGCGGCGGCTGTGTGAAGTGCTGAGATGGATCAATTTCTGATGTAGAAACATCCATGCCTTCTTCAAGGTCAGGAAGCATTTTATCTTCTTCTTTTTTATTGTCGTCGTTTCCTTCAACGTACACCTTCATAAACCCTTTAAATTTCACTTTAGAACCAGTCGCACGGAAGATCGTTCCGTTGTTCTCAAGATCTACACTCATCGTGTCCATAATAGCCGGTGCCATCTGACTGGCTACAAAACGCTCCCAGATGAGCTTGTATAAACGAAGCTGATCGCGCTTTAAGTAAGCCTTCATCTCGGAAGGATCACGCATAACAGATGTCGGTCGAACCGCTTCGTGAGCATCTTGTGATTTACCTGACTGCTTCTTAGCAGGCTTTTTACCCGATAAGTATGTGTCTCCATATTTACCTTGAATGTATTGCTTCGCTTCATCCTTCGCTGTTTCAGAGATGCGTGTTGAGTCAGTTCTCATGTACGTAATTAAACCGACTGTACCTTGTTTACCAATCGCAATCCCCTCGTAAAGCTGCTGAGCAAGCATCATTGTTTTCTTCGCTCGGAAGTTTAACTTTCTTGCTGCTTCTTGTTGAAGAGAAGATGTTGTAAATGAGAGGGCTGGGTTTCGCTTACGTTCTTTCTTTTGAACGGATTTGATCTCAAACTGATCTCCTTCAATGCGCTTTAACACGTTGTCGACGTCTTCACGTGATTGAAGATCTGTTTTCTTTCCATCTACTCCGTAAAAACCAGCTTCGAATTGCTCTCCATCTTTTTCGAAAGAAGCTTTGATTTTCCAATATTCTTCTGCCTGGAAATTCTGAATCTCTTTCTCTCTTTCAATAATAAGGCGAACTGCAACGGATTGAACTCGTCCAGCACTTAGGCCTTTTTTCACTTTTTTCCATAATAATGGACTGATGTTATACCCAACAAGTCGGTCAAGTACTCGACGCGCTTGCTGTGCATCCACTAAATCCATGTTAATTGGTCTCGGCTGCTTGAAAGCATCCTTTACCGCATCTTTTGTAATTTCGTTAAATACGACCCTGCATTCGGTTTGCTCATCAATCTTCAAACTGTGAGCTAGATGCCACGCAATCGCTTCCCCTTCGCGATCGGGGTCAGCTGCGAGATAGACTTTCTTCGCTTTTTTGGCTGCATCTTTAATTTCCTTAAGGACAGGGCCTTTCCCGCGTATTGTTATATATTTAGGAGCATAGTTGTTTTCCACATCAACGCCCATCTGACTTCTTGGCAGGTCAATGACATGACCTAATGAGGCTTTCACCTGATATTTCTTTCCTAAATATTTTTCAATTGTTTTTGCTTTAGCGGGAGATTCAACAATAACTAGATAATCTGCCACAATACGTTTCCTCCCCCCATTGAGGTAAATTTTAAAATCTTCCTTATTATTAAATAGTCAAAACTCGTTTGTCAAATAGTGCTAGTTTCATTTTCATGAAAATTCGGTAATTCATTAAGTATATCTTTTGCTTCTAATACTAGCTTAGCCCCCTGCTGAATAAGTCGATTTGTTCCTTCAAAGTACGAGTCAGTCATCCTGCCTGGTAAGCAAAAAACTTCTCGTCCCTGATCCATCGCTTGATCAGCAGTAATCAACGAACCACTTCGTTTTCTTGCTTCTACAATAAACGTTCCAAGCGATAATCCGCTAATAATTCGATTCCGCTCAGGAAACTGATGTTTTTCTGGTCCCCTATCTGGTGGATATTCTGAAAGAAGAAGACCGTTTTTTGCAATAATTGAAGCAAGTAGCTGATTTTCTTTAGGGTAAATATGCTTAAACCCGCTTCCAAGGACGGCAATCGTGCCTGCATCGTGATCAAGTGCGATCCGGTGTGCAAGAGTATCAACACCGAGAGCAAGACCACTTACGATCGTCCAACCTTTCGTTACGATTGGCGTTAAAATAAGTTTCATCATCGCTTCTGCATCACGCGAATGATTTCTTGACCCGACGACACTAAGAGCTCGTTGTTGATTAAGAAGCGCGGTGTTACCGATACAATATATAACCCACGGTGCATCATAAATATGCGAAAGCCTTTCAGGGTATGCTTCGTCAAATCTCGTAATAGCCCGAATTTCCCCTGCTTTAATATGAGAAATCCTCCATGGTTTCTTCATATGAAGATCTTCATATAATAAGCTCGCATGCTCTCCTGGTATGTGAAATTGTCTTAACTGAGTAGCAGACATATCATATATGCTTTGAAGCGTTGGGTCAAATGTAAGAAATGAACGCAGCACTTTCCAGTCAGTTCCTCGGCACTGATGTAACTGAATTAACCGGCTTCTAAACGTTCTCAACCATGCCTCTCCCCTATCAGCATTAAAATGTATTATTTTCTCGTTATGTATAAGAGAAATAGCTCCCGAACGGGAGCTATTACCATTAAGCCTTATGTGTTGTGCACTTCTGTAGTAATCCTTTATCTTCAAGAACAGAGATGAGCGTTTCGCCCATTACAGCAGGTGTAGGTGCGACTTTAATTCCGCACGACTCCATTGTCTTGATCTTCTCGTCAGCTGTCCCTTTACCGCCAGAAATAATTGCACCCGCATGACCCATGCGCTTTCCTGGAGGTGCCGTTTGGCCACCGATAAATCCAACGACAGGCTTTGTCATGTTTGCTTTCACCCATTCTGCCGCTTCTTCTTCTGCCGTACCACCGATTTCGCCGATCATAATGACGGCGTACGTATCTTCATCTTCGTTGAAAGCTTGCAAGACATCGATAAAGTTCGTTCCGTTAACAGGATCTCCGCCGATTCCAACAGCAGTGGATTGACCGATTCCTGATTCAGAAAGCTGATGAACAGCTTCATACGTTAATGTACCAGAACGAGAAACCACTCCTACGTGACCTTTTTTGTGAATGTAGCCAGGCATAATACCAATTTTACATTCATCAGGAGTAATCACACCAGGACAGTTCGGTCCTACAAGACGTGTTTTCTTCCCTTCCATATAACGCTTTACCTTCACCATATCGATGACAGGAATACCTTCCGTAATACAAATCGCAAGGTCCATTTCAGCGTCTACCGCTTCCATGATCGCATCTGCTGCAAAAGCAGGCGGAACATAGATGACCGAAGCATTAGCGCCAGTTTTTTGAACAGCTTGCTCAACTGTATCAAATACGGGAACGCCTTCCACTTCAGTACCGCCCTTACCTGGCGTTACACCACCAACAATTTTCGTACCATACTCAAGCATTTGCTGTGTATGAAATAAACCAACTGATCCTGTAATTCCTTGAACGATGACTTTTGTATCTTGATTAATGTATACGCTCATTCCTAGTCCCGCCTTTCTACTTCACTAATGAAACGATTTTTTCCGCGCCGTCAGCCATAGACTCAGCAGCGGTAATATTTAATCCAGAATCTTTCAGGATTTGCTTTCCAAGATCAACATTTGTGCCTTCAAGACGAACAACAAGCGGAATTTCAAGGCCTACTTGCTTCGTAGCTTCTACAACACCTTCAGCAATAACGTCACACTTCATGATCCCACCAAAAATGTTTACATAAATACCTTTAACATTTTTGTCTGATAAGATAATTTTGAAGGCTTCCGTTACTTTCTCAGCTGTTGCGCCGCCCCCAACGTCAAGGAAGTTAGCGGGATCGCCGCCGTAATGCTTGATAATATCCATCGTAGACATAGCAAGCCCTGCACCGTTAACCATGCAGCCGATATTACCATCAAGGGCAATGTAGCTAAGTTCATATTTTGATGCTTCGATTTCCTTTGAATCCTCTTCATCAAGATCACGAAGTTCAAGGATATCTTTATGGCGATAAAGCGCATTTGGATCAAAGTTTAATTTAGCATCAAGAGCCATTACGTTCCCATCCCCAGTTGTTACAAGAGGATTGATTTCCGCAATTGAAGCATCTTTTTCTACAAAAACTTTGTATAGGCCAAGCATAAACTTCACTGCTTTATTGATTTGTTCTTTCGGGATATTAATATTAAATGCTAGTCTTCTAGCCTGGTAACCCTGAAGACCTACAGCTGGATCGATCACTTCTTTGAAGATTTTCTCTGGGCTGTGTTCAGCCACTTCTTCAATTTCAGTTCCGCCTTCTTCAGATGCCATCATGACCACTCGTGACGTTACACGGTCAAGTACTAGACCAACGTAATATTCCTGTTTAATATCGCAACCTTCTTCAATAAGTAAGCGCTTTACTTCCTTGCCTTCTGGTCCCGTTTGATGAGTAACAAGTGTTTTTCCGAGGATCTCCTCAGCGTATGTACGAACTTCCTCAAGGTTCTTGGCAATTTTAACACCGCCAGCTTTTCCTCGACCACCTGCGTGGATTTGTGCTTTTACTACGTAAACTTTGCTGTCTAATTGTTTTGCAACGTCCACAGCTTCTTTCGCGGAGTATGCGACTTGTCCATTAGGGACTGATACCCCGTAGCTTCTTAGGACTTCTTTTCCTTGATATTCATGGATATTCATTCTCTCATCCTCCTATCCTAGTCAATCAAATCTTTGACGACGTTTTCATTGTATAGAAAATTCACACCGATTGTCTACCCTTTTGCATAAAGTCTCTGTTGTTTCTTGCAAATATTGTTCCAATTTATCCAGTAAAGAAGCTGTATAGCGATTCTTTCGCTCTTTTTCCGATGTGAACATTGCCATTTTTCACAAAATTTGTTGCATGAATCTCAACGCCATACGAAACTTTCAACTTTTTATTGAGGAAACAAGATTGATGACTAAAATTACAAAAAAAAGAAGAGGGACTATCTCCCCTCTTCTCGTTCGTCTCTTCCTGCTTTTTTTGGTGAGTTCTCTTGCTCTCTTCTTTTATGATCCGTAATGGTTAATTCTCTTGCAGCCGCAGGTGTGTAAACACCAAATTCTTCTCCGGCTTCTTCATAAAACGAGTCGTTTTTGTCTGGACGTCCTGGATCTTTCACAAATGATTGCTCCTTCACACTAGAATAGGTATAGTATCAACTGTTTCAGCCGATTCATACACAATTTAATGCAAGCCTAAGCGATCTCTTACAGGAGCAAATGATTTCCGATGTGCATCCGTGACACCATATTGATCAAGAGCAGCGAGATGTTCTTTCGTTCCATACCCCACATGTCGCTCAAATCCATATTGTGGATAAGTTTCTGCTAATTTTACCATCATGCGGTCACGTGTTACCTTCGCAACGATTGAGGCTGCTGCAATACTAACACTTCTCGAATCACCTTTAATGAGCGATTCCTGATCGATTTGTAGTGGGATGTGCATGGCATCCACTAGTAAGAAATCAGCTTGGACGTTCAATCCCTCAACGGCTTGTTGCATTGCTTTTTTGGTTGCTTGATAAATATTTAATTCATCAATTTCGCTTGAACTAACAACACCAATTCCAATTGAAATAGCATCCTTATGTATCTGATCAAATAAGTCATTGAGTTTCGCACGAGAAAGTTTTTTTGAATCCTGTAGCCCAAGTATAGGTAGATCAGGGTTTAATATGACCGCTGAAGCAACCACAGGGCCTGCTAAAGGGCCTCTTCCTACCTCATCGACTCCTGCTATAGCAAAACGACCTTGTTCTCTGTAATGAGCTTCTAAGGCGCTCATCTCTTCATGCATTTGAAGTATTTTCAATTTTTCTTGCTCTTTCTTTCCTTCTCTAGCAATTAAGCTCATCACACCTTTGCGTGTATCCTGTTTCCATTCTTCCCAATCATCGTTTGTATATTGCCCTCGCTCCAACATCTGGGTAATTTCTTTAATTGACTTTAGTTTTTCACTCATTTAATCTCCTCTTTCTCTTCAGTTCATTTAAAAAAGGTAAGGCTCATGGCCTTACCTTTCTGGCGTTTCAAGTGTCACATCGCCTAATTTACCACTTCGAAGCTCACGTAGCACGGTCTCAGCTGTTTTATCGTAATCAATCCAGCCGCCACTCATTAAAAAGCCACGTTTTTTCCCTATTTCATCAAACAACTCTACAACATCTTCAGGGATATCCTCAAGATGGTAGCGATCCTTCAGTCGGTTAGGATAATATTCACTCATGAATTTGAGTACATACACCGAAATATCCTGAAAATCCAGGATTTCATCTTTTATCGCTCCGGTAGCAGCTAGTTTATATCCGGTTATCTGGTCTTCAAACTTAGGCCATAAAATACCTGGCGTGTCGAGAAGGTCCATTTCATCGCCTACTTTGATCCACTGCTGCTTTTTCGTAATACCTGGTCGATCTCCTGTTTTAGCAATTTTCTTCCCCGCTAAACGGTTGATCAAGGTAGATTTCCCAACGTTAGGAATTCCTAAAATTAATGCCCGAACCGCGCGCGGCTTCATGCCCTTCTCGATCATCCGGTCAATCTTATCACTCATCAGCTCTCTAGCTGCTGCAGGAATACTTTTCACGCCTTTACCGGTTTGCGAATCAATTGGCAATGCTTTATGTCCTTGCGATTGAAAATAGTGTTTCCATTCAGTTGTTTTCTGATCATCCGCCATATCTGCTTTATTGAGCAAAATTAGTCTTGGCTTTGAAGAAACTATTTCATCAATCATCGGATTCCTTGAAGCAAGCGGGATGCGTGCATCCACTAGTTCAATTACAACATCAATCATTTTAAGCTTCTCGGTAATCTCCCGGCGTGCTTTTGCCATATGTCCGGGAAACCATTGAATCGTCATGCCATCTCCACCTATTCTCAAATCATGAGGTATCGAAAAATTCTAGATCCTCACTCCATTACTTGTATATCATTTAAGGGCCAAAAAATAACGTTTGCTTCTCCGACAACTTTTTCAACAGGAACGAAGCCAATGGAACGACTATCTTTACTATGTTGTCGATTGTCCCCCATCACAAACAATTGTCCTTCTGGAACTGTAGCTTCACCAGTTACACCAGTTAAATCGAAATCGTACGTTAAGTTCCCTTCTAGCAAATCATCTTTATATGGTTCTAGATAGGGCTCCTTAACCGCTTCACCATTTACGTAAAGCATATCGCCTTTGTATTCCACCTTATCTCCAGGAAGGCCAATCACTCGTTTAATATAATCTTTACCTTCAGGTGCCTCAAATACAATGATATCGAAACGTTCAGCATCACCAATATTATAGCTGATTTTGTTCACGATCATCCGATCACGATCCTGTAATGTCGGCATCATGCTTTCGCCATCAACAACGATGGGAGCAAAAATAAAATAGCGAACGGCTCCTGCTAGTATAAAAGCAATGATGAGCGCACGTATCCACTCCCAGGAATCTTTCTTCTCTGCTGATCTGGTGCTTTTCATGCTCGTTCCTCCTAATGAAAGGGTCTTTTTTACCTATTTCTTTCCCCTCTAGCCTTTCCTACAAACCTTTATAACCCGCTTTATTTTATCATAGAAAGTTACTTATTTCACATGAGTTTTTTTCAATAGAAAAAAGGAGCCTGACAATGCAAGCTCCCTTTCGCGTCTAACTTTATCGAATTTCTTTAATACGAGCGGCTTTACCACGAAGTGCACGCAAGTAGTATAGCTTAGCACGGCGAACTTTACCGCGACGAGCAACTTCAAGCTTAGCAACTTTTGGTGAATGTACAGGGAATGTACGCTCAACACCTACTCCGTAAGAAATCTTACGAACAGTAAATGTTTCACTGATTCCACCACCACGTCGTTTAATCACAACACCTTCGAATAACTGGATACGCTCACGAGTACCTTCGACAACTTTAACGTGAACTTTCACAGTATCTCCTGGTCGGAAATTAGGAAGATCCGACTTAAGTTGGTCTTTTGTGATATCCTGGATTAACTTGTGCATCAAGTAACCCTCCTTCCACACAGATGCTCATATAAATCATCTTGCATTACAGCGGAACATCGTAATAACGTGACTAATGCCACAACTGTTATCATAGCATAGCACTTTTTAGATTACAAGAATGAATTCACTCTTTTTCTCGCTTAATATCTTGAAGAAATTTCTCTTCTTCCTTCGTCAAGTTTTTCTCTCTAAGAAGATCCGGTCTTCTATTCCACGTGCGCCTTAACGATTCCTTAAGACGCCACTTACGAATAGCCTCATGATTTCCTGATAGAAGCACATCAGGCACGTTTAACCCAGCATAGTCAGCAGGGCGTGTGTAGTGAGGGTGCTCTAGTAAACCACTACTAAACGAATCCATAGGGGCTGATGTATCATTACCTAGGACTCCAGGGAGAAGTCTTGTAACACTGTCAATAACGACCATGCTCCCAAGCTCTCCTCCTGTTAAGACGAAGTCACCAATGGAGATCTCATCCGTTACTAGATTTTCCCGAATCCGCTCATCATACCCTTCATAATGACCGCAAATGAAAATAAGATGATCTTCCTTCGCAAGCTCTTCCGCTTTCTTTTGTGTAAATCTTTCTCCTTGAGGACACATCAGAATGACGCGCGGATGCTTTCCTGCTGAAAGATCGGCGACAGCATCAAAAACCGGTTGAGGCGTCAACACCATTCCAGCTCCCCCACCGTATGGATAATCATCAACGTTTTTATGCTTATTCGAACTATAGTCACGAAAATTAGTCACATTATAAGTCACAGCCCCATTATCCTGAGCACGCTTTAAAATCGAATGGTTAAATACACCTGAGAACATTTCAGGAAACAGCGAAAGCACATCAATCTTCATGCTAATCACGAAGTCCTTCCATTAAATGAACGGTAATTTTCCCTTCACTTAAATCGACCTGTTTCACCACTTGTTCGATGTATGGTAACAAAAGATCCTTACCCCCGCCAGCAGTTTGAACAACCCAAACATCATTTGCTCCTGGTGAAAGAATTTCTTTTACCTTACCAAGATACTCGCCATCTTCAGTATGAACTTCAAGCCCGATAATATCACGGTAGTAGAATTCTTCTTTTGATAGCTTTCCTCCTTGATCTTCCTTTACTTTCAGAATACCTTCTTTCATGTGCTGTACTTCGTTTATATTGTGAAACCCTTCAAATGTAAGCAAATCAAACTGCTTATGCTTTCTATGTGATGAAACGGTTAAAGTTACAGGCTCATCATCCTTAAACAAGTACAGCTTGTTGCCTATTGCATAACGCTCCTCTGGAAAATCAGTTCTAGAAATAACGCGTACTTCACCTCGCACGCCATGTGTATTCACGATCTTTCCTACATTAAGCCATTCTGTCATATCATAATATCCTTTCCTTTTGAGTCAGGGAAGATGCTTTGCACAACCCCATCTTTTACGACTATTTTACCTTTTTGCTCTCTTCCATGCCACTCGTCGCCAATTTGAACTTCCTGAATGGATTGAATTTCACCGTCGTGAATTTCAGACCCTAAAGTCAACTGATCAAGTTGATCCATTTTGAAATCAAGGAATGACATTCGTTCAGATCTTGTCCGAATTTCTTTATCAAATTGATCAGCTATCCACTTTTGATCAGAAGGGCGTTTTTTTTGCAGGCGCTTCATTTCAAATTGAAGTTGATCACATTCCCGCAGAAGAGAGGCATGTTCTTTTTGCCATTTGTCTAGATAGGAAGCCCGGCTTTCTTCAGTTAAAATTTGTTTCACATCATACGTTACAATGATTTTCATTCCGCTGCCCTCCATATGTAAATAGGACCTGATTTTCACACAATAAATAGAAGCAATAGAAAAACCTGGCTTCTGGCCAAGTCTTTTAAAAAGGGAAAGTTTTCGTATTTGATATTAAATCCACTTTCTCATAAGGCTATGTTAATAAATGTGGTTGATTTTTGGCTAAGACGAGTGAAACAGATGTTTCATTCGATTGAGCCAATAAACGAGATATCATCACAATAAGATAACATAGCTTATCATAAAAAAAGAGCCCTTACGATCAATGAGAAGTTTTATAAACGTTAAATATGGATTATGAATCTGGTGAAAGGCACGTGAATTGAAAGTTTCATTCGAGTGAGCTAAAACAAAAAAAGAGGAGTTTCATCTCCCCCTAAAGTATCTCCAACTGTACACGTTTATTGGACTGAACAGCAGCGGCGTTCATCACCGTACGGATTGATCTAGCGACCTTTCCCTGCTTCCCAATCACCTTTCCTGTGTCCTCTGCATGAACGTGAAGCTTGTATATATCCAAACTGCTTGTCTCATCTTTTTCAACACGAACTTCATCAGGATAATCGACAAGAGCTTTTACAATTGTTTCAACCAGGGCTTCCATTATAATCTACCACCTTTTTAAAAATGATGGACCTAGATACACCAAAGGAGGCTTTCAAGAAAGCCTCCTCTAAGGTGTTAAATTACTTTGTGTTTTTTGCGTTGTGAAGCTTCTCCATAAGACCTGCAGTGGAGAATAAGTTACGTACTGTATCAGAAGGCTTAGCGCCTTTAAGCATCCAATCAAGAGCTTTCTCTTCGTTGATTTTCACTTCAACTGGATTAGCAACCGGATTGTAAGTACCGATTTCCTCGATGAAGCGTCCGTCACGTGGTGCACGTGAATCAGCAACAACTACGCGATAGTAAGGAGCTCTTTTAGCACCCATACGCTTTAAACGAATTTTAACTGCCATGTGTTTCACCTCCAAAAATATTCACATAAATAAATATAATATCATAAATTTATACTCTTGTAAAGAGAAAATTTACTTCATTTTTATTGCATGAATGGGAAATTCATGCCCTTACCTTTTTTCTTACCGCCTTTAGACATGTTGGTCATCTGTTTCATCATCTTCTTCATCTCATCAAATTGCTTCAAGAGACGATTGACATCTTGCACAGATGTTCCACTACCGACGGCAATTCTTTTTTTGCGACTCGCATTGATGAGATCAGGCTCTTCTTTCTCGCGTGTTGTCATGGATTGAATAATGGCTTCAACTCGGCCAATTTGCTTCTCATCAACACTGACATTTTTCATGGCTTTCTTATTCATTCCAGGAATCATGTCCATCAATTCATCAAGCGGTCCCATGCTTCGAACCTGACCAAGCTGATCAAGGAAATCATCGAACGTAAAGCTCATCGTTCGCATCTTTTTCTCAAGTTCTTTTGCTTTGTCTTCATCTACTGAAGTCTGGGCTTTTTCAATGAGCGTTAAAACGTCTCCCATTCCGAGAATTCGCGATGCCATTCTCTCAGGATGAAACGGTTCAAGTGCATCGAGCTTCTCACCCATACCAGCAAACTTGATCGGTTTATCTGTTACAGACTTGATCGAAAGTGCAGCACCACCGCGCGTGTCACCATCAAGCTTTGTTAGAATGACACCCGTTATATCAAGCGCATCATTAAAGCTTTCGGCTACATTCACAGCGTCCTGTCCTGTCATCGAATCAACGACAAGAAAAACTTCGTCAGGCGTAACAGCTTCTTTAACATCTTTTAGCTCTTGCATTAGATTTTCATCAATATGCAAGCGACCGGCTGTGTCAATAATGACATAGTCAAGATGCTCTTCTTTTGCTTTTTCGATTGCTTTAGTTGCAATCTCAACCGGACTAACCTGATCGCCCATCGAGAACACCGGCATACTAAGTTGTTTACCAAGCGTTTCAAGCTGGTTAATCGCAGCAGGACGATATATATCCGCCGCTACTAATAGTGGTTTGCGGTTGTGATTTTTACGTAAATGGTTTGCAAGCTTCCCGACAGTAGTCGTCTTACCTGCACCCTGTAGTCCGGCCATCATAATAACAGTCGGCGGGCGACTTGAAACAGCAATTTTGCTCTGTTCGCCACCCATTAGCGCTGTCAGCTCTTCATTAACGACTTTAATGACCTGCTGCCCTGGCGTCAGGCTTTTCATAACTTCCTGTCCGACGGCGCGCTCTTTGACCTTATTGATAAACTGTTTTACGACTTTAAAGTTAACATCGGCTTCAAGCAAGGCTAGCCTTACTTCACGCATCATTTCTTTGACGTCAGCTTCTGTTACTTTCCCTTTACCGCGTATTTTCTGCAGGGTGTCTTGCAGTCGGTCGGCTAACCCTTCAAATGCCATGTTCGCCGCCTCCTAATCCAGTTTTTCAAGCGATGTAATCAACGGCAGCGCCTTCGAGTGTTCATTCTCACTCGCGATCGCTTCTCTAAGCTTTTCTAACAGCTCTTGCCTTTTGATATAACGCTCGAATAGCAACAGTTTTGCTTCATATTCTTCAATCATTTGTTCAGTTCGCTTAATGTTATCATAGACAGCCTGACGGCTAACTTGAAATTCTTCTGCGATTTCACCAAGTGAATAATCATCAAGGTAATACAATGCCATATAATTACGCTGTTTCGGTGTTAAAAGCGACTGATAAAAGTCGAATAACGAGTTAATTCTCATCGTTTTCTCTAGCATTGTTAACAGCCCCTTGTTAAGGTAATCACCTTTACGTTAATTATATTACTATGCGTCATTTTATTTGTCAAGATTTTTTCTTAACACAAATAATTTAGAATTTATTCTTCGTTTTCTTCCTCTTCTTCAATGATTGAGGAGAAGAGTCCGTATACGAATGTATCAGGATCAAACTCCTGCAAATCATCCATTTTCTCCCCTAGACCTACGAGTTTAACAGGGATATCAAGTTCGTGTCGAATGGCAAGCACGATTCCACCTTTTGCTGTTCCATCGAGCTTGGTTAACGCTATGCCAGACACGTCTGTTGATTGTCCAAATTGCTTCGCCTGACTCATCGCATTCTGTCCTGTAGTAGCATCTAGAACGAGAATCACCTCATGTGGACCCGATGGTACTTCACGTTGAATAACACGTTTTACTTTTTCGAGCTCATTCATAAGGTTTACTTTGTTCTGAAGACGCCCCGCTGTATCACAAAGCAATATATCTGCGTTCCGTGATTTAGCAGATTGCACAGCATCGAAAACAACTGCTGCTGGATCTGAGCCTGCTTGGTGTTTTATTACATCAACTTCAGCTCGTTCCCCCCATACTTCTAATTGCTCGATTGCTCCTGCTCGGAACGTATCCCCCGCTGCAAGAACCACTTTCTTTCCTTCTTGTTTAAACTTATGTGCAAGCTTTCCAATAGTAGTTGTCTTTCCTACCCCATTAACTCCAACGAACAAGAAAACCGTTAAACCTTCTTCTTGTACATTAAGAGAGCCATCTTCATCGGACTTATGAAGAAGCTCTGCTAACTTTTCTGAAATGACGCTTTGCAGTTCTTTCGTATCTTTAATGTTACGCGTTCTCGCTTCATCTTTTAATACGTCAATGAGATCCATTACAGTCGCAACACCGACATCGGCACTTATAAGAAGCTCCTCTAGCTCTTCGAAAAAATCTTCATCAACTTTGCGATAGTTTTTTACGAGGTTATTCATTTTTGTTGAGAAAGACGTTCGTGTTTTCTCAAGACCGTCTTTAAATTTCCCGCTTACTTCATCTGTTTGTGTTGTGAACTTGTCTTTTAACTTTTTAAAAAAACTCACGTTTAATCCCCCTACTCATTATTGCGATATTAATTGCTTCGATTCTTCTAGTCTAACGGAAACGAGTCGGGATACACCTGACTCTTGCATGGTAACGCCATATAGAACATCAGACTCTTCCATTGTACCTTTTCTGTGTGTAATCACAATAAACTGCGTTTTTTCACTAAATTGCTTTAAATATTTCGCAAATCGATTGACGTTCGCATCGTCTAGCGCTGCTTCTACTTCATCCAGAACGCAAAACGGAACAGGTCGAACTTTTAAAATCGAGAATAAGAGAGCGATGGCCGTGAAAGCTCGTTCTCCTCCCGATAGAAGCGCTAAATGTTGAAGTTTCTTTCCTGGCGGTTGCGCTAATATATCCACGCCTGTTGAAAGAAGATTATCCGGATCCGTTAGTACGAGATCTGCTTTACCTCCCCCAAACAATTCCTTGAAGACAATTTGGAACTGCGCTCGTATTTTAGTAAATGTATCTTCAAAGCGCTTTTTCATCTCTTGATCCATTTCCTCAATCACATCATACAGTGTTTTTTTCGCTTGAAGAAGATCCGCTTGCTGTTCACTAAGAAATGTATAGCGATCATTCACTCGTTCATACTCATCTATCGCACCAAGATTAACGGTACCAAGCTCATCAATTTCTAGCTTAATGAGCTTTAGCTTACGCTTAGCATCTTCAGGTTCCAGTGTAAGAATGTGCTTTTCTTTCGCCGCTTCATAAGTCAGTCCATACTCTTCACTTAAAATAGCTAACCTGTTCTCAAGTTCCACATCAAGTCTGTTAATCCGCACCTCAACGGCCTGCATTAATCCCGAAAGCTGCTTTTCCTCTGCGATTAATAGATCGAGCTTGCTACTGACAGATTCAATCTCCTGTTGTAAAGATAACTTCACTTCACGTTCATTCTGTAGTGTTGTAAGAAGCTTCTCTTTCTCTGATCGGAATGAGACGATATTTTGGTCAAGCTTCTCCTCACCATTAGAATTGGAAGACATAGCTTCTGATAGGAGCGTAAATTCTTCGGTTGTTTCGGTTAGCTGAGCATTCGTTTCACTTTGTTCAGACGTTAAGCGGTCGAGCGTCTCTTTCTGATTCTGGAATGATTGCTGGTGCTCCGCCACTTTCACTTTAAGGTCTGTGATCTCAGTTTGAATTGTCTCACGAGACGTTTGCTGCGTTTGTTTCTTTGCAGTCAGGTTCTCGATCTTACCTTCAAGTTCTTCTGCTTGTTGAGTAATCACCTCAAGACGTTCGGTCAAATACCCGTGTCGCTTCTGATGAGTTTCTACTTCCTCATCGATCGCTTTCTTTTCTCGATCGTATAGCTGTAAACGTTCGTTTGTATTCCGTTCGTCTCCTTCAATTGCTCTCAAATCACCAAGAAGAGACTGTTCTTCAAGTCTAAGGTTCTCTCCTCGTTCACGCATTTCATCAAGATTCTCTTCAAGATCAGCTAATATTGCTTTATCCTGTTTAATCTCCTGCTCGACTACAGCGGTCTTCTTCTGCATATCATCAAGCTTGTTGATCAGTAGTTCAAGATCTCGCTGACGACTTAGAAGCGATGATGATTTTTGCTTCACACTACCTCCGCTCATAGAACCGCCTGGATTAACCACATCCCCTTCAAGGGTTACGATGCGCGTTCGATATTGCATGATTTTTGCAAGTTCGTTTGCACCCTTTAGGTCTTTAGCTACGAGAACGGAGCCTAATAAATTCTCCATCACTGCTTGGTACTTCGGATCGTACGTGATGAGTTCGGAAGCCACGCCTACGAAAGCTTCATTTTGCTTCACACGTTCTAAATCATAGTTCGAAATTTTTCTGGATTTCACGACTGACAGTGGAAGGAAGGTGGCTCTTCCGGAACGGTTCTTCTTCAAGAATGAGATCGCCTGTCTTCCTGCAGCCTCATCACGAACAACGACATTCTGCATCGCACCGCCAAGGGCCGTTTCAAGCGCTGTCTCTACATCTTTAGGTACTGTTATTAGTTCCGCAACTGCCCCTTCGATCCCGGTAAGGTCTTCGCGAGCTTTGAGTACTTCTTTAACACCCTGGAAGAAACCAGCATAATCGTCCTGCATTTCTTCTAACATTTCTTTCTTAGACTTATATTGTTGAATATATTGATAAGCTTGATAAAGCTTAGATTCTTTCTCACCAAGCTCTTTCTTTTTCTCTTCCACGTCATGCTTGCTTTTATAGAAGCGTGACACGTGCGCTTCAAGTAGCTTCTTGGATTCGGCTAACTTGGCAGAACGCTCCTCTTTCTTTTCGTCCACAGCGCTTCGTTCTTCAATGTATTTATGATTATCTCCATCGAGTCGCTCCTTACGCTGATTAAGAACAGAAAGCTGATCTTGAAGATAGCGGTTTTCGTTACGAATCGACGCTTGTTCGTTAAGTAGCTCGAAGTAATCCGATTTCATACGATCAAGTTCTTGTTCAATGTCTTGCTCAATATCAGAAAGAAGCTCTGTTTCTTTTTTAAGACTGGCCTTTAAGTCACTTAATTCTTTCTTTTGCTGATCAAAGCGTTTATAGTGATGCTCAATTTCTTTCTCATAATAACTTTTTTTCTCTTGTAAAAACGTCATACGCTCACTCAAATTAGTGCGATTTTGATGCGCATTTTTTTTCCGTTCCTTAAGCACTTCTTTCTTTCCTTCAAGCTTCTCTAACTCTTCACTCGTATCAAGGAGCTGCTGCTGATAAGCTTCTAAATTACGCTCAGACTGATCAAGCTTCAATCTGATATTCGTTAGCTCGTCTTTCTTAACCTTAATGGAATCGCCGAGACTGCTTTCTCTCTCCTTTAACGAATCCAATTCAGCTTTCTTTTGCTTCCATGATTGATGATACTCTTCAATTTCATGAACCGTTAGTGCCGCTTCAATCTTTTCCAAGTCTTCTCGCTTTTGCAAGTAATCTTTGGCGATCGATGCCTGCATGCGGAGTGGTTCAACTTGATCTTCCAGCTCATAAAGAATATCCTCGACGCGATGGAGGTTATCTTCCGTCTCTTTTAAACGAGTTTCCGCCTTCGTCTTGCGGGTTTTATATTTCAACACGCCCGCAGCTTCTTCAAAAATCTTGCGACGTTCTTCAGATTTGCTACTAAGAATCTCTTCAATTCTACCTTGACCAATAATGGAAAATGATTCTTTCCCTAACCCAGAATCCATGAAGAGCTCAATGATATCTTTTAAACGACATGTCTGGTTATTTAATAAATACTCGCTATCTCCTGATCGATATACACGTCTTGTGACACTAACCTCATTATAGTCAATCGGTAGATATTGATTTGTATTATCAAGCGTAAGCGTTACTTCTGCTAAGTTAACCGCTTTTCTCGTATCGCTCCCTGCGAAAATGATATCTTCCATTTTAGCGCCTCTAAGTGACTTGGCTGATTGTTCACCAAGTACCCAGCGAATGGCGTCATTTATGTTGCTTTTGCCGCTCCCGTTCGGGCCGACAACTGATGTTACTCCTGGGACAAACTCAACTGAAATACGATCGGCGAATGACTTAAAGCCGACTACATCTAATCGTTTGAGGAACATCATCTTTCCCCCTCATCTGTTTCATCTATGTATGCGAATCAAAACGTTTGGTTTACTTTTTTCACTAACTGTCTTATTTTATCATAAAACAATGACCTCTACGATACTGAGCTGAGACATGTTACAATAAGGAAAACCCTAAAGCAAGACAATGATTCTCTCATTGTTACTTGATTGGGAAATGGTACATAGCATGGCGACATGTCGTCATTAATTAAGTCAAATGAATAAGGCAGGTGTTACGAATGGATCTTTCCATTAAATCAGAAGAAAATCTAGCATTTATGGTCGAGAGCATTAAAGAAAAAATGCAGGTCATCAATTCTGGCATGATTAAGCCAGAAGCATTCGATTTATCTTCTTATGAAGATATTCATGAAATCTATGTGATGTTAAACAAAAAACAATCACTTAGTGTTGCAGAAATGCAGGCAATCTTAGCTGAACTAGGCAAATTGCGCGCATCCTAAATCGTTAGTTAAAAGAGAATGAATCTAATGAAAAAGAATCCTGGCATCAGGATTCTTTTTCATTACGATCTTTTAAGTTTATAAGTGCTTTTTGAGCAGCCATTTGTTCTGCTTCCTTCTTTGAGCGTCCGACCCCAACACCAAGATCACTTCCATTTAACATAACTTTCGAGGAGAACTCTCTGTTATGTGCGGGTCCTTTTTCATCGGTAATAACGTAATCAATCACGCCAAGGCTTTCACGCTGAATAACTTCCTGAAGCTGGCTTTTATAATCCATCACATGAGAAAAAGCACCGGCGTTAATTTTGGGATAAACAAACTTCTCAAGAAATTCAAAGACGACTTCAAGACCTTGATCAAGATACAAAGCACAGACGAATGACTCGAATACATCAGCAAGAAGGGCAGGGCGCATTCTACCACCCGTCATCTCTTCTCCTTTGCCAAGAAGCACGAGATGTCCAAAATTCATGTCATTTGCAAACTGAACAAGTGATGGTTCACAAACAATTGCCGCTCTTAGCTTCGTTAGCTGGCCTTCACTCATATTCGGGTACTTTTCATATAAGTATCTTGATATCGTAAGTTCAAGTACGGCATCTCCAAGAAATTCAAGACGTTCATTATCCATCTGCGGATGCAGTCGATGCTCATTCACATAGGATGAATGGGTAAAAGCTTGAAAAAGAAGCTGTTCATTTTCGAACGATACACCAATTTCCTTTTGAAAAGCAGTGAATTGCGATCTGATTGCCTCTCCAACCACGAGTTGTCGTGAATGCTTAGGTTTGAAACGTCTGGCTCTCGTTTTTGGTGAATGTTTTGATTTGGACATAGATACCTCCACGACTTATCACTATCCTCTTTGTACTCTGGAGCTTTAATCATTAATAGGAATAAACCCCCAGGCTAGCGAGGTTTATTCCACAACTTCAGGATGATCCTGAAGATTATTGATGGCTGTTTATGTAATCAATTACATCGCCAACTGTTACAATTTTCTCAGCATCTTCATCGGAAATTTCAAGATCAAATTCATCTTCAAGTTCCATGACTAATTCCACTACATCAAGGGAATCGGCACCAAGGTCGTCTTTGAAAGAAGCTTCTGGTTTAATTTCAGATTCTTCAACTCCAAGACGATCAACAATAATTTTTGTTACACGCTCTAGTGTATCTGCCATTAGACTCACCTCCCCTCAAGCTATTATAGGATATATAAAACAAAAAAACTAGATGTTGTTGAAAAGTTACATGATCATGCCGCCGTCAATATGAAGCGTTTGACCTGTAATATAATTGGCATCGTCAGAAACGAGAAATTTCGTTGCTTTAGCGATGTCCTCAGCTGCACCGAGTCTTCCAAGTGGAATTTGTCCTTTCATTCCGCTTTTCACTTCATCAGAAAGTTCGTCTGTCATATCAGTTTCGATGAAACCAGGTGCAAGCGCATTAACCGTAATGTTGCGACTAGCAAGTTCTTTAGCAGTTGTTTTCGTTAATCCGATTACGCCTGCTTTCGCTGCTACGTAGTTAGCTTGACCTGCATTCCCAGCTACACCAACGACAGATGCTACGTTTACAATGCGACCATAACGCTGTTTCATCATTTGACGAGTAACGGACTTCGTACAGTTAAAGACACCTTTTAAGTTTGTGTCGATAACGGAATCCCACTCTTCTTCCTTCATACGCATAATGAGATTATCACGTGTAATGCCGGCATTATTCACAAGCACCTCAAGACTTCCGAAAGTTGAAACAACTTCCTTAATCATGCCCTGAACTTCTTCCATGCTTGCTACGTTTGCTTTAATCGCAATCGCATTTCCACCAGCCGCTTTAATTTCGTCTACAACGCTATTTGCTTTCGCTTCACTTCCTGCATAATTGACAGCTATGTTCATGCCCTCTTTAGCAAGCTCTAATGCAATAGCGCGTCCAATACCTCGGGAGGCTCCTGTTACTAGAGCCGTTTTATTTTCAGCCATCGTTTATTCCTCTCCTAACTTAGCAATGAGTTGATCGAGTTGTTCTGGAGTTCCGACTGCATGAACAGATGCACGACGGTTAACCTTTTTGACTAGACCTGAAAGAACATTACCTGGACCAATTTCAATAAACGTATCAACACCAAGGTCCATTAGTTTTCTTACCGTATCTTCCCATAGAACAGGTGAATAGATTTGCTCCAATAAGTGGTTCTGAATCTCTTCAGCAGAAGTAGATGGTTCAGCCGTTACGTTAGCAATGACTGGAATCGATGCATCCTTTATCTCAATTGCTTCAAGTATGCCAGATAGCTGGTCTGCAGCAGGCTTCATAAGACTAGAGTGGAACGGCCCACTTACTTGAAGTGGAATCACCCGCCTAGCGCCCTTCTCTTTTGCTACTTCTGAAGCTTTCTCAACACCTGCTTTGGCGCCTGAAATGACAATTTGTCCAGGACTATTTAGGTTTGCAAGCTGCACAGTATCAGTAGAAGCCGATACCTCGTCAACTACTTGTTGTAACTCCTCTCGCTCCATTCCCATAATGGCTGCCATTGCACCTTCACCTGAAGGAACTGCTTCTTCCATATAAAGCCCCCGGTTTCTAACCGCAAAAACGGCATCGGAAAAGGATAGAGCACCTGAAGCGACAATGGCAGAATATTCCCCAAGACTATGACCAGCCGTATAATCAGCTGTAATGCCTTTTTCGCGAAGAGCTTCAAGAACTGCCACGCTCGTCGTCACAAGAGCGGGCTGTGCATTTTCCGTTCTCGTTAGCGTCTCAATTGGACCGTTCATAATCAATTTAGTTAATTCAAAGTTTAAGCGATGATCTGCTTCTGTAAATACATCTTTCGATACAGAATAAGCTTCCATAAAATCCTGTCCCATCCCGACAGCCTGTGAACCTTGGCCGGGGAATAAAAAGGCTGTTTTTCCCATAATTACTCTCCTTCCTCTTTAACAAGAGATGATTGAATGGCGGTCACAACATTTCCAGTGACCATCGTTCTAGCTTGTTTAATCGCACTGAAAACAGCTCTTCCATTTGAAGATCCGTGCGCTTTAATAACAGGAGCGTTTAAACCAAATAAGCCTGCTCCACCGTACTCTGAATAATCTAGCTTCGTACTTAAATTCTTCAGCTTCGGTTTTAATACTCCTGCTGCTAATTTACTTGTAAATGAGCTTGTGAGCTCTTCTTTTAGCATCTTAAACATTGTGAGAGCCGTTCCTTCAATCGTCTTTAATACTAGATTCCCTGAGAACCCATCACAGACGACGACATCCGCTTCATTACCAAGGATGTCCCTTGACTCTACATTTCCAACAAAGTTCAATCCACTTTCTTGAAGCAGTGAAAAGGCCTGTTTGCTTAGCTCATTCCCTTTACCTTCTTCTGTTCCAATGTTCAAAAGACCTACGCGAGGGTTCTCGATACCTCGTACTTTCTCAGCATAAACCGAGCCCATATGTGCGTATTGGAGAAGGTGCTCTGGTTTCGCATCCATATTGGCGCCAACATCAAGTAGCACAAAACCAGCTTCGTCAATTGTTGGGAGCGTAGGAGCTAATCCTGGACGATCAATGCCCTTAATACGGCCAACGTAGAGCAATCCAGCTGCCATTAACGCACCAGTATTACCAGCTGATATAGCCGCATCTGCCCGACCTTCCTTTACTTCGTTCACGGCTAAAACCATCGAAGCGTTTTTCTTTCGTCGAACAGCTTTTACTGGTTGATCTTCTGATGATATGTATTCTTCCGTATGTAATACCGTGATTCGATCCATGTTTCCTTTTAATAGCGGATTGATTTTCGTTTCGTCTCCTACAATCGTTACAGACAAATCACTAAATGCTTCAATCGCTTCATATACCCCATCTATGATGGCATCAGGTGCGTTGTCTCCACCCATTGCGTCAATTGCAAGTCTCATTTTCAAACAACTTCCCTTCAGGATTTAGTCGAGCGATACATGACAAATTCACCAGAAAAGACATTCTCATTCTGGACGAAGCTATTCACTTCAACCGTTGTCCGGTCTTTCCGTTGATCTATCACTACAGCTTTCGCAACTACTCGCTCTCCTTCATTCACCTGACTTGAAAAGCGAATATTTGCTTTTGCTGTCAGTGCAAGTTCATCATCAATTATAGCAACAGCAAGTGAATTCGCCTGCGCAAAAAGGTGATGTCCTCTTGCGATTTTGTTTCTTGAAAAAACGTGTTCAGGGCGAATGTCCAATATGGAAATCGCACTTTCATCAAGCTGTAGATCGATCACCTGACCGATTACTTCATCAATCGGAAGTGCTTTCACCTCATCAAGCTGCTGTTGTGCCACATACTTAATTCGTTCTCTTAATTCTGGAATGGAGAGCTCAAGACGATCGAGTCTGATGGTTTGAATGCTCACATTAAATTTATCAGCAAGCTCCTCATCTGTGATAAAGGGAGTGCTCTCAATCGTTTCCTTTAGCTGACTTTGCCGATCTTTCTTACTCCTCTTCATATACTACCGCCGCCTATCTAGCATTAATAAACGGATAAAGAGGATCAAGTTGATCCTCTTTATCTCAGTCTTATGACTAGGTCCTAAAAGGTAGTATATACCGAGCATGTTGATTATGCAAGCTAATCCAATTTTTCTCCACTTAAAACGCCCTGCTCTGTCAGATAGTCTCGTAAACTGCGGTATGTCCCATCTTCCCAAAATGCGGTGGACTCTACGAGAGCAGCTGCATCATTTCGAGCTACTTCTAGCACGCGATAATCATGCACCAGGTCGGCTACTTTAAATTCAGGCAAACCACTTTGTTTACGTCCAAAAAAGTCTCCAGGTCCTCGAAGTTCTAAATCACGCTGAGAAAGAACAAAGCCATCATTCGATTCTGTCATAATTTGCATTCGCTCTTTGCCTACTTCAGATTTCGGATCTGCTAGTAATATGCAATAAGATTGCTCACTTCCACGACCTACTCGACCTCTCAGTTGATGAAGTTGAGCAAGACCAAATCGTTCTGCATCATAGATTACCATAATTGTCGCATTTGGGACGTTTACCCCAACCTCAACAACCGTTGTAGATACAAGAAGCTGGACGTCATTCGTACTGAATTCCTCCATTACGGCTTCCTTTTCATCTGAGCTTAGACGTCCATGCATTAAACCTACTTGATAGTCAGGCAATGCTGTTTGCATTTGAAAATGAACATCAATCGCATTTTGTACATCCAACTTCTCTGATTCTTCAATAAGCGGGCAGATCACATAGCCCTGTCTGCCTTGATCTAATTCTTTTTTCACAAAATCGATAACACGCGGTAGCATTCCTGGCTTTGCCCAATATGTCTCAATTGGTTTACGCCCTGCAGGCATTTCATCTATCGTCGAAACATCCATATCCCCAAATACCGAAATAGCAAGCGTCCTTGGGATAGGTGTTGCCGTCATATAAAGAACATCTGGACTTAGTCCCTTTTCTCTTAGTACTCTGCGCTGCCCTACTCCAAACCGATGCTGTTCATCTGTAATAACTAGGCCAAGATTTTGAAATACCACTTCATCTTGTATTAACGCATGTGTCCCAATTAATAGATCCACTTCTCCAACCGCGAGTCGTTCAAGTATCTCTCTACGCTTCTTACCTTTCACAGACCCAGTTAATAGTTCCACCTTTAGTCTGTTACCTAAGAGATCCTGAAATGATTCGTAATGCTGTTCTGCTAGAATTTCCGTCGGAACCATTAACGCCCCCTGGTGACCAGCTAAGTAAGATGCATATAAGCCAATAGCCGCTACTACAGTTTTACCAGAACCTACATCACCTTGGAGCAGGCGATTCATGCGATAGGAGCTTTCCATATCCTTCAATATCTCTCCTACTACGCGATTTTGTGCACCTGTTAATGGAAAAGGGAGGCTTTGTACAAACTCCTCTAATTTTTCCTTTTCAAAAACTTGTGAAGCTCCTTCAGTGTTTTCACGTTCCCTTTTTCGGAAAATCTGCATTTTCAACTGAAATTGGAGTAGTTCTTCATAAACAAAACGACGTCTCGCTTGCTTAAGTCCTTCATGAGAAGGAGGCGAATGCATCATCAAGACGGCATCCTTCCTTGGCATCAACTTATACCTTTCAAGCATTTGAGGTGGAAGGTTTTCTTCAATTTGTTCTCCAAACTGATTCAAAGCAAGCTGAATATATCGCTTCATTGCTTTCACCGTCACATCTCCACCTACAGGATAGATCGGCTCAATTGTGCCGTCTGGGTTATGACTGGAGAACGTGATTTCATTTGCTGAAAGCGTCATTTTATGTTGATCCCATTTGCCAGTAACAGTAACAATCTGTCCTAACGTAAACTGCTTTTTTAGAAAAGCACGATTAAAAAAAACGGCTGTTATGAGGAATTTTCCTACTAACAGCCTTACGGACAATCGTGATTTTTTCTTTCCATAAAAGCGAACTACCGGTTCACTATGAACTTTCCCTTCAAGTGTAGCTCGCTCTTCATGTTTCACATCAGCGAGATCTTTCAACTCATAATCTTCATAGCGAAATGGAAAATATTCAATTAAATCTTGTATTCTGTTTATGCCGATTGATGAAAGAGACGCTGCTTTCTCATCACCAATTCCTTTTATCTGTGTAATCCGATCGTCCATTGATCTTCACTCATTTCCTATCAAGGGATACTCCAAATATTTTCGCTTCTAACTCTCGGCCAGTTGGCGTTGCTGCAAGTCCTCCTTGAGCCGTTTCTCGAAGAGTAGAAGGCATAGATTGCCCAATTTTGTACATTGCATCAATCACTTCATCACAAGGAATGCGACTTGTAATGCCCGCAAGAGACATATCTGCTGCAACTAGTGCGTTGGAAGCGCCCATGGCATTTCGCTTAACGCAAGGAACCTCGACAAGTCCAGCTACAGGGTCACATACAAGACCAAGCATGTTCTTAAGTGCAATCGCAAACGCATGAGAAGATTGTTCAGGAGTACCACCCATTAATTCTACAATCGCTGCCGCAGCCATCCCAGTTGCTGATCCTACTTCAGCCTGACAGCCACCTGCAGCACCTGAAATGGAAGCATTATTAGCTACAACAAACCCAAATGCTCCTGAAGTAAAGAGGTATCTTACCATCTGCTCTTCTGTAGGATTCACTTTCTCTCGAATTGCAAAGAGTGTCCCAGGCACCACTCCTGCAGACCCTGCTGTTGGCGTCGCACAAATGGTTCCCATCGCTGCATTCACTTCATTCGTAGCGATCGCTTTACTTACCGCATCAAGCATTGTTTGTCCAGACAGTGAATTCCCTGTCTTCATATAGTTTTGAAGCAGCACTGCATCTCCGCCAGTTAATCCTGAATGAGAGCGAACATCCTCATTAATTCCCCGTTCAACTGCTTGCTCCATAACAACAAGGTTATTTTTCATTTGAGCATAAACTTCTTCTCGGGTATTTCCTCTGAAATCCATTTCCTGTTCTATCATAATTTCAGAAATTGGTTTATCTTTCGATTGCGCTAACTCTACTAGTTCTGCTACGTTACGAAACATTCCCATTCCTCCTCTATATCTTAATCGCTAATTTTTGCGACTTGAATAATATTCGGTAATGACTCAACCTCATCTAATACAACTTGAGGGATATTTTGATCCACTTCAATCGTCATCAATGCTTCCTTGCCCTTTTCTTTTCGCGAAACGTTCATATGACCGATATTAATTTCATGTTTTGCTAATGTATTAGATACACCTGCAATGGCACCGAAACGATCATTATGGACTACAAGAATAGCTGGACTGTTCCCTGAAAGACCGAGCGCAAACCCATTTAACTCAATGACTTCAATTTTACCTCCACCTATCGAGATCCCGACAAGCTCAAGTTCACCCTTCTCATCAGTGAGATGAATTCGAGCAGTATTAGGGTGATCTGTTAAGGCATCTTCTTCAGTAAAACGAACTTTGATTTTCTTCTCTTTCGCAATTGTAAGCGCATTCACTATTCGCTCATCGTAAGTATCAAAATCAAGCACGCCACCGATTAGGGCAACATCCGTACCGTGTCCTTTGTACGTTCTTGCAAATGAACCATATAAAGAAATTGTAATTGTCTTTGGCTCACGACCAAACAAATGTCTAGCAACTCGACCAATTCTTGCTGCTCCAGCCGTATGGGAGCTTGAAGGACCAATCATAACAGGACCAATAATGTCAAAAACACTGCGAAACTTCACATTGATGCCACCTTTCACCATATACACTTTATCTCACAAAAGATGTTCTTTACAGAAAAAGAAAACCTGGCTCAAGCCACGTTTCTTTTTCTGCAAATATGAAACATTTATTCCACTGCCATGATATAGCTATATATCGGCTGTTTACCTTCGTGAAGTTCTACTTCTACTTCATCAAACTGCTCTTCAATATAAGCAACAATACTTTCAGCTTCTTCTTGATCTGTATCTTCACCATATATGATCGTAACGATTTCATCATCTTCGGTAATCATAGAAGACAGAAGCGACTTCGCGACTTCAAGACGTTCCTTTTCAGAAACAATAATTTTGCCATCTGCGATTCCCATGAAATCATCTTTCGTAATATCGATACCATCAATCTTTGTATCTCTAACCGCAAACGTAACTTGTCCTGATTTAACAGCTGACAGGCTTTCTTTCATTGCTTCCTCATTAGCTTCAGGATCAACCGATGGATTGAAGCCAAGAAGACTAGAAATACCCTGAGGAACTGTTTTAGAAGGAATCACAATTACATTCTCATCTACGACTGAAGCTGCCTGCTGTGCAGTCATCACAATATTACTATTATTCGGTAAGATAATAATATTCTCAGCATAAACTTCTTCAATCGCTTTAATGATATCTTCAGTACTTGGGTTCATCGTCTGGCCACCTGGGATCACATAATTCGCACCTAAGCTTTCAAACAAAGTAGCGATTCCGTCTCCCATGGAAACCGTAATAATTCCGTATTTTTTTCGTTCCGCCGGCTTCTCCTGCTTAGCAGGCTCGGGACGTTCTTCTTTTAAAATTGTAGAATGCTGCTCACGCATATTCTCAATCTTAATTTTAATTAAGCTCCCGTAATTCTGTGCATACGTCATAATATTTCCCGGGTACTCTGTATGCATATGTACTTTAACGAGATCTTCATCAGATACGACCAAAAGCGAATCCCCATGTTTATCGAGTTCGTTTCGGAATGCTTCCTCATCATATGGCGATTTTGCAAGCTTCTCATTTTCGAATTGAACCATGAACTCTGTACAGTAACCAAATTCAATGTCTTCCGTTTTCATATGACCCTGCGCACTTTTGTGGTGCTCAGCTCTAACGAGTTCGTCCATTTTCTCTTGATCAACGGATGAATCGGGCGTTTCTTTTCCTTCTAGAACCGCTAGAAACCCTTCATAAATAAGTAAAAGTCCCTGGCCGCCTGAGTCAACGACACCGACTTCTTTCAGAACTGGAAGAAGATCAGGAGTACGATTGAGGGATTCTTTCCCCTCTTTAACTACTACCTGCATTAATTCAACCACGTCTGATATTTTCTTTGAAGACTTCACTGCTTTTCGAGCAGCGTCTTTAGCTACTGTAAGAATTGTACCTTCCACTGGTTTCATAACGGCTTTATAGGCAGAATCCACCCCGTTTTCAAGAGCAGCGGCTAGTTCTACACTTGTGATCTCAGACTTTCCTTCGATCGATTTCGAAAATCCTCGAAATAGCTGAGAAAGAATTACGCCAGAGTTTCCCCGTGCGCCCATTAATAATCCTCTTGCAAAAAGAGATGCGACATCTCCTACTTTATCTGAGCTGCTCGATCTAACTTCAGCTGCTCCAGACGTAATTGTTAAGTTCATGTTTGTACCAGTATCTCCATCCGGCACTGGAAAAACATTAAGCGCATCTACCATCTTGGCATTCTTTGAAAGATTGTTTGCTCCTTCAAGGACCATTTGCGCAAAACGCTTCCCATCAATCTTTTGAATCGTCACAGACTTTTCCTCCTAACTCCGTTTAAGGGTTCGTCACTCTAACCCCTTGGACGTATATGTTTACTGAATCAATTGATAGCCCAAGCATTTGATCAAGCTGATATTTCACTTTTGTTTGCACATTGTGGGCTACTTCAGAAATCTTAGTACCATAGCTCACGATAATATACATGTCAATGTTAAGGTCATCGTCTTCTTCTTTGCGAACGACAATCCCTCTGCTAAAGTTATCTTTTCCCAATAGTTCTGTAATACCATCTTTCAATTGCTTTTGTGAAGCCATTCCAACAATACCATAACAATCAATCGCAGCGCCACCTGCAATCGCAGCGACTACTTCCGTCGAAATATCAATCTGTCCATATTGGGTTTTCATTTCAATTGCCATTATATTTCCTCCCTTAGCGATTTGGGTACTGATCTTTTGACTACTTCTATCCTCGTATAGATTCTGTTCATAAAATAATGGCTAAGTTACTGAACGATGAGTAAAACGAATGTTTCAAGCAAATGAGCCAAAATCGAGAATTCAACACTATAAGCTTACATAGCCAAAATAATAAATAAATAAATCCTATGCACAGCTACCGTTATTTTACTACACTATTAGTCATAATAAAAGTTCATCGTATAAAACCTCTAATATGATAAGCTTTTACTGTTAAGTTTTTTTCTTGATAAGACGTGTTAAACATCTTGCATTCACTACACCTACATGATACTATAGTGGAGGATTTATCCTGCACTTCTTGTGCAATGTAGGACAGTAAGGAGGTAGAAACAATGGCTAAATGTGCAATCACTGGACGCAAAACTTCGTTTGGTAACAAACGTTCTCACGCGTTGAATACAACTAAACGTAAATTTGGTGCTAACCTTCAAAAGGTACGCATCATGGTAGATGGTAAACCTAAGAAAGTTTATGTATCTGCTCGTGCTCTTAAATCAGGCAAAATCGAACGCGCATAGTAACATGCAAAAAAGCACCCACACGGGTGCTTTTTTTTGTTTCTAAGCTATTCATTTTTTTTGAAAGACCCTAGCACTGCTCTCACAAAACCGCCGAGAAACTTTGGTAATTTAATCGTATAGAACTTCATATTTCCCCCTCCTCAGAAAGTCAAAGATGGACCCCAGGATGAACAATATGAGAATATAAGATGCATTACTATTATATTCGCCGAAATTAAAATAGTACCTAAACCTGCTCGGCGTCCGAACTTCTTACCACCAATAGTATGCCCTGATTAAATGAATAAGACCCATTTTCCTCGATCAGTTCATTGCTAATACATAAACTTGACCCCCATGAAATATGTCTATTCTTAAGGGGATAACGATATCCAATTAGCGTTAAACCTTTGACTTCAGGAGTAAAGGAGAGAAAAGACATATAGGGAAAACGATGATCCTTTTGGACAGTATATGTGCCAGGCTCTTTCATTTCCAATCGATTTAATTTATCCTCAATAGCAAGCTTCACGTGTGACTTCACGCCCTTAATTAACATCTGAACATTCATCCAGCTATGATCAAGCCTACCACCCGTTACCCCATACATTGTAATCTCTTCAGGATCTTCATCGATGGCCCAATCAAGAGCGATTTCTAAATCTGTGTGGTCCTTTTCAGAAGGATAGACGGTAAACGATAAATCGTGTGACTCCATCCATTCTCTTTCTTCATTGGTTACTGAGTCAAAATCCCCGAATCCATGTTCAGGAATAATGTTGTTTTTCAGAAGCGTATAGACGCCTCGGTCGACCCCAATCCACCTTACATTTCTTTCAGTCAAAAGATGAGTTGGAAGATCTTCTTCCGGCCCTCCTGCAACAATATAAATAGGCTTCCTCATTGCTCATGCACCAGCTTAGGTGCTTGATGTGAGAGCAGCGCCAGGACGACAATTGATACAGCAGCAGTTGGTAACAAATAAGATGCATTATAAAGAAAGGAATATAAGGCCACAGGGGTACCTTCTGGTGCCATTTCGCCGAACCAGATCACCCCAGATATAAAATGACTCACAAGTCGAAGCAATGATCCGGTTAAACAGCCAAGAATGATCATGGTGATGCGCTTCCGTTTCGCCTCGTCAACTTTGACACTAAAAATCCCAGCCATACCGACAACCATAAATGCAATTGGATAATCTAATAGAAATTGAATAGGATGCACATAAAAAGGCGGCACGATTAGAGGTTGTAAAATACCAACTAATAGCCCTGTCGTTAAACCGGCACCAAGTCCTCTTCGATAAGCAATTAGAAAAATAGGTACCATTGCTAGCGACACAGAGCCGCCATTTGGCCAAAGCCTGAGTGATAATAAGTCTAAAATCACTCCAACCGCAGCCATTAAAGCTATTTCTACAAGCAAAAGAAGTCGATTATCTTTCTTCATGAATCATAATTCCTCCATAACCTAAACTTTTGTATAAATTCTTATTAAAAAACAGCGGGAGGAGCCCCGCTGTTTTATGATTGACGTATCTGATCAATGGCTGCTTTCCGATCAGAATGATTATAAATGGCTGAACCCGCTACGAGAACAGTGGCACCTGCTTCAATACATGCACGAGCCGTCTCCGCGTTCACACCACCGTCTACTTCGATTTCAGGAGCTACACCAAGAGAATCTGCTAACTGCTTCGTTTCCGTAATCTTCGCAAGAACTCTCTCAATAAAAGCTTGACCACCAAAACCTGGGTTGACCGTCATTAATAGAACTAGATCTACATCCTCAATCACGTGCTTAATGGAATCAACCGGCGTCGCAGGATTAATCACAACACCCGCCTTCACACCTTTACTTTTAATGAGCTGAATAGTGCGGTGGAGATGCGGACAAGCCTCTGCATGGACGGTCAAAATATCTGCTCCAGCTTCAGCAAACTCTTCGATATATTGGTCAGGATTTTCTATCATAAGATGAACATCAAGCGGTAGTGATGTCACTGGACGAAGAGCTCGTACGATTGGTGCACCAATCGTAATGTTCGGAACAAAATGACCGTCCATCACATCTACGTGAATATAGTCAGCACCTGCTGCTTCTACGTCTTTTACTTCTTCACCTAATCTGGCAAAGTCTGATGCCAAAATAGAAGGGGCGATTTTTATCATAATTAATACCTCCGTTTTTGGTCCTTGATTTCCTGGAAGAAAGAAGAATAATGGTCATAGCGATACGCTTGAATCTCTTCTTTTTCGACGGCTACTTTTACTGCACAACCCGGCTCTGATTGGTGGGTGCAAGCGCGAAATTTACATTCACTGCTTTTCATTCTGATCTCCGGGAAGTAGAGCCAAAGATCATCGGCTTCAATTCCTCTAAAATCCAATGAGCTAAATCCAGGAGTATCTGCCACAAGGCCTGAGCCGAAAAGAATAAGTTCTACATGTCGCGTCGTATGTTTTCCTCGGCCAAGGTGAGTCGATATATCACTTGTATCTAGTTCAAGGTCAGGATTAATAGCGTTTAATAAGGAAGACTTCCCTACTCCTGACTGTCCTGCAAACACCGTTACCTTTTCTTGGAAATAAGGCTCGATTTCTGAAACGCCTGAAAGGCTTTGAGCAGAAGAAACGATGACGTCATATCCAATCTCACGATAATCATCAGCATAAGCCATGATCTCACTTTCTTCCACCTCTGCAACCAAATCAATCTTAGTAATACAGATGATTGGCTTAATATCACTAGCTTCAATGTGCACAAGAAATTTATCAAGAAGCTGTGTGTTAAACGTAGGTTGCGTCGCTGAGAAAACAAGAAATGCCTGATCAACATTAGCAATAGGTGGTCGAACCAATTCGTTTTCTCTTTCCTTTATTTCCAATACATAGCCATCCGTTTTGTTCTCGGCTTCATACCTTACAAAATCACCAACAAGTGGCGTGATTTTTCGCTTCCGAAAATTCCCTCTTCCTCTGCACTGATAAATTTCCTTATTCTCTTCATCCTGCACGTAATAAAAGCCACTAAGCGCTTTAATTATTCTTCCATCTGCCATGTAGGACTCCTTACTCATTTTTTCCATATTTTTGTTTCGCTTCGTCATACGTAATGGTCTTTGAATTCTCCTTTTTTTCTTTCCCATCGACATATGTTTTATATGATGCTTCCTCACCGGGGTAAATGGTTAAATCAAACTTAATCTCTTTCGTTTCGGTGATCGTTTCAGAAATTTCTTCTCCTTCTGTCGTTGAATCCTTGTAGAGAATTTCAATTAAATGCTCTTCTCCCTTTTTTACATCGATTTTAAACGAATTTGGAACAACGATTGCCTCATCTTCCGGCGAAGGTTCTGGTTCTGGTTCTGGCTCTGGTTCTGGCTCCGGTTCTGGTTCCGGCTCTGGTTCCGGTTCTGGCTCTGGTTCGGGTTCTGGACCTTTCGATAAAGTAATTGTAATCTCATCGCCAGCTTTCACTTCCGCAGCAGTGCCTGGTGAATGAGAGACGACTTTACCATCTTCAACAAATTCACTAAATTCAGGGTCATTATAAGAGAGATTTAGCTTTTTATCATCTGCATAGCTTTCCACTTCTGCTTTTGTCTTTTCCTTTAAATCCTCTAATGGGAATGGTTCAGGTCCTAAACTATACCATATGATTATTCGATCTTCTGTTGGTAACACCAGCTTCCCAGCCTCAGGATTTTGATCATAGATCTCACCTTCAGGGTCATCTCGGTATTCACCTTCATACTTCACACCTTTAAAGCCTTGCTCTTTCAATAACGGTTCAACCTCATCTTTTGACTTACCGATAAAATCATCAAGCTCTGTTTTTTCAGCACCTTCACTGACATATAAAGTAACGGCGCTATCTTCCTTCACCATCGTACCTGATGTTGGATCCTGCTTAATAACATCGTCTTCCTCGATTTCTTCGCTAAATTGCTCTTCTTTTTTTACATCCAGCTTTTGTTCGATTAGGGCTGATCTTGCTTCTTCATAAGTCATTCCAGATACGTCAGGAACTTCCACATCACTTACTGAGAAGAGATCAGGGATAAAAGTAAATGCAAGCGCGGCTGCACCACCTAAGAGGAGGAGAATCACTAAAACAATAACAGCAATCTTACCGGCCTTTTTCTTCTTTTTAGGTGGCGGATCATCAGACTCTGTCGTTTGCACAGGTTCTTGAGGCCTTGTCTCCTGCATTTTGTCACCAAGACGGCCAGGAGTTACTGGTGCCAACACTTTTGTGGCATCTGCATCATCCTGCTCAGGTGCTTTATCGTAAATTTTAGTTGGACTTAGCGACATCTCAAGCGCTTCATAAAGCTCTTCCGCGTTTTGGTAGCGTTGAACAGGGTCTTTTGCCATAGCTTTCATAATAATATGTTCCACGTTTTTCGGAAGAGAAGTGTTAATCAGGCTTGGTTTAGGAAAACGATCTTGTAAGTGCTTTAGGGCAACAGATACGGGGGAATCACCCGAAAAGGGAAGAACACCCGTGACCATTTCGTAAAGAACGACACCAAGAGAATAAATATCTGACCGTTCATTTGCTACAGCGCCCCGCGCCTGCTCAGGTGAGAAGTAATGCACAGAGCCAAGAACGGAGTTAGTATGCGTAATTGTTGCAGATGTCACGGCCATCGCAATTCCAAAATCCGTTACTTTTGCTTCTCCGTAGTCGTTTATTAGAATATTATGAGGTTTGATATCTCGATGGATGATGTGATTCTCATGTGCATGCTCAATTGCGGACGTCATTTGCTTCATAATATCAATGGCTTCCTCAATCGGCAGTGCTCCACGGTTGCGAATTTTTTGCTTAAGCGTTGTTCCCGGTACGTATTCCATGACGATATAGTAGAAGTCTTCTTCTTCCCCTACATCAAAGATGGAAACGATATTAGGATGAGCTAGACTCGTTGCAGATTCTGCTTCTCTTCGAAATCGCTTTATAAAATCATCATCTTGAGAAAATTCGGGCCGAAGCAGCTTGACAGCAACTGTACGATCCAGAATTAAATCTAAAGCTCGATAGACGATTGCCATTCCGCCGTCACCAATGACTTCAAGCAGTTTGTAACGTCCATTTATGTGCTTTCCTAGCATGAGCCTTCACTTCCAGAAATAGAGGAATTCTCAATAATCGCAACTGTGATGTTATCTTCTCCGCCTGCTTCATTTGCTAAGCGAATGAGTTCTGTTCCCTTCTCGTGGAGAGATCGGTCAGAGTTCATAACTTCCTCTAATTCACGATCAGAAACTTTGTTCGTTAAACCATCTGAGCAAAAAAGGGCCGATTGATTCTCATCCCATTCAAAGGTATGCACGTCTACCTTAACGTTTTCATCTGTTCCAATCGCACGTAATAATACATTTTTTCGAGGATGATCTTCTGCTTCTTCTTCTGAGAGCTGACCACTTTTTACGAGTTCATTCACAAGTGAATGATCACTTGTTTTTAGATCAAGAACACGATCGCCGAATAAGTATGCGCGGCTATCGCCTACATGACCAATTGTAATAAACTCATTTGTACATATAGCTGCTACAAGAGTCGTCCCCATTCCGGAATATTCAGGTTTTTCTTTAGAAAAGGCTAGGATTGTTTCATTCGCTTTACGAATGGTATGTAATAGCCATGCTTCCGCTCTTCCCGGGCGAAATCCAGCTTTCTCTTCTTCCCAACTCATTTCCATCGATTCAACTGCTAGAGCACTGGCAACGTCACCTGCCTGATGACCGCCCATCCCGTCTGCAACAATTACGAGATACTCATTTAGACTATTGTGCACAACCTTCGTGCTATCTTCATTGTATGCCCTTACTTGTCCTTGATCAGTTAATGCTATTGCTTGCATGTGATTACCCCGTCTCCTCTTATCACAAGAATGCGGGAAGAATCGCCTTTTACAAGACGATTCACCAGCACTCAGCATTATTTTTTAACTAAACACGCGATATAAAATCCATCCGTACCAAAATACTGTGGTAGCAACTGTAACTGTCCATCTTCACAATACGTTCTTACTTTTTCTGGTAATCGGTTTGAGAATGATTCATCTAATGAAAAATCAGGATGCTCTTCAAGGAACTGTTTTACCACTTCCTGGTTTTCTGCTCCTTCTATTGTACACGTACTGTAAACCATTTTTCCACCTGGTTTTAAAAGAGAAGCTTGAGAAGCAAGGATGCCTTTCTGAACACTTGTAATCCGCTCAATGTCATCTTCTTTCTTTGACCACTTAATGTCTGGTTTTCTTCTTAGCACTCCGAAGCCTGTACACGGCGCATCAACAAGAATACGATCAAATGATTTTGCCTTGAACCGATCGGCAACGTTTCTACTGTCGAGCGTTTCTGCTTCAATAGCGCGGAGATTAAGACGCTGTGCCTGTTTTTTAATTAATTTAACTTTATGAGGATGCAAATCAAGTGAATTCACATGTCCTGATCCGTTAAGTCTTTCTGCAATATGAGTAGATTTACCACCAGGAGCTGCACAAGCGTCGAGGACTTTTTGACCTGGCTCAATTCCAAGCGCTCTTGCAACAAGCATCGAGCTTTCATCTTGAATGGTTAAATCGCCGCGCTTATACACTTCAGTATCAAGCACTTTCCCCTGGATCACCTTGACGGCATCTACTGAAAGACTACCTTCTACAGCTTCAACACCCTCTTTTTTCAGGTCTTCGATAACTTGATCAACAGAAGTTCGTACCATATTCACACGCGCTGTCACATATGGAGAAAGAAGATTTTCTTCACACATCGCCTCTGTCGCTTCCACACCAAGCTGATCAATCCAGCGTTTGACGAGCCAGAGCGGATGACTTTTCGCAATGGAAATGCGTTCCGCGACATCTTCAATATCTTCAGGATTCTTCAGTCCTTTTCTTTGGGTATTGCGAAGTACCCCATTCACCATTCCACTAATGCCTTTGTGTCCACGTTTTTTTGCTATTTCAACTGCCTCATGGATGATGGCGCGATCTGGTACACGATCAAGATAAACCATTTGATAAAGAGAAAGTTGCAAGAGAGAAATGACCCACGTCTGGATTCTCTTACGATTTGTTAGAAAATCATCTAAGTAGAAATCCAGTGTATTCTTTCGCTGAATCGTACCGTATACGATTTCTGTTAATAAGCCTGTATCTTTCCGGCTTAGCTTATGCTTCTTAATCGTTTCATTCAGCAATAAATTGCTGTATGCCTGGTTTTTGTTAATCTTTTCAATTACATCAAGTGCTGCTTCTCTTACATTTGTCATACTATTCACCAAATCTCTCATTTTTCTCGAATGTTCTTGCTTGTAAATACTGTGCGGATGTCATACGTTTTTTGCCTGATGGTTGAATCTCCGTTAACTTGATTGCTGTTGAGTTGCCTGTTGCTACGACCGGACCATCTGCATCCGTATATAAAACAGAACCTGGATCTGCCTTCTCAGCACTCTCTACTTTCTCAGCCCACCAAATCTTCATCACTTTTCCATCATACTCTGTAAACGCGACTGGCCATGGATGCAATCCACGTACATGGTTATAAATTTCTTCACCAGTCTTCGTCCAGTCGATCTTCTCCTGCTCTCGTTTAATGTTAGGGGCAAAAGTAGCCTCTTCATCGTTTTGCTGTACAGGAGTTAATTCACCATTTAGGAGCTTTGGCAACGTTTCTTTCAAAAGCTCAGAGCCTGAAACACTTAATTTATCATGAAGTGTTCCAGTATTGTCACGTTCTTCAATAGGGACAACGGACTGTGTTAGGATATCGCCTGCGTCCAATTTCTCAACCATATACATGATCGTAATGCCCGTTTCTTTTTTCCCCTGTAGGATAGAGTAATGAATCGGTGCGCCTCCGCGAAGCTCAGGTAGCAATGACGCATGAACATTAATACAACCGTATTTCGGTGCATCAAGCAGCTGTTTTGGTAGAATTTGTCCAAATGCAGCCGTTACGATCAAATCAGGTTCTAAATCTAGAATAGGCTGAAGCTGTGCAGGGTCTTTCACTTTCTCAGGTTGTAACACCGGAAGTCCATGCTTTTCTGCAGCCACCTTAACAGGAGGAGGCGTAAGCACTCTTTTTCTGCCTTTGGGACGATCTGGTTGTGTCACTACACCAACAATGCTATAACCTTCTTCTACAAGCATATCAAGAACAGGAACTGAAAAATCTGGTGTACCCATAAATACAATTTTCGTCATCGTTACTCACTCTCTCCTTCCTGTTCAGGATCGACATACCGAATAACCTTCTCAGTAAAAAGCACGCCATGAAGATGATCGATTTCATGCTGAATCGCTCTCGCAAAGAACCCCTCTGCTTTCAGTTTGAATTCACGTCCAAAACGATTTTGCGCTTTTAGTGTGATCGTATACGGGCGTTCAACTTCTCCAAATAATCCAGGAAAACTTAAACAACCTTCAAGATCCACCTCTTTACCAGAAGCCTTCACGATCTTAGGATTGATTAATTCTAAAGCTTCTTCCTCTCTCGTATCAACAACTGCGACTTGCTGTTTAATGCCAATTTGCGGAGCAGCTAGACCCACTCCATCTGCTTGATACATTGTCTCAAACATATCATCAAGCAACTGATGCAATTCTTTATCGAAATGCTCGACAGGCGCGCATTCCACTTCAAGCACCTCATTCGGGTGCAATACAATATCTCTAATAGCCACTCATATACTCCCTTTCACATTCTACATCATCATATAAGGCTGGGTATCAATAGACAGCTGCAGTCCTCCACGGCTAATTTCCTTCGAAAAGTGCTTTTGGATTTCTTTTAAATGATGATGTAAGTTCGGTTCAGTTTTGTATTTTATCATGCATTGATAACGATATCTATCTTTGATCCGCGGGATAGGTGATGCAACAGGACCGAGAACCACACTAGCTTTGGTTAAATGATCCTTTAAATAGCCCGCAATTTTCTCAGTCACATCAACCGTTTTCGTTAGCTCTTCGTGTGAGACGTTCACCATGGCAAGAAAGTAAAACGGCGGATACCCGAATTGTTTTCTTGTTAGCATCTCACGCTTATAAAACGACTGGTAGTCGTGATCAGCTGCCATTTCAATACTGTAATGTTCTGGCGTGTATGATTGAACGATTACCTCGCCCGGAAGCAGGTGACGGCCGGCACGACCACTAACTTGCGTGAGAAGTTGGAACGTTTTCTCAGAAGCACGAAAATCAGGTAAATGGAGCATTGCATCCCCCGCTAAAACACCAACGAGCGTTACGTTCGGAAAATCAAGACCTTTTGCGATCATTTGAGTACCAAGTAGAATATCCGCTTTTCCTTCTCCAAATTGGTTCAGGAGCTTCTCATGCGCTCCTTTTCTCCTTGTCGTATCAACGTCCATTCTAACAACCCGAGCTTCCGGAAGAATTTTCGTAAGTTCTTCTTCCACTCGCTGCGTTCCTGTCCCAAAGAAGCGAATATGCTCGCTTTCACATTCAGGACAGCGGCTTGGAAAGGGTTCTTCATGGCCACAATAGTGGCATCGCATTGTTCCATTGATTTTGTGATACGTTAAGCTGATATCGCAATGAGGACATTCCGCCACATACCCACAGTCCCGACACATGATGAATGTTGAATATCCTCTTCGATTTAAAAAGAGAACCGTTTGCTCCTTTTTTTCAAGTCGATCTTTCAGTTTGTCATAAAGATCATTTGAAAACATCGACCTGTTGCCGGCTCGCAATTCTTCTCTCATATCGACAATAGATACAGCAGGCATTGCCTGCTTGTTTACTCTTTCTAATAATTCAAGGAGTGTATAGACACCTTTAGACGCTCTTGCAAACGATTCGAGTGACGGTGTAGCACTGCCGAGTACGACGGGACACGCGTAGTGCTCTCCTCGCTTAATGGCTACATCTCTCGCATGATACCTTGGGTTTTCTTCCTGTTTGTAGCTACTCTCATGCTCCTCATCAATAATAATGATGCCAAGATTCGTAAAAGGCGCAAAAACCGCCGAACGTGCTCCAACAACTACTTTCACTTCTTTTCGATGAATTTTACGCCATTCATCGTACTTTTCTCCCCGAGAAAGACCGCTATGTAAAACAGCGACTTCTGAACCGAATCGACTTTTGAATCTGGTCACCATTTGTGGTGTTAATGAGATTTCAGGGACGAGGACAATTGCCTCTTTTCCTTGTTCGAGCACACGATGAATCGATTGCAAATAGATCTCTGTTTTCCCGCTCCCTGTTACGCCATGAATGAGAAACGTCTCGTGATGACGATTTTCAATGCTATGAAGAATTGGAGTAATAGCTTGTTCTTGAAGATCAGTTAGCTCTAGGGCAGTTGAAGGTGTAAACTCTCGACCCTTATAAGGATCACGATAAAGCTCCACTTCTTCTTCCTTTAATATCCCTTTTGACACAAGCGATTTGATCGTAGACCGGGTTGTATCGAGCATATCCATGAGCTCTTTATAAGAAACCGCGCCTTTATATTGAATAAAATGCTGAATAATTTCCTGCTGTTTCAACGCACGATTACCCATTTGTTCTTTTTCGCTTTGAAGTTGATCCTCACTAAGAGCTGCGGAAACCGAAAGGATTGTTTTCGGTGCCGTTTTCTCTTTCACATCATAGCGCACTTCAAGCTCATCATTTTTGATAGCTCGATTTAACTCCTTATGGCTAAAGTGGGAGAGAAAGTCTTCCCACTTCACAACGTTTGAAGAAGTGAGCATGCGATGCCATGGTGCCGCTTCATTCGAACGGTTTCCGAGTACAACTGATTTCGTTACATTCGCTTTCATCGCTGCAGGTAACATAACTTGAAGAGCTGATACGGCATAGCAAAGTGCTTTTTCAGTTAGCCAGAATCCTAGATCAAGTAATTCTTTTGTCAACACTGGCGTAACATCTTTCACTTCACTTATTTCCTTCAATTTTGCATGCTCTGATTCACTAACGACAGAAATAACGAACCCCTGAATTTTTCTTGGACCAAATGGAACGACAACCCTCATTCCAGGTTCGATCATTTCCTCCCATTCTTCAGGTATAGCATAATCAAACATACGATCAGTTTGATTTGCTGGTACGTCAACGATAACTTTAGCGATCATGAATGTGTCACGTCCAAACGTATCACTTCATCCAATATTCGGTTTGCGGCTTCATGTTTTGACTGTAATGGAAGATCTACTCGCTCACCATCTTTTCTAAGGAGCGTCATCACGTTTGTATCTTTGTCAAAACCTGCTCCCTCCGCTTTAATGTTATTCGCACAGATAAGATCAAGGTTTTTCTTTTCTAATTTCTTTAGTGCATATTCATCTAACCGCTCTGACTCAGCAGCAAAGCCGACAAGTATTTGGTCCTTTTTCTGCTGTCCAAGCGTCCATAAAATATCTTTTGTTCGCTCCATTTCAATGACCATGTTCTCATCTGACTTCTTCATTTTCTCAGTAGAGACCATAGAAGGACGGTAATCAGCAACTGCAGCTGCCTTAATGATCACATTAGCATCCTTAGAAGCTGACAGGACAGCTTCGTACATCTCTTCAGCTGTTATCACATCAATACGCTGAACTCGTTCAGGAGTCGTTAACGTAACAGGACCTGCTACAAGAGTGACGTCTGCGCCACGTTTCGCGGCCTGCTCGGCTAGAGCAAAGCCCATTTTCCCGGATGAATAATTTGTAAAGTAACGAACGGGATCAACCGCTTCACGAGTTGGGCCTGCTGTAACGACGACTTTCTTACCAGACAAGTCCCCTACATCATCTTGAAAATATGTTTCGAGCGTTGAGAGAATGTCTTCTGGCTCTGCCATCCGACCTTTGCCAACGTATCCGCACGCGAGTAAACCTTCTCCTGGCTCAAGAAAATGACAGTTGAAGGAGCGCAGTATATCCATATTCTTTTTCACCGCAGGATGATCGTACATATGAACGTTCATGGCAGGGGCTACAAAGACCGGCGCCTCTGTAGCAAGTAATGTGGTGGACATCATGTCATCTGCAATTCCATTAGCTAGCTTACCAATCATGTTTGCTGTTGCAGGTGCAATCAAGACGAGATCGGCCCAATCTGCCAGATCAATATGAGCAACTGATGCTGGATCTTTTTCTTCGAACGTATCTCGATACACATCATTTCGTGATAACGTTTGGAATGTTAACGGCGTTACGAATTCAGTCGCTGAATCTGTCATTAACACTTTTACTTCTGCGCCTGTTTGATACAATTTGCTCGTAAGTGCAGCTGCTTTAAACACCGCAATTCCACCGCTCACACAAAGCAAAATTTTCTTCCCTTTGATACTCACCAGATTCACCTTCCATCTTATTAATTAACATAATATAAATATCGTCACCTTGATAATTGTGGCGATCGTAATGGAATGCTCTCTATAGAATCAAGAAAAAAATAACAACCTATTCTCATAGGTTGTTACTTCTTAATCAGTCTTCTATCATTCCATCAGCAAGTAGTTTGCCATCAAGCACTTCTTCAAGCGCTTTGCCAACAGCCTTAACGGACTTTGGACGATCAACATAAACATTACCAGTTTGTTGAATCGTGCGTGCACGCTTAGCTGAAAGTGTTGCAAGTGTGTACTTTGAATCAATGCGATCCATTAGTGAGTCAATCGATGGGTATAAAATCATAATTAAACCTCCGTTACATTCTTATATTTATGTGCAAGACGATCACGTCTCAGGTGCTCTGCTGTAATAATAGCACGAATTCGCTCGCAGGCTAATTCAACTTGATCATTTTCAACGATATAATCGTATTCATCAATCAATTCGATTTCCTCTTTCGCTACTCCCATACGGTTATCAATTAAATCATTTGATTCCGTACCGCGGTTTACGATGCGATTTCTAAGCTCCGTTAAACTAGGAGGCATTAAGAAAATGAAAGCTCCTTCAGGAAAGTGCTTTCGTACTTGCTTTGCTCCCTGAACTTCAATTTCCAGTAGCACATCTCTACCTGCCTGTAACGTCTCTTCCACATAGTCAACAGGAGTACCGTAATAATTGCCAACATAATGGGCATATTCGAGTAGCTTATTATTCTCGATCATCTCTTCAAATTCCTCATGAGATTTAAAGAAATAATCGACGCCGTTCACTTCACCTTCACGCGGTTTACGGGTTGTAACAGAAATTGAATACTGTACTTCAGCCGCATTTTGCATGAATGCTTTTCTGACTGTTCCTTTTCCGACACCAGATGGGCCTGATAGAACAATTAACAATCCACGTTCTTTTTCCATACTTACCTCCACTTAATTGATGCTACTCGTCTGAAAGCTCGTCTTTGTTTACTAGACGCTGAGCTACTGTTTCAGGCTGGACTGCCGAAAGAATAACATGGTCGCTATCAGAGATAATAACTGCTCGTGTTCTTCGTCCGTATGTTGCATCCACAAGCATATTGCGGTCCCTTGCAACAGTAATGATTCGTTTGATTGGTGCCGATTCTGGACTAACAATTGAGACAATTCGATTCGCATTCACAATGTTGCCGAATCCGATATTGATTAATTTAATACTCATGGTCGTTCCTCCCAGGAATCACGATTCTATTTTTACACCAGTAAGGTGATTTTAAACAAAGCGTTCAGGCTATTCAATATTTTGAACCTGTTCACGAACCTTTTCCACTTCGCTCTTAAGATCAACAATATGCTGGCTGATCTTATGGTGTTGAGACTTGGAACCGATCGTATTCAGCTCCCTATTGATTTCCTGTACTAAGAAATCAAGTTTCCTTCCAACGACACCATCACTACTAAGAATATCATGGAATTGGGCCAGATGACTACGGAGCCTGATGATTTCTTCATCTATACTCGCTTTATCTGCAAGAAAAGCTACTTCAGATAATATCCGTGCTTCATCCACTTCATCTAATTCTTTAAAACTTTCAAGCTTTGTGCGGATCCTATTCTCAAAAGCTGTCGTTACTTCATGAGAAAGGTGTGAAATAGAAATCATTTGATCATTCATGTTGGCAAGTTTTTGGCGTATATCTTGATCAAGTGCCTTTCCTTCGATCTCCCTCATCTCAACGAGCTTATGAATAGCTTGATTTAGCGTATAAAAAATCGATTCCTCAAGCCGCTCGATGTTATGCTCCTTTTCATTCACTTGAAAAACATTCAGATTCATCATGGTAGAAGCTGACAAATCTTCTTTCAAATGATAGCGTTCTGTAGCTTGTTTCAAAATCGTTATGTATTGATCTAGCAAGTGCCAATCTACTTGAACATCAGATGATTGGAAATCAGCTCCATCGATGGTTAAATAAAGTTCGATTTTCCCACGATTGACATAGCTCTGAATCGTCTTCTTCATCTTACCTTCTAGATGAAAGACTGCTTTTGGCATGCGAAATGTTCCATCAAAGTAGCGGTGATTCACAGACTTCATTTCGATTGTGACTTGAACACCCTCATATACATTTGACGCTCTGCCAAACCCGGTCATGCTCTTAACCATATTATCACATCCATTAGCTATTCTAACCAATTGTACCACTTCATCAAACCGAAACAAAGGGATATCTCTCTCGACTATACGTACTACAACAGAAAAACAGAGGGGGCTACCCTCTGCTATGTTTTCTTCTAAAGAGTGTTGTTCCAGCTAGGAGAAATGTTGGAATGCTGGAAAAGACAAGAATTAACATCCATTCTCTCATCGATAAATAAGTTGTATGGAAAATCGGTTGTAATGGTTCATAGTAAATTACTGCCAGAAGCAAGCCAACGGAAGATAGGACAGCAAGAACCAATGCTTTATTCTCAAATGGATTTCGGTGAAAAATCGACCGTTCGCTTCGACAGTCAAAAACATGGATTAATTGCGCAAGAACGAGCGTTGAAAAAGCTACAGTTTGCGCTTGAACGAGGTCATTTGGGTTTTCATTGTAACAGATCATAAACGCTGCTAATGTACATGCTCCGATCATAATCCCTCTAGAAATGATTTTCCAACCTAACCCTCTTGCAAATACGCCTTCTTTCAGCTTGCGTGGGTCTCGCTTCATGACGTTACCCTCTGCAGGATCAAGTCCAAGTGCCATTGCCGGCAACCCGTCTGTAACGAGGTTCACCCATAGAATTTGAATGGGTACGAGAGGAAGCGGCAGCATGAGCAAGATAGCAAATAGCATGACGAGAATTTCGCCTACATTAGATGCTAATAAATAGCGAATGAACTTTCTAATATTCTCATATATGTTTCTTCCTTCTTCAACTGCGTCTCGTATTGTAGCAAAATTATCATCGCTTAAAATGAGCGATGACGATTCTTTTGCCACATCCGTTCCTGTTTGTCCCATTGCAATGCCGATATTAGATGCCTTAATAGCCGGAGCATCATTTACTCCATCCCCCGTCATTGCGACAACATGCCCTTTATTTTGGAGGGCTTTTACAATCTTTAATTTATGTTCAGGCGACACACGAGCAAAAACATAGATGTCTTCAACTTGATTTTCGAGTTCTTCTACTGTCAATGTCGATAGCTTACTTCCTTCCATTACTTTGCCACGCTCTGGTAGAATCCCCAGGTTAAGAGCAATCGCTTTAGCTGTTGTCACATGGTCCCCTGTAATCATAATCGTTTTGATGCCTGCTGTTTTACAATCTGCAACAGCTTGCTTCACTTCTTCCCGTGGGGGATCGATCATACCTTCTAAACCGACAAATGTTAAGCGAGATTCAGCCTGAACGCTATGTAGCATATTCTCTTCATTTTGTATCGGTTTAAAAGCAACTGCAATAGTTCTTAGAGCTAAACTACCAAACGTATCAAGCTGCTCCTGAATTTGTTTCTCATAGCTTTTGCGTAATGGCGCTTTCTTCTCACTCCAAAGAACTGATTCACATTGCTTTAAAACAATATCCGGTGCCCCTTTGGCAATGACATAGCGTTTACCCGAAGAATCTTCCACTATCATACTCATCATTTTCCGATTAGAATCAAAGGGAAATTCTTGAATGATAGTAAACTCTTCTTCTCTTACATCCTCTGTTAACCCAGCCTTCATCGCAGCGGTAACAAGCGCTCCTTCAGTTGGGTCTCCATCAAGTACATATTCACCCTTTTTCTCTATCACTCTTGCATTACTACAAAGAAGACCAAACGTCAGAAGTTGCTTCAAAGACCGTTCATCATCTGAGTAGACACGCGTATTCCCTTTAAAAAAGTCACCGTAAGGAGAATACCCCGATCCGGTCACATCCCACGTTTCCCCTCCAGCCCACAGTTTTGTAACCATCATTTTATTTTGTGTAAGTGTTCCTGTCTTATCAGAACAAATGACTGTCGCACATCCAAGTGTTTCAACAGACGGTAGTTTACGAACAATCGCTTTCCGTTTACTCATTCTCTGCATGCCGATCGCAAGCGCAATGGTCACAATCGCTGGCAATCCCTCAGGAATTGCTGCCACAGCAAGCGATACACCAGCTAAAAACATGCTATACACATCGCGACCTTGAATGATCCCAAGGACGACCACTAGCGCTGTTAACATAAGCGCTGCTGCGATTAAGATTTTACCCAGCTGTTCGAGTCGATGTTGAAGAGGAGTTTCCATCGTATCCGCTGATTGAATTAAGTGAGCGATCTTTCCCATTTCGGTCTTCATTCCTGTTGCTGTTACAATGCCAATCCCTTTTCCCTTCGTAACGAGCGTGCCCATGAATCCCATATTGTGCTGATCCCCTAGCCCAGGATGTTCATCTGGAATCGGCTCTGGATGTTTGTTAACTGGCAATGACTCCCCCGTTAAGGCGGATTCTTCAATAAGCAAGCCCTGACAAGAAAAGAATCGCACATCTGCTCCAATTCGATCTCCACTTTCCATTCGTACCATATCTCCGATAACAGCTTCGGAAGCTTGAATTGTTGTCCATTCTCCATCACGAAGGACCCTCATCTTTGGAGATGACAACTGTTTCAACGCTTGGAGAGACTTCTCTGCTTTTCGCTCTTGAACAAAGCCGAGTATCCCATTCATTAAAATGATTAGGATAATAGCAATGGCATCGAGATACTCTCCAAGTAAACCGGAAATCAATGTAGCTGCAAGAAGCACAACGACCATAAAATCCTTAAATTGAGCTAAGAAGATTAAAATCATAGATGGCCTTTCTACTTCATCGAGCTGATTCAATCCAAATGTCTTTCTTCTTTGGACCGCTTCTTTTGAGCTAATCCCTTCATCGCTTGTCTCTAATTCCTCTTTCACTTCCGCTTTTGTCATGTTATACCAGTTCATTTTCTCCACCCCGATCCTGCACGTAATCTCCCTAATAATTCATCTATATTCAGACAAGCTCAAAAAAATGCTATACTAAGAATAATGTCTATTGATAGGAATGTAGGTGAACAATATGTCTTTTGACGGTATGGTAATGAGAGCCGTTGCACACGAAACAAATGAATTGTTAAAAGGTGGACGAGTTACGAAGATCTATCAGCCTTATGCAACTGATTTATTACTTGTTATTCGTTCAGGTGGTAAAAATCATCAGCTGTTATTATCGGCGAATCCATCTTATGCAAGAATTCAAACAACACAGGAATCTTATGCAAATCCAAAGGAGCCTCCAATGTTCTGCATGCTTCTTCGTAAGCACTTAGAAGGTAGTATTGTAGAAGAGATTAAACAAATCGAAAATGAACGCATTATCCACGTCACATTTAAAGCACGTAATGATCTTGGTGACTTAACAACAAGAACGTTAGTAGCTGAAATTATGGGTCGTCATAGTAACGTTATTTTACTTAACGAATCAAATATGATTTTAGATAGCATTAAGCATCTTTCTCCGTCTGTAAACAGACACCGGACGGTTCTTCCAGGGCAGGATTATATTGCACCTCCTGCACAGAACAAAATTTCACCGTTCGGCTTAACGAGAGATGATTTTCTAAGACAGATTGATTTCAATGCAGGTAAACTAAGCCAACAGCTCGTTCAAGCTTTCGGTGGACTTTCACCACTGATCGCAAAAGAAGTGATTCATAGGGCAGGACTAGCCAACCGCACAACTCTACCGGAAGCTTTCTTTGATGTCTTCCAAAAGCTAGAGCAGCATCACTACAAGCCACAAATGGTAACAGAAGCGAAAGAATTCTTCTCTGTTGTTGAGCTGTCTCACTTATCAGGAGAAAAAAGAGAATTTGAATCTGCTAGCGAACTGCTCGACCGCTTCTATTATGGAAAAGCTGACAGAGACCGCGTAAAGCAGCAATCGAATGATCTAGAGCGTTTTCTTTCAAATGAATTAAAGAAAAACGAGAAGAAAATTCAAAAGCTCACTCGTACGATTCAGCAAGCACAGGAAGCCGATACGTATCAACTACTTGGCGAGCTGTTGACAGCAAACATGCATATGGTGAAGCGCGGGGATAAAAAGGTAGAAGTGATCAACTATTATGATGAAGATGGTGGAACAGTTCTTATTGAGCTGAATCCTCAGAAAACACCTTCTGAAAACGCTCAAGCCTATTTCAAAAGATACAGTAAAGCGAAGAATTCGATCTCTGTTCTTGAAGAACAAATCAGAATGGCCCATCAAGAAATCGCATATCTGGAACAGCTGATTCAACAATTAACCTCGGCCTCCCCACGTGACATAGAGGAGATACGTGAAGAGCTTGAAGAAGAAGGATACATTAAGAAACGTCGTAAAAAGAAGAAATCCAAACCAACGAAACCTCAGCTTGACGCTTACGTCTCGTCAGATGGTACGGAAATACTCGTTGGGAAGAACAACAAGCAAAATGAGTATTTGACGAATAAGCTTGCTGCTCGAGGAGAAACGTGGCTTCATACGAAGGATATTCCAGGATCTCACGTGGTGATTCGAAGTAAAGAATACACGGAGGAAACGCTCCTTGAAGCCGCCAATCTTGCTGCCTATTTCAGTAAAGCACGCGAATCTGGTTCAGTGCCGGTTGATTATACCGAAGTACGTCATGTGAAAAAACCAAACGGCGCCAAGCCAGGGTTTGTGACGTATGATCAACAAAACACTCTTTATGTAACACCAGATCAGGATTTGATATTTAGGATGAAGAAGTAATTTCAAATTCATAACGAAAGAAGGGCTGATCGCAATTGTATAGCGATCAGCCCTTCTTTTTTTATTCATACTAAAAGATATCTTCTATTACCAGGAGTACTCAATTTCACCTAGATTAATCTTCTATATTGAGTTAGAAGTTCAGAGTATCAGCTGAACACTTCTCCAGAAATTTTCTTAGAAGCATCTCCATGCTCCCACCCACAGAAACGATCATAGAATAGATCATATTTCGCTTGATATTGTTCTTTTACCTGATCAATGTTTTTAATCGAATTAATAATCTCATCGTTTGTAAACACTAACGGCCCAGGTAATTCAGACTCCATATCAATATAAAATCCCCTTAAGGTATCACGATATTTTTCTAAATCATATGTGAAGAAAAGAATTGGTCGTTTCAAGTTTGCATAGTCAAAGAACACGGATGAATAATCTGTGATTAAGATATCGGCTATGAGATATAATTCTGAGATATCATCATACTTAGAAACATTGAAAGCAAATCCTTCAAAATCTTCAGTATTAAGATGATCGGCTATAAAGTAATGCGTTCGAAGAAGCACCACATACTCATCACCTAATTCTTCTTGCAATCGCTCAAGATCAAATTTTAACGAAAACTTGTATTGACCAGGTTTATAAAATTCGTCATCGCGCCAAGTAGGTGCATATAATATGACCTTTTTATCTAATGGAATATTTAACTGCGTTTTAAATCTTTCCATAAGCTGTGTTTTGTTATCACTGTGTAATATATCATTTCTAGGATAGCCATATTCAAACATGCGATTGTTAAATTTAAACGCACGCTGAAATATCTCACTGGAGTAAGAATTTGCTGAAATTAAGTAATCCCATCTTCTAGATTGTTCATAAAAGTCTGCTTTATAATTTGGATTGGCTGAATGAACATCATTCATATCAAACACTAGTTTCTTTAATGGTGTGCCATGCCACGTTTGAAGGTAGATATTTCCCTCTCGTTTCTTTAAAGCTTTTGGAATGCGAGAATTCGAAACCCAATATTTTGCCCGCGCCATGTAATAGAAATAAGCTAATGATAGTCGTTTCACTTGCTTAGCATTACCCGGTATTTCTTTACCTGGTTTAGCGAAAACCCAAATATAATTATAGTCCTTATTTTCGTTAATGAGCTCTTCATAAATGTTTTTAGGACTATCTGAATAATTCTTTCCTAAGAAGCTTTCAAATACGATTGTTTTGTTTTGCATTGGTAGCTTAGTAAATACATAGTTGTATAACGTTCGATAAAGTTTTTGGCGACCCTTTAGTGATCTTGAAGTTATTCTTAAAACTTTATGGAGCTTCAATAGCTTCCTAAGCTTTTTCTCATCCTTATTTCTGATCGCTTTTAGCTCTCTTTTAATAAAGAAGCTAATTCTTCTAGAATATGAATGGGTATCTATAAATTGTACGACTGACGATAAATCCTCCAGGACTTCTGAATAGATGTCTTGTTCTTGAAGAACGAAGATCACGTATTGACAATAATAAGAAACGAACTGATTGCATAGAAATTTAATGGCTTTTGGATTCTCTGAGTACACTTCTGTTAGTTTTTGAAATCTCTCCACATATTCTTTTATTTTAGCTACGTCATCGTGTTGTGTTAATGACTCGGGAGAATCGGGGTCTTTTCGCCATTGTTTTTTATAAATATAGCCTGTTATCGTAGGTACGGTTTTGAAATAGTCAAGGAGAGGTAACAAAAATGTTAAATCACTATAGTATCTGTAGTCCTCATCAAAACGTAGATTTAGTTCATCAACTAACGTACGTCTAAACAATCGATTAAGTACAGATTCATTTCGAAATTTAGATTTTGAATATTTAATTCGATGTTTAACAGGTAAAGTGAGGTTGGCTTTTTTATTTTGTTTGTTGAATGAACCAAATATAACTTCATGATGAGTGATGTTGCTAATAAGAAGACCTAGAGCATATTGATCTAAACTATCGTCACTATCTAAAAAGTAGATAAACTCTCCTGTCGCCACATCTAATCCAGTGTTTCGGGCATGCGCTACTCCTTTATTAACTTTTAAATCTATGGATTTTATTCGAGAATCTTGTTTTTCATAATTCCTAATAATCGATAGACTATTATCCGTTGATCCATCGTTAATCAAAATAGCCTCCCAATTGGAATAGGCTTGATTGATTAATGATTCAATACAATTTTCCAAGTAAACTTCTGTATTGTACACAGGAATGATAATTGATATTTTATTTTTCATGACATTTCACCTTTATCTATGATTTTGAGTTCATTGTTATACTACATTTTTCAAAATCACTATCGATTTTCATGTTGGTTCTTATTGAGATCTTTTATACAATTAATCCAACTATCTTTTTGGCATAAAACCCTTTTTATAACATATGAGGACTCAATTTACTAGATTACCATAGCTTAATCTTTTTGTAAATTTTTGTTTTATTTATTACATTAAAGTAAATAAACGTAAAAACTTTAATAATATCGTTATGAAATTTACAATTATTCAACATCATATATTTTGGTTATGTTAGAGAACATTATTAATATTTGACTCTGCCGAAAATCAAAATAGAGGTTAAACTCTTTACAACAAAAAGGTTCCTGCTAAGTAACTAGCGGGAACCTCTTATTTATTAGGCTTTATTCTCAAAAATTGTGGCTATTGAAAAAATTGTATAAAGAATCACACTTCGCTGATTGAAGCGGAAATACCTCCGCTCAGCAACACTGTTTTAGAAAACAGTCATTTGTTATAATACTGCAACCGTAATAATCGCTAACCCATCAAGCACTTCTACATGTTTCGTTTCCTTCGCACCAAGCCCTTTCAGCTTCTCGCTTAGCTGTTCTGGTGTATAGCGATGTCTTTTCGTTGAAACGTTCGACCACTTTAACAGTGATGTTTGTTCAAAACCGCTCATTCCATGCTTTTTTGCATATTCGAAAGCAGCCATTTGGTTCATTTGAAGAGATGGATTTAACATAACAATCCTACCGTCTTCTTTTGTAACCCGCATCATTTCTTTCATACCTGCTTCAGGCTCTGGTAAAAGGAACATAACGCACGTTGATAGAGACAAATCAAACGTGTCATCGTTAAACGAAAGATTGCATGCGTCATCTTCTGAAAAGTGACTTTTATTCGCTCGATTTAAAAAGAAGAAATTCTGTTTGCTTGCCTTCACCATTTCAGATGATAAATCAACACCTGTCAGCATACTCGCTTCCTCGACGCCACGAAGAAGAAGTCTTCCTGTTCCACACCCTACATCTAGAACTGACTTCCCTTCCCATGATCCTGAAGCTTGTTTTAATTCATCGTGAACAGCTCCAAGCCATTTTGTTCTAGCCATATCATCAAAAAAGGATACGAGCGAATCGAACTCTTCTCCTTGCATTTTTCTCATCTTCCCCCTCCTAAACGGAGAGATCTTTCAACTGCTCCAACCATTCTGTTGAAGATGGATTGTCGCGCCAGTGAAGCAGTGATTGAACCTCTCTTTCCTCAATCATACCTGTTTCAACGGCGCTTGTTAACAATTCATCGAAATTGGTAAGGGTATCCCAGGCAATTCGTTCAGCAGCGAACTGCTCTGCCCCTTTTTTCATCCCATATGTAAAGATCGCGGCCACACCAAGAACATTCGCTCCTGCAGATTGTAATTGCTTCACAGCATCAATGGCACTGCCGCCAGTTGAAACCAAATCTTCAATTACCACAACTTTTTGGCCATCATCTACTTTTCCTTCAATAACATTCCCTTTTCCATGCACCTTTGCGCTTCCCCGAACGTAAACCATTGGTAGATCTAATACGTCGCTTACCCACGCAGCATGAGGAATCCCAGCTGTTGCTGTTCCAGCAATCACTTCTGCATCAGGGTATTTTTCCTTCACCATAGTAGCAAGCCCACGGGCAATTTCTTTTCTTACCTTTGGATATGAAAGTGTTAAACGGTTATCACAGTAAATTGGTGATAATAATCCTGAGGACCACGTAAATGGGTTATTCGGCTGTAGACTCACTGCCTCAATTTCCAATAAGGCTTTAGCGATTGATTTCATATGAATTCCTCCATTCAGATTTTAGTATGTTATATGCCGCTAATGGATTCTTCGCTCCAGTTACGCTGCGTCCTACGACTATGAAATCACTTCCTAGAGACCGTGCTTTCTTTGGTGAGCAGACGCGGTTTTGATCACCAGCCATATCCCCTTCGAGTCTAATCCCAGGAGTTACCGTTAGAAAACGATCGCCACAAGCTTCTTTTATCATCGGGACTTCGAGAGCTGAGCTCACAACACCATCAAGCCCACTTTCTCTTGCAAGATTGGCGAGAGAAACAACGCTATTCTTCATATTTCCAGTGATTTGCAATTCTTTTCGAAGCATCTCTTCTGACGTACTTGTTAATTGCGTAACGCCGATGCAAAGCGGGCGCTTTTGCCCTGAGCTCGTACCTGATTCAAGCCCTTCTATTGCCGCCTTCATCATACGCGACCCTCCACTAGCATGAACATTGATCAAATCAACACCAAGACCGGCTAATCCTTTCATCGCCTTTTGGACGGTATTTGGAATATCATGAAGTTTCAAATCAAGAAAAACATCGTGACCTTGCTGCTTTAATTCATCTACTAACTTAGGTCCATGTTGATAGTATGCTTCCATACCAACTTTAACGAAAAGCTTTTCCCGCTCAAATAGCGCAAGGAAATCATCTAGCTCATCTTTTCTAGAAAAATCTAATGCGAGGATGATTGAAGATTCCATTCCGATTTCCAACTCCTTCCCGTAAGCTCTGAAATATGGTGAACACCTAACTCATCAAGCAATGCTGGTAAAGACTCAATAATGTTAGGACATATAAATGGGTCAACGAAGTTTGCTGTTCCAACCGCTACAGCGCTTGCTCCAGCAAGAAAATATTCCACTACATCTTCAGGAGTCTGCACCCCGCCCATACCGATAATTGGGATATTTACTTGTTGACTTACTTGATGAATCATACGAATGGCAACAGGCTTAATGGCAGGACCTGATAAGCCACCAGCCCCATTTGCAAGGATTGGCTTACCGGTTTTCAAGTCAATTCGCATTCCGAGAAGCGTGTTGATCATCGTTAACCCATCCGCTCCAGCACGCTCAACTACTTTTGCCATTTCCACAATATCTGTCACGTTCGGTGAGAGCTTGACGTAAACAGGAACTGACGATACGTCTTTTACAGCTTTAGTTACGTCATATGCTGTTTCTGGTACCGTTCCAAATGCAAGTCCGCCTTCCTTCACATTGGGGCAAGAAATGTTTAACTCTAGCGCATGAACGTTCGGTGCTTTAGAAATCCGTTTAGCCACGGCCACATAATCTTCAATTGTAGATCCGGCGACATTCGCAATAATTGGCACATCAAATTGTGATAACCATGGTAATTCTTCTGTCATGACACGCTCAAGGCCAGGGTTCTGGAGACCGATAGCGTTTAACATGCCTGACGTCGTTTCTGCTACACGAGGTGTAGGGTTTCCGAATCTAGGCTCATTGGTGGTCGCTTTTACCATAATGGCTCCAAGCTGATCTAGTTTGTAAAATTGACTGTACTCTCTACCAAATCCAAAGCAGCCAGAAGCTGGCATAATCGGATTCTTTAAGTCAAGACCTGGTAGCTGAATTCCTAATCGGCTCATAGGACAACCTCCCCTGCTTGAAATACCGGACCGTCACTACAAACTTTTCGATAAGCAAAGCCTGTTTCGTCTCCCTGTACATGACAAACGCACGCAAGACAGGCACCAATTCCACAGCCCATTCGCTGTTCAAGGGAGAGGTACACGCCCTTTTTTGCATGATAGTTTTCTAGCGCTTTTAACATTGGAGATGGACCACAGGCAAAGAGATAATCTGCTTCCATATCAAGCTGATTTGTTACAAACCCTGCTTCCCCATACGTTCCATCCGCTGTTGTAATCGTGACAGGGCCTAATGCTTTAAACTTCTCTTCATAAAAAACTACTGAGCTCGTTTGAAAGCCATTTATGTGCTTCACATTGACGCCGCGCTTCGTTAATTCTTGCGAAAGATAATAAAGGGGGGGCACGCCGATACCGCCTCCTACAAGCAAAGCCGTATCTCCCTCCATTGTTTTATCAACCGGAAACCCTTTACCGAGCGGGCCGAGGAGGTCAACCTCAACCCCCGGCACCATCTCAGATAAAACTTTCGTTCCTTTTCCTTCTGCTCGGTAGATCATCGTCAACTCATGCTTTTTAGGATCAATACGACAAATGCTAATCGGCCTTCTGAGAAGTGGATCTGAACCGAAGCCAGCTTTTACATGAACAAATTGTCCAGGTTGGAAGCTTTCATCAATCTCCTTATGGAAAACTACTGCTTCATAAATCGAAGCTGCAATTTCTTTTTGGGACACGAGCTCGGTTTTTAACTGTCTCATGAACGAACCACTTCTTTTTCGTGAAACTTCGGCATGCTTGTGCTTGTAAAGGTCATTGTTTCAATAACGCGAAGCAGAGCTCTTGCTGTATCAAGAGATGTAAAGCACACAACTCCGTTTTCAACTGACTCTCTTCGAATACGGAAGCCGTCACGAGCCGGTTGCTTTCCTCTAGTGAGCGTATTAATAACAAATTGTGCCTGACCTTCACGAATGACGTGTAGTAAATTCGGCTTTTCTGCCCCAATTTTATTGACGACTGTCACAGGTATTCCAAGATCACGTATGATGTGAGCTGTTCCTTCTGTCGCCAGAATGTGATAGCCGATCGCATTGAAACGCTTCACAATATCGATCGCTTCTTCTTTATCTTTGTCCGCGATTGTGAATAACACTGAGCCGTGAGTTGGAATCTTCATACCTGAAGCAACGAGCCCTTTATATAGAGCTTTCTCCAGTGTGTAATCGCGCCCCATCACTTCGCCTGTTGATTTCATTTCAGGCCCGAGCGTAATATCAACGCGGCGCAGTTTAGCAAATGAGAAGACCGGCACTTTTACATATACATCGTCTCGCTCTGCTCCATACCCTGTTTCGTAACCAAGTGATTCAAGCGATGCTCCTAGAATCACTTTTGTTGCTATGTTCGCCATCGGTACCCCTGTAATTTTACTTAAGAATGGTACCGTCCGACTTGAGCGCGGATTTACTTCAAGCACATACACCTGTTCATTTTGAATAACATATTGGATATTAAGGAGACCTTTGATCTTCAAACCTCTCGCAAGAGCGATTGTCTGATCAATGAGCGTTTGTTTCACCTCACTAGATAAGCTCTGTGGAGGGTATACTGCAATCGAATCCCCAGAGTGAATCCCTGCACGCTCGATGTGTTCCATAATACCTGGAATAAATACGGTTTCTCCGTCAGAGATCGCATCAACTTCAATTTCTTTCCCCATCAAATACCGATCGATTAAGACTGGGTGCTGCGGATTAACCTTAACGGCATTTTCCATGTAATGAAGCAGTTCGCTTTCCTTATACACAATTTCCATTGCTCTTCCGCCGAGTACATAGGATGGGCGAACGAGGACAGGATAGCCAATTCGCTCAGCAATGGCAACTGCTTGATCAACGGAAGTTGCTGTCTTCCCTTCTGGTTGAGGGATGTTCAGCTCTGCCATCGCCATTTCGAATTTGTCGCGATTCTCCGCTCGATCCATATCTTCTAACGATGTTCCAAGGATTTTCACCCCTCGAGCTGATAGTTCGTCCGCTAGATTTATAGCCGTCTGACCTCCGAACTGAACGACTACGCCTTTAGGCTTCTCAAGATCAATCACATGCATCACGTCTTCAACAGTTAATGGTTCAAAATAAAGCTTATCTGAGATGCTGAAATCAGTAGATACAGTCTCCGGGTTATTATTAATGATAATGGCTTCATAACCCGCTTCACGAATGGCCCAAACGCTGTGCACCGTTGCGTAATCAAATTCAATCCCCTGGCCGATTCGAATTGGCCCCGAACCTAGTACGAGCACACTCTCTTTTGGTGTTTCAAGTGATTCATTCTCATCTTCATAAGTGGAGTAGTAATAAGGCGTTTCAGATTCAAATTCGCCCGCACACGTATCAACCATTTTGTAAACGGGACGGATGGCTTCTCGCGTTCGTAGTTCATAGATTTCAAGCTCCGTTTGATCCCAGAGGGTTGCAATGATATGATCTGAGAACCCTTTTTGCTTTGCTTCAAGCAAAAGATCGAGATTTCCTTTGTTTTCTTTCAACTTGTTTTCAAGCTCAATGATTCCTTGCATTTTGACGAGGAAATAATGATCAATTTTGCTCCAATCATGAATTTCTTTTATCGTTTTTCCTCGTCTGAATGCTTCTGCTACAACGAAGATGCGCTCATCGTCCGCAAAGCGAATTCTTCTCTCCATCGTTTCTTCATCAAGATCAGCTAGTTCAGGAATAGTAAGGTGACTAACGTTCGATTCCAGTGAGCGAACCGCTTTTAGTAGTGATTCTTCAAGTGTACGGCCGATTGCCATCACTTCACCTGTTGCCTTCATTTGCGTTCCTAACTTGCGATTTGCACTTTCGAATTTATCAAATGGCCATCTTGGAATCTTAGATACAACATAGTCTAAAGCTGGTTCGAAGCTTGCATATGTTTTTCCTGTAACAGGATTTTTCATTTCAGCAAGAGAGAGCCCCACCGCGATTTTCGCTGCAAGCTTGGCAATCGGGTAACCCGTTGCTTTAGATGCAAGAGCGGAAGAACGACTTACTCTAGGATTTACTTCTATGATGTAATATTGGAAGCTGTATGGATCAAGAGCGAGCTGAATGTTACAGCCCCCCTCGATTTTTAGTGCGCGAATGACTTTTAGCGCTACGTTACGTAGCATTTGATAGTCTCGGTCAGATAGGGTCTGACTCGGCGCTACGACGATGGAGTCACCTGTATGGATTCCAACAGGATCGATATTCTCCATGTTACATACAACGATCGCTTGATCTTGACCATCTCTCATCACTTCATACTCGACTTCTTTAAACCCAGCAATGCTTTTTTCGAGAAGACACTGCGTAACCGGGCTGTATTTTAGGCCACTTGAAACAATTTCTTCTAATTCTTCATCGTTGTTCACGATTCCACCGCCTGTACCACCAAGCGTATAGGCAGGACGTACAATAACCGGGTATCCAATTCGATTCACAAATCGATAAGCTTCCTCAAGGTTATGAATAATATCACTTTCAGGAACTGGCTCGTTTAACTCATTCATGAGCGTACGAAACAAATCTCGATCCTCTGCCTGCTGAATCGCATCAAGTTTCGTACCTAAAAGTTCTACTTCATAGTCTTTTAAAACGCCCGCTTCTGATAATTCCATTGCCATATTCAGTCCAGTTTGCCCTCCAAGTGTTGCAAGAAGAGCATCTGGTCGTTCTTTTCGAATAATACGGCTAACAAAATCAAGCGTTAGTGGCTCGATGTATACTTCGTCCGCGATTGTGGTATCCGTCATAATTGTTGCAGGATTTGAGTTTACTAGAATTACTTCATAACCCTCTTCTTTTAACGCCTGACATGCCTGCGTTCCTGCATAGTCAAATTCTGCTGCTTGCCCGATGACAATCGGTCCAGATCCGATCACAAGGATTTTCTTAATATCTGTACGTTTAGGCATATGTTTTTTCCCCCTTGAATGTTGTAATCATCGAGATAAAGTCGTCAAAAAGTTCATTGGAATCTTCTGGTCCAGGTGATGCTTCTGGATGGTATTGCACACTAAAAGCTGGTTCATTCTTATGCTTGACGCCTTCAATGGAACCATCGTTTACGGCAACATGTGTGACTTCAAGGTTGGTATTCTCTAACGTTTCAGCGGCAATCGTATAACCATGATTTTGCGAAGTAATCGCGACCCGTTTTGTTGTTAAATCCATTACGGGATGATTGGACCCTCTATGACCAAATTTCATTTTCTCTGAATCCGCTCCGCAGGCAAGAGCAAAGAGTTGGTGACCTAGGCAAATGCCAAAGAGCGGAATTTTACCGAGAATACCGTTAATCATGTCCACTCCTTCAGGAACATCTTTTGGATCGCCAGGGCCATTACTTAGCATCACGCCATCAGGATTTAGGCGCAGAATTTCTTCTGCCGACGTATTGTATGGGACAACAACAACATCACATTTCCTTTTTGTTAGTTCTCTTAAAATGCCGTGCTTCATTCCAAAATCGACAAGAACGATGCGGAATCCACGACCTGGACTTGCATAAGGTGCTTTAATGGATACCTGCTGTACCTGGTCCCTTTTCAATGGTGTATCTCTTAGATCACGCGCAATCTTCTCTGGATCAACATCCATGCTACACATTTTTCCTTTTAACGTTCCATTTGAGCGGATCAGCTTTGTTAGCTTCCTTGTGTCAATTCCTTCAAGTCCAGGAATGCCTTTCACACGAAGCAATTCATCAAGCGTCATTTCATTTCTCCAGTAGCTTGGTACTTCTGTTGCTTCTTTCACAATAAGACCGTGTACAGATGGGTTTATTGATTCGAAATCATCTCTGTTTATGCCGTAGTTTCCGATCAACGGATAGGTTAGCGTGACGATTTGAGCACAATAGGATGGATCGGACAAAATTTCCTGATAGCCCGTCATGCCTGTGTTGAAAACAACCTCACCACTTTTCTCAATGTCACTACCGAATGCTTTCCCTACAAAAACGGATCCATCTTCTAATATCAGCTGTCTTCTCATCATTGATCGCTCCCCTTTTCAAACACGATTTTGCCATTGACAACTGTTGCCGTTGGCCATCCTTTACAAGTCCATCCATTAAATGGGGTATTCTTTCCTTTCGAAACAAATAACTCTGGATTAATGTCCTTTTGCTCTGTTAAATCGATAATTGTCATATCCGCTAGTGCACCTATTTCGAGAGTGCCGTATTCAAGTCCAAATGCCTGCGCTGGTTTCACCGTTAACCAATCCACAAGTTGCTTGAGTGTAAAGGTCCCTTTCTCAACAAAATGGGTGAATAACAGCGGAAAAGCTGTTTCCAATCCTACAATGCCGAATGGCGCTTTTTCCATTGACTGTGCTTTTTCTTCCTCTGAATGAGGGGCATGATCCGTTGCAATAAAGTCAATTGTGCCGTCAAGCAAACCTTCGATAAGTGCTTCTCGATCTTCTTTTGATCGAAGAGGCGGGTTCATCTTGTAATGCGTATCAAGTCCCGGTATATCATCTTCTGATAAAAGGAGATGATGTGGTGTTACTTCAGCTGTTACGTTAATGCCAGCCCGCTTCGCATCGCGTACAGTACGGACGGACTCCTTCGTACTAATGTGGCAAACATGATAATGAACGCCTGCTGCTTCAGCGAGCAGAACGTCTCTTGCAATATGTACCGCCTCACAAACCGATGGAATACCATTTAGTCCATTCTCTTTTGAGAAATGACCTTCATGAACGCTTCCTCCGTTGATCAACGTGTTTTCTTCACAATGGGCAACAATTGCTAGGTTACTAGCTGCCGCTCGCTTCATCGCTTCTAACATCATTCCTGCATCTTGAACACCAACGCCATCATCTGTTAAAGCAAACGCACCGTTTGTTTTCAACCCTTCAAAATTCGTAAGCTCTTGACCTAGCTGTCTTGTTGTAATCGCTCCGTATGGTAGGACGCGAACACTTGCCGTTTCTTTGATACGTTTCATTAATGTTTGCATCGTTTCTCCATTGTCTGGTACAGGTCTTGTATTCGGCATAGCTGCGATTGTTGTAAATCCGCCTTTCGCCGCTGCTTTAGTACCAGTTTCAATCGTTTCTTTATGCTCTCCTCCCGGTTCTCTTAAGTGCACGTGAAGATCAACGAGCCCTGGAACTAGGAGGTTCCCTTTCGCATCAAAGGTTTCGTACTCACCCTTTTCAATGCTCTGTGCGATTGTTTCAATTTGACCTTCTTGATTGATAAGAACATCGCGCTCCATCAATTCTCCAGATTCATTAAGTAGTTTCGCGTTTTGGATTAGCATTACACGACCATTCCTTTCTTATTAGGTTGTAGGACCAAATTCAAGCAGGCCATTCGTACGTAAACACCGTTTTCCATTTGTTTAAAAATTCTTGAGCGTTCACATTCCACTAATGATGTATCAATTTCAACGCCTCGATTAACCGGCGCAGGATGCATGATAATGCTGTGTTTCTTCAAACGTCTTTCTCGCTCTACCGTTAAGCCGAATGATTGGAGGTAAGAATCAGTATCGCTTCTTCTTGCATGGCGTTCATTTTGAATGCGGAGTAGCATGAGGACATCCGCCTGTTCAACCGCTTCATCCATTGTGACGTATGGGTAGTCATTCATTGTTTCATCTTGCCATTCACGGGGGCCCGAAAAACTCACTTTTGCACCTAGCCTACTTAATACGTTCGCATTTGACCGCGCTACCCTGCTGTGCTTTATATCACCAGCGATCACAACGTTTAGACCTTCAAATCGCTTGAATTCTTGACGAATCGTTAGGAGATCTAGTAGCGATTGGGTTGGGTGATGCCCGCATCCATCGCCTGCATTAATGATGGACATGGACGTTTTCTCAAGTAGCGGTTCGAAATACTTCTCATCTTTGTGCCTTACGACTACAGCACTTGCCCCAATAGATTCAAGGGTTTTAATAGTGTCGTATAGCGTCTCCCCTTTTTGAACGCTTGATGATGACGTTTCAAAATTCAACACCTCATATCCAAGTCGCTTCTCTGCTACCTCAAAGCTAAATCTTGTTCGGGTTGACGGTTCGAAGAAAAGATTCGCTATAAACACTGGCTCCTGTCTTTGAATACTTTTTCCATTTTTAAAACGTTCAGCCTGCAGTAAAATTTCATGAATTTCATCTAATGTAAGAGAGGTCATATCAAGTAAATGCTTCACATCACTCACTCCGTTTCGTTAATATTTTTCTCAAAAAAAACACCCTGAGCGTTGTCAGGGTGCAGAAGGTTAGACGCGTTTAAGTAAACGCATCTCTTTCCCACCCTTTTAGGTCTCTCTGTACCTTTTTAAAGGATGATGCTATGCAGCTGGTTCGTTATTTTCAAGATCTTCTTCAAACATTTTCTCAACCGATTGTTGTGAGCTTCCGCCAGGCAAAATGAGGTTCAGCGTAATACCAATGACAGTCGCAAGCGCCATTCCTGCAATTTGCAAGTTGTCACTGACCTGGATGAATGCCCCACCTACACCGATGACTAGGATTACGGAGGAGATGATCAAGTTGCGCTTTTCACCAAGATCAATTTTGTTATCAATCAGCATGCGCAAGCCAGATGATGCAATAATTCCGAAAAGAAGGATCGACACGCCGCCCATGACAGCCGTTGGAATCGTTGAGATAAGAGCTGTTACTTTTCCAATGAAGCCGAACATAAGGGCAAGGACAGCAGCCCCTCCGATGACGAACACGCTGAATACTCGTGTTATCGCAAGTACGCCAATGTTCTCCCCATATGTTGTGTTCGGCGGCCCACCAAGGCAAGATGCGATCATTGTGGCTACTCCGTCTCCAAGAATGGAGCGGTGGAGACCTGGAGTTTTCAAGAAATTCTTGCCGGCAACTTTACTTAAAACCATCTGATCGCCAATGTGCTCTGCAATCGTAACAACTGCAATTGGTACCATGATGAATAAGATTTCCCATGAGAAGACATCAACCGGGTTGTAATCCGCAAACGGGATGATGAAATCCGGCATTTGTAAGAATGAAGCTTCTTTAATTGGAGTAAGGTCAACAATACCCATGAAGTAAGCAAAAGTGTATCCAGATACTATGCCGATTAAAATCGGAATCAGGCTGAAAAATCCTCTTAAAAACATGGAAGCGAGAATGGTAACCCCTAGCGTGACAAGCGCGACAGTAAAGTGTGTGCCGCTATAGGCTTCCGTAGCAGGGTTATTCATCGCCATGTCAATCGCCGTTCCTGCAAGACCTAGTCCGATGACCATGATCACGGGGCCAACTACGATCGGTGGAAGAAGTTTTAACAGCCAGTTTAACCCAAGCGCTCGAATCCCAATTGCGACAAGACCGTAGACAATCCCGGCAAAAAAGCTTCCGATCATGGCTCCCTCTGGTCCGTGTAAAGAGACGGCTGAAATGATTGGTGCAATAAAGGCGAATGACGACCCCAGGTATGCTGGGATGCGACCTTTCGTTATGGCAAGATAAGCTAGCGTCCCAAGTCCACTTGAGACAAGGGCAACCGCCGGATCAAGTCCGACGAGAAATGGAACTAATATCGTTGCGCCAAACATGGCGAATAAATGCTGTAAGCTCAATGTAAGCCAGCTTGAAGGTTTGGGTACCTCTCGAATTCCTAATACTTTTTTCATGATGTATTCCTCCTCGGTTGTGCGTGTCCCGGCCATCGTTTTTCTTAACCCTAAGGTATAAAAAAACTCCTTGCATGGCCGCAAGGAGGTACACGCGTGTCCTTAAACGGAACGCGTCTCCTCCCTTGGCCGTCTCTCTGGACGGATTTAAAGGGAGCACGATTTATGATTGTGATAAGCTAACTTGATCAAAGTCATCTACTTCTGTTAGAGCAACTTCAATGATTTCTTCTTTTGCTGTTGGTACGTTCTTCCCTACATAATCGGGACGAATCGGTAATTCTCTGTGTCCACGATCAACTAGCACCGCCAGTTGAATTTGTGATGGACGTCCAAGATCCATTAAGGCATCCATTGCAGCACGAACGGTTCTGCCTGTATAAAGAACGTCGTCAATAAGTATAACTTTTTGATCTGTTACATCCTTTGAAATGCTTGTGCCTTTTATTAGCGGATCCTGATCTTCGTTTTTGTGAGTAAGGTCATCGCGATACATGGTGATATCAACTTCTCCTACTGAAATCGCTGATCCTTCAATTTGTTCGATTCGTTCAGCTAACCTCTCAGCTAAATAAATGCCTCTAGTTTTAATCCCAACAAGCATTGTATTATCAATGCCTTTATTACGCTCTAGAATTTCATGTGCAATTCGCGTAAGCGCTCTTCGAATCGCTTGATCATCGAGCAAAATGCGTTTGTTTTCCATGATGATCGCCCCTCTCTCTTTATCGATCTGTGGCATTAAAAAAACCCTTTTGCCATGAGGGCAAAAGGGTTTTGGGCATATAAATGTACCGATCGTACATAGCCGTTTTTCCTTTGCAGCCTCACGGGACTGTCTTTAAAGGGTATGCTATTGTCTATAAAGAGTATCGCAAAGATCTCTTCTTAAGTCAACCTTAATCTTGTCTAAGTCGCTTTAATAAACGTTCAATATCCTCTGGAATAGGAGCAGAGAATTCAAGCCACTCTTCTGTCACAGGGTGACTGAAGCCTAGAACACCGGCATGAAGGGCCTGACCATCAATCGGAAGCGACTTTCTTCTTGGGCCATATTTAGGATCACCTGCAACGGGATGATCGATATATTTCATGTGAACTCGAATTTGATGCGTTCGACCAGTTTCAAGCTTACATTCAACATAAGTAAATTGCTTATAACGTTCTAGAACATGAAAATGCGTAACCGCATCTCGGCTATTTTCATCCGTTACCGTCATCTTCTGACGATCTTGCTTATCTCGCCCGATTGGCGCATCAATTGTCCCCACGTCATGCTGAATGTTGCCATGAACGATGGCAGTATAACGCCGGTTAACGGTTTTAGCTTGAAGCTGCTTTACAAGTGACTCATGGGCTTTGTCGTTCTTTGCGACCATTAATAACCCTGAAGTATCTTTATCAATACGATGAACGATCCCAGGACGGACAACACCGTTAATACCGCTTAGATCGTTAACTTGATACATTAACCCATTAACAAGCGTTCCGCTAGCATGTCCTGGAGCTGGGTGAACAACCATTCCTCGTGGTTTGTTCACGACAAGAACATCTGCATCCTCGTAAACAATCTCAAGGTTCAGATTCTCTGCTACAATTTCTAATTCTTCAGGCTCAGGAACGGTTACTTCGATCTTATCGCCTGCAGTTGCTTTATAATTGCCTTTCACGTCTTCGCCATTCACTTGAATATTTTTATCTTTAATCCAAGCTTGAACCTGGCTACGCGACCAGTCATTTTCATAAGAAGTAATGAGCTTATCGATTCGCTCACCTTTCTCTTCTTCTGCTACTTTAAATGTGAATTTTTCCATTAGTTTTCCCCTTTAGCCTGCTTACTTTCAAAAATGGTTCCGATAAAGATAAGAATAACACCTACAACAAGGGAGGCATCGGCAACGTTAAAGATCGGAAAATCATAAGAGAAGATAAATGTGTTCACAAAATCTACTACTTCTCCACGAAGGACTCGATCTATAAAGTTCCCTATTGCACCACCAAGTATGAGTGCTAGGGTGACGCTAACGAAACGGCTATGTTTATATTGTTTCATATAATAAATAACCGCTCCAATGACGAAAATGGTAATGATATAAAAGAAAATCATCTGTCCTTGAAGGATTCCGAAGGCGGCGCCCCGGTTTCGATGAGAAGTTAGATAAAGAAAGTCATTAATTAATGTAATGTTTTCACCATATTCCATGTACTTCACAACAAGCCATTTCGTCCACTGATCTAGAACAATGATGCCTATGGCTATGAGATATTTCCACACGAGCGCTCCTCCGATCAAATGTTACTTCCTATGAAAGTTTAGCACAGCTTGCTTCAGCAGACAATCGAAACTGAGCTAACAACAAAGAAAAGACGCTTCGCATCGCAAAGCGTCTTTTCGATTTATTTCTTTAATTAGTAATGATTTTTAACCGTTTCAGCACAGCTAGCGCAAAGAGTTGGGTATTCACTATTAGCGCCAACGTCTTTTTTCACTTGCCAACAGCGCTCACACGTTTCTCCCTCAGCAGGTGAAACGGAGATCGCTAGTTCTTCATATACTTTCGCTTCTGCTGGTGCTTCAGCCTTCGTACCGGCCACTGTAGCACCTGATACGATAAAGAGCTTCTCAAGATTTGCTACGCCTTCCAGCAAATCCTTCGTACCATTATCAGCATAAATATGAAGCTGAGCGGTTAACGATTTACCGATTTTCTTCTCGTTACGCGCTTCTTCTAGTGCTTTTAGAACTTCGTCACGAAGCTCCATCACATGATCCCATTTTTCTTCAAGATCAGCTGTACCTTCAAAATTCTTCACTTCTGGCATATCGGAAAGCTGTACATACTCTTCCTTCTCACCAGGGACAAACTGCCATACTTCTTCAGCAGTGTGCGGAATGATAGGCGAAAGAAGTTTCGTAAGCGCAACAGCTGTCTGATAAAGAACTGTTTGGATCGCACGACGGTTCGGGTGATCTGCATGTTCAATATAAAGCGTGTCTTTCGCGATATCGAGATAGAACGAGCTCATTTCAATTGTAAAGAAGTTATGGATGGTATTATAAACCGTTAAGAACTGATACTCATCATAAGCTTTTTTCACTTTCGATACGAGATTATTTAGCTTCACAAGCATATACTGATCAAGTTCACCTAAATCCTTATACGCCACTTGATGCTCTGTTGGGTCAAACCCTTCAAGGTTCCCAAGCATAAAACGGAACGTGTTGCGAATCTTTCGGTACACTTCAGCTACTTGTTTTAAAATATCATTCGATACGCGAACGTCAGCTTGATAATCAGCCGATGAGACCCATAGACGCAGAATATCCGCACCCAATTGTTTCATAACATCGTTCGGTACCATGGTATTTCCTAGCGACTTACTCATTTTCTTTCCTTCACCGTCAAGAATAAATCCATGGCTAAGAACCGCTTTATAAGGTGCTTTACCTGTTACGGCTACAGCTGTTGATAGGGAGGAGTTAAACCAGCCACGGTACTGATCAGAACCTTCTAGATACAAATCAGCAGGTCGTGCAAGGTCGCTTCTTTCTTCGAGAACAGCTTGGTGAGAAGAACCTGAGTCAAACCAAACGTCCATGATATCCATTTCTTTACGGAATTCACCGTTTGGACTATGCTCTGAAGTAAATCCTTCAGGTAGAAGTTCTTTTGCATCCCACTCAAACCAGATGTTTGATCCATGCTTACGGAACAATTCTGATACATGAGCAATTGTCTCATCTGTAATGATGGGTTCATTATTTTCGCCATAGAACACTGGGATTGGAACGCCCCATGCGCGTTGACGAGAAATACACCAATCTTCACGATCCTTTACCATATTATGAAGGCGGATTTCACCCCATGATGGGAACCATTTCACATCTGCTACAGCTTGAAGAAGTTCAGGGCGGAACTCTTTGATCGACGCAAACCACTGCTCAGTTGCACGGAAAATGATCGGTTTCTTCGTACGCCAATCGTGTGGATAAGAGTGAGTGAAGAATGTAAGCTTCACAAGCGCGCCAACTTCTTCAAGTTTTTCAGTAATTGGTTTATTCGCTTTGTCATAGAACATACCTTCAAAGCCAGGAGCTTCATCAGTGAAAACACCTTTTTCATCTACAGGGCAAAGGATGTCTAGCTTATACTTTCGTCCGATCATATAGTCATCTTCACCGTGTCCAGGGGCTGTATGAACGCAACCTGTACCTGCGTCAAGCGTTACGTGGTCACCAAGAATCACAAGGGATTCGCGATCGTAGATTGGATGCTGAGCCGTCACGTATTCAAGTTCGCTACCTTTTACGCGCTTTACTTCACTTACGTTGTTCCACTCAAATTCTTCTTTTAATTGATCAACAAGCTCTGTTGCTACAACGTATTTCGTAGCATCCGCTTCAATGACGCTGTATTCGAACTTCTCATTCAACGCAATCGCAAGGTTTGAAGGAATGGTCCACGGCGTAGTTGTCCAGATGATAAATTTCTCATCGCCATCAAGAACACCTTTTCCGTCTTTTACATCAAACGCAACGTAAATCGATGCAGAGCGCTTATCTTGATACTCGATCTCAGCTTCAGCTAATGCTGATTCAGATGTCGGAGACCAATAAACGGTTTTTTTATCTTTATAAATATAACCGCGCTTTGCCATTTCTCCGAACACTTTAATTTGCTGTGCTTCATAGCCTTTATCAAGCGTAATGTATGGATTATCCCAATCAGCACGAACTCCAAGTCGCTTGAATTGTTCACGCTGGCGATCAACTTGTTTTAATGCGTATTCTTCACATTTCTTTCTAAATTCAGCAACCGTTAACTTCTTACGATCGACGCCTTTTTTCGTTAACGCCTGCTCGATTGGAAGTCCGTGCGTATCCCAACCAGGAACATATGGAGCATTAAAACCGTTCATTGATTTATATCGAACGATGATATCTTTTAAAACTTTGTTCTCTGCATGACCCATATGGATGTCACCATTTGCATATGGAGGGCCATCATGTAGGACGAATAGAGGGCGGTCCTTCGTTCTTTCCTGTACTTTTTCATAGAGATTAATGTTTGCCCATTCTTTTTGCATGTCAGGCTCTTTATTCGGTAAATTTCCTCTCATCGGAAATTTTGTTTTTGGCATTAAGAGCGTTTCTTTATAGCTCATGAGGTTTCCTCCTTCAACTTATAACGAGCAACAACCGTAACGATCTTCAGCCACTCGGGGATTGTTTCTTCAAAGTGTGCTACAAAATAAAAAAACCTTCTCGTCCCCGAAAAGGGACGAGAAGGTTTTCCCGTGGTACCACCCAAATTAAGCTTTACGCTCACTTTGCATTCGTAACGTGAATGATTCGCCGAGGCTTACTTATCGTTCAGCACGGGACTCAGGGGCGATCTTCTCTGATTGCTTAACACCGGCTCACACCATTCCCGGCTCGCTTTGTTAAGTAAGAATCAGATACTCTTCCCATCTTCGTCGATCGTTATTGCTATTAATAGAAGTATAGTGTAAATAAAAATAAGAAGTCAAGGAAATGACAAAAATTAAATGAGTGCTTTATGCTTTTTCTTCGATTTGCTCCTGTTGCTGCTCTTCTTCCTCATCAAATCGAGCCAATAGGCCATCCCAGTCTTCATTATTTAGCATCTCTAGCTGGGCTTCAACTAGCATACGAAAACGTGTGCGATAAACCGCTGCTTGTTTTTTCAGTTCTTCATTATCCATGGAGATTTTACGCGCTTTAGCGAGCGAATCATTAATAATGCGGTCGGCATTTTTCTCAGCTTCTTTTACGATGAGCTGGGATTCTTTCTTAGCGTTTTGTCGCACTTCTTCTGCTGACTCTTGTGCTACTAAGATCGACTTATTTAACGTTTCTTCAAGGTTTGAGAAGTGCCCAAGTCGTTCTTCTAGAAGCTTCACTCTCTCATTCAATTCTTTCTTTTCTCTGATTACCGTTTCATAATCTTTGATTACCTGATCAAGAAACTCATTGACCTCATCTTCATCATAACCGCGAAATCCGCGTGTAAATTCTTTGTTATGAATATCTAATGGTGTTAAAGGCAATTCAGCCACCTCCGATTTACTCTCTTTTTTCATATACCCGGCTTACTCGTATTTCGACAATCATTTGGATATTCCTTCTATTTATGACAAACTATTTACGAATTTGATACGTAATCCGCCATTTATCCCGCTTTGTTTTGCCATCAACAGAAATAATCTTACTTCTACCGGAACCACGTAACGATAAGTAGTCTCCCTCTTTCACTTCAGCAGAGGGTTGACTGACGATCTTCCAATTTAATTTAGCTCGCTCATGTTCAATCATCGGAGCAACTTTACCTCGTGATAGATTGTATACTTCTGCAAGTACCGTATCCAAACGAAGGCTTGTTACTGTGCCTGACTGCTCCTGCCAGGAAGCTTCTACGACGCTTACGCTCGTTAATGGAATTTCGTTAGGAGATATGGACGCTTTCCCTGCATGTGTTAAATTCATTTTCACGAAATCCGCAATTTCCTTCGCTACGATTAAATTCGCAGAACTATCCTGCACAAGGATATCTCCAAACTTCTCACGCTTAATTCCAAGACCCATCATTGCCCCAAGCAAATCTGGATGAGTAAGTGATACGAATTTGGCTGGATATGTAATTTCAAAAGCGATTATCTCGAAATCTTCAGTTGTTGGTTCAAAGTAAGGAGGAACAAGAAGAGCCCTCTGACGCTCAGACCCTTCAACTCCACCCGAAAAAAACACGCCCACGTCAGAGTGATTTCCAATGATTTGCCTCACCATATCCTGTTCTCTTGGATCAAGAAAATCGGTTAACCTGGGAGCATACCTTTCTTGAACCTCATCCTGCCATTGTAAAACGCGATCGACAAATGTTCTTTCTTCTGGACGATAATGTTCGTAAATAGACATTAGCCTATGAATCTAAAGACCGCAATAATTCCATATTGCACAAACTGAAGTGCGAAAATGGCTACGATCGGCGAAATATCAAGCATTCCACCGATTGGAGGAATAATTTTGCGAAACGGAGCTAGATATGGTTCTGCTATAGAAGCAATCATTCGTCCAATAGAAGATTCTCTTGCATTTGGAATCCATGACATAAAGATGTAAATGATGAGGATCCACGTATAAATTTGTACTGCTGAAAGTAAGATTGAAACTATGTTCAAACTTTTCACCCTTTCTTAATTACTGGTCTTCGTAAATTTCATCTGTAATGTTACCTGAAATTTCAACATTGTCCGGTGTACATATAAACGTATCCGGACCGAGTTTCTGAATATCGCCACCAACAGCGTAGACTGTTCCACTTAGAAAATCGACAATGCGTCTCGCCTGATCTTGTGGAATACGCTGAAGATTCATCACAACAGACTTGCGATTTTTCACGTGATCAGCGATATCCTGAGCTTCAGCATACACTCTTGGTTCAACTAGCACAACTCTTGAGTTCTTATGAACGCTTTGAAGACTTACCACATTTTGTTTAGACTGCTTACGATTCGCTCGAGTAACTTCAGGCTCTTCTTCTTCCATATATGAATCTTGCTCCTGCTGCTCATCCAACTCTATCGTTTCATCATCAAGTTCAAAGAACTGCTTGAATTTCGTTTTGATACCCAATTCCCTGCACCTCCTGGAGAGCTTATTTTATTTTTCATTTCCGACAAGTGACGATCCAATGCGAACATATGTCGCGCCCTCTTCAACAGCAATTTCATAATCATTTGACATCCCCATTGAAAGCTCATTGCATGGAGCATGTGGGAGTGAAAGACTTTGGACACGTTCTCCAAGCTCACGAAGTTTCTTGAAAACATCTCGAATTTCATTTGTATTATCTGTATGCGGAGCCATAGCCATTAATCCTACGACTTTAATAGATGAGAATTCATTAAGTGACTCAATAAAAGGTAGCGTCTCATCTGGCGATAATCCATGCTTAGATTCTTCACCAGAGACGTTAACTTGTACAAAGCAGTTTACTTCGACATCAGCTCTCTTTTGTATTTCTTTAGCTAGAGATATACGATCGAGGGAATGAATATAATCTACAAATGGAAGAATGTCTTTCACTTTACGAGATTGTAGTGTGCCAATAAAGTGCCACGAAGGCAATGTGCCAATAGCTTCTACTTTCTTCAATAGCCCCTCATCACGACTTTCACCGAAGTGAGTAACGCCTGCTTCTAATGCTTCTTTTGTACGTTCGACGCTAACATATTTAGTCACCGCTACAACATTAATATGATGAGGATCACGACCTGACCGTTTTGCTGCTGCGCTAATTTTCTCCTTGATTGTTTCTAGACTTTCTCTTACATTCACGATAATGCTATACCTCCCCGAGTCCTATGTATGCCATCATTCTTCCTGTTTTTCCATTTTCTTTTCGATGGGAGAAAAACAGATTGCTACAGCTTGTACAATAGTCAGTAACTGATAGTTGACTCGACTTAATCCCTGACCGAAGGAGGAGCTCGCGATTCACGGCTTTTAAATCAAGCTGGTATTTCCCAGTTGCTTTTTCATCAAAAAACAGATCCTGATCTCCTACTAGCGCTTTAATGTGTTCGATGACGCCATCATCAACCTCGTAGCAACATTTCCCTATTGAAGGGCCGATTGCAGCATAGATATCGTCGGTTTGGATTCCATCGTTGTTCCACGCACGAATCATCTCTCCTGCAATATTCTTCGTTGTTCCTTTCCAGCCTGCGTGGGCAATCCCCACTCTTTTAGCTGATGGCGCATAGAAATAGAGCGGAACGCAATCGGCATAAAGAGCGGTTAGAAGAACTTCCGGATCATCTGTATATAACCCGTCCACTTTCGGAATGGCATCTTGATGATTCGTTGCTCCTCGTCCCTTATCCGCTGCTGTTACATTCGCAATGTCGGCGCCATGAATTTGCTCACCAACGATCCATCGATCAAGGGATTGTCCGATATCATAGGCAAGGGTTTCGCGATTTATTAGTACATCTCTCGCTCGATCTGGTACGTGGAATCCAAGATTCAAGCTAGAAAACGGAGTCTGGCTAACTCCGTTTCTACGGGTTGAAAAACCTGCTATCAGGTTATCGTTCCGTTCAGCTTGATCTGGAAATTTCAGTGCCAGTGATGTTTTATGTGTTGATGGTTGAAATGGTTCTTTTTCCACAGTTGCACCCCTTTATACCATGATACAGTTTATACCTTATTTTATCATAATATGTTGAACCTAAGGGATATAGATTGTTAGATCTTTTTTTCCTTATGATTCTTTCTGAAACGATTCGCCATCAGCTGTATCATGATGTCTTACCAGAATAACATCTGACCCAATTTTCACTATGTTGCGCCATGGAATCACGACATCACTTTCTCGCGCAAACAATCCCATCATTTTACCTGCACCTGGAATCACAATCGCTTCTATTTTGCCTGTCGTTAAATTAATTTCCAGATCAGCGATGTGACCAAGCTTACGTCCATTCGAAACATTCACAACATCTTTCACCTGAAATTCTGATATTTTTATCATCGCACACCCACCTTTCATCTCATTATATGAAAAGAAGGCAAAAGAAAAGACCTGTTTCCCAGGTCTCGTTCTAACTTTGGATATTTTTATTCATTTGGTGAATCGCCGCTTTCTCAAGTCGGGACACCTGTGCTTGCGAAATCCCAATCTCATCTGCTACTTCCATTTGCGTTTTACCCTGGAAGAATCTCATTTGTAAGATCATGTTCTCTCGTTGATTTAATCTTGTCATGGCTTCCTTTAAAGCAATATCTTCAAGCCACTGGATGTCTTTCTGTTTATCATCACTGATTTGATCCATAACGAAAATGGGGTCGCCTCCGTCATTATAAATAGGTTCAAATAATGAAACAGGATCCTGAATCGCATCAAGTGCAAAGACTACTTCTTCCTTCGTCACCCCAAGCTCTTTGGCAATTTCAGTCGGATTTGGTTCTTTGGAATTCTTCGTCATTAATTTATCTCTAATCTGGAGAGACTTATAAGCGATATCTCTTAAAGATCGTGACACTCTGATCGGGTTATTGTCACGGAGATATCTTCTGATTTCACCGATGATCATCGGCACTGCATAAGTAGAGAATTTCACGTTTTGCCCTAAATCAAAGTTATCTATGGATTTCATCAGGCCAATGCAGCCCACCTGAAATAGATCATCCACGTATTCCCCTCGATTATTAAATCGCTGGATCACGCTTAGAACAAGCCTTAAATTACCATTCACCAGTTCTTCACGTGCCGAAATATCCCCTTCCTGCATCTGCTTAAAGAGTACTCTCATTTTTTCATTTTTAAGTACTGGAAGTTTGGATGTATCTACTCCACAAATCTCGACTTTGTTTCGTGTCAACTCATTCCCTCCTCATCGGAGATGCTGTCAAAGTAAAGTATCTCCGCGAGTGGGAATTTTATGCATCTATTATCCTAAGAAGCTCAGACCATTTTATTGAACTCTTTCCGAAGTCGTTTAATAATGCGCTTTTCGAGCCTTGAAATATAAGATTGAGAAATGCCAAGCAAATCGGCAACATCCTTTTGCGTTTTCTCTTCTTCTCCAGCAAGACCAAACCTTAACTCCATAATTTGTTTTTCTCTTGGATTAAGTGTTTCTAATGCTTTCACAAGTAATCTACGATCAACGCGAGCTTCTATCCCTCGCGTAATGATATCTTCATCTGTCCCTAGAACATCAGACAAAAGGAGCTCATTTCCATCCCAGTCCACATTAAGCGGCTCATCAAATGAAACTTCTGAGCGTATTTTATTATTCCGTCGAAGGAACATTAATATTTCATTCTCTATACACCTTGATGCATAGGTTGCAAGCTTGATTTTTTTCTCAGGATTAAATGTGTTTACTGCTTTGATGAGACCAATCGTACCAATACTAATTAAATCTTCAATGTTGATCCCCGTATTCTCAAATTTCCGTGCAATATAAACGACCAGACGAAGATTACGCTCTATTAAAATCGATCTTGCTGCTTTATCTCCCTTAGGTAATTGGATTAATAAATGCGCTTCTTCATCTTTCGATAGAGGAGGAGGTAGTGCTTCACTCCCTCCTATGTAATAGATCTCATCAGGTTTAATACCAAGCTTCATTAGGATCCGCTGCCACCATAGAACTAACTTAATTTTCATTTTCCCCATCTCGAACTCCTCCTTGGTCGTCTTGTTTTCTCTTCTATGACGCAGTCGCCTTATGTCCTGTCAGCATTTTCGGATGAAGGATACACGTATAATCTTTTTCTCCTGAAATCGTATGAAAGCTTAATCCAACAAGTACTTTTTTGACAGTTAATGAACGTCCCTCCATCGAGATCAATACTTCATCCGGCTTTACAGCACACAAGAATTGATGATCTTGTCCGACTGCCCGAAACGGAACAATACGTAACCGATGTTCCCAACGATCCTCCTCTCCTTCTTCTTGGAATTCCGTGATGTTTTTGGCTTTCTGAATAAACGATGGTGGAAAGTTCGCTTCATGCACCGTCATATCGAGGATCATAACAGGTGAGCCGCTTAAAGGGTCTTGTAACTGGTTGCCGCTATCGACAAGTGCTTTAGCTGAAATTGTCACATCATCAATTCGGATACTAACTTCTGCTAGTTGATCAAAATGAATTCGTGTTGTCTCGAGATGATCCACTCTTCTTTTTGAAAAAAACCAAACGATAGGGAAACCAACTAACACAAAAAGCCAGCTAACGGGATCCCCAAATCCAGTGCTTTGTGTAGCGACCGCTCCGTTATACACCGTCATATCTTTTTGAAAGAAATAATGTGCCCCCATCATTCCCCCGCCAATCATAAAAGTAACAAAATAGAAGAGAAGCCAACATTGAAAGAAGCTACGAAACCTTGTAAAGCCAAACGTTACCACAACAATAAGTAAGGAGTAGAGCAGCTTCATGAATGGGTTTACCATAAATGTTAGGGCAGGAACAAAAAGAAAAAGCACATAACACGAAGCGATCAATGCACCAGTAGCAAGCCGTCTCTTTTTTACTTGTTTCTTCAGCAGTATCCCAGTTAGCGCAAGCAGCATGTAATCGAAACAAAAATTTAGCAACCAGATCACATCAAGGTATACTGCCACCGAACGCCTCCCCCCTTGCGATTTTGATACTAAGTATAGACTAAGTTTCTTTATAAAACTGTCAGATTGTGCCGGTTAGAGTGAGGTTATTTTGGATAATTATCACTAGTTTTGTCAGGCGACCATCCGTCCAAAAACATAAAAAAAGCCGCCCTTTTAGAGGACGACTTCTCAATTAAATGGATTGATTTTGATAAGCTCCGTACGTTATTTCCATCCCTGTTGACGCAGGTATAAGCAATTCACAACAATACTCAGGAAAAGCTTTTTCTAGCGCTAATTGAAGATCATTCGACGAAGCTTTGGGATGAAAGACAATTAATGTTGGACCTGCACCGCTTAAAGCAGCTCCATACGCACCATTTTCCATAGCAATCGCACGAACCTTTTCTAAGTCTGGCACTAGATGTTTTCGATAAGGTTGATGAAAAAGATCACGCTCCATTAGCTTACCCGCCAATTTCCAATCGTTCTGAAGAGCAGCGCCTACAAAAACATTTGCGATATTGCTTGCCTCTACAGCTTCTTGAAAAGGGAGCATATCGGGCAACACTGATCGAGAATCCGTTGTTTTCAATTTGCGATTTGGTATTAGTGCGATCATCTCTAAATCAGTTACTTGATGTGATATCGTTCCTATTCCTTCCTCTCCAGTTGCAATAACGAGTCCGCCATAAAGGGACGCGGCAACATTATCGGCATGGCCTTCAAATGTTGTGGCAATCTGTACTTTTTCTTCAATCGTTAGATGAAGATCCATTGTAAAGTCCGCAATTTCGACAGCAGCAACAATGGCTGCAGCACTGCTCCCAAGTCCCCTCTCTAAAGGAAGTTCACTCGTCATTGTGACAGTATGAGGAGAAGGTTTCTTTCCATTCCCATACTTCTTTTCGATTTGCTCGATTGTTTGATAAATCATATTATCTTTGCCTGCTGGCAATACATCATCAAAGTCAATGTAATGAAAGGACCATTCTGAAGAAGGTTCCAATTTTACGTGCAAATAGCGATTGATTGCAAGACCTACTGAATCAAATCCTGGTCCAAGATTTGAAGTACTACCTGGAACTTTCAAGTAAAGGCCTTCTTCTCTATTCACTGGCTCACACATCCCTTGAGCTCCTCAAGAAACTGTGTTTTATCTGCTGCAACAACACGTGGTTTTGCAACAACAAGGTCCATTGCAGTGGAAGGATCTTTCAATCCATTCCCCGTTAATACGGCAACAACCTTTGATCCCTTCTTAATCTCTCCTGAGGCAACCTGCTTCATTACTCCAGCTACCGAAGCACACGAAGCTGGTTCAGCAAAAACGCCTTCCTTTTTGGCAAGCTCTTGATACGCATGCAAAATTTCATCATCTGTTACGCTATCGATTTTACCTTTTGATTCAATCACAGCTTCTTCGGCAAGATGCCAACTAGCTGGATTACCAATACGAATGGCTGTAGCGATTGTCTCTGGATTGGGGATGATTTTCTTTTGAACGATCGCAGCAGACCCCTCAGCCTCAAATCCACGCATTTGCGGTCGACTATCTTCTGTCACATATTCTTTAAACCCTTTCCAATAAGCAGAAATGTTCCCAGCATTGCCAACAGGAATCGCTAGCACATCTGGCGCTTCCCCAAGTTGATCACATACTTCAAAAGCCGCTGTCTTTTGACCTTCTAATCGGTATGGATTAACAGAGTTAACTAGAGCAATAGGCTCAGTCTCCGCAATATCGCGCACCATTCTGAGCGCTTCATCAAAATTCCCATCGATCTCAAAAATTTCTGCGCCATAAATCATGGCTTGGGCAAGCTTACCTAGCGCTACTTTCCCCTTAGGTATAACGATAATGCAGCGTAAGCCTGCTCTTGCCCCATAAGCTGCGGCCGCAGCTGCTGTGTTGCCTGTAGAAGCACATATAATAGCGTCACTGCCTTCTTCCTTCGCCTTAGCCACAGCCATTACCATGCCACGATCTTTAAATGAGCCCGTCGGATTTGCTCCTTCAATCTTCACATAAAGGGAAATACCTAGTTCGTTTGAAAGCTGATCAAGCTTTAGCAGCGGTGTATTTCCCTCATTTAGCGTGAGCTGAGGAGTCTCCTCTGTTAGAGGTAAATATTCTTTATATTGCTTAATCAAACCATTCCAGCTCATTACATTCCCTCCACTCGGTAACGACTCTTCACTTCTACGACTACATCCAAGTCTCTCAAACGATTATGAACTTCTTCAAATGCTCGTTGATTCGTTTCATGTGTAATGATGACAAGTTCAGCCGTACCATTATTCACAACTGGCTCTTGAATCAATTTCTCTAAACTTAATCCACGATCCTGGAATAGATGAGAAATTTTTGAAAATGCACCCGGTTCATCTTTTACAATTAACCTGATAAAATGTTTGCTTTTAATTTGCTCATCGCTTGTTAACTTCCGCTCATGCTGTGGAAGAATAACGCTTTTTCCATTCACACCTAATCGCATATTTTTAATAACAGCTACGAGATCGGATACAACCGCAGTGGCAGTCGGTAATTGACCTGCACCAGGGCCATAGAACATTGTTTCTCCTACCGCTTCACCATAGACATACACCGCGTTATATTCATCGTTAACGGACGCTAATGGGTGTCTTGAAGGAAGCAATGTTGGCTGAACCGAAAGTTCAATAGATCCGTCTGTTGAGCTCGCAATGCCTAATAATTTAATTGTGTAACCTAGCTTCTTACTATAAGCAATATCTTCTTCATCAACACGTGTGATGCCTTCTACTTTTACATCATCTAATCCAACCTTCATGGAGAAGCCAAGCGTCCCAAGAATCACCATTTTTCTAGCAGCATCTAACCCTTCTACATCAGCAGTAGGATCCGACTCCGCAAATCCAAGGTCCTGAGCTTCTTTTAAGACACTCTCATATGGGACATTGTTTTTTGTCATTTTAGTTAAAATGTAGTTTGTTGTTCCATTCACAATTCCCATTAGCTTAGTAATGCGGTCAGAAGATAATCCTTCTACTAAACTTCTAAGGATAGGAATGCCACCCGCTACACTAGCTTCATAGAAAAGATCACTTTCATTATCAACTGCAGCAGTTAGTAATTCTCTTCCATGGATCGCCATCAGGTCTTTATTCGCTGTTACAACATGCTTATGATTCTTAAGAGAAGCAAGAATGAACTCTTTCGCCTGATCAATCCCACCAATTACTTCAATCACAACATCGACCTCTGGATTATTGATAACATCTTCAGGATCTTGAGTGAGAATGCTTGAATCTAGATCAACGTTTCTTTCTTTATCCATATCTCTTACAAGCACCTTTGCCACTTTCACCTGACAACCCACTCGCTGCTGTAACTCTTTCTGGTGGGAATCAATCATATGTACAACACCACTACCTACTGTGCCAAGTCCTAACAATCCTACAGATACGCAATCCTTCATATACTCTCCACTCCTTTGTCCTTCTGGTGAGGACACTTGTTTTTATATAATGGACATTATACGTGTGATTGCCCACGAACACAACACCGTTTTCAGAAATAAATAAATTTTATTTATATTAACACAAAAAGCGGAAGTGGTCGACCAGGTCCGACAAGCGCTGGAACCTTTCGATTGGAACACGCCCTTTGTGTTCTAAGCGAACGGTGAAGCGACTCGAGGACCTGACCACTGGAGCTGGATTACACAAAAAGCGGAAGTGGTCGACCAGGTCCGACAAGCGCTGGAACCTTTCGATTGGAACACGCCCTTTGTGTTCTAAGCGAACGGTGAAGCGGCTCGAGGACCTGCCCACTGGAGCTGGATTACACAAAAAGCGGAAGTGGTCGACCAGGTCCGACAAGCGCTGGAACCTTTCGATTGGAACACGCCCTTTGTGTTCTAAGCGAACGGTGAAGCGGCTCGAGGACCTGACCACTGGAGCTGGATTACACAAAAAGCGGAAGTGGTCGACCAGGTCCGACAAGCGCTGGAACCTTTCGATTGGAACACGCCCTTTGTGTTCTAAACGAACGGTGAAGCGGCTCGAGGACCTGCCCACTGGAGCTGGATTACAAAAAAAGCGGAAGTGGTCGACCAGGTCCGACAAGCGCTGGAACCTTTCGATTGGAACACGCCCTTTGTGTTCTAAACGAACGGTGAAGCGACTCGAGGACCTGACCACTGGAGCTGGATTACACAAAAAGCGGAAGTAGTCGACTAGGTCCGACAAGCGCTGGAGAGAGAAGAAATGAAGAGATTTAATAAACGACTAACCGAACTTTCCCAAATAAAAAAACCAGCTCTAAAAAGAGCTGGTTTTCTGAGTTATCTTCTATTACGTTTGCGGTTACGAAGGAAAGTAGGAATATCTAGCGTATCGTTAGACTCTTCCGTTCTTGTACCGAATTTAGATGGCTCCGGCTGAACTTCTTCCTCTTCATGCTTCTGCTGTTGTATCGGAGCGCTTTGCTTCGATTGTGCAGAAGGACGTGGAACCGTCTTCTTCTTATTTTCGTTCTCGTCAAAGCCAGTAGCGATCACTGTAACAAGAATTTCGTCCTTTAAATCTTCGTTAATTACAGAACCGAAAATCATATTCACATTCTCATCAGAAGCTGATGAAACAATGTCAGCTGCTTCATTTACTTCGTACAGGCTCAAATTAGATCCGCCCGTAATGTTCATAAGCACCCCTTTTGCACCATCAATAGATGTTTCTAGGAGTGGACTGGAAATAGCTTTTTTAGCAGCCTCAGAAGCGCGGTTTTCGCCTGTTGCAATACCAATTCCCATTAATGCAGAACCACGTTCAGTCATAATGGTTTTAACATCTGCGAAGTCAAGGTTAATAAGACCCGGTACTGCAATAAGGTCTGAAATCCCTTGAACACCTTGACGAAGAACGTTATCCGCTTCACGGAACGCTTCAAGCATTGGAGTGTTTTTATCAACAATTTCAAGTAGACGATCGTTAGGGATTACAATTAACGTATCGACTTTTTCCTTAAGCATTGCAATTCCAGTAACGGCTTGTGTCGAACGCTTCTTACCTTCAAAGGTAAATGGACGTGTGACAACTCCTACTGTTAATGCACCAAGTTCTTTGGCAATTTCAGCAATGACAGGTGCAGCACCTGTTCCAGTTCCGCCACCCATTCCTGCGGTAACGAATACCATATCAGCACCGCTAAGCGCTTCCTGAATCTGTTCTTTGCTTTCTTCAGCAGCTTTCTTTCCGATTTCCGGATTAGCTCCTGCACCAAGACCTCTTGTTAATTTACCACCAATTTGCATTTTAACTTCTGCTTTAGCAAGGTTCAATGCCTGTGCATCCGTGTTAACAGCAATAAATTCAACACCTTGGACACCATTCTCGATCATACGATTGACAGCATTGCTTCCGCCTCCGCCGACACCGATTACTTTTATCTGTGCTAATTGTTCCATATTCATATCAAACTCTAACATCTCAGGTCCTCCTAATCTTGTAATAGCCCTTTATTCAACAAATAGATTAAAGAAATTCTTCACTTTCTCTTTCATACCTGGTGAAGAAGATTTCTCACCTGGTTGAGGTTCGGCTTTTGTTCTACGCTTGGGCTTCACTTCTTCTTCAGGGTTGAGTGATGCTGCCACTTCTTTCCCCTGAATCTTCACGTTTTTATACGTGAACTGGATAAGACCAATGCCAGTTGTGTATTGCGGTTCGCGTACGCCGATATAGTCAGGGACCGCAACACGTACATTGTGCTGCAGAATTTCACGAGCAAGTTCAAGAACTCCGTCCATTCCGACCATACCACCGGTTAGAACAAATCCGCCCGGCAATTCACGAATTCCCATTCGCTTAATTTCGTCTTCTATCAATTCTAACATCTCTTCGATCCGAGGTTCTATAATATGAGCTAATTCGTACTGATTAAATTCTTGTTCAGCCGAACTTCCTATTGTCGATACTGTGAAAGCTTCCTCTTCTGAAGCAAGATCAACGAAAGCATTGCCATGCTTAATCTTAATTCGCTCAGCTTCTTCAGTCGTTGTTCTAAGACCAATCGAAATATCTTTGGTTACGTGATCGCCACCAATTTGAAGTACAGATGTGGCTTTCAGTGAGCCTTCTTCAAAGATAGAAATCGTAGTAGATCCAGCACCCATGTTAACTAGTGCTACACCTAAATTACGCTCATCTTTTGATAAAGCCATTGACCCACACGCTAGCGGTTGTAGACAAATATCAGCAATTTCAAGACCCGCTTTTTCAACGCATCTTAATAAATTATGTAATACTGTTTTTGAACCTGTGATGATTGTTCCTTCCATTTCAAGGCGAACACCAATCATCCCACGTGGATCCGTAATGCCGTCGAGTCCATCAACTACGAACTGTCCTGGAATCACATCAATAATTTCTCGCTCAGGAGGGATAGAAACAACCTGTGCTGCGTCAATTACTCTAGCAATATCTTCATCATGAATTTCACGATCCTCACTCGATACAGCCACTACCCCATGACAGGGTTGTAACTGTACGTGATTGCCGTTAATCCCCACAATCACAGAACGAACCGATAAACCTACCATTCTTTCTGCGTTTTCTACTGCCTGCTTAATTGAACGAACAGTTTCATCTATATCCACAATCGATCCTTTACGAATTCCATCGGAAGGCGCGCTGCCGACTCCAAGAATATTTAAAGAATCGTTCGTCATCTGGCCAATGATTACTTTCACATTGGATGTACCGATGTCTAGACTCACATAAATCTCATTGCTGTTCATTCTCCTGGCACCTCCTTCAAAATGCTACCATGTTCAGGTATTAATAGTTTCTCTATAATAGGGTTGAAAAAATGTCCAACACCTTTATATACACAATAATCTCTTGAATTAAACTTCCTCAAGGCTCGCTTCATGAAGTCCCGGGAAGAATGTGATATAAGGACTCTATTCCACAAATCCGTTTATTTCCCTTCTTTTATACGAGATTTCCTCTTATTTTTTTGGGTGACACTCCCCTACTCTCTTCGGTTCATTCCTTTTTTACTGAAGAGATGTACAAAGCAGTGCATAAGTATTAGTCTACACCATGTGAAAGCAGTAGAAAAGTCACTGTTTTCGTGATTGGAAAGAATTTTGCTGTTTTCTTTCATTTTTACATGAAAATGAGTTATTAAACATAAATTGCCCTGCTCATAAACCTTCGTGAACAAAGAGCATTCCCTGTCCATTAGAACAGGGATTATCTATACATTTTATCGTCAAGATTCCTTCTTTTCCTCTTCTTCAGTTGAAACGTCCTCATAAGGCTCAAGCCAACTACCTTCATTTAGATAAAGAATACCTTTGGCTTTATCTTTAAGCTTCTCAACTATTAACGGGTAGCTATTCACCTTCTCAGAAAAATCGCTAATGCTTGTTTTCACTTCATATCCGTCTGTCATATAAAGAGTTAAGTTAAAAGCTTTATCCCCATTCGGCGTATAGTGAATCTCAGAAATACGATTAATAATACTTAATTCTACTTTCCTGAGCTCGCCTGCCATTTCTGATAGCTCTGTACTTTCGTTCCATTGCATCAAAATAGGAGCGCTCACTGGCGTTTCACCTTTAGGGAGTGCATCAAGAATAGCACCAGATTGCAAAATCGGGAAATATTCACTTCCCTTTTTTAGATATGCGACTCGAGCATTCTCCACAACCTCCACTTTAGCAGTCGCAGGAAACTGTCTAGTCACAGTTACTTCTTTAATTTCTTTTGATTTTTCTACCTTTTCTTCTACATTTTTAGCATTTAAATTCCAAAAGCTCACGCTATTATTAAGCTCACTTAACTTAATAATTTCTTTTTCTGAAACATAATTGTTGCCAGAAACCTCAACGTTCCGAATGTGACTTAAGGAAGATTGGAAGTAAATGATCAGCAAAATGAGAAAGAAGAAGATTGATAAATAGACGATTAATCTTCTGTTAGCGCGCTGTTTACGCTGTGCTTTCAACGTGGGAATCCGATCTTCAATTGTTACAACTTTGCGATCTTCCATTGTCTTGCCTCCGTCTCCGGTAAATGAACTTCTGTCTATACTTACGATGTTACTAACGCTTATCATGGCAACCGAACGGCATGACCCAGCTGTTTGTCCTCATTTCAATCATTATAGCATAAGTTAAGGTGTTATTAGCCTCTAGAAGGAAATTCATCCCAGAGAATTGTTCTTAATAATAAGCTATATTACTTAACATTGTTTATTTCAGCTCTGTGCCGACAAATAGAATGAGCCAATACTTAAGAATCACTAGTATAAGCTAACAAAGATATATAATAAATAGGGAAATTCAAAGGGTTACCTCGTAATTTTAATCAATCATGTAAATCATAGAAAAAGAGCGCTCTCTAATGAGCGCTCTTCCATGATCTGCTTAAAACTTTGCGTACCGACTGATATTGAGTAACACTCCCATTGCTACAAGCATGAGCGTTAAGGAAGAGCCCCCGTAGCTAAGGAAAGGGAGGGTAATCCCTGTTACAGGCATTAAGCCAGTTACAACGCCAATATTGATCATTACTTGAATCGCAAGCATCCCGATGATACCAACAGCAAGAAGACTACCAAACAAATCAGGAGCTCTTAGTGCAATGCGAATCCCTCGCCACAGAAGAAGTGAAAATAAGAGAATCACAAAGCTTCCACCGATAAATCCGAGTTCTTCAGATAAAATTGCAAAGATAAAGTCTGTTTGCGGTTCAGGTAAATAATAAAATTTCTGTCTACTTTGGCCTAGCCCAAGCCCCATCAGTCCACCCGGGCCAATGGCATAGAGCGATTGAATGATTTGAAAACCACTACCGAGTGGGTCACTCCACGGATCAAGGTAGGAGGTGATTCGCGCAATTCGATAGGGCGCTGATAAAATCAGGACGGCAAAGCCGGCTAAACCAAGCATACCAAGCCAAACAAAGTGGGCTATTCTTGCCCCCGATATAAAAATCATTACGACGCACGTACCAACCATAACCGCTCCAGTTCCAAGATCCGGTTGAAGCATAATCATACCGAAAGCTATGAACACAATACCAAGCGACGGCACTAGTCCTTTTTTGAATGACGTAATTCGTTTTTGATTTTCGGATAAATATTTAGCAAGAAAAGCAATCATTGCAAGTTTTGTAAATTCAGATGGTTGGATTGAAAACGCACCAACACCAAGCCAGCTTCTCGCTCCCCCTCGAACAAGTCCAACTCCTGGGATCAGGACTAGAACAAGCAGAATGAAGCAGATGAGCACGCCTACTTTTGACCAGGTGCGCCATGTCCAATACTCAACGTTCATCACGAAGAACATGGCCACAACACCTACCCCCGCAAAAAGAAGCTGTCTTTTTGCAAAGAAAAATGCATCGTCAAATTTATAAGAGGCCCATACAGCGCTGGCACTGTAAACCATGATTAATCCAATTGCTAACAACACTAATGTTGCAGTTAAAAAGACCAGGTCTGGCGTTGATTTTGTTTTCGGCAATAGACCCACACTCCGTTTTGTCGATTTTACCTAACCGAACTCACCGGATAAGCAAGACAACCTCTCATTAGAGTCTATGCATTGCCTCAATAAAGATGTCTCCACGTTCTTCAAACGTTTTGAATTGATCCCAGCTTGCACAAGCCGGTGATAGAAGAACAACATCCTCCGCTTCGGAAAGATTATAAGCTGTTGTAACAGCTTCCTCTACATTATCGACAACAGTCACAGAATCCAGTCCTGCTGATGAAGCTGTTTTTTCTAATTTAGAGGCAGTCTGACCAAACGTAATTAAGTGCTTCACTTTTGTTTGGAAATACGGAATTAAATCGTCAAACCCGTTCCCACGATCAAGACCTCCAGCGAGAAGAATCACGGGCTTTTTGAAGGAATCAAGCGCTTTTTTAGTAGCAATTGAATTCGTTGCTTTAGAATCATTGTAAAATTTACGTGCGTTAACTTCTCCTACGAACTGTAGACGATGTTTCACACCGTGAAAGTTTGTTAGTTCTTGATGGATTTTTTCATTTGAAACACCTGACAACTTCGCTACAGCTATAGCAGCAAGCGTATTTTCCACGTTCTGCTTCATTGATAGATCTTCAATCTTAATCACTTTTTCCTCTTTAAACACGATCCACTCTTCATCAATACATACGCCAGAATCTAATGTTTTTGTGGCTGAAAAAGGAACGAGTGAAGCATTAGAAGCCTCAGCAAAACCAGTGACAAGTTGATCGTCGGCATTATAAACAGCAAAATCTTCCTCGGTTTGATTTTGGAACAAACGAGCTTTAGCTGCGGCATAAGCCTCTTTAGTTCCATGATAATCAAGGTGTGCCTCATAAATATTTAGAAGTACTGCAATATGAGGATGGAAGTTCATTGTTCCTTGAAGCTGAAAACTAGAGAGTTCTGTCACAAGCGTTTGATTAGGTGTAGCTTCCGCAGCTACCTCACATACAACTGTTCCAATATTGCCTGCCACAATCGGATTAGACTCTGTATGTCTTAATAATTGTCCAATAAGAGTTGTTGTGGTTGTTTTCCCGTTCGAACCTGTTATGGCGACAAACGGAGCTTCTGATATTTCACCTGCGATTTCAACTTCTGTCACAATTGGAATCTCCCTCTTTTGAGCTTCTGCTAAAAGTGGATTTTCATAAGGTATCCCGGGATTCTTCACAATTAAATCGACGCCATCTAGAAGTTCAAGAGGATGCCCACCGCCTACAACGGTGAACCCTAATTCTTGAAGTTCCATTGCTTTAGGATTGTTTTTCACTTCTTCGCGATCATTCACTTTTACTTTAGCGCCAAGAGATCGTAGGAGCTTCGCTGCCGCAAATCCACTTTTCGCTATTCCTAAAACAAGAACAGACTTATTTTCATAATTAACTCTTTTCATTACATCCACACCTCAAGATAGATTCCAAACGTTGCACATAGTAAACCAACTGTCCAAAATGTAGCGACAACGCGCCATTCCGTCCAACCAGAAAGCTCATAGTGGTGATGAAGAGGACTCATCTTAAACACACGTTTACCTGTCGTTTTAAATGAAGTCACCTGAATAATAACGGATAGGGTTTCAATGACAAACACCCCACCAATAATCACGAGAAGAAGCTCAAGCTTCGTCATAATGGCAACAGCCGCAAGTGCCCCCCCAAGCGCAAGTGATCCAGTATCACCCATAAATACTTTCGCAGGGTGAGCATTAAAGACAAGAAATCCTAGTACTGCGCCAACGACACTGACGGAGAAAATAGCCACATCATACATGTATACTGACGCCGCAAGAATGGCAAATGCGCCGAAGGCAATAGCCGACGTTCCTGCTACAAGCCCGTCCAGTCCATCTGTCAGATTGACAGCGTTTGACGCGCCAACTAGCATGACAAAAAGTAAAATCACATATCCAATGCCAATGTCAAAGCTCCACTCTGTCCCTGGAACATGAATCGCTGTATCAAATCCAACGGTTCTTAATCCAAAATAAACAAGGATCGCAATTAGGAGCTGACCTAATAGTTTTTGTTTTGATGTTAATCCAAGGTTACGCTTTTTCACAACTTTAATAAAATCATCCAAAAAGCCAATCAGTCCATATCCAACTGTTACAAATAAAAGCAGCCAAATTTGGGTTGAAATTTCATCATATTTAAGAGCGATAATAATAGTCCCGAGAATAATAGACAGAATAATGATCAGTCCACCCATCGTCGGAGTCCCAGATTTCTTTTGGTGTGACTTAGGTCCTTCTTCTCTGATGCTCTGTCCAAATTTAAGCCTTCTTAAATATGGAATAAATACGGGCGATACTAACACCGCAATAATAAATGATGTTAATAAGCTAAAAATTAATAATCTTTCAATCACTGTACTGCCTCCTTAAGATTCATTCTCTAATGCCTTTACGATGGTTTCGAGCCCTAGCCCTCTTGAAGCTTTTAACAAAACGGCTGTTTTATCATCAAGTTGGCCCGATAGATATGATGCGGCATCTTCTTTATTGTCAAAGGAAACAGCAGGCACTTGCTGTGCTTCGTCTTCCACGATCCCATCATAAATCCACTTTGCTTTTTCTCCAACTGTAATCACTTCCGTAATAGACGATTTAATCGCCGTTGCTATGTTACGGTGGAGAAATTCTTCTTGATCACCTAACTCATACATATCACCAAGAATGGCAATTTTCTTATCAAATCCTTCCAATTCAGCAAGCGTTTCAACCGCAGCTTTCATGGATGTTGGACTGGCATTATAGGCATCATTAATAATTAATGCACCGGTTGAACTCGTAAACTTCTCCAGTCTCATCCCAGTAAGGGTTAAGGAAGATAGAGCTTTTCGGATTTGGTCATCTGTCATTCCAAGTTTTCTTCCTGCAGCAATGCTGTAGAGCGCATTCTTAATATTATGTTTACCTAATAATGCAATTTTGAACGGCTCTTTTTCATTTAATAACGTAAACGAATACCCATTATCCAGCTTTACAACTTGATCTACTTGAAGGTCATTTGTCTCATCGTACCCGCAAGAAATCGCATTCTTCTGAAGTGGAGCAAGAAGAGGCTCATCTCCATCAAGCACGAGATGACCATTGGACTTAAGTCCCTCTGCTATTTCCATTTTCGCTTTGGCGATATTTTCTCGACTGCCTAGTTGAAGTAAATGAGACTCTCCAATGTTCGTAATGATCGCAACATCCGGTGTAGCGATCTGGGTAAGAAGGGAAATCTCACCTGCTCCGCTCATCCCCATTTCAAGGATCAATACATCTGTTTCTTCAGGCATAGCAAGAACTGTCATCGGGAGTCCCCAATGATTATTCAAGTTGCCCTGTGTTTTATACGTTTTATATTTAGGACTGAGAACCGCTTCAAGCATATCTTTCACTGTTGTCTTTCCATTACTACCAGTTACACCGATAACATATGGATTTTGTTCTTTAAGAACTTGTTTCGCAAGCTCCTGAAACCCAACGGTTGTGTCGTCAACTTCGTATACATTGATCTTCCCGACGAGATCTTGAGGAAATGGCTTATTTTTATCCCAAAGCGTTCCAGTTGCCCCATTAGCAATGGCTGCATCTATGAAACGATGACCATCGAATACATCGCCAACGATCGGAATAAATAATTTGTTCGTACAGTCTTTCCTCGTATCCGTCGCCACACCTTCAAAGACCAGTTCATGTTCAACTGGTCCCTGACTAATATTGTTTAGTAATTTAGATGAAAAGTTCATCTCTTCCGCTCCTTTATTGCCTGACGTGCTATTTGTCGATCATCAAAATCGAGCACTCGATCGCCGATGATTTGATAAGTTTCATGTCCTTTACCTGCAATAAGGACAACGTCGCCTTCCACAGCGTGAGTAACAGCATGATGAATAGCTTCTGCTCGATCTGTAATACGGATATAATGTCCACTTACACCTTCCACCATATCATCTAATATGCGTTCAGGATCTTCACTCCTCGGATTATCTGAAGTAAGAACCGCTGTATCTGCTAATTCTGTTGCGATCTTTGCCATGAGCGGTCGTTTCGTACGATCACGATCTCCCCCGCAGCCAACGACAGCAAATACATTCCCTTTTGACATCTCTTTAACTGTTAACAGCACATTCTCAAGGCTATCCGGTGTATGCGCATAGTCAACGATAACGGGAAATTCCTGTCCTTCATCAACAAGTTCAAACCGTCCCGGAACACCTGCAATTTGTTCAAGACTCTCTAGAATACGATCAAGTGATAACCCGTTAGAAAGACAAGCTGCAATAGCTGCAAGTGCATTGTAGACGCTGAATTTGCCTGTTAACATCAGTTTCACATCTCGTTCTTCTTCAGGAGTAACGAGGTGAAAACTTGTCCCGTTAGCGGAAAACGAGATGCTGTTAGCCATAATATCAGCGTTATTATCAATTCCATATTTCAAAATGTGCGCTGAAGTCATTTGTTCATATTGCTCACTCGCTTGATCATCGGCATTTAAAACGGCTACCTTTTTTCTCCCTGTATCATATGTATTACCTAACTGTGAAAAAAGAAGACCTTTTGCCTGACGATATTCCTCCATTGTTCCATGATAATCAAGATGATCTTGAGTTAGATTCGTAAAGACCGCTACATCATAATCACAGCCTCTAACGCGACCTAATGTTAACGCGTGAGAAGAAACTTCCATAACAGCCGTTTGAACATTGCTTTCCTGCATTTTGGCAAATTGCTTTTGAAGTAGCAATGGTTCAGGCGTCGTGTTTTTCGTCTCGAATTCTTCATCTGCTATTTTCATATTAATAGTGCCGATTAATCCTGTCGTTTGCTGTTCATTACGATGAATCTGCTCAATTAAATGAGAGACGGTCGTTTTGCCATTCGTTCCCGTTACACCAATTAAAGAAAATGATTTCGTTGGATTATGATAGAAATAATTAGCTAGCTCTGCAAGCGCACGATGAGCATCTCTAACAATAATAACTGGAACAGAAACGTCTAGCTCCTTTTCAGATATAAGTGCAACTGCTCCCTGTTGTACAGCCTGCTCAGCAAAATCATGGCCATCCACTGTGTAACCAGGGATACAAACGAATAAACTATTAGCTTTAACAGCTCGACTATCACTTTCAATCGTTGCTATTTCCGGGTTCCCTTTTCCTACTTGCTTATATGTAAGTAATGCATGGAGAAGTTCTTGTAATTTCATCTCTTTCAAACCTTTCTAGTTCGCTGACATATTTTCAGAAAACAAGCCAAGAGCATACGCCTTGGCTTGTTCACTACTTATTGTACTCACCGGTCGCTTATTTGTCACCCATATAAAGTCGAATTTCTGACCCAGCCGGTAATTTCACTCCAGGTTCAGGGGCCTGAGCCACAACGGTATCCCCTTCACCACTTGAATCAATTTTCAAATTATACATTGCTTTATGAATATCTACAGTAGATAAACCTACTAAATCCGGCATTTCAATCATCTCTTCATCCTGCCATGTCTTTTCTTTCTCAATTTGATCTTCCCTTTTTTCCACACCCATAACCGTCAAACTATCCTGGATAATATTACCTACGATTGGGGCGGCTACGATTCCACCAAATTGGAGCGTATCTTTCGGATTATCAATTGCGACATATACAACAATTTGAGGATCATCCGCAGGAGCAAAACCAATAAAAGAGACGATATGATTATTTTTTAAATAAGCGCCGTCTTTCGCTTTTTGAGCCGTTCCAGTCTTTCCACCTACCCTATAGCCATCTACATAAGCGTTTTTTCCAGTTCCAAGTGCAACGACCGTCTCAAGCGCATGCCTTACTTCTTCTGATGTTTCTTTTGAAATCACTTGTCTTTTCGCAGTTGGCGAGTTTTTACTTACAACTGCTCCCGTCTCAGGATCTAGCCACTCTTTTGCAATGTATGGTTCATAGAGTGTCCCTCCGTTCACAGCAGCTGAAACAGCTGTTACCTGTTGAATAGGCGTAACGGATACCCCCTGACCGAAGGCTGTTGTTGCCAGCTCTAGTGGACCGACATTATCAACATCAAATAATATCCCGCTTGCTTCACCTTGTAGGTCAATGCCGGTTTTGTCACCGAAGCCAAATTTATCAATATATGAAAAGAGCTTTTCTTTGCCCAGACGTTCCCCAAGAAGAACGAAACCAGGGTTACAGGAATTTTGCACACCTTCTAAAAACGTTTGACTTCCATGACCTCCAGCTTTCCAACATCTTAATTTTGTTCCAGCCACTTCAATGCTTCCAGGGTCGTGAAAATGATCTTTCTCAAGATCAACTTCCCCTTCCTCAAGAGCAGCAGCTAGCGTAATAATCTTAAATGTTGATCCTGGTTCATACGTACTCCAAACAGGCTTATTTTGATTCCAGACGTCAGGAGAGACTTGCTGAAATTCTTCTGGATTAAAATCCGGCCTTGAAGTCATCCCGAGAATCTCACCTGTATTCGGATCCATTGCAATGGCTGCCGCTCCATCCGGATGGTAGGTAGCTTCCGCAATATCCAACTCTCGTTCCATAATTGTCTGGATTTTTGAATCAATTGTTAAACGTAGATCAAGCCCATCTACAGGCTCTGTATAGTCATCTGCAAGAGAAGGCATCCGCTTACCTTTCGCATCTGCATAATACTCAACCTGTCCTTTTTCACCGCTTAACTCTTCATCATAGTAGAGCTCAATACCTGTCAAACCTTGATTATCAATACCACTGAACCCTAGCACGTGAGCTAGAAAGTCGCCGTTTGGATAGTGACGTTTGTTATCTTCAGCAATGTAAACACCTGAAAGATTCAATTTCCGAATTTCATTTGCCTTTTCATTCGACATTTTCTTACCTTCAGGACGAATCCAAACCATTGATTGATTCTGGGTGATCGTTTCATAAACCTTTTCTTTACTCGTATTAAGGGAAGCAGCAAGAGCTTCAGCAGTAGCCGCAGGATTTTGAAGCTGTCTTGGAACGATTAGTACAGAAGGGGCACTAATATTCGTTGCAAGAGGCACTCCGTTACGATCCAAGATTTCGCCTCGACTCGGTTCGAACGGAATATTTCGACTCCAAGAATCTTTCGCTTTCTCACTTAGCCAATTTCCCATCACAAGCTGCACATAACCAAGCCTCACGACGACAACCGCAAATACAAATAGACCGATGACAAGCGCCATCACAAGTCTCCTTCGAACAGTAACAGTGGAAACGCGCATAAACTCATCCTCCCTGATTATGCTCGTTCCACTATATGTTCAACACGGTTTAGATAGACCTGCTAGTCTGTAATTGGCTCCGCATCTTCCTCAGCTTCCGTTTGTTCTGGTTCTTCTTCTTCAGAAGAAGGAGACTTCAGCTCAACGACTAGATAGTCGTCTTTTTTGATATTACTTCCTTTGTTAATGCCTTGCTTCGTAACATATCCAGCTCCCATGACATTCGGTTTAAGGTCCATTAGCTCGACTAACTTCATAACGTCAGCTAGAGACCACCCCGTGATATCAGGCATTTTCGCACTACCTTCTGCACGCAAAATAATTCGTTCATTATCGAGGATTTTCGTACCTGCATGAGGAGATTGACCTGTGACCTCTCCATCACCAAGTACTGTAACCGATAAGCCTTTCGCTTCAAGTTCTTTCTTCGCCTCGTCTGCATTCATGCCCGTCACTTCTGTTAATACTTGACCGCTCTCTTTCTTTGAGCTTTCTTCGGACGTTTCTTCTTTCTTTTCCATCGGATCAATATTTAAATATTGAAGACTATTTTTCATAACTGTGTTAAAGATTAAAGAAACAGGGTCACTTCCTAGTTCAGGATATTCAAGCTGCGGGCGATCAACAGCAACATAGACTACTAACTCCGGATCATCTGCAGGTGCCATACCTATAAACGAAAAGATGTTATTTCCATATCCGCTCATATAGCCCTTTGAACCTTGTGAAATTTGAGCTGTACCGGTTTTACCAGCAATCTCGTAACCTTCAATGTTATATGGGGTACCTGTGCCATCCGTCACTACCGTACGTAAAAGATCTCGCGTTTGTTTAGCGGTGTCTTTAGAAATAGGTTCTCCAGCTACTTCAGGTTCGTGATTCAGCTTCACTTCGTTAGATTCAGGATCAACTATTTTTTCTATGACATATGGCTTCATCATCTTACCGCCGTTAGCTATTGCAGTTATAGCTTGTACTTGTTGGATTGGCGTTATCGTAGATCCTTGTCCAAATCCAGTCGTAATTCGTTCAAGCTCTCCACCATAAGTAATTCTTGAAGAAGACTCCCCTGGGAGATCAATACCTGTTTTCGAATCCAATCCGAATTTAGTTAAGTAATCCTTATACTTCTCATAGCCTAGTTTTTCTTTAACAAGGATGGAAGCTGCAACGTTAGAGGATTGTCGAATACCTTCATCAAAACTAATTGCCCCCCACCCTTCACCACCATTATGATCACTCACTCGGCCACCAGGTACTGAATATTGACCTGATTGAAAGAGCTCGTCTCCATTGTATACACCTTCTTCAATGGCTGATGCAACAGTGAAAATTTTCATAGTCGAACCTGGCTCAAATGCTGTAAGAGCCATATTCGTGTAATTAGAAACGTTTCTTAAGTTTGGATCAAAGGTTGGACGATTGCCCATCGCTAGGATTTTACCTGTATCTGGATCTGCCACAATCGCCGTCATTCGTTCAGGATTGAATTTCTCCTGTGCCTCATTCAAAGCATTTTCCATTAACACTTGGATTTTTTGATCAATTGTTAAATAAACATCGTTGCCACTTTTAGAAGGGGTGATATTTTCGTTTCCATAAGGAAGTCTAAACCCTTCACGATCACTTTGATACGTTTCTTTCCCTTCCTGCGGCATGAGATATTTATTCAATTCCTTTTCTAATCCTAGTAAACCTTCCTGCACGCCATCATCATTTTCATTTGTAAAACCAAGAAGATGGGAAGCAAACTCTTCGTTCGGATAAAGTCTTGTTTTCGTTGGGATGAATCCAACTCCTGGTAAATCCATTTCTTCTATTTTTTCTTTTTGAGTTAAGCTTAAATCTTTACCCGATGCACCAAATTCTACTTGAAAAAGGTCGTCTCTTGATAAAATTTCTTTCACGTCGGATTCTTCCATCTCAATAATAGGTGCAAGCGCAGCAGCTGTTTTATCGACGTTTTCTACATGATCTTCATATTCTTTATCCAAAATCGCTCTTAGCGTAAAGGAAGGAATATCGGTAGCTAGAGCATTCTCACCTGTTCGGTCAAAGATCGTACCGCGATCCGCTTCGAGAATTTTGCTTCTAGTCCACTTATCTTTTCCAAGCTCCATCAAGTCCACTTTTTCACCATCGGAACCTGATACCGCCTGTGTCCACTCGATGTAGAAAAACCGTCCAATAAAAGCAAAAAAGAGCAGGACAAATAGTGACATTAAAATCGCTGCTCCAACATTAATATGTGAGTTCTTGTTTGTTTCTTTCATGACAGTGCAAACCTCCGAAATTATGATCCTTTGTTGATCACTTCTACATTTTGATCATTCAGTTCCATGCCTAATTTATCTTCGGCAATGTTCACAATTCGACCAGGCGCACTTAATTCTGTCACTTTAACCTGAAGCTCTTCATTCTGTTTCACTTGAGCACGTTGGTCTGCTTCCGCTTGTTGCAGGCCAGTATTCAAATTATAAATCTTAGCGTAATTAGAAACCATAAAGATCGACGCCGCCACGAACGTTAGTACAAGCATCATCCAGAGCAACTTCTCTCCTTTAGTGATTCGTCCACGTTCCACATGAACGGCTTGCTGTTTCGTTTCAACTTGTTTTTTTTGCGTTTGCTGCTGCTGATACTTATACGCCAGGTTACTCATCATTTTCCCCCTTGCACCTCTTTATATTTTTATCTTTACACTTTCTCGGCTACACGAAGCTTTGCGGATCGTGCGCGTCTATTTGCTTCTTGTTCTTCTTCTGACGGAAGAATCGGCTTTCTTGTTACAAGCTTGATATCAGGTTGATAGGCGTCTGGAATAATCGGCATTCCAGGCGGAAGTTCAGGCCCAGAGGCCGCTTCCTTCATTGTCGTTTTGCAAATCCGATCTTCAAGAGAATGGAACGTAATCACACTCATTCTGCCACCAGAGTTCAAAATAGACATCCCATCTTTAAGAGCCTCTTCAAATACTTTAAGCTCATCATTCACTGCTATTCGAATAGCCTGAAAAATTCTTTTAGCGGGATGTCCTCCCTTCCTTCTCGCAGGTGCTGGAATAGCGTCCTTAATAATATCAACGAGTTCAAATGTGGTTTCAATCGGTTTTAAGTCTCTTGCTTTTTCAATTTTGCGAGCGATTTGTTTTGAAAACTTTTCTTCACCAAATTTGAAAAAAATCGAGACGAGGCGTTCATACTGCCATTCATTCACCACTTCATACGCCGATAAACTGGAAGATTGGTCCATTCTCATATCGAGCTGAGCATCATGCTGATAACTAAACCCCCGCTCACCTTTATCAAGCTGCGGAGAGGAAACACCTAGGTCGAATAAAATGCCATCAACACCTTCAACACCAAGGTCAGAGAGGGCTTCTTTGATGAAGCTAAAGTTTCGTTCAATAACTGTCAGCTTGTCCTCATAGCCTGCAAGTGTTGTTTTAGCGTTATCTATTGCCCATTGATCCTGATCAAAAGCATAGAGGTGTCCTGTGGTAAGCTTATCCAGGATTGCTTTTGAATGACCGCCGCCGCCAAGCGTACAGTCAACATAAATGCCATCTTCTTTAATATTTAGTGCGTTCACTGCTTCTTCTTTTAATACTGTAATGTGTTCAAACATAGCTACACCTTAACCTTCATTCCATATTGGCCTTCTACAAATCGAAATCCATCATACTTTCCGCGATTTCAGAGAAAGACTCTTCTGATGCATTGAAATACTCTTCCCAAACGGCTCTGTCCCAAATTTCTAATCGATTTGAAACACCAATCACAACGCATTCTTTCTCAAGCCCTGCATACTGGCGTAATGTTCCGGCAATATTTACCCTGCCCTGTTTATCCAGTTGGCATTCAGTTGCACCTGAGAAAAAGAATCGGGTAAAAGCACGAGCATCTTTCTTTGTAAAAGGGAGTGTTTTCATCTTCTCTTCAAGAACTTCCCATTCTGTCATTGGGTAGCCGAAGATGCATTTATCTAACCCGCGAGTGAGGACGAAGGTTTCACCAAGTTCTTCACGAAACTTAGCGGGAATGATCATTCTGCCTTTTTCATCAACAGTATGCTGATATTCCCCCATAAACATGGCTTCCTCCACCTCTCCCACTTTCTACCTCTAAGTTACCACAACTCCCCACTTTTCACCACTAAAAAAATAATTCGTACCACAAAACAAAAATCCTGCTGTTCAGCGGGATTTTTATTTAAAAACATTTGATTTTCAAACAAAAAGGCTACTCGCCATTCCGCGGGTGCCTGTCACCCGCTTAAAATCATGCCCTATAGCAGCTATATTGGCCAAAATTAGAATATATTGGCTAAATCAAAAAAGCTGCCAGAATCCTCCGGCAGCTTTCCTTCTATCCCTTAAAGATAAATCACCTTATGCTTATCATTAAACGGAAGCTCAAGTTCCATCACTTGATCCACAAAATCCATACCATGCCAATTCAAATAATAGACTGCGTTCCACTTCCGCTCTTGAGGCGCTCCGTTAGGTTTTAACGCAAAGCCTACTTCATCGAATTTATCCAGCGTATTTTCATGCTGATACTCGAGTGATTGATAAAGTTTTTGCTGAAGAAGATCAAGCTGTCTTTGAAGAAACAGGCCATTTTTTTCAGCAAAGCGATTAAGTCCATGATCAACGGATTCTGTTAATTCGCGAAGGTTTTGATGAATATCGTCCACTTTCAACTTAGCATCCTTAAATGTAGCCCCGATCCCTACATCATCTAAATGACGCACGTAGGATTCTTTCATGTGATCAATCCCTGACTTTAAAATTTCTTCGTCTGATAAAGAGAGATCACCGATATACTTTTGAATATGCCGCTCTACAAACGTAAATGTCAGTCGCGGCACGATGACAGGCATTTTTATTCCGAAAGTATGAAAGGCTGGCTTCAGTAAAGCCCAGTAAGCAAGTTCACCTGGTCCAGCCACGAAACCTAGCACAGGAAACATAACATCTTGCATGATCGGTCGCGTCACAACATTGTTACTTAAATCTTCCGGCTGACGTTCCGCTAATTCAAGCAGCTCTTCTATTGAGTAGGAAACGGAAGCGGTTTTCCCCTCAAATCTTCCGTTTATTCGTTCTAGTAATATCCGTTCGCCGTTTACCTTTACGAATAAATTTGCTTGTAGGTCATCAAGATCGACACCAATTGGATAATTCTCTTCACGAAGATGAGCCGCCTGGGTTAAAACACCTTCATTGATTGTTTCGTTTTGATGAATCATTTGTTTAAACGCGTCCGTCTGTAGACGGCGAAAATCTCGGTTACCTGAATCTACGAGCACAAGTCCATGCTTTGAAAAAAGCTTTGTCATGATGTAACAAAAATGATCCACGTACGTATTAGATTTCTCAGTTACACGTTCTAGAAACCCTTGAATCTCTTTCGTATAAGAGGTTTCGCCAAATCGTTTGAGCATGTCACGCGTCCAGGAGTTAATCGCATCACGATCAAGCGATATATCAGACAATGCCTGCTTTGTCATTTGCTTTTGAGGCACTGCCTCTTTGCGCTCTCGCCCTTCGTCATACGAATAAATATGATTGACTTCATGATAATCATGATCTTCTCCCGCTACCCAAAAAATAGGGATAACAGGTACACCTAGCTTGCGTTCTTTCTCTGCTGCTAACTTAATGACCGATATCGCTTTATTGATCGTATAAAGGGGGCCAGTTAACAGCCCAGCCTGTTGTCCTGCAACAACGGTTACCGCTTCTGGCTGTTGTAAACGCTCGATATTTGCTAGCGCCGGTCCTTCTGCTTCAAATTGCTTATTAAACTCCATCAAGTGTTGCGTTAAATTCGCACGATCTTGATGACGTTCCATTAACTCTTCGTATCGCTTTTCATATGATGAATCATGCTGATATGTATAGTCAAAAAAAGCTGAGATTCCTTTTTTCTCAGCAATGTAATCTGTCGCAATGACATTTGATCCTGGAAGGAATGTTTCTTTGAGTTTCATTTATATTTCTTCCTTTCTTGACACAAATGCGGAACTCCGCCTATTTAATCCTTTGTTAGTATATCAAACTTCCTCATTGCTACCAAAAAAAAAGCTTATAAGTTAGACCGATAGAATTCGGTGAACTAACCCAATAAGCACTAAAACAATATACCCTGTAGAAAACAATAGAAAATTAAAACGCCACGCACCTTTTATCACTTTGTGAATCTCGACATCATCTTTCATTTTCCAATGAAGCACGGTAAATGCACCAGCCGCTCCAATAATCATTAGTAGAATGACCAAAAGAAATGATTGACCAAGTAATTCAACGAGAATAAAGTGAACGCTTAAGATAAAAAAGATCGTTGAAACATCTACCGCAAGACGAAAGGAGAACTTTTTCTTCCGCGTCGTTTTTACCGTAATAATATAGACCAGGTACCAGGCAAGCAGCGGAATGGTTACGGCCGTTGCTACAATCCATGATAAGAGGTTTTCCATTTCATGAGACTCCTTTCTCTATCTATTTAACATCTCAAGACCCTTCACACTGTCGTAGACAAACCTAGAATAAGGAACGTATTGGCCATTTAATTCAGCTTCTTTAAGAATAAAGCCTGTGATCGCATCGATCTCTGTCACTCTTCCCGCCTTTAAGTCTGCAAGCATAGATGACGCATTCGAGCTCGTTCGCCTGCATATAAGCTGCGTATCATTCCAAGCATCTTCATACTCTAATTGAAGTACGCGACAGGTCTCCTTAACTAATTCTCGCATCACACTATAAAACCTTGGATTTTGGAGCAACTCTCCATTTGTTACGTGATAAATTCCGCTGAGAGGATTAATCGCACAGTTCACAATAAGTTTTTTTGCAAGCATCTGGTACCAGTCACTTTCATAATAAATCGGAAAATTCCTGGTTGAGAGGTTTGCAAGCGGATTAGGAAGACCACTAAATGCACTCACTCTTATAACGCCGCTTCCTGTGTGTTCGACCGTTCTCTCATCTACCTTCTTTGCGCCATGCTCAATAACTCCAACTAGAATATTATGCTGTAGTAATGATAAATGAGAAAGGTGCCCCATGCCGTTTTGTACAAAAAGGATATCAGGTAAATGGTTATCCCGGTATACCTTTTGAATCATCTTTATAACAGAAGGAACTTGATTCGATTTCACTGCAACAACTAGTAAATCCGATTCGTCCCCCGCCAGAAGATGCGTGGATCGCACATGCGCTACGCGTATATTTTCTCCTTGTTTATATGTGATCCCTCGATTGAGCAGATCGGCTTGTTCATTTCGATGACATACGACTGTAACGACGTGCTCTTCCATCGCAAATTTTGATGCTAACAGTAAACCGATTGATCCAGCTCCGATAACCGTAATATTCAACTTTTTCGTCACCCTCTTGTCTAACACATGATATTCTTCTTAAAGTTTAGCACAGGTTCTCGTCAATGATGAGTAAAAAATCCCTTAACAGTTAAGTTAAGGGATTTTACGACTTTTATACAGGATAAACAGGGTGTTTCTTATCTGGCGCTGCCACTTCTTTTGATTCATAGTAGCTTAATCGATCCACTAAAACTCCCCGTAGCTCACTTCCGGGAACAATGTCATCCACAATTAATTCAGAAGCAAGTTTGTAAATATCAATGTGTTCTTTATACTCCTGATGCTTCTCTTTGACGTATTCCATACGTTCCTTAGGATCCTCAATCGCATTTATCTTATTAGCATAAACAGCATTGACTGCAGCTTCAGGTCCCATTACGGCAATTTGTGCAGTCGGAAGAGCTATGCAGCAATCAGGTTCAAATGCAGGGCCTGCCATCGCATACAACCCCGCTCCATAAGCTTTCCTCACGACTACCGAGATCTTTGGTACCGTAGCCGAGCTCATTGCCGCAATCAATTTAGCGCCGTGGCGAATAATCCCAGCACTTTCAACTTTCGTTCCAATCATAAATCCAGGAACGTCCGCAAGAAACACTAGAGGAATATGATAGGCATCGCAGAGCTGAATAAATTTCGCACCCTTATCTGCAGAATCAACGAAAAGAACGCCGCCTTTAACCTTTGGTTGATTGGCAATCAATCCAACTACTCGTCCATCTATTCGAGCAAAACCAGTAATCAACTCTGGCGCAAAGAGCTTCTTCATTTCAAAAAAGCTTTCACTATCCACGAGTGCCTCAATTAAGTCATACATGTTAAATGGCGCATTTTGATTTTCAGGGACGATATCACTGATTGACTTTTCAAGGGAAGGTAGCTTACCTTCTAGATGAGGTGAGCGCTTATGGAAATTCCCCGGAAAATAACTAAGGTAGTTCCTACCAAGTTCAATCGCTTCCTCCTCGTTTGCAGCAAGAACGTCACCGCACCCGCTTGTACTGCAGTGCATTCGTGCACCACCCATTTGTTCTAACGTTACTTTTTCCCCTATTACTTTTTCAGCCATCCTAGGTGAACCAAGATACATCGACGCGTTTTTATCGACCATAATGACAATATCACAGAAAGCTGGTATGTATGCGCCACCGGCGGCTGAGGGTCCAAACAGCAAGCAAACTTGTGGTACCATTCCAGACATTTTCACTTGATTATGAAAAATCCTTCCAGCCCCACGTCGATTTGGAAACATTTCAAGCTGATCCGTAATTCTAGCTCCGGCTGAATCGACCAAATACAAGAGAGGTACTTTCAAGCTCATTGCTGTTTCTTGAATGCGAATAATCTTCTCAACCGTTCTCGCACCCCAAGATCCTGCCTTAACAGTAGAATCATTGGCCATCACACAAACCTTTTCTCCATTCACTTTGCCAATCGCGGTGACAACTCCATCTGCAGGAAGATCTTTCGCATGATAGTTCGCGAATTTACCATCTTCCGTATATTCACCGTTATCAAATAGAAGCTTAAGTCGGTCACGCACAAAAAGCTTATTCGATTCCTTTAGCTTTTGATGGTATTTGTCAGATCCACCACCTTCTACTTCTGTAGCTTTAGTGGCTAAAAGTTCTTCAAGATGATTCATTTTGAATCCTCCTTTGTTTATGATTAGATCGAGCGCTCGTTCAGCTAGCTTCCTTACTTAACGGTAACGAGAACATCACCTTCGTTAACAAAATCACCAACGCTTACTTTCACCTCTGTGACCGTTCCTTCCTCTACACCTTCAATCGGAATTTCCATTTTCATCGATTCAAGCATCACAAGCTCCTGACCTGCTGTAATTGAATCTCCTTCTCCTACCATTACGTTTAATACCGTTCCAGCCATTGATGCTTTTATTTCTTGCATTTTCATCATTCCTTTTCTCATTGATTATTTTTTAATATGATGACGAGCTAAATAAGACGTCGAATAGTTCCCCTCTTGAAAATGACGCTCACCTAGTAATTGGGTAAACAACGGACCATTATGCTTGATCCCAGTTAATGAGAAATCCTTAAAGAAAGCCTCTCCTTTGTCGATTGCTTCTTTACGAGTAGCGCCTGACACAATAATTTTGGCAATCATCGGATCGTAGAACGGGGAAACACTTGAACCACTTTCGTAGCCTGCATCAATCCGAACCCCTTCTATTTCAGGAAACTTTAGCGTTTCAATTTTGCCAGGTGATGGCATGAACGATGTTGGATCTTCTGCATATAGCCTAAATTCAATACTATGACCAGTTGGCACAATATCTTCTTGCTTCAAAGGTAAGTCTTTACCTTGTGCAACAAGGAGCTGCCATTCAACTAAATCTACTCCAACAGTTTCTTCCGTGATCGGATGCTCTACTTGTAACCTGGTGTTCATTTCTAGAAAATAAAAGTTTTCATTCTGATCCATCACAAATTCTACTGTCCCAGCATTTGTATAATGAACATGCTTAGCAGCTAATAAAGCGGCTTCTCCTATTTGAACACGAGTCTTTTCGGACAAAAAAGGTGATGGCGTTTCTTCAAGCACCTTCTGATTGCGCCTCTGTATCGAGCAATCTCTTTCGAACAGATGGACGATATTGTCATTGTCGTCTCCTACAATTTGCACTTCGATATGGCGCGCATCGTCAATGAATTTTTCGACGAACATCGCCCCGTTACCAAAATAGGCTTTAGCACGGTTCTGACTTGATACGAACGCTTTTTCTAACTCTTGATCATTTTCACAGCGCTGCATGCCAATCCCGCCTCCGCCTGCAGCTGCTTTTAACATGATCGGGTAGTTGATTTCATTTGCAAATGCGATCGCTTCGGTCACATCCTCAATTTCACCACTGCCCGGAACGACCGGTACCCCTGCTTCTTGCATTGTTTTTCTCGCGGTGATTTTATCACCCATTGCTTCAACCACATCAGCAGATGGTCCGATAAACGTTATCCCTCTCTCTTCAATCTTTCTTACAAAAGAGGCGTTCTCAGACAAGAAGCCATATCCGGGATGGACTGCATCCACCTTCTCTTCTTGCGCGATTCGAAGAATTTCATCCTGATTTAAGTAGGATTTAGCTGCTGGTGGATCTCCAATGTGATGAGCCGTTGTTGCTTGGTTTACATATGGAAGATCTTTGTCAGCGCTAGAATAAACAGCAACCGTCTCTATTCCTAGTCTGCTGCATGTTCGAATGATTCGTTCAGCAATTTCGCCACGGTTTGCAATTAGGATTTTTTTCAAACTATCGCCCCTCTCATTACAATCATGAACCAGGTTTTTGAAAACCCTTACATTTATCATATCATTAATTCCGCTTCACGTTTCAATAAATATTCAAATTATTCCTTTTATACTTTGTTTTTTGAAATGAGGAAAAGTTTCGTGTTTTCGGTTATAATATAAATGAGAAGGAAGTTTATACTTCTATTCATCTTAGAGATTAAATAAGCACATTTGACGGAGGGGGCCGCTATGGTAGACTTAACAGTTCGTCCACTTGTAATCAATTACAAAACTCTTGAGGAGTTTAAGAAATTTAAAGAGTTCGGCATTCAGGAACTATCCATGATGGAGGATCTTCAGGATAATATCATCGAAAATGATAGTGAATCGCCATTCTATGGCATCTACTACGCTGACAAACTAGTAGCTAGAATGAGCCTTTATCGAATCGATGGAAAATATGATCGTTACTTCGATCCACCACAGGATTACCTGGAGCTCTGGAAGCTTGAAGTGCTTCCGCAGTATCATAATCGAGATTATGGTTCGACTCTTGTTAATTTCGCAAAAACATTTAATGTTCCAGTGAAAACAAATGCGAGACAAGGTTCAGGTGAATTCTGGGAGAAGATGGGGTTTGAAGCCGTTACGTATCAACCTGATCGCGATCGAGGCGAAAATCCGTATGTTTGGTACCCAGAAGGCGTTTCCGAACAAGAATAATAAAGAAATAGGAGCAGCCCTGGCTGCTCCTATTTCTTTATTTTCTCTAAATTCCCATTAGCATCCATCTGAAATCGCAAATTCCCTTGATCTTCTTCTTGGAAAATAACCATCTTTCTTGCTTTTTCCATGATCTCTAATAAAGATTGGTAATCTTCCTGTACTGACATATATTCTTTCTCTAGTTGATGAAGATGCTGTTTGAGTTGCAGGTTTTCAGCCATAGCTTCTTGTAATGAAGCTTCATGTTGATTTGATTCGGCAAGGTGCGTTTTGGATGTGATTAATAAGCTGATCGCTTCGTCAATTAAATCAATGCTTCGATCCTCTTCTACCGATTCACGTTTCGACTGTGATTGGTTCTTTTTCTGTTCCTTACGCTGTTTCTTTGCTAATGTTATCGCTGCTTCGTACTGTTTTCGAATCAAGGAGTTCCATCGGAAACCGCACGCAGCCGGCGTTCGAGAAAGTGTTTTCCCTACTTCCTCAAATGCAGCTAGTTGTGTGCTGAATTCTCTTATATGACGTAAAACGACTTCGGCTAACAACACATCTTCGTCTTTTGACCATGCATCCTGGCGAATTGGTACCAATCGCAATCCCCCCAATAACCGTTTTACAGTCATCTTATGCATTTACTAGAGGTAGTAGACTCTTCTATTCATGAAAGAATCTATTTTCTTATCTATTGGGTCAATTTCAGATTAAGTCAATCGCTAAAACGTCTATAAAAAGAGCTATGATAGCTAATTATGTTAACTTTAAGGCATAGGATACGATGGAGTTAACGCCTACCACTTTTATTCAAGAATCTTGCCACAGCATGATGGTGCTCTTCGGTCGCCCATAGAATCGCACAGCTTCTTATTTCTTTCTCAACTCTATCTCGAATCAGATTTTGATCTAGACTAGTTAACCAGTAAGACTTATAAGTAGAGAGGATCAAAGGAGAACGCTTTAACAGATTTTCTATGTATTGGTAAGCATCGTCTTGAAAAGAAGCGTGTGTGGTTACATATGTAAGACATCCATTTGCAAGGGCTTCTTGATCAGAATAGCGATCAGCACTCATGAGCATTTTCATCGCTTCCCCATGATTCATTCTTGTTAGAGCGTACGTGGATCCGCCCCAGCCTGTCGTTAGCCCGATCGATCCCTGGATGAAACCTACTTGAATATTCTTTTTCGCTATCCGAAAGTCACACGCAATAGCAAGTTCAAGCCCACCTCCAACAGCATGACCATTCAGTAGAGCCACAGTTGGTTTCTGACAGAAAAACAAGCGGTCTAGCACATCACCCATTTTCCGAAGCATCGTATATGCCTGCTCTTCAGTGTAAAGTTCCTTGAAAGCCCTTACATCCCCGCCGCTACAAAATACCTTATCTCCGCTTCCGGTTACAACGAGGTATTTTACATTTGGATCAGATTCCGCCTTATCAATTGCCGCCATTAACTGATCCATCACCTCATAATTAATCGCATTTCTTTGCTCAGGGCGATTAATCGTAAGAATTGCTGCTTCGTTACGACTCTCCACTTTTACACTCGTCATCCATCATCCCACCTTATATAGTTCAACTTATTGAGCGCTCATTCTTTTTACTATTCGTAGTTAAATGTTTTTAAATAATCGAATAATTAAAACGTAAAAAAAAGCAGAGAGATTTCTCTCTCTGCTTTTCAACATTACTTGCTTACTACGTTTTCACCTTTGTAATTTCCACACTCTTTACAAACACGGTGAGAAAGTTTGAATTCGCCGCAATTAGGGCATTTTACCATTCCTGGTACTTCTAATTTATAATGAGTACGACGCTTATTTTTACGCGTTTTAGAAGTTCTTCTAGCTGGTACTGCCATTGTTTCCACCTCCTTAAAAAGTTAACTGATCTTACGGAAGTCAGGCTTAGTTATCTTCATTTTCCTTGTTGAAAAAATCAGCTAAACCGGCCATACGAGGATCAACCTTTTCTTTCGGTTGTTCTTTCGTAATGACTTCCCATCCATTTCCGGATTTTTTTGGCATTTCATCAGATTCAGAGCTGTATTTCACAACTCGAATCGGAATCTCCAAAAGTATATTTTCCTTAATATACGGAACTAAGTCAACCGTATTTCCCGAAACTTGATGAATTTCTTCATCTTCCACCTCAAAATCAACGCCACTTGTGTTTGCTTCAAGCACAAATGTCTCCATTGGGCGAATTACGAACGGAAAATCAACATCCTCTAGTGTGTTGGCACATGGAAGAACCATTTTGCCTTTCACTGTTAGATGAAAGGTAACCTTATTACCGTGAAACGATGTTTCTCCGGTAACATGAACTGGTGTAATCTCACGAATATCTGGATTACGTTCCTTCAGTTCCTCTACATTTACTTCTTCGTCAATTGTAAGGCCTTTTAGTTTAAAGGACTTCAATTGTTCAATTGACCATTTCATCTGTATATCACCTCAAGGCAACAAAAGTATTATAGCTACAAAATACGTAAATGTCAATATTTTTTCTTTACACCAGTTGTTTCATCATTAATCTTGGTATAATGTTTATCATACCAGAGGAAAAACCTTGAATTCAACTAATAAAAATGTACGTCCCTTATACAAGGGACAGAGAGGAGCAGCCGAATGACATCTGCTGGAGTTATTGTGGAATATAACCCTTTTCACAATGGACATTTGCATCATTTAAATGAAACAAAAAAAGCGGCCAACGCTGATGTAATCGTTGCAGTCATGAGCGGATCTTTTCTTCAGAGAGGAGAACCAGCACTCGTTGATAAATGGACACGAACACAAATGGCCTTAAAAAACGGAATTGATCTTGTAGTAGAATTACCTTACGTATATGCTACCCAAAAAGCGGAAATTTTTGCGAAGGGTGCTATCTCAATCTTAAATTCACTCGGAGTCGATTACGTTTGTTTCGGAAGTGAATCTGGAGACATCGAAGAGTTTCAAGAGACTGCATCGTTTATCGAAATGCACGAGAAAGACTACAACGAACGCATTAAATATTATATGGGACAAGGTAACAGCTATCCGAAAGCTTCTTCACTAGCTTTTGAAAGCCTTGAAGGACACGCTCACGTTCTTGACCTATCACAGCCCAACAATATATTAGGCTACCATTATGTGAAAGCCATACAGGCACAGAATGCTCTCATCGAACCATTAACGATACTTCGTACAAAGGCAGGCTACCATGACCAAGACTTCGTTGATAAAAGAATAGCAAGTGCGACTGGCATTCGACGAGAATTATTTAAAGGCAGTTCTCTTGATCAAATTCAGGCTTACGTGCCAGAACCAACTTATTCTGAATTAACAAACTACCAACGGACATATGATTCTTTTCAGGGATGGCATAACCTTTATCATTTGCTTCGCTATAAGCTGCTTACTTCTAGTAATGTTCACCTTTCCTCCATTTATGAAGCGGAGGAAGGACTTGAGAATCGTCTAGCTACAATGGCGAAGCAAGCCCAAACGTTTCAATCCTTCATGGAACTCGTGAAAACGAAACGGTATACATGGACAAGAATCCAACGCTTAGCGCTCCATATTCTAACACAAACAAGTAAAAATGATATGTTGCCTGCTTTGGAGAACAAGGATGCTCCTTACGTTCGAATTCTTGGTATGACGAAAGCTGGAAGATCATTCCTTAATGAAAAGAAAAACTCTCTTCCCGTTCCTCTTGTATCGAACATCAACCAGTTTGATCATCCTTTTCTTACAGTTGAGAGACGCGCTAGTCAAGTTTATGCGCTCGGCTATTCAGGTTTCCATCAAGAAGCGTTTCTACAGAAAGAGCATCAATCTGTCCCAATTATGATCGATTAAAAAATCACCCTGCTATTATGGCAGGGTGATTTTTATAAGTATCCAACGCTCACGTTTTACTTCACGTCTAATTGCTTTAAATAGTCAATAGCATCCTGGAATGTTTCGACTGGGACAATTTTCATATCTGTATCGATATCTTCTGCCGCTTCCATAGCATCATCGTAGTTGGAGTGAGCCACTGGGGCGAAGAATATTTCAGCTCCAGATCCATCAGCTGCCACGATTTTTTGTTTAATCCCGCCGATAGGTCCAACCTCTCCACTTTCATTAATCGTACCTGTTCCGGCAATGTCGTACCCTTTTGTCCAATCTTCTTTGGTTAACTGATTGTAAATTTCTAACGTGAACATTAGCCCGGCTGATGGTCCGCCAATTTCATCTGTATTGATATTAATAGAGGGATCTGTTTCAATTGACGTTGCTGTTACTGGACCAGTGATACCAACGCCAACTTTATCATCTTCTGTTCCATATGCTTCAGGGAATTTCGAGAAACCTAGCTCTATCTGCTTTTCTTGATCGCCTCTTTTGATCGTCATATTAACCGTATCTGACTCCTCATAGGACCCTAGTTCATCAAGCAGCTGTTCCGTTTCCTCAATCCTTTTCCCTTCAACCTCAACAATCAAATCACCCAGTTCTAATTTCCCATCTGCCGGCATGCCTTCTATTATACCCGTTACTAGGACACCATTTTTCGTGACTTTTATCTCTTTCTTTGCGGCTTCATAAGCAACGATTGTGGCACTCGTTTGTGAATTAGCCATCACATCAAGCTGTCTTTGGTGATACTCATCGTCCGATTCACCTTCACGCTTAATTAAGTCTTCTGCGATCAATTCATGATACTCATTAAATTGCGCCCATATATATTGAACTAAGTTTGCTTCTCCGACTCGGACAGTCGTGAGCATAAACTCTCCACCATCTTGTGAGCCACCTTCAACATTGATTACTTCATCTAACACTCTTGCTTCTCCCGGTGTCGTTACATAATATGGGAGATCAATGAATGTAACGGCAGCAACCAATACAATGATAATCGCCCACACATAGGTGAATCTCTTTGTGCCTCGGTTCATTTATTTTTCTCCTTCCACACCTTCACCGCCTGATGAATTTGATCAAGGTGGCGGTAGGCTTCTTCCTCTCCAATTTTAATAATATCCATCACATTCGTAAATGCTCTTGATTGAAATGATTCTAAGCCAGGTTTAATCATGACATCTGCATTAATTTCATGAAGCCTTACCATTTCATTTTGCATAATATCAATACTTTGCATAATCACGTCAATAATTGATGTAACATCAGGCTCTTTCTTTACGTTTGAAACATCAACAGCAATCACAAGATCTGCCCCCATTTCTCTTGCTACAGATACAGGAACACGATCAATCACACCACCATCAACAAGAAGCCTATCACCTATTTTTTCAGGGACAAGAATTCCCGGAATAGCGATGCTGGCTCTAACAGCCTGTGCAACAGGACCAGAACGAAAGACTACTTTCTCTCCTTTAATAATATCCGTCGCCACAATCGCAAGTGGAGGATTCATATCCTCAATTTGCTTTCCCTGCGTTAATGTTTCAATTAAACTCTTTACTTTATTACCTGCAATAAATCCCATCTTTGGTACTGTAAAATCCAAATAATATTTTCGTCGAAAAAGCGATGCCATTTTCTCCATCGTATCGACATCGTGTCCCGAACCATAAATTGCCCCTACTAAAGAGCCCATGCTGCTTCCTGCAATGTAATCAATTGGTATTTTTTCTTGAATAAGTACTTTTAGCACCCCTAAATGAGCGAATCCCCTCGCTCCTCCGGAACCGAGAGCTAATCCGATTTTAGGACGGTTCATTGAGAACGCCTCCCTGTCTATACCTGCTTAATCATATGGTCTAATTGTGCCTCACATACGTATATTTTAATTATCGGACAGGTTTGATGCATATTTGAATTGACTTAAGACGATCAAATAGTGGGAGGAATGTACTTGTGAACGTTCAAGTAGTGAAAACATTATTGCTTGCAACGTCAGTTACGATCGTTGCTCTCGCCGTTATTTTATTTCCAGAACACACTCTAGATGCCTCCAAAAGTGGTTTATCAATGTGGTGGAATATTGTATTCCCCTCTTTATTACCCTTTTTTATTATTTCTGAACTGTTGATTGGTATTGGGGTTGTGCGATTTATAGGGATTCTATTAGAACCTTTGATGCGACCACTATTTCGTGTACCAGGATCAGGTGCTTTTGTTTTTGCTATGGGAGTTGCCTCTGGATTTCCTGCAGGAGCGAAATACACAGCACATCTTCGCCAAAACAATGACATTACAGCCATCGAAGGCGAGCGACTCGTTTCATTTACGAACTGTTCGAATCCGCTCTTTATCTTTGCTGCTGTTGGGGTTGGATTTTTCCATAATCCTGCACTTGGCGTTATTCTTGCTGCCGCTCACTATGGCGGGAATATCATGGTTGGACTAGTCATGCGTTTTCATCACCCGGAAGATCACCATCCCACTGTTACCATACGATCACATCAGTCGAGACTTAGTTTAGCTTTCACTGCACTTCATGACACCCGAATGAATGACAAGCGTCCATTCGGCAAAATGATGGGTGATGCTGTTCATTCTTCTATCAAAACATTATTAATGGTTGGTGGGTTTATCATTCTATTCTCAGTATTAAATGAACTGCTTTCTGTCATTGGTCTTGCACCATTACTTGCTGGAGCACTTAGGTCTATCCTGATTCTCCTTCAGCTTCCACCAGAGCTTGATGTTCCTCTGCTTTCCGGAATGTTTGAAATCACACTAGGTAGCCAGCTCGCAAGTGAAAGTTCAGCTACTCTAGTTGCGCAGGCTATGATTACGAGCTTCATTCTTGCTTTTAACGGTCTTTCCGTACAAGCACAGGTCGCAAGTATTTTGGCAGATACCGATATTCGATTTAAGCCCTTTTTTTTCGCCAGATTACTTCATGGCTTCTTCGCGGCTTTCCTAACGCTCGTCATCTGGAAACCACTCTATTTAAACTATTTATCTTCGGGAAATGGATCGCTTCCTGTTTTGAATCGAGAAGATACACCGTCCATTATTGAATCAGTTTACTCATTTCTTGAGCAAACAGGTCCCTGGATTACACTATTCTTCCTACTAACGTTCATCGTGTTATGCACACAGCAATTTAAGCAAACGAAGCGAAAGGGGTTTAAGTAGAAAAAAGACCCCCGTTAGCCTAACGGGGATTCTCCATACTTTTCTCTGAGGGCATTTTCAACAATCTCTGGAACAAGGTCTGATACAGGGGCGTGGTATTTTGCTACCTCTTTCACAATACTTGAGCTTAAGAATGAATATTGATTGTTTGTCATCATAAAGAAAGTTTCAATTTCATCTTCAAGCTTGCGATTGATTGAAGCAATTTTCATTTCATATTCAAAATCTGAAACGGCACGCAGCCCGCGTAAAATCGTTGATGCTCCTACGCGTTTCGCATATTCGATTAATAGCCCGTTATGGGAATCTACTGTTACATTTGGAATGTCTTTCGTCGCTTCTTTCAATAGCTCGACCCGTTCTTCTACTGAGAACAGCGTTGATTTGCTTTGATTATTTAGAACAACAATCTTAATGTTGTCAAAAACTCTTGCGCCTCGTTTAATAATATCCAGATGACCAAATGTCACCGGGTCAAAACTGCCTGGACAAACTGCAATTTTTCCCATGACTATTCCTCCTTCTCAACACCCGACTGTTCATATGTATAAATTGAAATCGTCGTTTTACCACTATACGTTTCCTCACGAATCATCCGTAAACCCGCAAATTCTTCTGGTAATGTCACTTCTTTCTTGTGCTCGACAACGATTGTTGCATTTTCCTCTAACAAATCATACGCTGTCAGCTTTTCAAGATCATGAAGAATTTGCTCTTTATGATAAGGAGGATCCAAAAGAACAAGTGAAAAAGCTACTTCTCGTTTTTGAAGTGCTTTTAACGCTCGTTTTGAATCATTTCGAAAAACTTCCGCGGATTCCGTAAACTTCGTTTGTTCTAGGTTCCACTTGATCGTTTCAATGGCTTTATTCTCGCGATCAACAAACACACATTTCTCAATCCCACGGCTTAACGCTTCAATTCCTAGCGCCCCACTGCCTCCATATAAATCAAGCGCCATTCCGCCATCAAAAAAAGGGCCAATCATATTAAAAATCGACTCTCTTACTTTATCTGTCGTTGGTCTTGTAGAGGTTCCTGGAACAGGTTTAATATGCCTTCCTTTACAATCTCCTGCAATTATACGCATCTCTCTCACAACCTTATCCTTTCCATATTCCTACTTATCCTACCACAAAAAAAGGGAAAGCTAAAATCAATGTATAAACGAAAAGGCGATGGTGATACTAAACGTAGTAGCATCGTTCATACGAAATGGTGCTGCCAACCGCGGAGAAAGACTTACGTTTCCCCATAAGTTCTTCCTCCGGTTTCTCCTCTCCCATTTGCCTTGGCTTCACAGCTTAAGGCACCCGCAGGATTTACTGCGGGTTTTTTTGTGAAGTGATATTTGCTCTCTTTTGCTCGATCAGCTAAAAAGAAAGTTCTTTCTTATCCAGGGTCTAAATCAAGTGGCATATCGATCGCCTGAATGCCATCCCAATCATGCTGAATCCAATCCCCAAAAGTTCCTTCATTAATGCCAGTGTGACTAAACAAATAATCTTCAACGTCAGATAGTGATTGATCAGAAAGCATTTCAGCCTCTGCAGCTGTAATAACACCGTGTAAAACTAGAGCTGCTAAGATATCCGCAATAATAAGCCCTTGAATCAATTTTTTATCGATGGTTTCCTCTCTAGCATTTCGTCCTTTCCAGTATAAATAGAGCAAGCCCCCTACTAAAATAACTAGAAGCAGAATCGAGACCATAGAGTTAACCTCCTTTCTTATCATTCTAATGCAAACGCTTTATCCTTTCCATCATAATGAATTCATGCTACATTATGAATGGATTTCTGAAGTGACTGAAAGGAGAACAACATTATGATTCAACGCTTTATTGAACTAGGAGAAGGCTATTCTGATATTTATGAATTAGTTGAACTTGCAAGAACCAATTCCCATCGTGTTCACCGTTTGTTATTACTAAAAACACTCAAAAATGACCGCCAAGTCGTATCGCCTGTCGTCGTTTTAAAACCTGCCGGAGAAGGTAACCTTCAGCCATTGTACATATCTTTAGAAGGAATTCCTTCTAAAGAGCCTTCTGTGCAACGTTTAAAGCTCTTCGAAGACCTAAGCAAGGAATTGGACGTTTCGATCATACCAATGGAAATTAAGCCTTCAAGTGAGTTTAATGAGAAGGATCTATACTTTAATTACATCATCGGTATTCTTCGTTTAAATAACCTGATTCCCCCACTTCAATAATTTCATTAACAAAAGCAGGGGCCAATGACCCCTGCTTTTGTACGTTAAGATGTTATTTCTTTGGCTTCATATATCGCTCGTTTCCGATCAAGAATTGGAAGTACTCTTCTTTTCACATAGGCCACACTTATCAATAATATAATACCTGCAAATAAAAAGAGACCTCTTGTCCCAATAACCGCTACAATCGCTCCTCCAGTTACTGGTCCAAGCAAATTCCCCAAATAGACGGCACTATTAGAAAAGCTATATGTTCTACTTTCCATTCCGACAGGTGACAGTGTTTTCACTAGTGAATTTACGGAAGGCAGTAATCCTCCAATACACAACCCTAACAAAAAGCGCAAAGCTATTAATTGCCACAGCTCCTGAACAAAGGCCTGCGGAATAGAGAAAATCGCCGCTCCTATTAATGAATAATAAAGAACATGGTGTGAACCCTTGCGATCTCCCACTTTTCCGAGTTTAGGAGAAGCTAACATATTGGCAATACCCATAACAGAAGCAGCGATCCCTGCAAATAAAGCCACATTTCCCCCTGAAGTAAGCTGTTGTACAAAGAGTGGAATAAGTGGATTCATTCCAAGAAGCGCAAACTGCACGAGAAAACCTACTAACATTAACGATAGCATCGGTGAATGAACAGTTACTTTCTTGAAATCTTTAATCGCATTACTCTTTTCCTTTTTCGCTGATGGTTCTGGTTTTGTCTCTTCTTTAACAAGAAACAACACAACGAATGCCGCCAGCAATATCACAACACCCGTAATATTAAAGATCATTCGAAATCCTAGCGTTTCAGCCATTAATCCACCAAATAATGGACCACAAATAGCACCAGCTACAGCTCCAGAATTTAAAGTGCCGAGCGCGTATCCGACGTGTTCCTTCGGCGTGTTTGTCGCTACTAGTGCAATAGCGGCAGGTATAAATCCTGAAACAACTCCATTTAACAAACGTAAGCCAAGTAAAGACCAGGGACCTGTGGCAAATCCGGTTAAAATAATCACGACAGCCATACCGAAGCCTGAACGAAGTAGCATAAGTTTCCGTCCATGTCGATCTGCCATACGTCCCCAGAATGGTGAAAATAAAAAGGCAGTTAAAAAATTCGCACCAAAAATAACACCTGACCAAAGACTAATTTGACTTTCTCCTTCTACACCAAGTTCCTGAACGTACAAAGGTAGAAACGGCATAATCATTGTCATAGCACCAAGAACTAAAAATTGACTAGCAAACAAAATCCAGACATTACGTTTCCAATTATCCATTTTGTCACTTCCTTTAATCCGACCATTATATCCTTCGGGCTTCGAAATAATCAACCTTTAAAACTAGATTTTCTTCATTAGGATGAGGGTCCGGTAAAGAAGAGGTTTTCCATAAAGCGCAGGATGAACAACAGAGATTTCTTAAGGCTTATGTGCCGTTGCTTGGTTTTTGACTCTTCCAAGTGAAAGATCGCGCTGTGATGAGGCAAAATAAAAAAGCCATCCTTTAGGATTGGCTTTTTAAAGTCCCATCTTGTAATCATATTGTTTTGCTTTATCAGGCTTTGCATTTTGATATTCCGTCTGCACTTCTGGACGTTTGGATGGCTCCACTCGCTTCACAAAATGGAGAGAGTTCAAGCGCTCTTTCGTTGTTTCCAATTGATCGAGATTAATATAAATCACGACATACTTTTGTTTTGAGGAAACGTAGTGAACATTTCCAAACCTTCTTAACTGCTTGGCATGCTTCAATGACTGAATATAGACTGCCAGGCCAACTCGTTCTACAAACATGACGCGCTTCCCCTTTACTTATGAAATCTACTCGTTCGATGAACAGAGTGATGGTCATTTTATTATGATTCAGTTAGGATAACAGTAGACTGCGTTTATGAAAGGATGCTCTTCAATGAACCTTGATGAAATTTGGAGTCCATTTCTAAATCAACTAGCCACGTCAAATACCGTAAAGTCTGTTTCAAAAAAAACAATCACAGGTATTCCCTTTCTTTATCTTACAGTAAATTCGGATATCATAAAAGCTGAGATTGAAACCTTGATTAAATTAGAGGCGGCAAAATGCATGAGAGGGAAGCAATTGAGAATGGAATATTCATTCGTTCGAGAAGAAAGAAATCTTCTTGTTTATCGAGTGCGCTTTCTCGTACCACAAGAAAAGATGTTTTGCTGCGGAAACTTATGTCCTGACTGTATACGTTACCGAAATTGAAAAACCAGAGCAAAAGCTCTGGTTATCCACATCCACAGCTGCCGCCTGAGCCGCAGCCTCCCCCACATGATTGATTATCAAAGAAAGGATTTCCAGATGGAACTTTGATTGAAGGAGACACTTCACCAGCTAATAGAGAACAAACCTCTACTAGAAGGCCTTCGAGTTCCGTTTCCGCTTGCTTAAATGCCGCTACCGCTTCGTGAAGATCCATGTCTCTCTTCGCTTCACGTACTTTCACAGTAATCGTCATAAAGTCCGGATGATAACGCCCGAAACGTTGAACCTCATCATAAAGTTCCTTCATTTCTGTGAAACGCTTAATCAAACGCTGCGCTTCCCTATTCTTTGATAATTGCTTCTTTGCCTCATGATATTCATGAGCTACTTCTGAATCTTTTATCAAAAATCCAAGCTCTTCGGCCTGGTCTAAAATCATTACACTATCTAGAGTAGCAATCATACGTACACCTCCACATTTATCTTACCACTTCATGGAACCTCCTGACCAGTCCTCTACTATATTAGTAAAGTGAATATCCACGATTTGGTTATTGACTTTTTTTGGTGTAAGCTCTATAATTTTCTAGATTTATGTGTTTTCATTTTAGCTATGTTAGATTGTGGGTCCCTTCATTATTGGCGTATCTACGGCCTTTTTTAACGGTTCGAGAATATTTATTCGCACTCAAAAATGCCAATAATCGAGAGTTCAACAATATAAGCTAGCATGGTTATTTTAGAGAGGAAGAAAAAGAAAACTGTGAAACTTATTACGTTCAATCCGTTTCGTACGCTAGGCATGTCAGGTATTTCTTATGTTAAACCCGATCATATGTTCAAAGAAATTGATGAAATTAGAAGAGCCGATGTGCTTTTATTTCCAGAAAAATGGCAGGTTAATTCTCTTGTTTATGGTCTAAACAAAAATATCTTTCCATCCATCCAATCCATTCAACTGGGATTTGATAAAGTGGAAATGACAAGAGCATTTTGGTCACTTTCACCAGATCTAATGCCTTACACCGAAATAGCAGGTCGTTCCAAAGACACAATTGAACGTATTTTAAATACATTCCCCTTCCCTTTCGTTGCAAAGGAAGTACGCAGTTCTATGGGAAATGGCGTGTTCCTTATCCGTTCCGAAGAAGAATTTCTAACTTATGCAGAGCGTAACGACGTTCTCTATGTGCAAGAATATTTACCAATAGAAAAAGACCTCCGTGTTGTTTATGTAGGTAATACAGTTGTATCGGCCTATTGGCGTGTTGGAGGAGAGTCATTTCTTAATAACGTGGCACAGGGAGGAAAGCTGTCTTTCCATCAAATTCCTGACGAAGCACTCGAGCTCGTTGATCGAACAGCCAAAGCTCTCGGAATTAACCACGCAGGATTTGACGTTGTGTATGCAAACGGAAAGTACTACTTTCTTGAATTCAATTGTTTGTTTGGAAATCAAGCGCTTGTTCAACAGGGTATCCATGTAGAGAACTTGATATTTCATTATTTACAGGAGCAGTTTCCACCTATCGTACCGCCGACAACACCTTTCAAGCAAATTTCCTAAACATAAGCCTCCTGAAAAGAGGCTTATTTTATTTCCACTTTCATTTCTTTCAAAGATAAATACCTTCCTCCATCTTCCCTCATAATATCTAAACGAATCGTATGCTTGCCTTCGGGTAAATTTCGAATAACAAAAGCTGCACTTTCTACAGTTTGATGCTTCACACCGTCAAGATATACATTCAGATGTCCATGGTACTCTTTTTCTGTATTTTCTTTATCGAATGAAAAATTAGGAATTAAGCATTCAATAAAGACGTTATGATCTTTCACTCTGTGATTAACGACAACAGGCTCGGTGTTTTCTTTAGCTGCGACGTTATCCTGTAAAGCCTGACTAAATCCAACCACCGGAACACAACAGCCAATCATCAACAGAATGATCATTAGCTGTCTTTTACCGCGCTTCAACAACATCTTCAATCACACCCCTTTAAACATAAGTGTGCCCCAAGAATAATAAAAAATAAGAAGATATGATTAGATCAATAGAGAAAACCAGCCTACGCAACCATAAAAAAAGACCCTAATTTTTTAATTGGGTCACTAATGCTAGCATCATATTCACCATATTTAATTGGTTTTGAAAGCGATCAACCCGTTGTGGGAAAGTCTGACCATAAAATGTTTTGGAGGCTTCCTCAAATTCTTTTAGTGCGAACGGTTCTCTACTTAAACGCCGATACCAGCTAGGCTGATTACGTAGAAATAGCACCAGATCCTGCCGGTTAGCGAGAAACTCCTGTACTTCTTCACGCATGTGATCTCCTCCTAATCATGTCGAAAGGGAAACGGGGAGTGTGATTGAGAATAAGGAGATTGTGGTTTTGGTTTCGAACGAAATTGTGATAAAACTTCTTGAATAGAATAAACAGCTCCACTAAATTGTTCGATACCTTTTTGAACTTCTTCAAAATTCATTTGTTTAAGGGCTGATAACATGCCACCAATACTTTTCTCTTCTGAGACTTCTTCCCGATCTTCATCCATTTCTTCTTCATACCAGCTAGCATCGTCCTCACCAAAAAGCATCCATTCCTCAAATAGCTCTTGAAGCGTTTTTTCCTTTCGCTTCACCTTTTTTAGCACATGAGGATGAGCTTTGACGAATGTCTTAAATTCCTGAACTTTTTGAGTTCCTTTTTCTTTTGCTTCAGGCAAATTCGCCACCTCCATTTCCATACAAACCAAAATGGTCTTACTACATCATAATTAGACTTTTAACAATTGTGCGCCTATTTATTGGTGTATTCGACCATTACTGGTAAACTAAAAATAATCGCACACTGGAAAAGGAAGGTAGATTATATGGAGAATGAATCAATACATACGTTAATTTCACAAATTTTAGATGAAGCAAATGAGCAAGAAAAACACTCCCTTCGCTTCCTACTTGAGGGTGTTCTAAAAAAACAGCAAGATCATTATAAAACCTATCTAGCTGGGTTCATGGGAATTAGGAGTAAAAAACTTGATGAAGACACTTATGAAAGTATTATTCCGAATCAAGAACTTGTTCATAACCCATTGCATATCGTTCACGGTGGAATAACCGCTTCATTAATTGATATTGCAATGGGCTCACTTGTTCACCAATCACTACCTTCTGACAAAGCAGCAGTGACTTCTGAAATGAATATTCACTTTCTTGCGAAAGGGGATGGTCATGAGTTAAGGTGCCAATCTCATGTTGTGTTTAAAGGGGACGAAAGATGGGTTGTGAAAGCTAACGTCTATCGTGATGATCTGAAATTAATCGCCACGGCAACCGGAAACTTCATGGTTATTCCTAGAAAGGTTTAATGAAATTCTGTGTGTAATATTCACGATAAACCCCTACACCAATTTCAGAGAACTCTTCATTCAATAGAGCTTCACGATGACCTTTACTGTTTAACCATCCAATCATCGCCGCTCCAGCATCTGGATATCTTGCAGCGATGTTCTCTCCAGCATAGCTATAGAGAACGTCGCCCTTCTTTAAGCGATCGGAAAGTTCCCCTTCAGATGGTGAAGTATGCGAAAAGTAATCATTCTCTCCCATATCCTTACTATGTCCAAAGGCAACTTCTGAAACTTCATTGTTATAGCTTAACGATTGTTTGTCAGATAAAATTCTTAACACGTTTGTCATCGAAAAAATTTGTTTTTCCATCGCATCTTCGACTTTATCCCATTCACTCTGTGATAGCGACTCCGTGTCAAGAAGTTCACCACGATAAGAAACCGCATAAGGTCTTTGCTTCACTAGTACACTCGGCTCAGCAATCCGAACAGCACGTAAACTTCCGTTAAACTTATCAAAATAATACTGTGCGTATAAATCTTCATGTAATTTAATTAAAGGCTTAAGCTGTTTTTCTTCTTCAGTGAGCTGAAACCGATAATCATATTGATCTACCTTAACAGGGATTTCATTTAGAGGCTTCTCTTCTTTGAATATATCAGCCGCTTTCTCCCCCATTGGGTATCGTTCACCAGCGTCAACATTTCCCATAAAGAAAATTGTCACCACCTGTTCATTTTCAATACCAACTTGTAAATAGGCAGAATTAGACTGCTCATAAATCCACCAGTCATACCCAAACGGTGAGGGATCCACTCTGTCTGGTTTCCCCAAATTAGATTCAATCGTTTCTGGTCCTTCCCCTACCCATTTCTCCAGTCCTTTAAGCTCTGGCAATGGCTCATCTTTTTTCACTTCGTCTTGTTGGGTTGGAGACTTTTCCGTAGTTTCTTCGAGAACAAACTTTTCTTCATTAATGATGCGCTCAACTTCCTGTCCCAAATGACTCCACTCAATTTTGTCATAAACATCTATTCCGATCACGATGACAACAATCAGCAAAGTGAAGCGAAGTATATTTTTCATGATTCGTTCGCCTCCATTTCATTGTATCTATTATGCCTTATCTCTGTTGTACACCGCAACGGTTAGCCTCTCGGACGCTTAGAGTAACCACCTTAAAAGTAAAAAAAGAAGAGCACCTGGCTCTTCTAGTTTAAGCGTTTATTTTTTCTTTTAGATGGAAGTAAGAGACGATTCCAACAAAACGATCACCGTCTACTACAATAACCTCTGTTAGGCGGGATTCATTCATTAACTCTGCAGCCTGCTCAGGCTTCATATCAGGCGCCAAAGTCATAGATGGCTTTTCGAGAAGTTCCTCAACTTTAGTCATGCCAGCTTGATTATCAGCAAAACCACCAACCGCAATTGCTCGATCTGTCACAATTCCAACCAAATTTTCACCATCACAAACGGGAACAATCGTGACATTTTCATTCTTCATAGTCGCAGCCGCTTCGGCAACACTATCAGAAGGCTTACTCGGAGTAACATATTTAGCAATGTCTCCAACTGATACCATGCTTCGTTGAAGTGCCGAGCCCAGCTGATCACGAAGGGTTTCAAGCTTTTTGTTACATGTGTTAATGATCGTATCAGGAAATTCTTCGTCATATTCCACACCGTGAGGATAATAATGTTTTCCTAAGTATGGCTTACCAAGCTTGATCACTGCATAAGAAGATTCAACCATTCCCTCGATAGCTACACCAGGAACTCGAAGATAGTAAACGTCACCATTTGTCATATCCTCAAATTTATAATCGTATGTAACTCGTTCATAATCCCATTGACCAGCAAGAACTAAACCGTTTTCATGCATAATATGATCTAGAATGGAAAATTGAACGATCGTAGATTCCAGACCAGTCTTGTCAAATTTCATAATTCATTTGCCTCCTTTGTAATTCACAACATGTCCACTCTTTAATAATAGTATAAGGGGCAGTGTGGTTGCAATGTTTACTTCGTTTTCACATGGATAATCCATACATTATTATCCTGTCCAATCGAAAAGAAATTACATGACTTCAAAAGAAATAATAATAATCTGAGTGAAATCGGTCGCTTCTGGTGAAACTACGCTAGAAAGGAGATGATTTCATGAGAAAATCAGTATCATTTTTAATGGTCTTTCTTCTCATAACTTCACTATTAGCACCAACTAATGCCCACGCTCAGAGTACATACATAGTAAAATCCGGTGACACGCTGTGGAAAATTTCCAAGCGCTATAAAATCGGACTTACTGAGATAATCAGTGCAAATCCTCAATTCGATAATCCAGATCTTATTTATCCGGGTGATCATGTTAACGTACCTACAGCAAATCCCTCGATCCAAAAGTCTAAAGACGTGGGACAACAAGTGATGGATTTAACAAATGCAGAGCGTGCGAAAAACGGGCTGTCGCCATTAACGTGGAATTGGGAAGTGGCTAGAGTAGCCAGATACAAATCAGCAGATATGAGAAATAAAAATTATTTTTCTCATCAGTCACCTACGTACGGTTCTCCCTTCTCAATGTTAGAGAATTTTGGCGTTTCCTATCGAAGTGCCGGAGAAAACATTGCCGCAGGACAAGCAACACCTGAAGAAGTCGTTCAAGCGTGGATGAATAGCGAAGGACACCGAAAAAACATTTTAAGTTCTGGTTACACACAGATTGGCGTCGGATACGTCCCAGGTGGTTCATACGGTCATTACTGGACACAAATGTTCATTTCAAAGTAATCAGAAAAGCCTCTTTGTTTAAAGAGGCTTTTCTATATGGATTTATTCATTAAGTTCCTCGTCTGTAATAGATAAGGCTGACACAAGCACATTCACTTCTTCCACGTGTAGCCCCGTCATTTTTTCTATATCATTTTTAATTCTTTCTTGCAGAACAAAGCATGTATAGGGAATAATTTCTCCAAAACCAATTGCCACTTCTACTTTAAGTGATAAACCCGCGTCTTCCTGGTAACTATCATATTGGAAAGAAGCCTTCTTCCCTTTCCCAACCATCTTTCTCAATGTCTTTTTAACGGGCGCTTCAATAAATTTCACGCCCGGCGTTTCATTAATCGCTACTTCTAAAATAAAATCAATGACGCTCTCTGAGATGGTTAGGCTTCCTTGATGGAATGATTTTCTCATGATGATCCTTCCCCCCTCTTGCATACACTCTTAATATTATATGAATAGCTCAAAATGAATTATTCGTCTAATAATTCATTTCTCTCTACTGGTAAAGCGTAATCGTCCGTACTATAATATAAGAAGATGGTTTGACTTAGAAAGGAGAACAAGATTGCCAAAGTTCCTCACAAAGCGATTTATATTAACTTTACTTGTCATTGCGATTTTAGCAGTGCTTGCTTTCTGGATCTTACCGGTCTCCATTCCTCTTATTCTCGCGTTTTTCAGTGCTCTAGTCCTTGATCCAGCTGTTAAACTGATTCAGAAGAATACGAAACTTAAGCGGTACTTTCCAGTGATTATTGTCTTTACGCTATTTGTTATTTTCATTTCGTTACTAGGCTACTTCCTTATTACAAAAGTGATAACTGAAGGAATAGCGCTAGTCGAGAACTCTCCTCTGTACATACAAAACATCACCAAGATGTGGGATAGTATGGAATCCAACATGGAGGCCGTATCCAAAAGTTTTCCTCCTGAGTTTGTTCAAGAATTCACCAATCAGGTTGATCGATTTCTTGAAAATACAAAGGATACCATCAGTAGCATTGATTACTTAAAAATCATTACCATCATTGTCACAGGAATTCCAAATTATTTAGTTAGCATTGTTGTATACTTAATTGCCCTCTTCTTATTCTTGATGGATCTTCCAAGACTGAAGAAGCAATCTTATTCTTACTTATCACAACAAACGGCAGAAAAAGTTCAATTTATGACCGGGCGTCTTTCCTACGTCATTTTTGGTTTTTTTAAAGCTCAGTTTCTTGTCAGCATTATCATTTTCTTTGTTAGTTTAATTGGACTATTATTCATTACGCCGAAGGTTGCCCTTCTAATGGCGTTTATCATTTGGGTCATTGATTTTATACCGATTATTGGTTCGATCGTTATACTCGGGCCCTGGGCGATTTATTATTTAATAACTGGCGATATCGCCACTGGAAGTCAAATGGCGATTCTAGCGGTTGTGCTTCTAGTCATTCGTCGAACAGTAGAACCAAAAGTAATGGGACGACATATCGGACTATCTCCGTTGTCTACGTTAATATCCATGTACATTGGTTTGAAACTTCTCGGTATTATGGGCTTCATCATCGGGCCAATCCTTCTCATTGCCTTTAACTCTGCAAGAGAAGCCGGGCTAATAAAAATTAATTTCAAAGTTTAACGAAAAGTGCAGCTTATAGGCTGCTCTTTTTTTGTTTGAGTTTACGTAAAAATAAAAAAGAAGCTGTTTCCATATGGAAACAGCTTCTTTTGGATCAATTTACCAAATCATACCCATTAGGGCGACAACACACGTGCCAGCTACGAATACTCCAAAGAATATTCCCCATGCAGGATACTGATGTCCTTTGTGGCTTAAATGCATGAACATGTATAGCTGAAATACGAGTTGGATACCAGCTAGGATCATGATAAAAACAACTGTAAAAGCATCAGATATCGCATCGCTAGCTACTGCTACGAACGCAATCATCGTCAGGAAGATCATCATGGCAAAGGAAACAAGTTGTTGCTTAAATTCCTTCTCATGAGCAATCTCGTGATGAATGTCGAGATGACTTTGATCGTGCTCTGACAGAGTATCGTGACCTTCATGATGTGCCATAAAATTAACCCACCTTTCCCATTAGGTAAACAACTGTAAAGATGAAGATCCATACAACATCAATAAAGTGCCAGTAAAGAGCAAAGAGATAAAACTTCGGTGCTGTATACAGGTCCATTCCTCTTCTTAAATTACGAATAATAAGAATCGTAATCCAGGAAATCCCCACTAATACGTGAGCTCCGTGAGTACCTACAAGTGTGTAGAAAGCAGATCCCCATGCACTACTTTTAATGGTATGACCATATTCATGTACATAATGATTAAACTCATAAATTTCAAGACCTAGGAAAGCAAGCCCAAGAAGTCCTGTAACAACAAACCATCCAATCATTCGCTTAAAATGATTAGTCTTAAGAGCCATTGTTGCAAATACAGACGTTAAACTACTTGTTAATAAAAGCATAGTTGCAATAAAGACTAGTGGAAGCTCAAACAGTTCGTTTGCTGATACTCCACCATTTGTGGCATTCCTTAGTCCTAAGTATACCCCAAAAAGCGAGGCGAAAAGCACGGTTTCGCCTCCAAGGAAGAACCAGAAACCAAGAAATTTGTTTTTACCATCTAACGTAGCCCGTTCTGGATTGGCAGGCAATTTAGTCATTGTTTCGTTCGATTTCATTTGCCTTCCCTCCCTTCAGCAGGCAGATCTTCTTTATGAATATGATAGCCATGATAATCAATAACAGAGCGTAAAATCATCGCTAATACCGTGACCACAAGACCACCAATGGCAATTATCCAATTTGAGTAGATCGCTGCAAGAGCCGCAATAAACAATCCAAGAGAAAGAACAAGTGGAAGAATAGAAGAATCCGGCATATGGATATCATCTAAAGGTTCCGCGGCAACCATAGCTTTATTACCTGCTCGTTTTTCTAACCACCAAGCATCAAGACCACGTACTAGCGGTGTTTGGGCAAAGTTATATTCTGGAGCTGGTGATGAAATCGCCCACTCAAGAGTACGCCCGTCCCAAGGGTCGTTTCCAGCTTTTTTACCTTTAACAGAAGTTTGGATAATGTTCCAAACCATAATAATGGTTGCAAGTCCCATTAAGAAAGCACCCATCGTTGCTGCGAAGTTCGCTTCATCAAGGCTTTGACCAGAAAGATACGTATAAACTCGACGCGGCATTCCCATAAGTCCGAGGAAGTGCATCGGGAAGAACGTTAAATGGAAACCGATAAAGAATAACCAGAAATGAAGCTTTCCAAGAAATTCGTTCAATACTGTTCCAAAAATCTTCGGCCACCAGTAGTACATACCGGCAAATAGACCGAACACTACCCCACCAACAATTACATAGTGGAAGTGAGCTACAACGAAGTAGCTATCGTGGTACTGATAGTCAGCAGGTGGAACGCTTAGCATTACCCCTGTCATACCACCAAGTACGAAAGAAGGAATAAATCCTACTGCAAATAAGTTTGCTGTTGGGAAGCTCACTTTTCCTCCCCACATTGTAAAGAGCCAGTTAAAGATCTTAACCCCAGTCGGAACTGCAATTAACATTGTTGCAACAGCAAAAATAGAGTTGGCAATTGGTCCTAGTCCCACCGTAAACATATGGTGAACCCATACCATAAAACCTAAGAAACCAATAAGAGCTGTCGCGAAAACCATTGCTGAATAACCAAACAGACGCTTTCTTGCGAATGTTGCAATGATTTCAGAGAACATACCAAATGCAGGTAGAACGAGAATGTAAACTTCCGGGTGCCCGAAGATCCAGAATAGATGTTCATAAATAATCGGGTTACCTCCCGCTTCAGCTGCGAAAAACTGCGATCCGAACAAACGGTCAAACATGAGTAACGCTAGACCAATTGTTAGAGCAGGGAAGGCAAAAAGAATAAGACCAGAAGTAATAAAACTAGACCATGTGAACAACGGCATACGCATAAATGTCATACCCGGTGCCCGCATGTTTATGATGGTAACTAGGAAGTTAATTCCCCCGATTAACGTTCCGATACCTGAGATCTGAAGCCCTAGAACGTAAAAATCGACTCCGTTCCCTGGACTTGTTGTTGATAGTGGTGCATAACCGGTCCAACCAGCATCCGGTGCTCCGCCCATGAACCAACCAAGGTTCAGTAGAATACCACCCGCTGTAAATAACCAAAAGCCTAATGAGTTAACGAATGGGAAAGCTACATCTCGCGCTCCAATTTGAAGCGGAATAATCGCATTCATAAACCCAAATATTAGTGGCATGGCTGCCAGGAAGATCATTGTCGTCCCGTGCATCGTAAGCAGCTGGTTAAATGTTTCAGCTCCCACAAAATCAAATTCTGGATAAAGCAACTGCACCCGCAGTAAGATTGCTTCTAAACCACCGAGTAGAAAGAAGAAAGCACCGGAAGCGAGATAGAGAATCCCGATCTTCTTATGGTCAACGGTAGTAAGCCAATCCCATACAGGATTTTTCTTTTTATAAGCATGTGCTGACACGTATTAAACCTCCTTATTTCCGATGACTATTCTTCAACTTTTAGTCCTTGCAAGTAAACAACTAAAGCATCAAGCTCCTCATCATTTAGCTGATCTCCAAACGCAGGCATGTTATTACCAGGTTTGTATTCCGACGGATCGCTAATCCAGCCCTTAATGTTCTCATCTGTATGTTCGAGAACGCCCGCTACTTTCTCACGGTCACCAAAGTTTGTTAAGTTCGGACCTGTGTTACCGCCTTCACTGCCAACGGCGTGACAGCCGATACAGCTGTTTGCGAAGATTTCTTCCCCTTGAGCTGCTTGATCAGAAGCTGCCTGTGAACCGGCTTCTTTCATGTTTTCTGCCCATGCTTCAAAATCTTCTTTTTCTTGAGCAATTACTTTAAAGTCCATCAAAGCGTGTGATGGTCCACACAGCTCAGCACACTTCCCATAATATGTACCTGGTTCCTGAGCATTTAGCCACATTTTATTCTCTGTAGCTGTATTCGTATCCATTTTTCCACCTAGAGTCGGAACCCAAAAAGAGTGTGTGACATCTTTGGAAACGAGTTCAAAATAAACTCTTTCTCCTGTTGGAATGTGTAAATCTTGAGAAGTCTTCACTTCAAGATCAGGATACTCAAATTCCCACCAATACTGATGAGCTGTTACTTTGACAACGGTTGCACCTTCAGGTACTTTTTCAGTGCCCTCATCTAATGCAAACGTAGTCATTACTGTCGGAACGGCAAGGATCAAAAGAAGGATAATAGGAACAACAGTCCATAGTATCTCAAGAACGACATTACCTTCCGTTTGTTCTGGAATTTCATTGTCGCTTTCACCACGTCGTCTAAAACGAACAAGCACAACTGTATAAATGAGTGCTACTACAACGAAAACCCCGATCATGATGTAAAGGCTTAACATCATGAGATTAAATTGCATTTCAGCCCCTTCTCCCTTAGGGAGCATAGCTGTTAGTTGTTCGTTACCGCAACCCGTAAGCGTTAACGCAATTACCGATAGCAGTGGTAAAAAACGCCAAACATTTTTCCAACGTTTCATTTGCACCTTAAACCTCACTTTCTTTAGTAGCTTTTACTCAAAATTGAGTTATAGGAAGACAAGGAGGGCATCCCTACCCACCTTGTCTGACCATACATTAATCATCCCTTAAGGATTAATATTTACTGCAATCATAACAATAAACAGGATTGTAATATAGTTAAGCGAATAAACAAACATAATTCTCGCCCACTTAATATCATCTTTCATGAAAAATCCTGCAATTCCAATCGCTAGCCATCCAAAACCAAGGATAGCTGCGACAGTGATGTACACTGGTCCAAAGCTGTATAGCAATAGTGACACTGGTACTAAAGCAGCCGTATATAAAACGATTTGGCGCTTCGTCATTGGAAAACCGGCTACAACAGGTAGCATTGGAATTCCAGCGTCACGATAATCATCTACACGCTTCATAGCGAGTGCTAAGAAGTGTGGAGGCTGCCAGATAAACATGATTAAAAACATTCCCCATGCTACAGGGCTTAAGTTAGGATCAATTGCAGCCCAGCCAATAAGCGGCGGAAGTGCACCTGAAAATGACCCGACAACTGTATTTAAAGAAGTTGTACGCTTTGTCCACATTGTATATAACACAACGTATATAACAAGTCCTAAAAGACCCAGTAACGCAGCCATTGGTTCAACAATCAATAGCATTATTGTACCAACAATGGCTAAGCCAAGACCTACAAATAACACCTGGTTAGCAGGAATTTTACCTGTAACTGATGGTCGCGTATTCGTTCTCGCCATCACTTGATCAATATCACGGTCAATGTAGTTATTCAAAGATGTTCCCCCGGCAACAACAAAAGCTGTTCCCAACATCGTGAGAATGAGTACCATTGGATTAGCGAATAGATCAAATCCTGCAGCAACTGATGCAACCCATAAGCCAGTGAAAGCTGTAATTAAATTATCAAATACAATGCCTAATTTCGTAAGTGTCAGAAAGTCTTTCCACGTACCAGATGGATTTGCTTCTGATAGCGGGCCCGGCTCCATAACGCGATTAGATGCTTCGTATGCAGTTCTAGCTTTACTCAATCTACACACCTCCTTTTTCATTTGACTGAAGTAAATCAGCCATTCTATCGTTCATGTTAGACAATCTTATTAGAAGACTGTGTAAGCCCTGATCATTATGTTGTATCACGATTACCCCTCCAGGTTACTCACATGCTGTTAAACAAAATGTAATTCAATCTTCACATCTTGCTATTAAAACTCGATAACAGCTATGGTAAGATAATGTTGGTTTTGTGAAAGGAAGCAGTATCCGCAATCCTTATCCATTATAAACGAATCTAATTGTTTTGTATACGTCGTTTCATAATGGGAGCTCATCCTTTCATTCGTGCAAAGATGTGCTTGCCTCTTCACACATTCATTGTACTATGATTTACACACAATTAGATAAGAAGGTGTTATTTGTGAATAAATTGTTGAAATTATTCGGGATTATTACGTCACTTGGAATGCTTCTCGTACTCTTAATGGGTGCAGTCGTAACGAAAACAGGATCGGGTGATGGCTGTGGGAACTCTTGGCCTTTATGTTATGGAAAGGTTCTACCTGAAGCACCAGAAATAGAAACGATCATCGAGGTCAGTCATCGGATCGTTTCAGCAGCCCTCGGTCTGCTCGTGATTATTCTTGCCATATGGGCTTGGAGAAAAATCGGACATATTCGAGAAACAAAGTTTTTAGCGATTGCTTCAGTCTTCTTAATCGTCTTTCAAGGTTTGTTAGGCGCTGCCGCTGTTGTATGGGGCCAATCAGATATTATTCTTGCATCTCATTTTGGTTTCTCACTTGCTAGTTTTGCGAGTGTTGTTCTGCTAACTATTCTCGTTTTTGAAGCGTCAGGGAATAAAAGAACGCCTCATGTACCTAAACGTATTCGTTTTCATTTATACGCGATTACAATCTATTCATATATTGTCGTTTATACAGGAGCGCTCGTGCGCCATACAGGCGCCAGTATGGCCTGTGACAAAGTTCCGTTTTGTAGCGATGGTCAACTGCTCGCTTTCTCTGGTCCACAGGGAATCCAAATGTTACACCGAACGGCAGCCGTACTCATCTTTGTATGGTTACTCTACATTCTCATCATAGGATTACGAGAGTTCAAAAACAAAGGGACGATGCGAACTGGTATTATTTTAGCTTTTGTTTTCATTTGTTTACAGGCGTTGAGCGGTATTCTGGTAGTCGTTTCAAACCTGAATTTGTTTCTCGCACTTTTCCACGGACTCTTTATATCTGGTTTATTTACAGTTCTGCTCTACCTTGTTATGCTTTCACTTCGAAGTGGCAGGCAATAGAAAAAAGCTGCGCAATTTTGCGCAGCTTTTTCTTATTCATTCATTTCTAGCAATAAGTCTCCCGATTCAATTCCCTCTCCATTAGCCACATGAATATGTTCCACTGTGCCACTACGAGGTGCCTGGACGGTTGTCTCCATTTTCATCGCTTCTGTGATCATGAGGTGATCACCTTTGTTTACTCTTTCTCCTTTTTCAACGAGGACTTTAATGACAGTTCCCGGCATCGTTGCTCCAATATGATTTGGATTAGTGCGATCCGCTTTCGGTTTAGACGCAATTGCCGTTTTGATATTTTCGTCTTTAATCACAACTTCACGCGGCTGACCATTTAATTCGAAGTAAAGGGTGCGCTTGCCTTCTAGATTAGGCTCTCCAACCGAGACGAGCTTGACGATGAGCGTTTTACCCTGTTCGATTTCGACCTCAACTTCTTCTCCAAGTCGCATGCCATAAAGGAAAGTTGGTGTATCTAGAACGGATACATCCCCAAACATCTCTTGAACCTCTGCATACTCTAGATAGACTTTCGGGTAAAGAGCATAAGAGATCAGATCATGGCTAGTTACTTGACGATTCAATTTGTGATAAAGAGTTTCCTTTAAATCCGTAAAGTTAACGGGTTCTAGAAGCTCTCCAGGTCTTGAAGTAATCGGCTCTCTACCTTTAAGAATAATTTGCTGAAGTTCTTTAGGAAAGCCTTGATACGGCTGGCCAAGGTATCCCTGGAAGAGTTCTACAACTGAATCAGGGAAATCTAGAGATTCTCCACGCTCGTACACATCATCTTCTGTTAAATTATTTTGAACCATATAAAGAGCCATATCGCCTACAACCTTAGAAGAAGGCGTAACCTTTACAATATCTCCAAACATTTCATTAACTCTTCGATACATGCGTTTCACATCATCCCAGCGTTCTCCAAGACCAACGCCTTTTGCCTGTTGTTGAAGATTACTATACTGCCCACCAGGCATTTCGTGCTCATATACTTCCGTATGTGGAGCGGTCATCCCACTTTCAAATCCACTATAGTATTTACGTGTATCTTCCCAGTAATGAGACAATTCTTCTAACGCTTTAATACTAATATCCGGCTGTCGCTCTGAACCATCCATTGCATAATACAAGGAATTGGCACTTGGCTGAGATGTTAAGCCAGCCATAGAACTTACGGCTACGTCTACAATATCTACACCAGCCTCAATGGCTTTCGCGTATGTATAGATCCCATTACCGCTCGTATCGTGCGTATGAAGATGAATAGGTATAGAGACCGTTTCTTTTAACATTGATATAAGTTCATATGCCGCTTGAGGCTTGAGTAACCCTGCCATATCCTTAATTCCTAAAATATGAGCACCAGCGTCTTCAAGTTCTTTTGCGAGCTGTTGATAATATTCAAGGTTATACTTCGACTTATCCGGATTTGAGATGTCACCTGTGTAGCAAATTGAAGCCTCAGCAATTTTTCCTGTTTGACGAACCGCTTCAATCGCTTTTGTCATGCCGTCCACCCAGTTCAAACTATCAAATATCCTAAACACATCAATTCCGGCGTCGGCAGACTTCTGAACAAACTCTCGAATGAGATTATCTGGATAATTCTTATATCCTACTGCGTTTGATGCTCGTAACAACATCTGGAACATCACATTTGGTACTTGCTCTCTAAGCTTAATTAAGCGATCCCACGGATCTTCTTTTAAATATCGTAATGAGACATCGAAGGTAGCGCCGCCCCACATTTCCATTGAGAACAGTTCGGGTAGCATGCGGGCAGTCGGCTCTGCAATATGCAATAAATCAGTCGTTCTCATTCTTGTCGCCAGAAGAGATTGATGACCGTCACGGAATGTCGTGTCGGTAAGTAACGTTTTCTTCTGTTCTTTCACCCATTTAACAAGTCCATCTGCACCTTGTTCATCAAGAATTTGTTTCGTTCCTTTTGGTATAGGCTCACTGTATTTTAAATGTGGTACTCTACGTTTCGTAAACGCAGGTTTTTTCTTTATATCAAGACCCGGGAAACCGTTAACTGTGATGTTCCCGATGTATGATAGCATTTTAGTGCCACGATCTTTTCGCTTCGGAAACACAAATAGCTCTGGTGATGAATCGATGAAAGATGTATTATATTCGCCTGATCGGAAGTTCTCGTGTTTCATTACATTTTCAAGGAAAGCAATATTCGTTTTAATTCCTCTAATACGGAATTCTTTTAAGTTTCTGACCATTTTAGATGAGGCTTGGTCAAAATTCAGCGCCCACGTTGATAGCTTCACAAGAAGTGAATCGTAATAAGGAGTAATGACAGCACCTTGATAAGCATTCCCTGCGTCAAGACGAACGCCGAATCCGCCACCCGATCTGTACGCCATTAGCTTCCCTGTATCAGGCATAAAATTATTTTCCGGATCTTCCGTCGTTACACGACATTGAATAGCGTAGCCGTGACAGTCAATGGCATCTTGCTTTGGTATACCTAGTCGATCACCATGAATGTGTTCACCCTCAGCAATCATAATTTGAGATTGAACAATATCGATTCCCGTGATCATTTCTGTAATGGTATGTTCCACTTGAACTCGAGGGTTTACTTCAATAAAATAGAATTCCCCCTCTTGGTTAACAAGAAATTCAACAGTACCTGCATTGACATATTGTACGTTTTCCATCAATTTCACTGCAGCTTCACAAATTTCTTGTCTAGAATCCTGTGTAAGTGAAACACTTGGTGCTACCTCGACAACTTTCTGGTGACGACGCTGCACCGAGCAGTCTCTCTCATAGAGGTGAATGGTATTACCATGCTTATCTCCAAGAATTTGAACTTCGATATGTTTCGGATTTTCTACAAATTTCTCCACATAAATTTCATCGCGCCCAAAGGCTGCTTTTGCTTCAGATTTAGCACGATCATAAGCCTCCGCCAAAGATTCTTCACTTCGGACGATTCGCATGCCTCTTCCGCCGCCTCCTAGGGCAGCTTTAATCATAAGAGGATACCCATTCTCATCTGCAAATGCCTTAACCTCATCAAGTCCTTCTACAGGTCCATCCGTTCCTGGAATGACCGGAAGCCCTGCTAATATGGCTTGTTTTCTAGCCTCTACCTTATCTCCGAACATTCGTAAATGGTTGAGTTCAGGTCCGATAAAAATGAGACCTTCCTCCTGACAACGTTTAGCAAACTGAAGATTCTCAGAAAGAAAGCCGTATCCAGGGTGAATGGCATCAATGTCGTTCGCCTTCGCAATCTCGATAATCCCCTCGATATCTAAATAAGCATCAATCGGCTTTTTATCCTCTCCGACAAGGTAAGCTTCATCTGCTTTATAACGATGGTACGATCCACTATCTTCTTTAGAATAAATAGCTACGGTTCGAATGTTCAATTCGGTACAAGCACGGAAAATTCGAATGGCGATTTCACCACGGTTAGCAACTAAAATTTTTGAAATAGCTGGCATATAATTTCCTCCTTAAACTAAAGCTCCATTTGAATCGTATTATCCTTTTTAACGTAACCTTCTTTCTGCTCTTTCCTTATATTCACAAAAGCAGAAACGTTCACTAGTATCCCCATTGATATCATCAGTAAAATTAATGAAGACCCACCGTAACTGATAAACGGAAGTGGGACACCTGTTACTGGTAACCAGCCTGTTATTGCACCAAGGTTGACGGCTGTTTGTACACCTATCATACCAGCAATGCCTATAGCTAGTAAGCTACCAAATGTATCCTTACAGCGAATACCTATAACAAATCCTTTAAATACGATATAACCTAACAAACCTACTACAAATACAACACCGAGTAATCCTAACTCTTCAGCTACAATGGCCATAATGAAATCGGTATGTGGTTCAGGTAAAAACCCGTATTTTTGAATACTCTGGCCAAATCCCTGACCAGTAATTCCACCTGATGCTATAGCGATATAAGAATTAATTAAATGGAAACCACTGTCTTCTGGGTCCGAAAATGGATCATAAGCTCCAGTAAATCTTGATGCCTGTTCAGGTGAGAGCGTCATCCACGCTAGAGCGAAAACAATCCCACCGATGACGATAAGCCCCAAAATGTGTCTCCACTTCATGCCAGAACAAACAATGACAATACCTGAAGTTAATGCGATAATCATTGCCGTCCCAAGATCTGGCTGTGAAGCAACTAACGCGAAAATCAATCCAATGACCATTAGAGGAGGCATTGCCCCTCTTACAAAGTTAGAAATATAGGCTTGTTTTTTGGAGTAAATAGCCGCAAGGTAAATGATTAACCCTAGTTTAACGAATTCAGAAGGCTGAAAACTAAACGAGCCGATTTCAATCCAACTCTGTGCATTGTTCGTCGTGGATCCGATCAATTTTACAAGCAGTAGTGACAAAACAGAGAGTCCTAGAATAGGAACGATAAATTTCCTATAAGCCTTATATGGAAAGACCATCGCTAGTAGGAACATAACGAGAGATGCCGCTAACCAGATGATTTGTCTGTTGAAGAAGTAAGCACTGTTTGCTTCATGTCGCATCACAGCCCATACCATACTTGCACTGTAAACCATAACGAGCCCAAACCCGCACAAAAGTAATACACTAATGATTAGAGAGTAATCATAATGCTTAAATAATTTTTTAATCATAAACGTCATCCTACCTATTTATTTTCTATTAAGAAGTTTGCATCAGCTCACTGTTAACTTCATAATTACTTGTTGGTTTATTCGCCTTTTAGAAACTAAAAAGTATTGGTGGTGTTGAAGGATTCCCGTGGCCAGACCCCACATTGCTTAACTTTAAATCAGAACACGCATCTTGTGTTCTAGTTCAAGAGCTCCACTATCTCCGTTTCTAAACGCTCGTCTCTGCTTTTCATGTGTCTAGCTGCAGTGGGCAGGGTCTCGATCGCTTCACCCCATAAAATGAACACAAAGACCGTGTTCTTTTTATGGGCCTCCAGCGCTTGTCGCCCCTAAACGCCCGCTCCGCTTTTCGGTGTCCAGCTACGATTCGCAGAAACTGCGATATTTCACTCTTTCACCAGAACACAAAGGGCGTGTTCTAGTTCAAGAGCTCCAATATCTCCGTTTCTAAACGCTCGTCTCCGCTTTTCGAAGTATGTATAGGTTTCGATGGGATTTGGGTGAAACCTGCTGTCCTTTTGAAATTAAGTTTTTTTGAGAAGGACTTTTAATATGGTCCATCCGTCTGATTCTTTCCCGAGAAGTTTGAACGGGATCAGATTGGTTATTCCAAGCCAGAGGTTAAAGAAAAGAACCCAGGCTATGATGGATGGGTGGAATGGCAGAATGAGAGCGAGTGCGGCGACGATAAGATTCATGAGTGGACCAGCTATGGCAATGGCGAGTTTCCCATAGGCTTTATCAGGTTGTGAGCTGATGGTCATTCCTCCAGCGAAATAAATAGCATTAACGGCTACTTCTCCTCTCGGGTGTCTCCATGTAAAGATTCTTGGACCTATGCCCAGGTGTAGTTTCACACCAGCTCTCGTAAAAACATTGGCTGCCACTGTGTGGCCCGCCTCATGAAGTAATAAACTGATGGGAGATATAACAAGGATCACCATGAGCAAATCATACATTCGTATCTACTCCTAAAATCTTCTGAATTCTTTTACGGCCTATTCGTATTCTATCATATTTTCTTCTTGCTACTATCACTTAATGCGGAACTGCAAAGTGAATAAGTCAAAAAGTTTATGTGTGACAAAGAAAACAAAAATAAACAAAAAGCTCAAACTATCATTGATAGTTTGAGCTTTCATTATTTCCTCATACTAGCTTCATGAAGAGCCGAAAGCTGACGCTCAAGTGATTCAAGCAATTCTTTGCCATCCTCTTCATTTACTAATCCAAGACGAACCGCGAAGTCAATTTCGCGAGATAAACCAAACATCTGCGTATCAAGAACCTCTTCATACAGAGGACACTGAGGCATCGTCAAATTCTCCATTTGAACTTCGATAAGTTTTAGGATCTTATGCGCATCGGCTTTTAACAGCTCGTATGCTTTTTCACGATGTCCTGTTGCCATACCAGTTGACAAATCTGATCCCTCCGTTCCCTTTCCCATTCCTTCTATTATCATAAAAGGAATACCACAAAATTGCAAGAAAAAGCAGGGTAAACGCGGATGTATTTAGAAAATACTTAGTCCATATTGTGAAGAAAGATTCTCAAGAAGTTTGTTTCCAGCAATGCTATTTCCTTTTGCATCAAGTGGTGGACTATAAACACCAATTCCCATTTCATTTGGAACAAGGCTTAAAATCCCACCTGAGACACCACTTTTTGCAGGGATGGCCACGTTAATCGCAAACTCACCAGATGCATTGTACATGCCGCATGTGACCATAAACGTTTTCACGATTCTCGCTATATATCTTGGTATAATCCTTCTTTCCGTTTCAGGGTCTTTTCCTTCATTGGCTAGAACCATCCCTATTCTAGCAAGATCTTTACAGTTCACTTCGATTGCACACTGTTTTGTATAGGCTTCAAGAAGCATTTCTACATTATCATCAATAATGCCGTGCTGCTTCATAAAATAACTTAATGCTCGGTTTAAATTCGCCGATTCATATTCCGAATCCGCGACTTCGGTATTAATTCCAATGCTAGAGTTGTTCGTCATATCATGTATTAATTGCAGTATGCGTCCAACTTTTTCCTCTACTGAACTACCATGAATCATATTTGTAACAACTAATGCCCCCGCATTAATCATTGGATTAAGTGGTTTTGAGGGTACCATCGTCTCAAGTTTGGCAATTGAATTAAATGGATCTCCCGTAGGCTCCATTCCTACCCTTGAGAAAACATGCTGCTCTCCTGCGTCCATGATTGCTAAGGCTAGTGTTAGAACTTTAGAAATACTTTGAAGGGTAAACGTTTCGCCTACATCTCCGGCTGATAAACATCCGTCTTCCTTGGAGTAGATTGCGATTGCTAGCTTATCTGGATCGGATTTTGCAAGGGCTGGAATATAATCTGCCACTTTTCCATCTTTCGTATAGGGCTTGCTTTTCCTAACTAGTTCCATTAATTCTTCTTCTGTACGACATCTCATCTTAAATCCTCCCGCTCGGAACAAATTGACTCTCACCATACTGTTCCCCAAATGTGACAAATGCAAGCATAACCGGTATACTTGGTTTGCAAAAGATTTTGATTGTGGGGTGTACAAGATGGAGACGATTCTACCTATTAAGGGGAAAGTCAATTATTCCATTACTTTAGACGCAAGCGTATGGATATTTGATGATCGTAAGATTGAATTAGAGGAATTTTTGAAATTTGATGGTTCAAGCGAAAAGAATGAGAACGATTACATACGTACTCAGGCTGAACGCTTTGAAAGAGAGCTTACAGGAATTAAACCTCCTGTTAACAAAAGTATCAAAAGGTTTGAGAAAGAACGCATTCTAACAGGAAGTTTCGTTATTCCCCTTAAACCTTTTTTATCTAATGCTGATCCTACTAACGATAGCGAGAAGGTTCAGCTCGATTTCAAAGATGGCTCTAAGCAGAGTATGACATTGGATGAAGCCATGAACGGCTTTCTTCGCTTTTCACAAGATGGAAAGCCGCTCAGGGAAGATGGCCCTACCCATTTCTATTTCGGGGATGGCTCAAACGCTTCCGAACCATTTAAATACGTTTCAGGTATAACTGTTATCTAAAGTAGATCAGCTGCAATGCGGGCAAGCAGAGAACGTTCACCTTTCTCGAGCTTAACATGTCCGCTAAGCGGCTGGTCTTTAAATTTTTCGACTACATAGGTGAGTCCATTCGTGTATTCATCAAGATAAGGATGATCAATTTGCTGTGGATCACCGAGGAGAACAATTTTACTTCCCTCACCAACTCTTGTTAAGATCGTTTTCACTTCATGCTTGGTTAAATTTTGTGCTTCATCTATTATTATATATTGATCAGGTAAACTTCTTCCACGAATGTACGTTAATGCTTCTACTTGAATGGAACCGATTCCCGAGAGGATCTTTTCAAGCTCCCCCGTCTTTTTAACATTAAACAGATATTCTAGATTATCAAATATAGGCTGCATCCACGGACGTAACTTTTCTTCTTTCTCCCCTGGCAGAAATCCAATATCTTTTCCAACTGGAACAATCGGCCGCGCAATAAAAAGTTTTTTGTAGCGATTTAAATCTTCTGTTTGCATTAATCCAGCCGCCATTGCTAAAAGCGTTTTTCCTGTTCCTGCTTTACCTACAAGTGTAACAAGAGGAATATCGCTCCGAACAAGTAAATCTAACGCCATTCTTTGCTGTACATTCCTCGGCCCTATTCCCCACATATATTCCGTTTCCATCGCTGTCTTTTCAACTTTTTTACAATTCTTATCCACTTTTCCAATTCCAGATGACGAGGCTTGAACTGGATCTTTTAAGATGACGTATTGATTGGGATAAAGCGGTCTTCCTTTTAACATTTTGGCGTCAATATAATGCTTCTCAAAAAACTGATTGAGCACCTCTGAATCAACGTACCGTTCTTCATATCCTGTATAAATCTGATTAAATTCAACAACTCTGTCGCTTAAAAAATCCTCCGCTTGTATGCCCATTGCATCCGCTTTAACACGAACCAAAGCATCTTTACTAACAAGAATCACTGTTCGACCAGACTTTAATTTTCCTTCTTCTAAAAACAAATTCAATGCGACTGCCAGAATTCTGTTATCGTTCGTTTTCTCAACAAATTTATCTTGTAAGTATTGAAAAGATCGATGGTTCAGTTCGATTCGAAGCGTACCACCGTTTTCAAGAGGAATCGACTCATGAAGCTTTCCGCGTTCTCGAAAACCATCAATCATGCGTGATACTTGCCTTGCGTTCCTGCCTATTTCATCCATATACCTTTTTTTTGAATCCACTTCTTCTAACACCACAGCTGGAATGACAATTTCATTCGTCTCAAACGAATAAATCGCATTTGGATCCTGGAGTAACACGTTAGTATCTAGGACGTAAACCTTATCCAACACTTCGCCTCCTGACCAAATTTAAGTTGCTCTAACAGGTACGAAAAACAGTTGGGACTATCTACGTTTTCTATAATCTATGAACAAGTGTATAAAGTTAGACGGTTATTCAGAAAATAATTAACAAACTGTAGGAATTTATTATAAATCGCTTATTACGGAGGTAATCGATATGATTAAGATTCGATGGAGTCTCATCGTGATTTGTCTACTTGCTGCATGTCAGGCAAATGATGATCCTGTTGCTACAAATAAGGAAAAAACGGAGCGAGTTCAATATGTCAAGCAGTCCGTCAAAACACCAGAGGATAAAAACTTATCAGCTACAGATATTGCGGAAAATCTTGTTACAATCGCTAAACAAGTACCTGATGTGAACGATGCTACAGCTATTGTTACTGGAAAATATGCAGTAGTCGGTATTGATGTAAACCAAAAGCTCGATCGTTCTCGAGTTAGCTCCATCAAATATACAGTAGCCGAAGCACTTCAAAAAGATCCATATGGAGCAAATGCAGTGATTACAGCTGATGCCGACACTACTTATCGATTGAAGCAAATGGCGACCGAAATTAAACGAGGGCATCCAATCGGAGGTGTAATGGAAGAGCTTGCTGATATTGTCGGAAGACTAATGCCTGAAGTGCCAAGTAAAACGAACAAATCCGAACCTGATCCTGTTCGCTCAAATGACAAACAAATACCCGCAAAAGAAGAAAAACAATTGAAACAGCAGCAGGAGAAACAAGACTTAGATAAGTAATTCTTCGGCTTTTACAGATCTCTACTAAAACAAACTAACCGACCCCAACGGGTCAGTTAGTTTGTTTCGGTGGTTTTTTTTAATTGAGCCATGACGGAGCGATCTAATTTTGCAGCTGCTTCAGGATCATACGTTTTTTCATAGACAGGTTCAACCGACATTTTCGCACCATAAAACATCACATCTCGCACTTCTTTAATCTGAAGCTTAAACATTGTAAGCTTCAGCGGAACGTCCTGCATCCTCTCCTCCGCTAATGAAGCCCTACCGGTGATTGCATAGGTACTTTCATTTCCAATTAGCGTAATCGAAACATGATCATTGGTCTGAATATTTGTCACAATTCTCGATTTCTGATCCACAGCGAACACGATTGTTTCACGATTGACAGCGTATAACCAGGAGATAGCGCTAATATTTGGTCCTGTTGTTTCATGATCAATCGTTGAAAGAAGCGCATATTGTTCTCTCTTAAGTAACGTTAAAAGATCATTCGTTAAAGTTTGGTCTACTTTATTTGGCATGATATTCCCTCCATTTTATTACCTGTTATCTAACGCATTATACTGCAAAGGATACCGTTATTCATGATATACTAGCAACATGGAATGAGAGGTGTAAAAGATGCGAGTAAAATGTGTATTATGTGATAAAATCGAAAAAATCGATAGCGGGAGTCCGCTTGCTAAAAAACTACGCAATAGACCGATTCATACCTATATGTGTGACACATGCAATGAACGAATTGAGACGCGAACAAAAGAACGTAAAGATACTGGGGAGTTCAAATTATTCCACCAGGATGAATCGAACGATGAGTGGTAAAATAAAGCTTGGTCTACTGGCTGGAACGATTTCTGGGATTGCCCTCGGACTAATATTAAAAGTTATTCAAATCACTACTGGCAAACTCGTTTATACACTCCTTCTAAACATTGATTTCATACCGATTATTGGGAACATAAACTGGCCAGAACTTATTGAATTTGTTTTTCATCTTATTATCTCCCTTATCATCGGTGTTGTTTTCAGTTTAGGGAGCTCAAGATTTTTCTCTAATAAGAAAGTATATCAGGCGATCTTTGCTTACGTATTAACTCTACCAACCGTTTTTCTCTATTTCCCTTTAACATACTTTGCTATTAAGCCCACTCCGGATCTCTTTGACCTCGTCGCGATTGGATACTGGACAATAGGGCACTTCATCTATGCAGCGATCTTGTTTGGTGTTTATGCCCTTTATGAAAAATAGCCTTGTGATAAGAAAGACGTGCTTTCAGCACGTCTTTTCTCATTCATTGATTATACTTTGGTTCATTTTCAATCGAGGATAACAGCGCTTCAATTAATTCAGATGGAAATTTCTTCGAATCGCTTTTTCCATCCTTCACATAATAAACGACGTAGTATTCCTCAGTCACTTCCACAGATAAGTCCTCCACATAATGATCTTCTGTTAAGATGTCCATAAAAAAACTGCACGTATCTTGCGCTGCCTGATCATCCTTTCGATGATCAGCGACAACTTTAATACTAAGCCAATTATACATCGTATCCTGAAGATTCAAAGTGTCCCTCCACCTTATGACATTACGCTTCTTTTTTCTTCGCTTGATTGAGTCGCACCTTATAAATAATTAATACGACAGCAGAAGCTACTAATCCTTCAGCAACCGGCAAACCGATTCCAAAAAAGGTTAGCGGAAAACATCCAATAACAAGAACAGCGTAAACGATGACGTTTTTTAGCAGAGGAAGTTTTTTAGCAAAGCCAAGACGATAGACAACAATACAAAGGATAACGATGATCGCATATAGCAAATAAAACCCCAGGGTCATATTATCTTCAATGCCAACCAACTTAGCGAAAAATGATAATTCTTCCGATGCAATGGTAGGTTCCGTATTCATTTATTCACCCCCGGTATAAAAGCATAATAAAACAAACCATAAATAAAAGTAAACGATTTCTTCTCTTTTTTTTTAAAAAAAGCTATGTTAATAAAGGTTTCACTCAAGTGAGCCCAAAATCAAGAATCAACAGGAAAACCTAACATAGCTTTTAAAAAACCCATACATAAGAGGGAAAATTGCTAAACAATAAAAAAACGATCCAAAAGGGATGCCCCTTTTGAATCGCATTAGACACCCTTATTGGGCTGTTTTTTTCTTTTTAGCGTTCTTTTCACGTTCGTTCTTATCAAGGATTTTCTTACGAAGACGGATTGAATCCGGTGTTACTTCGCAATACTCATCATCGTTCAAATACTCAAGTGCTTCTTCAAGAGTTAGAACGCGAGGCTTCTTCATAGAAACCGTTTGGTCTTTGTTGGCAGAACGCATATTCGTCATCTGCTTCACTTTAACGATGTTAACCGTGATGTCATTCTCACGAGTGTGTTCCCCAACGATCATTCCTTCGTAAACTTCAGTACCTGGAGCTACGAAGATTGTACCGCGGTCTTCAACACCCATAATACCGTATTCTGATGCTTTTCCTTTTTCCATTGAAACAAGAACACCAGCACGACGTCCACCTACTCGACCGCTAATAAGAGGCATATATGTTTCAAATGTATGGTTAATAATACCATATCCACGTGTTTGTGTTAGGAACTCAGTTGAGTAACCAATCAAACCACGAGCAGGAACCATGAATTCAAGGCGAACTTGACCTGAACCGTTGTTTACCATGTTAACCATTTCACCTTTACGCTCACCAAGTGATTCCATTACAGAACCAGTGTAGTCTTCAGGTACGTCGATTTGAACGCGTTCAACAGGCTCACTTGCAACGCCGTCTACTTCACGAACGATAACTTCAGGTTTTGAAACTTGAAGCTCATATCCTTCACGACGCATGTTCTCAATTAGGATTGAAAGGTGAAGTTCACCACGTCCTGAGACAACCCATGCATCTGGAGAATCTGTATTTTCAACGCGAAGACTTACGTCAGTTTCAAGCTGAGCTCTAAGACGCTCTTCAATTTTACGACTTGTAATGTATTTACCTTCTTTACCAGCAAAAGGACTATTGTTTACAAGGAACGTCATCTGAAGAGTAGGCTCGTCAATACGAAGGATAGGAAGTGCTTCCTGATGATCGTAAGGACAAACTGTTTCACCTACGTTGATTTCTTCCATACCAGAAACCGCTACAAGGTCGCCAGCTTTCGCTTCTTCGATCTCAGTACGCTTCAATCCAATGAAACCAAAGAGCTTAGTCACTCTGAATTGCTTCACTGTTCCATCGACCTTCATCAGGGCTACCTGTTGGCCAACTTTCATTGTTCCTCTGAACACACGACCAATTCCAATTCTTCCAAGATAGTCGTTGTAATCAAGAAGTGTAATCTGGAATTGAAGAGGCTCGTCACTGTTATCTAGAGGTGCAGGAATGTTATCAATAATTGTGTTCATAAGAACTTTCATATCGTCATCCTGTACTTCAGGATCAAGACTAGCTGTACCGTTGATTGCTGAAGCATAAACTACTGGGAAGTCCAGCTGATCTTCGTCCGCGCCAAGATCAATAAATAAATCAACTACTTCATCCACAACTTCTTCAGGACGTGCTGCAGGACGGTCAATTTTGTTAAGAACTACAATTGGTGTAAGCTTCTGCTCAAGAGCCTTCTTAAGCACGAAACGTGTCTGTGGCATACACCCTTCATAAGCGTCAACAACTAGAAGAACGCCATCTACCATTTTCATGATACGTTCAACTTCACCACCGAAATCGGCATGTCCAGGTGTATCCATGATGTTGATTCGTTTGTCTTCATAGTTAATTGCCGTATTTTTAGCAAGGATCGTGATCCCGCGTTCTCTCTCAAGGTCGTTCGAATCCATCGCACGTTCGCTTACTTGCTCGTTATCACGAAACGTTCCAGACTGGTGTAGCATTTGGTCTACCAACGTCGTTTTGCCGTGGTCAACGTGGGCAATGATTGCGATGTTACGAATATCTTCTCTTATTGCCATTAATTATTCTCTCCTCGTATTCTCGCCTTATTTCTGACGATAAACTCAATAACTAGACCATTATAACACAGATATCGCTATACGCGAAATTTCTCTTCTTTCACCAGCCACACGGTTATTGTACACTAGTACTATAAAGGGGGCTTTCTACATGAACAAGCATAATTTCCTTTTACTCTTAATGGCCATTCTAGCGGTTGCAAGCATGTGTGCAATCGGCGTATCTATAGCTGAGCAAAGCTGGATCGGCGGGCTTCTTTCATTTATCGGAGTAGGTTTCTTTATGGGAATGGGCTTTCGTATTAAACGTAAAGCAGAACTATAAGATCACATGAAAAGAGCTGTTCAAATAGAACAGCTCTTTTATCTATTTACCTTTCACCCATTTGGGTGGACCAAAATCAAATATTTCTTTCCCTCTTCTTCAATTCCGTATTGCTCGAATCCACACTTACCTAAAAAAAGACTCCATTCGTTCAGATCATAAGGAATACCTGAAAAAACAACATTGTTTTTTTTACTTAAGAGGGTGAGAATAACGCTACGACCAATGCCCGACCTTCGCTTCATAGGATGAACAACAATTGTCCCTAACCATGATTTTTGATTAGACGGTGCATCGTCAAGAACGGCCGTAATCGCTACCGGTAGATCGCCGTAGAACCATACATTAAACTCGCAGCCCATTCCTTCATATGTTTGTATGTATGAAACCATATCTTCGAATAATGGGATTCGACCAAATTCTTCAAGAAGCCATGTTTCGTCTTCTTGCGTCCACTCAAAAAGAAGCTCAGCAATATTTTCTTGAGATTCAGGAGCTGTAAACAACCTCATCTTGAAGAAGGAGTTCTTAAGTAATAATTTTGATCAAGCGCAGGCTGAATGTATTCTTTTTGGACCTCAGTATGGAATAATTCAGTACCAGCAAAAATTGTATTCTTATCAAGTAAATCAATCTCTTTGTTATCAACTGTTGTACATATCCCTCCGCCTTCCTCGATTAACATTTTACCAGCAGCAAAATCCCACGGAGCAAGTCGCAGGGAAACATACCCATCAAGTCGACCCGCTGCTACGTACGCTAATTCAATAGCTGCACTACCATAAGAACGTGTTCCACGGATTTTTTTAAGAAGAGGTGAGAACGTGCGAGGGTCTATTCGATGATTTTCTGTTACCCAGGTCGCGTTAATAGCAAGAAGGGATTCTGAAAGGTTAGTCGTTTTCAACGGTTTGATTTTCTCATCATTTAAATAAACTCCTGAACCTTTTTTACAATGATACAACTCGTCCTTCGTTACATCATAAATAAACGCCAGTTTCCCTACTCCCTCTTCGTATATCCCGATCGATATAGCGAAATTCGTTTGTTGATGAACGAAATTCATCGTTCCATCAATAGGATCTAAAAACCAAATAATGCCGTTCAACTGTTCTATATTATCACCAAAACCTTCTTCGCCCATGATTCGATGACTTGGGTAAGCTCCCTTAATTTTCTCAATAAAAAACTTCTCCGTTTGTTTATCAATATCCGTTACGAGATCGTTTGGATTGCTTTTAGTATCAATCTTAAAGGAAGTTGTGAAGGAAGCCATGATCTCTTGACCCGCTTCTCGTATCCATCTGATTGCATCTTCATATACATTGTCCCAGTTTGTGTGCTGTGTCATGGTTCGATCTCCTTTTGCCTTAATTTTCTTTCTACCTCTTATTATGACAGGAAAAGAAGAAAAAACGAACCTTTTTGCAAGGTTCGCTTCATTAAGCTTCTAATCTGACCATTTCTTTTCGAAGCTCCTCTAGCTTCATTTTACATCTCTTCATTTCATCCTGATCACTAGCCGTCATTGCATCGTGTAGTGTTGCCAGCTCATAGTCAATTTCCATTCTCAGCACCGGGATCCGCTTCTCTGCCTCGTTTCTTTGCAATGACTGAATCACTTGTTTCATGGTAACCTACACCCCTCTCAAATTCGATTAAGCAGTCATAGTCATCAGATCCGGCTATAAGACGGAATATTCTGATATTTCTGCTTTGATTAATATATCTTATGCTTTACCTGTCGACTATGCAACCTCTTTATTTGTTTCTATTTTTCCTCTTTTTCGCACATTTCAAACCTATCATGACACACCAATCGTCATTTTATATGTAAATGTTCGGTCTATGTTACTATAAGAATATAAATTTTTTGTCGTATTGGAGGATAATATGTCTTTTAAAGGATTTACTCAAACTGATTTTCAATCATTCGAAATTGATGGACTTGAGGCTCGAATGGAAGCCATACAAGAGCGTATTCAACCAAAATTCACTGCCATTAGCGAGGAAGTTAAAAGCGATCTTGAGATTCTTGCTGGAAATGAGATGCACCTTCACATTGCTCGTCATGCAAGACGAACGAAGAATCCTCCCGTTGATACGTGGATGGCGTTTTCGCATAACAAACGCGGGTACAAAATGCATCCTCACTTTCAAATCGGGCTTTTTGATGATCATGTCTTTGTATGGCTTGCATACATTTACGAGCTTCCAGGAAAGCCACAAATAGCTTCCTTATTTTTAGATCACTTAAATGAACTAAAGAAAGATATTCCAACTTCATATTGGATCTCTACTGACCACACTAAGAAAAAAGCAAGTCACCCCATCAAGGATAGTGATCTGGATAAAGTACTCACCCGCTTTAGAGATGTAAAGAAGGGCGAATTTCTAGTTGGTCGTCATTTTGCCAGTGACGACCCTTTATTGAATGATGGAGAGAAATTTATTGAAGAGGTCAAACAAACTTTTGAGACCCTAATGCCTATCTATCAACTTTCACTTCAAGCAACAAAATAAACCAGGGGAATAATCCCCTGGTTTTTATTTATTCATTTTTACTTTATCGCGTTCTGTTTCTCTTGCTTCTTTAACTACATGATAAGTTGAAAATCCTGTCTCTTTATCGAACTGTCTAAATATCTGCTTTTCCTCTGATTTAGAGGGAACGACATCTTTAAATGCATGATAGCTACTAATCAATTCGCCCTTATGAACCCCTCTGTCATATGTTTGCTCAATTAATTGAAAAAAGTTCACAACTTTGATGACTTCTTCTTTACTCCAATCAATTGAAATAGGATATTGCACTTCCATTTTCAATCTCCTTTCTCACTTTACCATTTTAATCGAATTTCGTTTGCTTCTTTATCCATACGATCAAATAACTCCGCTACTGAAGGAACATCATTGATCGCTCCCATAACCTGACCTGCCCAAGCAAAGCCTTCCTCTTCTTTTCCATCATATATAAATTTCCTGTTTGCTTCACCGCTTATGTATTCTTTAAGAAGGTCATATCCTCCCTGATTTGCTTCAATTTGTGAAATCTCTTGAGCAAACACATTCCTAATAACTCTTGCAGGTGCTCCAATACTACGCTTAATAATCATAGTATCCGTTTCAGACCCTTGAAGCAAACGACGCTTGTAAACATCATGAGCATGGGTACATTCTTTTGTAGCAATAAATCGTGTACCCATTTCAATTCCCTCAGCGCCAAGTGCGAGAGAAGCCATTAGCGCTCGTCCATCACCTATTCCTCCTGAAGCAATAACCGGAATAGACACAGCATCAACTACTTGAGGAACGAGTACCATCGTACCAATATCATCCTTTCCAAGATGTCCTCCCCCCTCTTGCCCGACAACCATTACTGCAGTAGCTCCTAACTCTTCTGCTTTTACTGCTTGTCTTTTACTAGCAGTCAAAACAAGAACTTTCACATTCGTTCCTTTTACCATATCAAATACCGGCTTAGGGTTTCCACCGGTAACCGAAATGATCTCCACCCCTTCGTGAATGGCTGCTTCAAGCATATGCTCAAAGGGTCTTCCGTGTTGACCAATCGCAAAGTTCACTCCAAATGGCTTATCGGTGAGACTTTTAGTAAGGGCGATTTCTTCTTTAAGCAGTGTTGCTGACTCCATAGACATAGCTGTGAGCTGCCCTAATCCTCCTGCGTTGCTAACAGCAGAAGCTAATTCGTGATATGCAAGATAGGCGAGACCCCCTTGAACGATTGGTCTTTCAATACCTAATAACTGAGTAATTCGCGTATTCCACTTCATCATGAATCCTCTCCTTATGATAACCCATTTCGAGAGTTAGAAGTGATCTCCTCTTTTCTGTTCTAGGAACGATGCTTCCTTATATAGTTGATCTATAAGCATGGGTTTAAAATAAAACTTGCAAATTATCCCTCATGTGATTATACTCAGTTTGTTTAAGGCAGAAAGAAGTCCTATAACCAATGTTCTTCTTTTAAGTGCCATATCTGGCTATACAAAAAGTTCACTTAGACTAAACCCGCTTTCCACAAACTACTGTGGAGGGCTTTATCTAGTAACGTATAAGCTATATTACTGATTTCAAGATTTTCGGCTCATTCGGTATAAAAGAGCAGACGATCTACAACGTTATTCATTTAACCAAAGTATAAATAAAGAGGTGCTGGATTTGCAACAACACGAAACACCATTGTTCACTGGTTTAGTAAACCACGCTAACAAAAACCCTATTCAATTTCATATACCCGGCCACAAAAAAGGCTCTGGCATAGATCCTGAATTTCGTTCTTTCATAGGCGAAAACGCCCTGTCAATTGATTTAATTAACATTCAACCACTTGATGACCTCCATCATCCACACGGTATGATTAAGCAAGCACAGGATCTAGCTGCTGAAGCTTTTGGCGCTGACGCAACCTTTTTCTCTATTCAAGGTACAAGCGGTGCAATCATGACAATGGTCATGACTGTATGTTCACCAGGAGATAAAATTATTGTCCCGAGAAATGTTCATAAGTCTGTTATGTCTGCAATCATTTTCTCCGGCGCAACACCTGTATTTATTCATCCAGAAATTGACCCTAAGCTTGGCATCTCCCACGGCATTACTCCTATAGCCGTTAAGAAAGCATTAGAACAGCACCCTGACGCAAAAGGTGTCCTTGTCATTAACCCCACCTATTTTGGTATATCTGCTAATCTTGAAGAGATTGTCACGATTTCTCATGAGTATGACGTTCCTGTATTAGTTGACGAAGCTCACGGTGTTCACATTCACTTCCACGAGCGACTGCCCGTTTCAGCTATGCAAGCAGGTGCAGATATGGCAGCTACAAGTGTGCATAAATTAGGGGGATCAATGACACAAAGTTCCGTCCTTAATGTAAAAGAAGGGCTTGTTTCTGCAAAACGCGTCCAAACCATTATTAGCATGCTAACAACTACTTCCACTTCGTATATCCTTCTTGCTTCTCTTGACGTTGCAAGAAAAAGATTGGTCATGGATGGATATGATTTAATTGAACGCTCCATACAACTTGCAGAAGAAGCGCGAAAGCAAATAAATGATATTTCTCCTCTATATTGTGTTGGGCAAGAAATCCTTGGAACGAACGCTACTTACGATTATGATCCAACGAAATTAATCATTTCTGTTCATGACCTTGGAATTACTGGTTATGAAGCTGAAGTTTGGCTTCGAAAAGAAGCGAACCTTGAAGTAGAGCTCTCTGATTTGTATAACCTATTATGTATTGTAACTCCTGGCGATACCGAGGAAACAACCACCGCTCTTGTTCATGCTCTAAAAGACATGGTAGACGCCTTCAAAGAGACAGAAGGTTCAATCACTAAAAAGTTTGATGTTCACGCTCCAGATATCCCGATTCTAGCTGTTTCACCTCGAGATGCTTTTTATTCTGAAACAGAGGTGATTCCATTTAAAGAATCGGCAGGTCGTGTCATTGCAGAATTTGTGATGGTTTATCCACCCGGAATTCCAATCTTCATCCCAGGTGAAATCATTACAGAAGAAAACTTAACATATATCGAAGAAAACATTGAAGCTGGACTACCGGTTCAGGGGCCTGAGGACGACGAATTAGTTCACATTCGGGTCATTAAAGAATATAAAGCCATTAAATAAGAGGCGGCCAATTGGCCGCCTCTTTCTTTGCTATATACGTTATTTTTTATCTTTTTTATTGCATTCCGGGCATCTGCTATAAAGTGTACTTACCTTCTCTTCATGTACGTGATCAATTGTTTTTTCGCAAGTTTGGCAAATGATAATACCCATTCTCAACACCCCTTAAGTTAGTTTTGAAAACGCTTCCGTTTCGCTTAACTTCATAATAGTGTGTCACAATTGATTTGTCAACACTATATTGTATATCACATTATATTCTTTTTGTGTCCAATATGTGTGGATGAACGACCAATTGTCAGAATACAATTTACACTGTACACTTTATTATATGACGATGGGAGGAATGATCATGCCTCAAAGTGCTTACTTAAAACCAAAAACGGAAGATGAACTATCACTTGAGCATATTAAAAGCTTACTTTCCTACTACACGGACATAACATCCAAAACTGGAGAGCAACTTTCTTGGTCCTATAGTGAGTCTGCTTTCCCCTACACTATGATTGAACAAGTGGATAGAGACATTTGGTTTTATTTAAAAGGAAAACATAGTGATTATCGGATGATTATCATCGGTTTAGTAGACAGCAAACTTCAGATTGTTCTACCGGATCAATCCACTCACGGTGATAAAGCGAAAGCGAATGAATTGTGTAAATTTCTTGCAAATAAATTACAGGCCGATCTTACTCTTTTTAACGGTAGAACAATGTATTACGCAAAAAAATAAACAGCCAAATGGCTGTTTATTTTTTTAAAGGTTCAATTTCTTCAGGGTCAATTAAGTTATAATCTTTATCTCTTAATCCTTTCACAATATCTCCTAAGGCAGCAGCTGTCCAATCACGGTCATGCATAAGTAAGTTTGCCCCATTTTGAAGTAGCGGTGAATTTACCATAATGTCTTTGATTGCATCTTCACTTTGATATTCCTTCACCCAGTCATACCCATATGTCCAATTCATCACGAGCATGCCTTCTTCATCGGCTAATGACTTCGAAAAGTCAGTATTAGATCCAAATGGTGCTCTAAAGAATTTCGGCTTTTCTCCAATTACTTCTTCGATCATTTCATTTACCTTCAATATCTCTTCTTTTTGCTCTTCTTCTGATAATGTTTTGAGATCAGCATGCGTCATCGTATGGTTTCCTATTTCAAAGCCCATATCATAAATTTCTTTTAACCTTGCTTTTTCTTCATCTGTATCAATAAAATGACCATTAATAAAGAAAATGGCAGGAGCATCTAGTTCTTTTAATGTTTTTGCCATTTCTACTGCATTCGTGTCTGGAGCATCGTCAATTGTAAGTAGAACCGCTTCAGCAGGAGCATCATTTATCGGTTCAAAACCCCAAAAAGCTTCGTTAAGTCGATATTCAGGCTCTACTACTTCTGCAGTAGCTTCTTCTTCTTTCTGATCCTCTGATTCAGCATTATTTGTCGCGTCTGAATCTGTTTCTTCTTTATTTGTTTCTTCGTTTGTCTCTTGCTCATTTGAAACTTCACTATTGTTTGCTTCATTCGTTGATGCTTCTGAATTTTCTTGTGAACCAGCATTTGTAGAACACGCTGCTACAAAAAGCAAAAGCGCTAATGTCATCCATTTCAATGTGTTTGTCATTTCTCTCTCCCCTTATCTAGTCTCATTTCATCATAAACGAATTAATGAACAGTATAAAGAGGAAATTGTCACAAATAACCAACTATCCACCCATCTATTTTTCAACTATTCCGACTTCCTTTCTGACATGGTTTTTTCCTTTACAACGTTTATAACAACAAATATACTAGACAACGTGTCTTTTGCTTGACTTGTCCTGAAGCCTGTTAATAAAAGGGAATAGGGCGCTTACCTGCATAGTTTTGGTAACGACAGGTAACATTGAGTACACATACATTTTATTTCCTGTGTATAAAAGTGCTTTCAGATGACAGTACTATTTTTTGGAATTAATTTAGAAAGGTGATGATGAAATTTGAATAAGCTTACAGCAGTCTTTATTATCTCTGTACTTCTGTCTCTAATCTTTATTTCTTGGGGAACGATTTCTCCTGAGTCATTAGATTCGACTACAAGCTCCCTTCAAAGCTTTCTTCAAGTGAAGTTTGGATGGTTTTATTTATTAGCAGCGTCAGGCTTTCTTATTTTTGCGATTTATCTTATCTTTTCGAAGTATGGAAGACTTCGACTTGGTAAAGAAACCGATGTACCTGAATATAACCTAATTACATGGTTTGCTATGCTTTTCTCAGCCGGAATGGGGATTGGACTTGTATTCTGGGGTGTAGCAGAGCCGATGTTCCACTACTATGATCCTCCAGCTGGGGCAGCTGGTCAGTCAGATGAAGCAGCGCGACTAGCCTTTCAATACAGCTTCTTCCACTGGGGACTTCACCCGTGGGGAATTTACACAGTCGTTGCTCTCGCACTTGCATTCTTTAAATTTAGAAAAGGTGCACCAGGCTTAATCAGTGCGATTTTCTATCCAATTCTTGGAGAACGTGTAAATGGACCAATTGGTAAACTTATCGACGTTATTGCTGTCATTGCAACTGTATTTGGTGTCGCGACGTCACTTGGCTTTGGTGCTTCTCAAATAGGCGGAGGAATTTCCTATTTAACAGGCATTGAAAATTCATTTACAACACAGTTAATCATTATTCTTATTGTAACTGTCCTCTATATGATCTCTGCTTCAACGGGGATTTCAAGAGGGATTAAGTATTTAAGTAATACAAACATTGTGCTAGCGATCTTGCTCATGTTCTTCCTGTTATTCGCAGGACCTACAAACTTTATTATGGACCTCTTCACATCTACACTTGGATCTTACATTCAAAACCTACCAAGTATGAGTCTCCGTATGAGACCTTTTGAAGGGTCGTCTTGGATCCAGAGCTGGACAATCTTCTATTGGGCATGGTGGATTGCTTGGGCTCCATTCGTTGGAACATTTATTGCTCGTGTATCAAAAGGTCGAACGATCAGAGAATTTGTTCTTGGTGTCCTTTTAGTTCCGACAATCTTTGGTGGATTATGGTTCTCCGTATTTGGAGGGTCAGCTATTTCACTTGATATGGCAGGAACAGGTATTTACGACATTATCAATAACCAAGGTATGGAAGTTGCGCTATTCGCTGTACTTGAGCAATATCCACTTGGAACAACCATGTCGATTATTGCCATTTTACTAATCAGCACATTCTTTATTACTTCAGCTGACTCAGCAACATTCGTCCTTGGAATGCAAACGACGAACGGTAGCATGAATCCTTCCACCAAAGTGAAATTAACTTGGGGTGTGATTCAGTCATCTGCTGCTGCAGTTCTGCTTTGGTCTGGAGGATTAGGAGCCCTTCAAACGGCTTCTATCATCGCTGCATTCCCGTTTGCTATCATTATAATAGGAATGGTCATTTCTCTCATTAAAGCCTTCAAACAAGAGAAGATACCTCCTAGACCACCTAAGAAAGATGATCCAAAATCATAAAACACAAAAAGCGTCCTACCCTCTTGGTAGGACGCTTTTTCATTTACCTTCTAACTATTATATTAATGAACGTTATCGAAATTAGTTTATAATCTATAACCAACCGTAGAAAGCCTAATCTTTAAATAGATACGTCCATCAAATCAAATGGTATAGATAGATAATAATGAATGCCAGAGTAGAAGAAAAAGAAATCAAATAGATAAGCTCTCTACCTATTCTAACCATTTGAACAGAAATGGTTAGAATAAGATAAAGAAAAACTAAAAATAATATAATCTTAAATCCAATATGATCTCTAGGAGAATAATAAACAAGTTGAAAAAAAGCAAACCAGATCAAAAGCTGAATGCAAATAACTTTTCCATACATGGAACGGCACCTCCGTATGATACAGTGTCCTATTCTCAAATGTATGTGTAAGTACATCTCCTAATCGCTTCATTTCTATATTTAGTTTCCAATAAATAAAGAAAACTAAACATACCTAATCCATTCGGTTATATTTATGAATGTGGTGCATTTCCAACCTCTATTAACTAATCAGAGCAATTGAATCGACTTGAATGAATTATAAAATTATCATGAGCGGTCTGCTCATTCTCCATATAAAAACTCCAGAGACTATCGTCTCTGGAGTTTTTATATTAATTATTAACCAATGTGAATTGGAGTACCTAGAGCTACTTCAGCAGCTTCCATAGTAATTTCTCCAAGTGTTGGGTGAGCATGAATTGTAAGCGCAATGTCTTCAGCTGTCATACCAGCTTCGATTGCAAGACCAAGCTCAGCAATCATATCAGAAGCGTTAGGACCAGCAATTTGAGCGCCGATCACTAGGCCATCTTCTTTACGAGTGATAAGCTTCATGAATCCTTCACTGTCGTTAAGAGACAATGCACGGCCGTTAGCGCCGAATGGGAATTTAGATGCTTTCACATCGAATCCTTGATCTTTTGCTTCTTGTTCAGTGTAACCAACTGAAGCGAGTTCTGGGTCAGAGAAAACAACCGCAGGAATTGCAAGATAGTCAATCACAGAGTTTTCACCACTGATCGCTTCTGCAGCTACTTTACCTTCGTAAGAAGCTTTATGAGCAAGTGCAGGACCTTCTACGATATCACCAATAGCATAGATGTTATCGAAGTTTGTACGACACTGCTTATCAATCTTCACAAGACCTTTGTCCGTCATTTCAACGCCAAGTTCTTCAAGACCGATTTCATTTGTATTAGGCTTACGACCAACTGTAACTAGTACATAATCAGCGTCAAACGTCTGCGTTTCACCTTTGATTTCTGCTGTTACTGTTACGCCGTCTTCTGTTTCTTCAACGCCTTGTGCAAGAGCTTGAGTAATGATTTCTACATTACCTTTCTTCTTAAGACGACGAGAAACAAGAGAGCTCATTTGTTTTTCGAATCCAGGTAGAATTTGCTTCGTACCTTCAAGGATTGTTACTTCAGTACCAAAGTTTGCGTACACAGTACCAAGTTCGATACCGATGTATCCTCCCCCGATAACAACCATTTTCTTAGGAACTTCGTCAAGTGCAAGTGCACCAGTTGAAGAAATAACGCGCTTGCTCCATTTGAAGCTTGGAAGTTCGATTGGGCGAGATCCTGTTGCGATGATGCAGTTGTTGAATGTATACGTTTGAGAGTTCTTTTCGTCCATGATACGAACTGTGTTCTTATCGACGAAATAAACTTCACCACTGATAACATCAACTTTATTTGATTTCATAAGTCCTGCTACGCCACCAGTAAGCTTGTCAACAACAGAAGACTTCCACTCCTGAACTTTCTTCATGTCAACGCTCACGTTCTCAGCAGTGATTCCGATATCATCGGAATGCTTTGCAGACTCATATTTATGAGATGCATTAATCATTGCTTTTGAAGGAATACAGCCGACGTTTAAGCAAACTCCGCCTAGAGTTCCTTTGTCAGCAATGGCAACTTTCTGACCAAGCTGTGCTGCACGGATTGCAGCAACATATCCACCTGGTCCAGCTCCTACTACAAGTGTGTCTAATTCGATTGGAAAATCTCCTACTACCATATTATTACGCCTCCATCATTAAGAGTTGTGGATCGTTCAACAGACGCTTGATGTGGTTAAGAGCAAGTTGTGCTGTTACGCCATCAATAAGTCTGTGGTCGTAGCTGATCGATAGAGCAAGAACAGGTGCAGCAACGATTTCTCCGTCGATAACAACTGGCTTCTCCTCAATACGACCAATACCAAGAATAGCAGCATCCGGGTTGTTGATGATTGGGGTAAACCATTGACCACCAGCAGAACCCAAGTTAGAAATAGTGCATGTGCTACCTTTCATATCGTCCCCTGATAGTTTACCATCGCGAGCTTTTTTAGCCAACTCATTAATTTCAGATGAAACATTAAGAAGTGGCTTACGGTCTGCTTCTTTCACAACTGGAACAACTAGTCCAGCGTCAGTGTTAGCAGCGATACCGATGTTGTAGTAATGCTTGTGTACGATTTCGTCAGTAGAATCATCAATAGATGCATTCAACATTGGGAATTCGCGAAGTGCAGAAACAAGTGCTTTTACAACGTATGGAAGGTAAGTTAGCTTCACATCTTTGTCTGCAGCATATTGTTTGAACTTCTTACGGTGAGCAACAAGATCTGTTACAACAATTTCATCCATGTGAGTTACGTGTGGAGCAGTATGCTTCGAGTTAACCATTGCTTTAGCAATTGCTTTACGCATACCTTTCATCTTCTCACGAGTTTCTGGTTGTGCAGATGCTTGTGGCTGTGCAGATGTAGTAGAAGCTTCTTGCTTCGCTTCAGCTTTTTCTTCTGTCGCTGCTGGAGCTTCAGAAGCTGCTTCGCCTCCACCATTCAAGTGAGTGTCGATATCTTCTTTCACAACGCGACCATTCTTACCAGAACCAGATACTTTAGCAATGCTTACGCCGTTTTCACGAGCATACTTACGTACTGCTGGCATAGCGATAACGCGTTTAGTAGGGTCTGTTTCTTCGTCGTCTTCAGGAAGTGGTTTTGATCCAGCGCTGTCTTCTTTCGCTTCTGATTTAGCTTCTGCTTTAGGAGCTTCTTCTTCAGCTTGCGGCTGTTCAGCTGCTGGTTCTTCTTCTGCATCTTCATAACCTTCTGCGTCGAAAGTGATGACTACATCTCCAACAATAACAGTTGCACCTTCTTCAGCGTGAACTTCTTTAACTGTTCCGTCTACTGGAGAAGGGATTTCAACAACAGCTTTGTCGTTTTGTACTTCTGCAAGAATATCGTCTTCTTTTACTTCATCTCCGGATTTAACAAACCATTTTACGATTTCGCCTTCATGGATACCTTCACCGATATCCGGCATCTTAAATTGAAATGCCACGGGACTTCGCCTCCTAATTGTAGAAAAATTTTGCTCATATAAGATCTGAAGCGAAGCGCATAATGCGGCTTCACTTCATGTTTTTTTATAAAAAGTTAATTAGAAATTAACTACTTGTGTAGCTTTTTCGATGATGTCAGTGTGATCAGGAAGCCATACATCTTCAGCAGCTGAGAATGCGAATACAGTATCAGGTGCAGCTACGCGAAGCACTGGTGCTTCAAGGCTTAGGATTGCGCGGTCGTTGATTTCTGCTACAACGTTAGCTGCAATTCCTGCTTGCTTTTGAGCTTCTTGAACAACGATTGCACGATTTGTTTTTTCAACAGAGGCAATAATTGTATCGATATCGAGCGGGCTAACCGTACGAAGGTCGATTACTTCTGCACTAATGTCGTTCTTTTCAAGCTCTTCAGCAGCTTTAAGAGAAGCCTGAACCATCGCACCGTAAGTTACGATTGTGATGTCAGTACCTTCACGTTTTACTTCAGCTTTACCAATTTCAATTGTGTATTCTTCTTCAGGAACTTCCTGACGGAAAGAACGATAAAGCTTCATGTGCTCAAGGAAAATAACTGGATCGTTATCACGAATCGCAGAAATAAGAAGTCCTTTTGCATCATAAGGGTTTGAAGGGATAACAACTTTTAGCCCTGGCTGTTGCGCCATTAGACCTTCAAGGCTATCCGCGTGAAGTTCTGGTGTTTTAACGCCGCCACCAAATGGTGAACGAACAGTAATCGGCGCGTGGAAAGAACCGCCTGAACGATAACGAAGGCGAGCCATTTGACCGGAAATAGCATCCATTACTTCGTATACAAATCCAAAGAACTGAACTTCTGGCACTGGACGGAATCCAGTAAGTGCAAGTCCGATAGACATGCCACCGATACCTGATTCAGCAAGCGGAGTATCGAATACGCGATCTTCGCCAAATTCCTTTTGAAGTCCTTCTGTCGCACGGAAAACGCCGCCGTTTTGACCTACGTCCTCACCGAATACGAGTACGTTCTCGTCATTTTTCAACTCCGTACGCATCGCATCAGTGATTGCTTGAATCATTGTCATTTGCGCCATAGCTTACTTCGACTCCTTTGCACTATATTGTTCGTATTGTTCACGAAGGTTCTGTGGAAGCTCTTCGTACATGTTAGAAATAAGATCCGTCACTTTTTGCTTAGGAGTGCCATCTGCTTTTTTAATAGCAGCTTTGATTTCTTCCTTCGCTTTATCGACTACTTCGTTTTCTTTCTCTTCAGACCAAAGGTTTTTGCTCTCAAGATACTTGCGGAAACGAACGATTGGATCTTTCTTTTCCCACTCGCTATCTAGATCTTCAGAACGGTAACGAGTTGGATCGTCACCAGCCATTGTATGTGGACCATAGCGGTAAGTCATTGTCTCAATTAGAGTTGGACCTTCGCCATTAATTGCGCGTTCACGAGCGTCAGTAACTGCTTTATAAACAGCAAGAACGTCCATGCCGTCTACTTGAACACCCTGGATACCAGCCGCAACTGCTTTTTGAGCGATTGTTTTCGCTGCAGATTGCTTTTCAACTGGAACAGAGATTGCAAAACGGTTGTTTTGCACAACAAAGATAGCTGGGGCAGCATATGCACCTGCAAAGTTCATTCCTTCATAGAAATCACCTTGTGAAGCACCACCGTCACCAGTGTAAGTGATCGCTACGTTTTTCTTGCCTTTTTTCTTAAGTCCAAGTGCAACACCAGCAGTTTGTGTAATTTGAGCACCGATGATGATTTGTGGGCTCAACACGTTCAGGCCATCAGCCTGGTTCCCCACAAAGTGACCACGAGAGAATAAGAATGCTTTATATAATGGAAGACCGTGCCAGATGATCTGTGGAACATCACGGTAACCTGGAAGAATCCAGTCCTCTTTATCAAGTGCAAACTGACTTCCTAGTTGTGAAGCTTCTTGTCCTGCAGTTGGTGCGTAGAAGCCAAGACGTCCTTGACGGTTCAAAGAAATTGAACGCTGATCAAGAATACGTGTGTACACCATGCGGCGCATTAGTTCTTGAAGCTGCTCATCTGATAGTTCAGGCATTGCTTCTTTGTTCACGATTTCGCCATTTTCATTTAGAATCTGGAACATTTCGAATTGGCCTTCAATGTTTTCGATGGTTTTTGTTCCCATACCTTTCACCTCATCCTTTCATTCATAAAGAGATAGATTATTGAATTGCAATAGTGCAATTATGAGTGGGTCGTTCAGTTTACAGACATAACTAGCATGTCCATTTCAACGTTATTAAATGACAAATAGCATTCATTAAATTGCATTACTTAAGACAACACTCAATGTCATACCCTTAATCCTGAAGAAATAATCCCTAGCGCTATGTATTACTGCGAATAATAGTCTGTATCAGTAAGATTAAGGAAGTGCTTCTCTTCATGAGTAAGTTCGTTTTTAAGTTTACAATACAGTAAGTTTCAAGTCAATTAATTGATTTAATAATTGCGTGTTAAAAGATGAAAACCAAACTGTTACATTACATAATCCCACACTGTACTAGTGTAAATATTTAGGGGGATTATATTTAAAGTCGTCCATTTTGCTAACAATTTACCTTTTTTCCTTGTTGTTGGACGATCATTCAACTTAATTTATCCTTATCGAGCTATAAACTAAGGAAATGGAGAAGATCAAAAAGAACCGCTCAAGTTGAGCGGTTCTTAGGTTATTCTGTGTAGTTTACGTCTAATTCAGCTGATTGGTAAAATGCTTTTTTCGCTTCATTAAACTCAGTTGTATATTTATTGAACTCTTCTTTATGCTCAGACACTTTACTGTACTGATCATTTACAATCTTAATTTGTTCCTGAAGCTGATCTAATGTAAGTTCTTTATCTTGAAGTGAACTGTAGAGCTTCTTATCTTGTTTCACTGCTTCTTCATATTCTTTATTGAGCTTTTCATAAGCTTCATATCGCTTATCCATTGTCTCAATAAGAATCTTAGCGTCCTTTTTAGCAGCGTCACCTTCAAGGTCTTCTGTTAGATCTTTAATTTCTTCAAATTCTTTGTACGCTTCATCTATACTTTCTTTTTCCTTTTTTAAGTACTCAAGTCTTTTATCCGTATTTTCTTCTGCTTCCTTTGAAAGCTTTTCGACTTCATCGAACTCATCCATACTTAGTGCAACAATGTCATCATAAATTTCATGTTCCTTTTTTTCTGCTTTAGCTAACGGTTCTTGTTGTTCCCTAAACTGATCTTCAAGCGCGACCGCTTCTTCTAAATGATCATACATTTTTTCTTCTGTACTACCACCGAATTGACAACCCGCTAAACCAATTAAAAGAAAACAGAAAAAAAGAGAAATAATTCCCAAGCGATATTTACGTAGCAAAAAAAGTCCCCCCACATATCCAATTCATACCAATTGATTTCACATCACTGATTACTATACCACAAGACAGTTCTCAATAGAATACTCCATTTTTACAACACCCCAAAATTATCAGAACCCCTTTCCGTTAATACACTTATCGCTTTAGACTTTTATGTTAGGGGCCTGCTCCTCTATGCTTTCTTGTTAGCTCATCTTCTTTATTATTTAAGGTTAGTAAGACTTGCCATTTTAAAGGATTTTCAGTTATGTTGGGTTGTGCTAAACTATCACTATTGTAAGATTTTAATGGTGATGAAATAAGGAAATCAACTTTTCCAAAAAGTTTGCTTAAATCAGAGCAATTTCTTTATTCCCTTCATAAAGTTGAATATAATTAATATTAGAATGACCGTTTTTGAATAGGAGTGAATGATGATATGTTAACCATGAAAGATATTCGCAGAGAAGGAGATCCAATTCTTGAGAAAGAAGCGAAAGAGATTGATCTTCCTGCATCAGAAGACGATAAACAAACTTTAAGAGAAATGCTTGAGTTTCTTAAGAATAGTCAGGATCCTGAAACTGCACTTGAATATGAACTGCGCTCAGGTATTGGTATTGCAGCGCCACAAATTGGCATTAGTAAGCGGATGATTGCTGTCCATGTGTCTGATCAAAGAGGCACTTTATACAGCTATGGAATTATGAATCCTAAAATCATAAGCCATTCAGTTGAAAAAACCTATTTAGATGGTGGCGAAGGGTGCTTATCTGTGGATCGTGAAGTTCCTGGTGCAGTACCGCGTTATGCACGCATTACCGTAAAGGGTGTGGACGCTGAAGGAAATCCTCTTAAGCTTAGATTAAAAGGACTACCTGCCATTGTTGTCCAACATGAAATCGACCATCTTGACGGGGTTATGTTTTATGATCGAATTAATAATGAAGAGGCAAATGAACTTTCTCCATTAGGTAGCTAATTTAATAAGTATTAATAAAGGGATCGCAATTATTATTGCGATCCCTTTCTATTATAGTAGTCCTACTTTTTTAAGACCTTGTTGAATACCATCTTGGTCAACTGCATCAGTCACTATATCAGCCACTGCCTTCACTTCATCATATCCATTTCCCATCGCTATACCCGTCCCTGCAAATTTCAACATTTCTATATCGTTCAACGCATCTCCAAAAGCATACGTATTTTCACGTTTAAAACCGAGATGGTCGATCATAGCTTCAATGCCTCTTGCCTTTGAACCACCAGGAGGAATTACATCCATTGAATAATCATGCCAGCGAATAAAATCAAGGTTACCATATGCATCGCGATATCCATTCTCTTCTTTACTCTCACAGAACAATAGCGCCTGATAAATATCTCTCGAATGATAATAAGAAGGATCATACCCAGGATAGTGCATTTTAAGATCATCCATACTTTTCATAATATGTGGATGCTCATCGTGATTACTCATCATTGCTTCATGATCGAGAAAGACCATTGGATGACCCTTTCTCCTTGCTTCTTCTTCAAGTACAGAGATTTCTTCACGACTAAGAGGGTTCGTTAAAACAACCTTTTCTTGATGTTTCACATACTGACCATTAAAACTAATAAACGTATCTATCCCAAGGTTCTCTCTTAGATCTGCAAACATAAAAGGAGCTCTTCCGGTAGCAATCGCTACATGGACACCTTTTTCGGTTAAAGCTTTTAAGGACTCTCGTGTTGAAGATGGGATTTGTTTATTATGATCAAGAAGCGTCCCATCGATATCAAAAAATACAATTTTCTCATTGTGCATTATTTTCACCTATCTTCACTAGTTTTTCTATGAGCACTAACCTTAATATGCGAGTAATCAAGCTGACTTCTTTATAGAATTCACTTCGCGATTTGCTTTCCTACCTGACATGTAGACACCAATAAAAATACAAAGCAGCCCAATGATCATAGGGAACGTAATTACTTCATTTAAATAAACACTACCCCAAATCAAAGCTGTCACTGGCACAAGGTATGTTACAAGAGTGGCAAACTCTGCACTCCCCTTCTGAATCATATAATAGAAAAGTAAATAAGCGAGACCTGAGCCAAACACGCCTAGACCAATAAGCGATATTAGAATATCACGTTGTAGCAAGAAGGTAAACTCAATGCCTCCGTCTCCAAACAGGACCATTAATAGCCCCCCGCCTACTGCCCCAATCGTAAGCGTGATAAATGACAAAACATCAACTGGCACATCTTTCAAATTCTTTTTCGTGAATTGGGAAGCAAAGCCATAGCACCCTGTTGCAATAAGCATAGGTAAGATCCCCCACACATCTCCCTGCACTAATTCCTGAATATCCAGATCAATGAGAAAGATAATTCCAATAAACCCTACGATAATTCCTGACCATTGCTTTTGAAATAGAATTCTACCGAAGAAAAGCGCACCAATTACGCTTGTAAAAAGGGGTGTCGTTGCATTAAGAGTAGCAGCAAGACTGCTTGTAATTCGCTCTTCGCTTAATGCAATCATTCCCCAGGGAATGAGCGCATTCATTACCCCAATCGTGATAAGGCTCGCCCAGGGTAGATCCTTTCTTATCAATTGAAGGCGCCTTCTGATCAGTAAGTACATGAATAAAGCTAGTGCACCTAGCAAACATCTAAAGAACACTACTCCCCATGGTCCTACAATAGGTACTATTAATTTTATGAACATGAAGGACATGCCCCATATTAAGCTGAGTGAAATAAGTGCGGCATAAAGTCTCATTGGTACCCCCTTTGTGTATGTAATTTTGTATAAATAGCCCTAAGTATTTATAGTTTTACGTAAAGCTAATCATCCCTTATGCTATACCACTATCTTATGTTACATTAAATGGCATCAAGTGTCTTCGGTTATGACATCCACCTTTTCCCAAATTAATTCAATCAGCGTTGATAAATACTAGGCTTAGTTATCAAAAAAAGGAAGGGTGAGCATAATGTATCGTAAAATGAAACGTAAACTAATTAAAACCTGGAGAAATGTGCTATTTCCACAACCGAAGTATTCCATTGATTAACGTAAATTGCACATAAATTCATGCGAATTCTCCTATTTCTTATGGAAATGTGGTTAGAAACATGAAAAAGAAACCAATTTCCTATATAATAAACGAAGATGCACACAAATTGTCTGAGTTAAGGAGAGATTTAGAATGATTTATAAGGTATTTTATCAAGGCACTAAAAAGGAGGTTCCTGTAAGAGAGCGAACAATGAGCCTATACGTAGAGGCTGCTTCTGAACGGGAAGTTCGCTACAAGCTTAAGGAACGTGACATTAATATCGAATTTATTCAAACCGTGGAAGATGACTTCTTAGAGTTTGAGCAAAAATCAGAGCACTTTGAATTGGAGAATGTATAGACTATGAAATTTGTTAAAAATCATCAAACCGCCGTTTTCGCTTTAGGTGGACTCGGAGAAATCGGTAAAAACATGTACGGTATTCAGTTTCAAGACGAGATTATTCTTGTTGATGCGGGGATTAAGTTTCCTGAGGAAGAACTATTAGGAATTGACTACGTAATTCCTGATTATTCTTATCTCGTAAAAAATCAGGATAAGATTAAAGGTCTCTTTATTACGCACGGTCACGAAGATCATATAGGCGGCATCCCCTACTTACTTCGTGAAATCAATGTTCCTATTTACGGAGGAAAGCTTGCTTTAGGGTTTATTAGAAATAAGCTTGAAGAGCACGGCCTTCTACGTGGGGCATCCCTAAATGAAATTACAGAAGAAGATATTATTAAATTTAGAAAGACTTCTGTTATGTTCTTTAGAACAACACACAGTATTCCGGATTCCTTTGGGGTTGTTGTTAAAACACCTCCAGGTAACATTGTTCATACAGGAGACTTTAAGTTTGATTTCACACCAGTCGGTGAACCAGCAAACTTAACAAAAATGGCTGAGATTGGTAAAGAAGGCGTTCTAGCTCTTCTTTCTGACAGCACAAACAGTGAAGTTCCTGGATTCACAATGTCCGAGCGTCGCGTTGGTGAAACCATTCAAGATATCTTTAGAAAAGTAGACGGACGCGTTATTTTCGCAACATTCGCATCCAATATTCACCGCCTACAGCAAGTGGTTGAAGCAGCTGTCGAAAATGGACGTAAAGTAGCTGTATTTGGTCGTAGTATGGAGTCCAACATTACAATTGGACAAGAACTTGGCTATATTAATGCACCTAAAGATACGTTCATTGATGCCAATCAAATTAATCGACTACCTGAAAACAAAGTGACGATTCTTTGTACAGGAAGTCAGGGTGAGCCAATGGCTGCTCTATCTCGAATTGCGAATGCGACGCATCGTCAAATTCAAATCATTCCTGGAGATACAGTTGTCTTCTCTTCTTCACCTATCCCTGGTAACCAGGTAAGTGTATCAAGAATCATTAACCAGCTTTCTCGCGCAGGCGCTGACGTGATTCACCATAAACTAAGTGACATTCACACATCTGGTCACGGTGGTCAAGATGAGCAGAAGCTTATGCTTCGTCTCATTAAGCCAAAATTCTTTATGCCAATTCACGGTGAGTATCGCATGCTTAAGATGCATACGAAGCTTGCTCAGGATTGCGGAATTCCACAAGACCATTCCTTTATTATGGATAATGGTGAAGTTCTTGCTCTTAGCGAGAACGAAGCTTCGATTAGCGGTAAGATTCCATCTGGCTCTGTTTATGTAGATGGTAAAGGGATCGGGGATATTGGAAACATTGTTCTTAGAGACCGTAAAATTCTCTCTGAAGAAGGTCTAGTTATTGTCGTTGTCTCCATTAACATGAAAGAGTTTAAGATTCTTTCAGGTCCAGATATTATTTCACGAGGATTTGTTTATATGAGAGAATCTGGTGATTTGATTAATGATGCTCAAGAGCTATTATCGAAACATCTTAATGGCGTCATGGAAAAGCGTACAAGTCAATGGTCTGAAATTAAAAATGAAATTACAGATACTCTTGCACCATTCCTTTACGAGAAAACGAAACGTCGCCCTATGATCCTTCCGATCATTATGGAAATTTAATTATACAAAAGAGCCTGTCGCTTTTGCGACAGGCTCTTTTTTGTTATTCATTAATCTCGGTTCAAAATTTGACGTTCAAGACGATTAATGTCCTGATCTGATCCTATTACAATAAGAATGTCTCCTTTGGAGATCTTCTGATCAGCTTGAGGAGATACAATAATCTCATCACCTTTTTTAATAGCGACAATATTGGCACCATACTTCGCCCGAATATCAAGTTCAATAATCGTCTTATTATCCATTCTAGAATTAGCAATAAGCTCAACAATGCTGTGTTCATCAGATAGCTCTAAATAGTCTAAAACGCTATTTGAGACCATACTGTGTGCAATTCGGACACCCATATCACGTTCCGGGTGAACAATCTTATCAGCACCGATTTTATTCAAAACCTTCTCGTGATAATCATTTTGTGCTTTAACCGTAATTTTGCTAACGCCAAGCTCTTTTAGAATTAAAGTTGTTAAAATACTTGATTGAATGTTATCCCCGATCGCTACGATAACGTGATCAAAGTTTCGAATACCGAGGTTCTTTAGAACACTCTCATCTGTTGAATCTGCGATCACAGCATGTGTAGCCACTGAAGAAAATTCATTCACTTTATCTTCATCCATATCAATTGCGAGGACTTCCATCCCCTGCTGACTTAATGACTTACAAATGCTTCCTCCAAAACGGCCGAGTCCAATTACGGCAAACTGCTTTTTCAACGCACACTCCTCCTACTCATTCAGAAAGAAACGCGCGCCAGCAAATATGCTGACGCACTATCAATACTATCCTACCACTCTTATCATCAGTGTCAATATTCTCTCTAAGACTTATTATTCTTATTCCCTTTGACATACTCTGCATCAAATAAAAAGAGTCTCATCAGCAATATTAAAGAAGGAACTAGGAGAAAAAGTCCTGCAATAAAAGCGAAGACTAGGTAGATCCCCGTCGTTTCATTCGTATACCCTGAATAGATTGTAATATAGTCATATAAAATCCACGGTAAATGTGATACGCCGTATCCAAAGAATGCGAAGAAGAATTGCAACATAACAAAGATAAAAGCCGTACCATATCTTTTCCGATTAAAAATGAGATATGTTGCCACTAGGAAACAGAAAAGAGATGCGATAAAGAACCAGGCATAATCAAGAATTCGCTCAAAGTGAACTGGATTATGCTGCTGAAGAGCTACGAACACAAGAATACTAGATAAAATGGTTGGAGCGCTCCAGAACAGTGCATATTTTCTTAAAAGCTCAAGTGCAGGTTGGTCATTCGCTCGACTAGCATAATAGGTTAGAAAGGCGGCGCTAATAAATAGAACCGACACGATCGCTAAGAGCACGACTGACCAAGAATAAAAGCTTGAAAATAATTCCCCTGCCAAAAACTTAACTTCACCGTTCACCTCTTCAATAAATCCACCTTCTGATAGAGTTAACGCTGTGGACAGAGAAGCAGGTATTAGTAATCCTGTCACTCCATATAAAAAAGTATAGACTCTGCTTTTCTTGGCGCCGTAATTTCCAAAGGCATAGAACGAGCCTCGGATGGCTAGTAGTATGATCGCGATACTACCTGGAACAAGCAACGCGGTTCCATAATAATAGGCAGTATCAGGGAAAAAACCTACTAAACCAACAAAAAAGAAAACAAAGAATACATTCGTCACTTCCCACACTGGGGATAAATAACGACTAATAATTTTATTTATAATATGATCTTTTCCTGAGAGTTCTCCATAATAGGCAAAGAATCCTGCCCCAAAATCTATGGAGGCTGTGATCAAATACCCATATAGAAAAACCCATAACACCGTTATTCCTACTAACTGAATGTCCATTATTTCACCCCTCTCAATCGAAGCAATTATTTCAATTTAGCGATTTCCTCAAGTTCATTTTCAGCTGGATTAGTATTGAACATTTTCTTAAGGACAGTAACAGTAAGCGTTCCAAGAACAATGTAAAGAAGAAGGAATAAGATAAACATCCATCCGACGCTGTCCGCAGTTGTTGCAGCTTGTCCTGTTCTGAGAATATCCCATAAGATCCATGGCTGGCGACCTACTTCTGAGAAAATCCATCCAAATTCAATCGCAAGGACTGAGAGTGGCCCCGCCAAAACAATTAACCGTAAAAACCATTTATTTTCCGTGTTAAATCGTTTTAACCTTAGCGCAATCACGTAGAAAAAGGTTAAAGCAGCGAGAAACATTCCGATTCCGACCATCCCGTCAAAAAGGTAATGAATGAATAATGGTGGCACTTCATCTTCAGGTACTTGATCAAGTCCCATTACTTCCGCATTTGGATTACCATGAGCAAGGATACTTAAGAAGTTCGGTAATACTAGCCCATATTTTACTTCATCCGTTTCTTTATCTAGAAATCCGCCCACGACAAGATCTGCATTTTCTGATGTTTCAAAGTGCCATTCTGCGGCTGCAAGCTTACTTGGTTGATATTCAGCTAAAAATTTACCAGAAAAGTCACCAATCACGGCCGTCCCAATCGCAAAGATAAATCCTGCGGTCATAGTAAGCTTTAGAGCTTTCCTATAATAAGTACTACGCTTACCCTTAAGCATTTTAAATGCCGTTATAGCAGCTAGTACAATAGCAGAAGTGAGGTATGCGGACATGACCACGTGGCCTACTTTCGTTGGTGTTGCTGGGTTGAACATCGCTGCGAGTGGTTCAATATTTGTTAATACACCATCAACTATATCAAATCCCTGCGGAGAGTTCATAAAAGCATTTACAGTGGAAATAAAGAAAGCAGACAGTGTAGAGCCAATCACAACTGGAATCGATATAAACCAGTGATAGATCGGTTTTTTGAATCGATCCCACGTATAAAGATAAATTCCAAGAAAAATAGCTTCAAAGAAGAAAGCGAACGTTTCAAGGAATAACGGTAAACTAATGACCTGTCCTGCTAACTGCATGAAATTCGGCCATAAAAGTGATAATTGTAGACCTATCGCTGTACCAGTTACAACACCGACAGCAACGGTAACGACGAACCCTCTAGCCCAGCGGCGCGCTAGCAATGTGTAATAAGGGTCATTCCGTTTAATCCCTATCCATTCAGCAAGGCTAATTAATAATGGGACACCAACACCTAACGTAGCAAAAATAATATGAAAACCTAACGTTAGACTTGTTAATAGACGACTTAGAGTCGCTGAATCTAGTTCCAAATTATTCATCCCCTTTGTTCCAATTTCATATCATCTGTTACTCAACTTCCCTTATCATTCACAATAAAAACGATTGTACCTTTGAATTACACTTTTATTATGGCTCATTCATGAGATTGTGACAAGTATCACAAACTGTATAATTCCGAAACTTTTTTTCTTGTTAATATTCTGTTCACATTTAGATTAACTTCTGTATTTTTTTCGTTTTACCTCCATTAAATGTCTGATTGATATTAATGGGCAAAAAAAAGAAGCCTACTTGGCTTCTTTCTATACAGCGTCCATCATATTGAATTGTGATTTAACAAGCTCATAATACGTTCCACCTTTACGCATAAGCTCAGTATGATTTCCTTGTTCCAATATGCGTCCGTGGTCGAGAACAATAATATTATCTGCCTCACGAATCGTTGAAAGCCTGTGAGCGATCATGATTGCCGTCCGGCCTTCCAATACAACATTTAGCGCCTTCTGTATTTTCAGCTCTGTCTCTGTATCTATACTTGCTGTTGCCTCATCTAAAATCAATATTCGAGGATCCGCAAGAAGTGCTCTCGCAAACGATAATAGTTGCCTTTCACCTACTGATAGAACGTTACCTCTTTCTTCTACCTCTGTTTCATAGCCGTCACTCAAGCGCTGTATAAAAGGATCAGCTCCTACTGCTTTAGCTGCTTCCTTCACTTCTTCATCGCTAGCGTCCGGACGTCCAAATCGAATGTTTTCAATAATGGTACCTGAAAAAATGAACGTATCTTGCAAAACGACACTGACTTTCTCACGTAAGCTATCGAGTTTAACGTCTTTAAGGTCCGTTCCATCAATTCGAACTGTTCCACTTGTAGGATCATAGAATCGGCTTATCAGATTAGCGATTGTTGATTTCCCTGATCCAGTATGACCTACAAGCGCAACGGTGTCACCAGCTTTCATTGTTAAGCTCATTTCATGCAGAGCTTTGCGGCTTTCATCATATGAGAATTCAACATTTTCAAATGTGATTTCGCCCTTCATTTCCTTAAGCTCTTTCGCATTTTCCTTTTCTGGTACATTCGGTTGTTCATCAAGAAATTCGAAGATTCTCTCAGACGAAGCCATCGCGACGAGAAGCTGATTATACACTTGACCAAGTCGAGAGATTGGTTCCCAGAACATTCCTAAGTAGAAAGCAAACGTAACAAATACTCCGTAGTCCATTCCATTTTGAATAAGGTAAACCCCGAACCAAATTAATATGGCTGTACCAATGGCATTAGACATTTCAACAAAAGGTCTGAAAATTGCACTCTTCTGAGTCGCGTCTTTCCAACTAGCATAGTTTTCATGATTAACGCCCTGAAAAAATTCCATATTTCCTTTTTCCTGCGTATACGATTGAGTCACTCGAATTCCTTGAATACTTTCATTCAAATGGGAATTCAGCTTGGCTTGTTTAATACGAACTTGTTGCCAGGAACGACGAATGCGTTTTCGCAAGCTCGTAGAAATGAGAAACATGAGCGGTAAAATAATCATAATAGCAAGTGTTAACTGAGGACTTAAGACAAACATAATGACAAGGATTCCTAACAATAGAACAATATCCATGAGGAGATTAATAACGCCATTCGTAAATAACTCTTGCATAGAATTCACATCATTAATTACCCTGACAAGAATAGAACCTGCCGATCGTTTATCAAAAAATCCATGCGACAAGCGCTGAATATGCTTAAACAACCCTTGTCTAATGTCGTAAATAATGTATTGTCCAAGCTCATTTGTCCATTTTATTCGATATGAATTGGCAATCCAAGAAATCAAATACAATCCAGCTATGCCAATAATTAATTGAATAAGTAATGTTTGATCACGATTTTTGATCGCATGGTCAAATAGTAATACCCCAATAAATATGGGTACAATTAATCTAACAGCCGTTGCCAACAACATTGAAATGATTGCTTTTGGCAACAAACTCTTCTTGTAAGGCTCCATGTATTCAAGCAAGCGCGACATTTGTTTCCAATTGAACTGTTTTTCAATTGCCGTATCTTGAGAGTAATGGAACCTTTCTCTACGATTTTGTTTCAACCCTTCACCCCACTTCAACCAGTTTGTCTGGCCATGATCTCTTTGCGATCTTGATATTGTATATCATAAATATTTCGGTAATAGCCGTTTTGATCAATGAGTTCTTGATGTTTTCCTCGTTCTACAACCTCACCCTCATTTAACACGATTATTTCATCTGCATGTTTCAATGAAGAAATTCTGTGTGCAATAATGAACGTTGTTCTTCCTTTCATAACCTCTTCAAATGCTTTTTGGATTTTCACTTCCGTTTGCATATCAACTGCGCTTGTAGCATCGTCAAGGATTAGAATACTAGGATCTGTTAGGATGGCTCGAGCAATGGCAATACGCTGCTTTTGCCCGCCAGATAGCCCCATTCCACGTTCGCCTAGTACGGTGTCATATCCATCTCTCATTTCCATAATAAATTCATGCGCCTGCGCTCTTTTTGCCGCATCCTGTATGGCTTCAAAAGAGATATCGGGATCACCATAAGCAATATTATCTCGTATAGTAGACGAGAACAAAAACGTCTCCTGCAGTACCACACCAATATTTTTTCGAAGCGATTTCACTGTATACTCTTTAATATTCCGTCCATCGATTACTACTTCGCCTTCGTTAGGTTCATAAAATCTTGCAATCAATTGGGTGATCGTTGTTTTACCTGCTCCCGTAGCCCCAAGTAAACCAATCGTTGTGCCTTTTGGGGCATTAAACGAAATATTCTTTAATGCTTCGTCATCATCAGAAGCATACTTGTGTGTGACATTCTTAAATGATACGTTTCCTTCAAGACGTTCAACGTCCAACGCGCCATCCCGATCATAAATATCTTCAGGTTCATCTAAAATTTCAAGTAAACGTTCTCCAGATGCTTTGGATTGAGAAAACGTGTTGATGACGAATCCAAGATTCATGATTGGCCAGATTATATACCAGACAAGACTAAAGAAAGCCACTAACTCACCAGGTTTAAGTTGGTTTTGAAACACAAGATATCCGCCATATGAAAGCAAGAAAACAACACATAAATTCCCGATAAACTCCATGAGCGGGAAAAATTTAGCCCAAATGTACGATGTTGTTAAGTAGTTATCACGATAGTCCGTATTGCTATCAACAAACTTATTGATTTCAAAATCTTCTCTTGATAATGACTTCACCGTATTAATGCCACTAATATTCTCTTGAACTTTCGTATTCAACCGCGCCATTGATTTACGAATTCCTCTAAACGCAGGGTGAACTCTCTTATCGAATCGATAAACTACAATCGCGAGAAATGGGAGCATTCCAAGCGTAACTAACGCAAGCGGAATAGAGTATCCAAACATCACGATCAAACTAAAACTTACGATAAGAACAAAGTTGATCACTTGTGCGAATCCAAATGATAAGAAAAACCGGAACCCTTCCACGTCAGCCGTTAAGCGTGACATTAGATCCCCTGTTTTCGCGTTATCATAATAACGAAAAGGTAAATATTGAAGTTTTTTGTAAAGCTCCTCTCGAAGTCGATACACTGCTGTGACTCCGAACAAGTCCCCTAGATATTGTTGGAAAAACGTAGCAGTCCCTTTTACAATCATGATTCCTATGAAACCAAATGCAAGATATGGTACCCATTTGTATTCTTGCTTTAGAATGACATCATCAATTGTAAATTGAAGAAGCATAGGATAAAGGACTGTGATACCCGTGACAAAAATAAGGGAAAATACGGACCATAGAAAAAGCTTTTTGTATGGCCAATAAAAATCTTTCAATCTTTTAAACGTTTCCATTTCAACACCACCTTCAGCCAGTAAATAGTCATTAAAAAAATAGTGACAATATACATAATATATCGGAATTCGAAATAAATAACCACCTATTAGGCCTAAAATTCGGAATTATTTAAATAGGGGGTATTCCTCCTTAGATCGAGAAAATATTTGCTATCATTCTGCTGAACAGTTCTTGCAGCAATCTTTTCAAGCACACAACTTAAATTCGTAGGGAACATTCGAGTGATTAGCTAAAATAAACCATACAAAAAACCCCAGAGAGCAGTGCTCCCTGGAGTAGGTTGTTTTTATCTTATTTAAGTGTTTCTTGACCTGGCTTCCAGTTAGCCGGGCAAAGTCCACCAGTTTGTAATGCTTGAAGTACACGTAGTGTTTCATCTACGTCACGGCCAATGTTATTGTGGTTAACAACAGAGTACTGAAGTTCGCCTTCAGGATTGATGATGAATAGGCCGCGAAGTGCAACACCTTCATCTTCAATAAATACGCCGTAGTCTTTAGAAACTTTGTGATTTGTATCTGCAGCAAGTGCATAGTTAAGGTCACCAAGACCATTGTCGTTGCGGTCTGTGTTGATCCATGCAAGGTGTGTATGGATTGTATCAGTAGATACTCCGATTACTTCTGCATCAAGATCGTCGAATTCTTCGAAACGATCGCTTAGTGCTGTAATTTCAGTTGGGCATACAAATGTGAAGTCCATTGGATAAAAGAAAAGGACTGTCCATTTATCGTTCTTCATATTTTCTTCAAGGCTTACTTTGCCAAATTCTTTGTTTGTCATAACTGCTTCCATTTCGAAGCGAGGTGCTTGTTTTCCTACCATGCGTTCTACCATGTGTAAATCCCTCCTAGAAAATATCCTGCGGCTTTCGCCCACAAATGACATTATAGTACATGAGTTATTTTTAGTCAATGTTAAATAATAATTAATTTAATGTGGGTTAATGACCTTCCTCCACTATCGTACCCACGTTTACCCCTCACTAAACAGGGTAACTTTAGTATAGCGAAAATCATTTCATTCGTCTCGTCTTAACACTTCACTTGAATTATCATGACAATTTTCGCTATAATTTGACCGAGTGCTAATCCTACATAATGTAGTGAGAATTAAAGGAGGAAGTCTATTGAACTTTGTTGACAACATTAATTGGGAAGGTTTCTTAATGGATACTGGCTTAATTATCCTTAAGCTAATCGCTATCCTAATCATTTATGCAATTGTAAAAGCAATCGGAAATCGTTTCATCGAAAGAACCTTTACTCAAGTATCAGAGAAGCAGAACATGAGTCCAGGGAGAGCAAATACGTTAAAAAATTTATCAAAAAGTATTTATACGTACATTCTACTCTTCATGGTTGTTGCGATCATCTTTGAAACCTTTGGCTTTGATATTAAAGCGCTAATCGCTGGTGCAGGTATTATTGGTCTCGCTGTCGGCTTTGGAGCCCAGGGTCTCGTAAGTGATGTGGTGACAGGCTTCTTTATCCTTCTAGAAAAACAAATGGACGTTGGCGATTACGTAACTGCTGGCGGCTTTGGGGGAATCGTAGAAGAAGTTGGCCTTCGCACAACCCACATTCGTTCGTTTGATGGGACATTGAATTATGTACCAAACCGCGAAATTAGCTCATTAAGCAACCATTCACGTGGTAATATGCGCGCTCTTGTTGATATTGGTATTTCTTATGATGACAATATTGACGAAGCGATCCGCGTGATTCAGAAAGTGTGTGATAACGTTGCGGCTACAAATGAAGCTGTCGTCGAAGGACCAGATGTTCTAGGCGTTCAAGGTCTTGGTTCTTCAGATGTCGTTCTTCGCGTTCTATGCCGCACTCAGAACATGGAACAATGGGGCGTTGAGCGTCAGCTTCGGAAAGAAATTAAAGAAGCTCTTGATGCAAATGGCATTGAAATCCCATTCCCGCATCAAGTATTCATTGAAAAGAAAGAACAATAAGCGTTTGTCCCTTCCTTTTATTGGGTAAAGATATCACAGATCTTTCAAAGGAGTGTGATCATATTGCCTTACAATTCTAAAAGCGAGTTGCCAGATCAAGTAAAAGACAACTTGCCTTCGCACGCACAGGATATCTTTAAAGAAGCATTCAACTCCGCATCTGATCATATGATTCTGAGAAAACGGCTTTTAAAGTAGCTTGGAGCGCTGTGGAAGAAAAATACGAAAAGAATAATAATGGAAACTGGGTCAAAAAGAATAACAATAGCTAAAAAAAATGAACCTCTACCTAGGTAGAGGTTCATTTTTTTATTGATAACGACTATCCACCTGCTGACATACTTGATCAGCTGTCATCCCATCTGCGTTTATAACCGCCCCATTCGTGCTTGCATATTGCATGCCCATCACATTTTGATCTTGACCAGATACAACACAACAGTCACAACCATTTGCATCACTTTCTTGTTTCAAGGATACAACCTCATACCCTTTCGCTTGCAAAGCTTGAGCTACATCAGATAGCGTATCTTCTACAGCAATTCGTTTCATTTCACTCGCTCCTTATTAATATGTAGTTTCTAACTCTATTATTTTGACCACCGTTTTATGAATTATACGTCTAGCATTCATAAGAGAAAAACTCAGGTAATATATCAAACTAAAAAACAATAGCCCTCAGGCATATGCCTGAGGGCTATTGTTTTTTAGTTTGCAACCTTATTTAAATAAGAAGTTAGCGCAAGATACGCCGTTTCAATCGCAGACTCATCAGGTTTCAGTGTAGATGTATGCAAACCGGATGGAGAATTCACTCCAAGCCAGAACATAAATCCAGGAATCTCTTTTAGAAAGTACCCGAAATCCTCACCAGTCATCGCTTCTCGACATTCAACTACGTTGACATCTTGGAGTTTTCTCGTTTCTTCCATGAAAGATTGTACTAAGTTTGCATTGTTCGTCACCTGGTAATAATTAGAGCCATAATCAATAGAAGCAACACATTCAAATGATGCCTCGATGCCTTTTACTATAGCTTCAATACGGTGCTTAACTTGAGACATAGAATCGGCAGATAAAGTACGGATTGTACCTTCTAACCTGGCCTTTTCGGCAATGATGTTTTGCTTCGTGCCTCCGTCAATTTTTCCTACCGTTACCACAGCTGAATCAAGAGGATCTACATTTCTCGCTACAATAGATTGGAACTGAGTAACGAGATGGCTAGCGGCAACAACCATATCACGTGTATGGTGAGGATACGCCGCGTGACCACCCTTTCCTTCTAAATCAATGAATAACTCAGAAGTATTAGCAAAGAGCAATCCTGGGCGTGTGGCAATTGTACCTACGGGGTACTCAGGTGCAATATGTAACGCAATCATTTGATCCGGCTTCCATGCTTTGAATTCATCACTTTCAAGCATTGGTAAAGCGCCACCAGGACCTTCTTCTGCAGGTTGGAAGACAAACAGCAAATTGTCTTTTACGGAATGAGTTGAATAGTACTCAAGAACGGAAAGAGCAATCGTCATATGAAGATCGTGTCCGCATGCATGCATGAACCCTTCATGCTCAGACTGAAAATCATACCCGGTCTCTTCTTTGATCGGTAAACCATCGATATCTGTCCGATATCCAATTGTTTTTGAAGGACTTTCTCCATTTACAAATACAAGGATACCCGTTCTCCAGGTTTTCACCTGGAGACGGTCCTGTGGGAGTTTTTCTATAAACTGAAGAAGATAACCTTGCGTTTTCACTTCCTGAAAGCCAATTTCAGGAATGCGATGCAGGTCCCTTCGTACGGTTTTGATATCCATTAGAATTAATCGTTTTGAAGCTGACGAAGCTCTTTTTTGATTTCTGTTTTTGAACGAGTTTGATCATCAATTTTCTTAAGAACACGTGCTGGAGTTCCTGCAACTAGTGTGTACTCAGGAACATCTTCGGTCACAATAGCGCCAGCCGCTACAACAGATCCTTTTCCTACTTTCACGCCTTCTAGAACGACTGCGTTCGCACCAATCACAACGTCGTCTTCAATGACAACAGGGCTAGCAGAAGGTGGCTCAATAACGCCTGCAAGAACAGAACCTGCGCCAATATGACAGTTCTTACCGACAGTTGCACGTCCACCCAGAACAACGTTCATGTCGATCATAGTTCCTTCCCCTACAACAGATCCGATATTGATCATCGCACCCATCATAATAACAGCATTATTGCCAATTTCAACTTGATCACGAATAACAGCGCCCGGCTCGATTCGCGCTTGAATTCCTTTAAGGTCAAGCATTGGAATAGCTGAATTACGACGATCATTTTCTACTACATAATCTTCAATATTGGAAGCTTCAGACTCAAGTGCTTTCTTAATGTCTTTCCACTCACCAAAAAGAACACCAGTGTTCCCTGTAATGAATGACTTCGTGTTACTACCAAAGTCGATTCCCTCAAGGTTCCCCTTAATATGTACTTTCACAGGAGTAGATTTCTCACTGTTTTGAATAAAGCTAATAATTTCGTTTGCATCCATCATTTTCATGGTGTATTTCCTCCTTTGTTCATCATGCTCATACAAGCACAGCATGTTACTCATTTTATCGTACATGATCGATCACGTGAAGTCTAATCTTACAGGCTATTCACTTAACAATTCTACAAACTTCTGAACCTGCTTCAATTGCATCGCGGTATCATTTGTTAATAACCACGTATCACGCTTTAATGGCAACCCTTCACCGTCCTTAAGTGGAATCCGAAAATATTCTTTATCATTCTCCGTAATGCTGATGGAAGGTAAGATAGCGTAGCCAATCCCATTTAGCGCCATTTGTTTACACGTTTCGATTTGATCAACGACAATTGTTTTCTTTGGAGGCGCAAATGATTGGGTTTGCCACCACTCCTGTATTTCTTGAAAATAAGTAGAGTCACTTTTAAATTGAATAAATGGTTTTTCTGTTTCTCGCAATTCTTCCATTGATTTAATGGACGTATCGACCAAATAGAGCTCATCTGAAATCAAATACTGACTTCTCCCTCTCCAATCGGGCTTCCCACGAATAATTCCAATATGAATATCATCTTCGTACAAGTACCGTAATATGTCACTACTCCATCCTGTAACTAGGGATATTTTGACACTGGGATAGTGCTCAACAAATTTCTTTAGCACCGCTGGAAGCCAGTATTGTCCGATAATAGATGCTACCGCTAGTTTCAGCGTTCCATGAACTTCTGAGCTTAGCGCTGTTAATGCTTCAAATACTTTTTCTTCTCTACGAATCGTATCATTAGCAAAAGCGATAATCCGTTCACCCGCAGGTGTAATCGTTAATCCTTTTTGAGAACGAAGGAAAATCGGTACCCCCCATGCCTTTTCGATCGATTGAAGGCGTTGACTTAGCGCCGGCTGAGATACATAAAGTCGCTCAGCCGCTCTTCGCATATTCGCTTCCTCTGCTAAAATCGAAAGAACCTGATATTCTGAGCTCATTAAATGGCCCCCTTTTCTTATAACTCTTCATTTCATCATAAGGAAATCTTATTGTAATTCATCATTATAATCTAATTTCATTATGGATTAAAGAAGACTATACTATGACATGAGATATTTTTGATGGAGATGATCATATGGAATGGCTTTTCTTATTTGGCATTGGTCTTATTGCCACATTTGTTGGCACCTTGTCTGGCAGCGGAGGACTTATTAACTTTCCCTCGATGATGTTACTCGGTCTTCCCATTCATTCAATTATTTCAGCAAACAAGTTTTCAAATATGCTTAGTTCATTTTCTAGCTTTTTTGTTTTATTAAAGAGGAAAGAACTCTCTATGAAAGAAGCACTGAAAACAGGACCTATCGCTTTAACTGGCGGCGTCCTCGGTGGATTATTTGCCTCGTCACTATCACAACAAGCACTTCAACTATTCGCCGGAGGTATGCTTCTTGTTGCCTTAACATTATCATTTATGAAAAAAAAGGAATCCATTCATTTATCACTTAAGGTTCCTACCAAAGCACTCCCGTTCGTTGGTCTAATTGGATGGTATGATGGTACGTTCGGCCCTGGACAGGCGACACTTCAAATGCACTTATTTCGTCACAGCGGCATCTCCTACCTTGCTTCAATAGGTCTAACACGATTTAATACCTTCTTAAGTTGTACAGGGGCTGTCATGGTCTATTCACTTAGTGGTCACCTTAACATGGCGATCGCGCTCCCACTTGCGGCTGGCTCTATCACTGGAGCACAAATTTCTGTTCGAATGGCCAATAAACTTTCTCTTGTGCAAATAAACTGGTTGCTTCGCTCCATGACCATTTTGTTGATTTTACAAGTATGCTACAGCTTATTTAAAACACCATTTTAGGAGTGATTAACATGGTTATCGATTATATTCGTCTCCACCATATTCAAATTTGTATACCCATCGACCAGGAGGAAATTGCGAGGAATTTCTATATAGGGATACTAGGCTTTGAAGAAATCGAAAAACCGGCTGTTTTAAGAAAAAACGGAGGCTTCTGGTTAAGGGCTGCAGACATCGAATTACACGTTGGGACCGAAAGTACTATTGCTCCAGGGAAAAGACATCCTGCTTTTGAAATTCATAATCTATTAGAAGCGAAGGCACATTTAGAAAAACACCACATCCCGATACAGAAGGAGAAACCAATTGAAGGATACCAGCGTTTTAGCTTTTATGATCCTTTTCAAAACCGGATTGAATTCATTTCACGTATAGGAAAACCCGGCTTATGAGCGAGCCGGGCTTTGTTTCTTATCAGGCTTTGGAATAAAGAGTACTAGCAGAAAGCTTAAGAGTGCCATGACTGCAACTCCTCCATACACCCATTTTAAAGAGGTTGTGAGTCCGTTCTGCAACAAATCAAGAACAGAAGGATCAAGACTGTTACGCTTTGTTTCATCAAGTAATTGATTGGCTGTATTAAGATTCACACCTTCTCCCGAAGAGCGGTTCGTTAAATATTGTTGAAGGCGGCTGTTTAAAATACCGCCAAGTAGCGCAGCACCGACTGCACTTCCAAGCGTTCGCATAAACATATTTGAAGCTGTCGCAATTCCTCGCTGCTTCCAGGAAACTGAGCTTTGGATGGCAACAATAAATGTTGTAGACGTTAACCCCATTCCAACACCAATAAGGAATGAACCAAAACCTGCAAAGATGGGTCCTAATGCTGGCGTCATCAACAGATAGATCACTGAACCGCTAATAAGTGAAATTCCTCCAAGGACTGATGTAATCCTAAATCCGATTTTTATGACGAGTTTCCCTGCTATAGTAGACGCAATCGGCCATCCGATCGACATCGTCGTAAGCGTAAATCCTGCTACAATAGGAGATTTCTCCATTACTCCCTGAACAAAAGTTGGAAGAAAGCTAGATACCCCAATCAAAATCATGCCCGTCGTAAACGTTACTGAATTCGATATGGCGATAACCGGATCGCGCCATATACCAAGAGGCATTAGCGGCTCTTTCGCTTTAAGTTCGACTCTAAAAAAGATCGCCATAGCTACGAATGATGTACTTAGAAGGGTGAGGATAGGTAAGGAAGTCCACTTCCAGTGAACGCCTCCTTCGATCAAGACGACCATCAATGCACTGATCGAAACAAGCAAAAGGATGGCCCCAGAGTAATCAATCGATTTTCGTTCTTTATCAATCGATTCATGAAGCAAGAGAACAATGCCAACTAACGATAGAACTCCGAGAGGAATGTTCATCCAAAATACCCATGACCAATCAATGTACTGAACAAAAATACCGCCTAGAGCCGGGCCTGCAATTGCAGATATTCCCCACACGCTAGCAAGATACCCTTGAATCTTTGCCCGCTCCTCCATCGAATACATATCGCCTACAATCGTAAGCGCTATTGGTTGTACGGCTCCTGCTCCAATACCTTGAATAAGCCTGAAAAGGATAAGTGCCTCCATCGATTCCGCAAATCCACACAATAAAGATCCTATTAAAAAAATGACAATACCGATCGAATAGATCGGCTTCCTACCAAAGAGATCTGAAAGTTTACCGAAGATAAGGACCGTAATCGCAGACATTAATAAATAAGCTGAGAAAACCCAGCTAAACGTCGAGAATCCGCCAAGGTCGCTCACAATACCAGGCATCGCTGTTGAAACGATTGTTCCTTCGATCGCGGCCATGAACATTCCAATAATAATGGCTCCAAGTACGAATGGTCGATTGGTCTCCTTGTTTTGAATACTTAATGTGATTTGATTTGTTAGCGATTTCATTTTATTCATCCCCATATGTAAAAATCCCGGTAATAGTACCGGGATAAATGCTTAAGACTGTCTAACTGATGACTCATGCAAATAACGATTAACAAACTTAAGAAGCGCTCTTCTTGTTAGAATGCCTTTAAAAATATTCTCATCATCGACTACACAAAGAAACGGATGATCAATTGCTAGCTTTAACCCTTTGAAAAAGCCGTCCTTTTCATTAATACAAGGTATTTCTGTATTCATAACTTCTTCAACAACTAATTCACTTAATTTCTCGAATTCAATTCGCTCAATGCCTAGAATCGAATCAAGGATGAGCGGCTGACTAATTAATCCCTTTAGACGATATTCAGTATCTAATACTGGGATAGATGAATAGCCTGATTTAATCAAAATAAGCATCGCGTGCTCCAAAGGATTCGTCAGCTGTACATGTGCTACTTTTTCTGCTGAAATCACAAGATCTTCAATTCCTGTTTCATACAAATTAGGTAATTCCATATGTTTTGCCATTTAAAACGTCCCCTCAAGCATGATTCGCCCTGTAATTATTCTCTAATGAAGGTCTCTTATTATAGTAACATGAATGGGGATTGTCCGTTAACTGTTACTCGATTAATGTTCATAAATCATTTTTCGAGTCATACCTCCATCAACAACTAAATTCTCACCTGTGACAAAATCATTTTCTTCATTCGTTAGGAAGAGACAGGCACGTCCAATATCTGATGGCTTTCCAACTCTTTGGGATGGATGCTGCTCATGATCCATGTCACGTAAAGCCTCATAGTCTTCTACTTCAATCCAACCCGGGCTAATTGAATTGACAGTAATATGATCATCTGCAAGGGACACTGCTAGCGCATGAGAAAGCGCTACGATTCCTCCCTTAGTAGCAGCATATGCTTCACTGTTCGGTTCTGACATCGTCGCTCTCGTTGAGGCAATGTTGACGATTGAGCCACCGTTATTTCTTCTCATAAGATGAGCTGCGGCACGAGACCCTAGAAATACGCTTCGTAAATTGGTGTTGATGACATTATCCCACTCTTCTACACCTAGTTCATCCATATGTTTAAATGCTGTTAGACCAGCATTGTTGATTAAGATATCTAGTCGCCCATACTTCTCTTCAACTTTATGAAAAAGCTGTTTAATGGATTCTGGTTTACTTACATCTGTTAAGATAGTGTCACCATAACCTCCATGCATTAATTTTTCTGTTTCTTTGCAACCTTCTTCATTCACATCGGCAAGAACAACACGATAGCCTTTATCGGCATAAGCAATCGCAACTCCCCTACCGATCCCATGTCCAGCACCTGTTACTACAACGACTTTTTGCATCAAATAACCTCCTAAAACCAGTTTTTACGTTTGAAATAAACGAGCATTAATCCAGTTATGATAATCATGACAATCCAAACGGCTGGATAACTCCATTCCCAACTAAGTTCCGGCATGTTTGTGAAATTCATTCCATAAATTCCTGCTATGAATGTTAACGGAATAAAAATTGTCGAAACAATCGTTAATACTTTCATAATCTCGTTCATTTTCATACTTAAGCTGGAATAGTACACATCTAATAAACCGTAAAGTTGTCCTCGAGAAGTTTCGACCATATCATTTGCTTGTACAATATGATCGTGAATATCCTGCAAATAAAAGGAAATGTCTTCTTTTATGTAAGGGACTTTTCGATTAATTAATTTGTTTACGACTTCTCTAACTGGCCAAACCGTTTTCTTAAGCTGAAGAATAGTATTCTTATATTGATTAATATCTTGCAATGAATGATTATCAGGATCCTCCATGATCATCCCTTCTAACTCAGCTATACGATCGTCCATTTCATCCATAATGATCAGATATTGATCAAAGATTACATCAAGTAAGGAATAGTAAAGAAAATCCGCCCCGCTCTTTCGAATTCTTCCTTTGCTTTCCTGCAGTTGTAAACGAACTGGATCGAATAAGTCGCCGCGCTTTTCCTGAAAAGTGACGACTGTGTTTTCCATCAAAATAAAACTCACCTGTTCGATGTCAAGATCAGTACTTTCAGGTGATAAATCAAGCATCTTTACAATCGAAAGTAAGTGATCTTCAAAAAAGTCTATTTTCGGTCGGTGATCCGTATTTAAAATATCCTCTGTCGTTAAAGGATGAAGTCCTAATTTCTTACTAATCTGATCTACCAACTGAACATTATGTACGCCATTTACATTAATCCAAGCTACTTGATCAGAGTCAATCAATGTCTTTATTTTATCTATCGAAACATCTTCAAACTCTTCCATTCCATTAGAGTCAAATGCGATAGCTGAAACAGTGACTTCCTCCGTTTGCTTATCTCCTATATAAACAAGCGAGCCTGGGGGCATTCCCTTTTTTTGAGTTCGATTTCTTCTAAGTTTTGTACGAATCCCCATTTGATTCCACCTCAATTCTCTTCTAAAATACCCTAATTTAATAAATTGAAAACACGAAAAGTTTTTCAATTATCCTGTTTAGACGCATGTCCAACAATAATTCAGCATAAAAAAAAGCCCATTCACTAGGGCTAAAGCACATCTTCTTTACGAATGATCTCTTCATACTTTTTCCAGAACGTTTCAAGATCAGACTTAGAAGAATCTGTCTTAATAGCATTCCACACAACTATCATAAATAAAGCAAGTCCAAGAAATAAAGCGACTAATGATAATAGTACAGCTACCATCGAATCCCCCCTAAGCGGTTCTTTCCATTTTATGATGGTAAATGCACTAAAATGTTAGAATAAACAGATATTACTTGATTCTTTTTTCTAACTAGGTTATGTTACGAAAAACATCTTTTTCATCAGACAGGTACTTATTATCAAAATTAAAATATAAGGAGGAGCATTATCATGGATCACTCTCGAAAAGATATTAAACAAATTGAAGAAAAGGCTAAAGAAGATCAGCGCCGTGCCGAGAAAGCCAAAAAAGTTGTGAAGGAAGCACAAAAAAGCGCCAATCCACAAAGAGAACACAACGAATTCTCATCGAAATAATAACAAAAGGACGCCTTCCAATTGGAAGGCGTCCTTTTGTTATTGTTCTGTATTCAATTCAATCAGATTGCCATCAGGATCAGAAACAAAAATTTGAGCAAAACCACTTTTACTCGTTGGATTCTCATAAACTTCTATCTTTTTTTCACGCAGCCATTTCAACGTATTATCATAACTATTAACACGAAAAGCGAAATGCCCTTCCCTCGATGACAATGATGTTGAACCCCGAAGCGTATTAGCATCAGGGTATACAATTAAATGAAGCTGTTGTTGACCGATTTGAAACCAGGCGCCTGGAAAGTCAAAATTTGGGCGTTTTATTTCTTTCAAGCATAATATATCTTTATAAAACTTTTTTGCCCGTTCAAGGTCTGTTACCGCCAAACTAACATGATGAATTTGCTGCACTTCAATCAATTTCGTTCCTCCCGCTCTTTACTTCTTGATTCTCTTGATTACTACCTAACTTTTGACTTGAAGGTAAGATAATTCGAAAAACAGTTCCTTCGCCCTCATGGCTAGTAACCTCAATGCGACCGCCGTGTTCCTTAATTACTTTATAGCTTACCATTAATCCTAGCCCAGTTCCTTTTTCTGAAGTTTGATAGTAAGGTTCACCCAGCCGATTAATCAAATGCTTAGGTATTCCCATGCCTTGATCTTCCACTTCCACAATTACTTCTTTTTCCTTATTTTCTAAAAGACTGATTCTAAGTTGACCGCCATGTGGCATGGCTTCAATGCCATTATTCATAATGTTCGTAATGACCTGCTTTATGTGTGAGCTGATACAAACGCACTGAATATCCGTATGACTATAAACTTCAATTATATCAATACTATACTCAGCAGCCTTTTTAGATAGGCGCTCAATTAAATCTCTCATTAGTTGATTCATATGAACCGTTTCGTACGAAACAAACTCTCTTTTGGATAGAAGAAGAAATTCATTTATCGTCTCCTCTAGCTGTTCCATTTCCTCCCCAACTACTTTAAGAAGTTCTTGATTAACTGCTTCATTTCCATCAAGCATTTGAAGAAAACCTTTCACTGTTGATAGCGGGTTTCTAATTTCATGTGCTACCCCTGCCGCAAGATCTCCAAGAACGTGGCTTGTTTCCGTCTTACGCAGATGTTCTTCCGCATCCTTAATCTGAGTCACATCTCGAATAATGACAAGGTGATGCTGAGGATAGATGTGGTAGCTTAATGTAAAACTAAATGTTTGAACGACACCTGTTTGCTCGTTCATTATTTTTCCTTCACCGCTTCTACCTAATTCAGCAGGATGATCCCACACAATATCACATTCTTTTTCTAATGAAGAATAATGCTTATCAACGACCTCATTCTCCTTTAATTGAAATAGGTCGCAAAATGCACCATTAACTTTTACAATAATTCCTTTTTCATTTAGGATAGCCATACCATCTAGAGCTCTTTCAAACAATTGACGAAACCGCTCTTCACTTCGCTTTAGTTCTGAGAACATTTGTTTTCTCTCTGTAATATCACGGTATATGGTTAAATACAAATCTCCATATCCGCTTTTCTTCGTTGTAAACTCAAGCTGTTTCTTTTCTCCGCCGAGCATTGTGAATTGAAGATCGCCTCTAATCTCACCTTGTTCTTCTAACGTTTTTTGAAACGATTTTCCCGCCTTAATATCAACGCCTTCAAGAAAATCAAACAAATTATACGTTTTCATTTCATTTAAACTGACCTTAAAGATCTGACAAGCAGCAGGATTCGCGTCTACGATCATCCGATCTTTGTCCCAAATTAAAATACCATCTAGCGCATTTTCAAAAATGTTCGTGAATTTATCTTTGCTCTCCATCAACTGGTCAAACAATACCTGCTCTTCGGTAACATCGCGAATAATTGATAAATTGTAATCTCGATAAGCTTTATATGTTATCGATAATTCAATGGATTTCCGTTTGCCATTCATAAGGAGAACAGGAAGCTTCTCCACTACATACCCCTTTTCAATCAAATTCTTTCTCATTTCTTCCAATGTTTCAAGCCCCTGAGGTGCAACATGATGTCCAAGTTTCATAGATTGAATCGATTCCATATCAATTTCAAAAATATCACAGCATGCTTGGTTGATTTCAATCAAGTTTCCCTCTTGATTCGAAAGCGTCATGCCGTCTCTAGAATGATTGAAAATGTGATCAAGCTTTCGACTTTTTTCAATCAATTCGAGGTGAAGATCATTCTTTTCCATTTCAGAGCCGGCTTCAAGCATGGAAAATGTTTGCTGATTCGTTTTTTTATATTCCATACGCGGTCTCCTTTTATGTGTAATAGTCTCATTATACCATCTCGGGGCATTGAACATAGTATTTAACTCCTAGACTCATCATTTTACTAGACGAATTAAATAACCTTTTCCTTTATCTTGTAAAACTCTGCCATTTACATATCTTCAGATGAATAGACATGAATGACTACTGAACCTTCGATCACTTTCGCCCTTATAAGAATCGGCTGATTAAGTTCATTTCGAAAGGAAAAATCTGGTCCGTACCAACTCACGGTGGCATCTCTACCAGGTTTCACATATGGAACACTTCTACTATGGGAATAGCGTTCTAAAATATGGACGCCCGCCTGGTCTACTGCATTAAAAAGAGTAGATGACACTTGACAAATTCCCCCACCAATTCCTTCAGATAACTCACCTCTTACAATGATTGGAGCTGGCAAATAGCCCTTCTCTTTTGTTCTTTTTCCAACTGTTCGATTGAAAGAAAACGTTTCTCCTGGGAATATTACAGCATTGTTAATCGCCTCAGCCGCTAACATAATATTCTTCGTTCGCTCCAGATTCCCTTTCCTAAAATAAGTAACAAACCCTCCCACTTGTTTTTTTCTAATGGATGATAAAAGCTCTGCGTTTACTTTTGGGTAAAGAATGGTGAGATCTGGTTGAATCCAAGTTGAACTATTGAGGTATAGACTATGAAGCAAATTCTCTCGAAAAGCGCCTCGATGTAACGTGTATCCATTGACTCCATCGACAATAGCTCCTTGGTTATCAATGTAGGCATTTACTGGAGACTTTGAGATAGCTACATCTACTTCATCCATTAATTCCTCCACCCGATCTGCTTCATAAAAAGGATAACCAAGGTCTTTTGAAAATAACTCTTCTTTCTTAATCTGATAAGTCTGTGCTCCTTTTTGGTGAATCGTTATGTGATGGTTTGAAATCGATGAAAACGCTATGGCCAAAGTTAGAAATAAGTGCACCTTTACCATTCCCCCTTCTGAACTCGATCGTAGTATGCTTCATTTTAGGGATTAATAAAATAGCATACATCAGTATCGCTTGAGCAAAATAACTATGATGACTATACACAAGGGGGGAGCTAATGAAGCGTTTATTCACTTATTTAATTTTATTATGTACGCTAGTCATTCCTACACGCGCTATAGCTGCCGAACCTTTTGATCACCTTCTCCCTATCGATAGTGAAATCAAACTTCTGTCATGGGAAAAAGCAGATGAGCTACTCCCTCGGAAATCGATTTTTACAATGATTGATATTGAAAGCGGGAATTCATTTCAAGTTCAACGGAGAGCTGGTAGTAAACACGCAGATATACAACCGTTAACGAGAGAGGACACAAAGGTTCTAAAAGCGATTTATCAAGAATGGAGTTGGAAACGAAGGGCTGTCATTGTGCTATACGAAGGGAAAATGATTGCTGCTTCCATGAATGGAATGCCTCATGGAGCTGGCGCATTAGATAATGGATTTAACGGACACTTTTGCCTTCACTTCTTAAATAGCACGACTCATCGCACCCCTACACCAGATCCCGCGCATCACTTAATGATTCTAAAAGCAGGAGGACAGTTAGATCGCTATTTAATGAAGCGGACCCCTGAACAGCTCGTTGATGTTCTTATGCTGGCGATCAATAACACAGATGCTTCTTTATTAAGAAGAATTGTTTCTACACCTTTATCTGAGAACGAATTAATCGACCTCTCTCGCTTGTCGTTTACGAAATGGAAAGTGATCAAATCAAATCAAGCTGAACAACAAGTCAAAACCAGAGTCGAAATTTATATAAAAGATGCTGGTGTTATTACAACAACGATTGATTTCACTGCACGACAAGATCCGATCACAAACAAATGGCAACTCGAAATACCAAAATTACTCGAAATTTCAAAAGACTAACAAGGAGTGGCATAAATGGATCGTTTTGAACAAGCTTATGAAGAGTATGTTAAAAATAGTGAGGCATATTATACTCCACCAGAGGCAAATTCCACCCATATTACGGCCGTCCGCAAAAATGAGGATGGAGATTTAATTGCTTTTAAAACAAACACGGGAGAAGAGCTAGATTATATCCAGGCTTTAGACGCTGCAAAGAATGGTCAACTTTCGGGGGTAGATGTATTTCAAAAGTATGGTAGAGAAATTATTCGAAGTGAGCCTGATGGTACGAAAGAAAATAATTTCGATCATTTACCAGAATTTTAAGGATGTCCGATCTCACTCCTCCGTTTACTTCTTGAACCAATGCAAAAAAGCGACACCTCAATGAAGTTGAGGTGCCGCTTGGAATGTTTGATGTATGGTGATCCGTATTGGGCTCGAACCAACGACCTCTACCCTGTCAAGGTAGCGCTCTCCCAACTGAGCTAACGGATCAATTAGGACATTTATAAATATACATGAAGTTCTAAAGAACTGTCAATCCTTTCATGGGAAAATATTAGAAAAAAAGGGCACCGAAACGATGCCCTTTCATTTATCCGATTCGTTCTTCTTTATCTCGCTTTTCACGCTCTTCTTTATCAAGGGATTCCTCTCGATCACGCAGACGATGCGCAAGGCGACTAGATGCATTTGCCGCAATGCTGGCGATGAGATCATCAAGGAAGGTGTGAACACTTTCCCCTACTTTTGTATCAAGCTTTTTGATGATACCAAATTTTTGTTTATCAAGGTGACCGAATGTCGTAACCGCAATACTACCGTAGCCGAATACGGCACCAAGTGCGATTGTTTCATCAACACCAAATAACCCTTCATCCGTCTCCACAATGGATTGAAGTGGTTCAGAAAGCTTTCCTTGTTCCGCTAGCTTATCTAGTTCAATTCCAACCAGAACCGCATGCTGGATTTCTCGTTTTGTGAGAACAGCCTCAACACTTTCGACACAGTCCTCCATGGAAAGGTCATCTACATATGGGGATTGCATTTCGTAAACAATTTCTGCAATATCCTCGATTGTAACGCCACGTTCTTTTATTAGGGCTTTTGCTGCTGCTTCTGTTTCTCTACTATGGATGCGCTTCTTCATAATAAGACCCCTCTCTGTAAACGATAAATAATTATGTGTTAGAATCATTATATCACTAATGTTTTTTACATTGTCAAACAATCAAACTATTTCAACAATTTTACGGGAGGCACTGCAATGAACCGAGGTACATACAAAGATGAAAGCATCTACAGTCACTATTTAAAAGAAGAAATTCCTTTCCAAGTTTATTTACCATATAATTATTCACCACTATACAAATACTCTTTTCTTATCGCTAATGATGGGAGCGATTACTTTAAATTAGGAAGACTTGGCCGCACAGCCGATGAACTAATTGAAGATGACGAAATTGAAGAGCTCATTATTGTAGGGATTCCCTATAAAAGTGTGGAAGATCGCTGGAGAAAATATCACCCAGACGGAGAGCAGTCAGATGATTACCTTCGTTTTCTTGCGAATGAACTTGTTCCTTATTTAGATGAACAGTATGCTACCTACCATCTTGGGTATGGTCGAGGATTAATTGGTGACTCTTTAGCAGCTACAGTCGCTTTGCGCGCTTCTCTTGACTACCCAAGAACGTTCGGTAGGGCTATCCTTCATTCACCATATGTAGATGAGGCGATCATGAATAAGGTAGAGGATTTTGCTGAGCCTGAGTTGCTATCTCTATACCATATTATCGGAACAGAAGAAACAGAAGTACCTACAACAGATGGGAAAACAAAAAATTTCATTAATCCAAACCGTAAATTAAATAAAATTATAAAGGAAAAAGATTTTGATTATTTCTATGATGAATTCGAAGGCGGGCACCTTTGGAAGAACTGGCAACCGGATATGAAACGCTCTCTTTTACACATGTTTAAACTCTAAGTGAGTCAATCGTTTCTTATTTTTGAATTTTTGGTATAATTATAAATGGAACATTATATGACTTGTCGATCAATGGCAATCGAGTATATTAACCAGGAGGGAATGGAATATGAAATACGGCATTGCAATTTTCCCATCGAAAAAACTAGCAGACGTTGCTAACTCCTTTCGAAAACGTTATGATCCGCACTATGCGCTCATTCCACCACATTTGACTTTACGCGAGGGCTTTGATGCAACGGAAGAAGAGATTCAGAAATTAACACCTGTGCTACACAAAATCTCTGATGAGTCTAAACCTTTTTCAATGCATGTTTATAAAGTAGGATCTTTTAATCCTGTTAACAACGTGATTTATTTTAAAGTGAAAGACAATGAAGTTCTTGATGATTTGCATAGAAAGTTAAATCCTGAAGAGGCTCTTTCGGAACGTGACTACAACTTTGTTCCTCACATTACGATCGCACAGAACCTTTCGGATGATGAGCATTCTGATGTATATGGTAGTTTGCAGATGAAAGATGTTAATCACGAAGAAACAATCGATCGCTTCCAGCTCCTTTATCAATTAGAAAATGGTATGTGGACCGTTTATGAAACGTTTCACCTTGGCAAAGTTCGCTAATGGAAGTGAAAGTCGTTCAATCGAAGAAAGAGTTGGATGATGCTTTTCAAGTAAGACAGACTGTTTTCGTTGAAGAGCAAAAAGTACCAGCTGAATTAGAAATTGATGAGCACGAGAAACACGCTTATCACTTTGTAGCTTACGATGATCACCAACCTACAGCTGCTGGTCGTTTTAGAGTATTAGATCATATAGCTAAAGTTGAACGAATCTGTGTGCTAAGGGACTATCGTAAAACAGGTCTCGGACAGATTCTAATGAATTCAATTGAAAAACATGCGAGAGAATTAGATCTTAAAGAAATGAAACTCAATGCACAAATGACCGCTGTAGGGTTTTATGAGAAACTTGGATACACAACGGTTTCTGGAGAATTTATGGACGCTGGGATACCTCACGTCACAATGATAAAAGCACTATGACACTGGTTTCTAACCAGTGTCTTTTTGTTTGGACTTTCTTCAATTAATAATGTACCCTCTCTCCAACCTGAATGTTTTTCTTAAATATAATCGTATCAACAAAAAATTAAAAAAAACCAATTAAATCATCCTTTTTCGTGCATGCTAAAATTGATGCAAATTGAATTGGAGATGGTGATCTGTGGGTATTGGATCAATTACGTTAGAGCTTCTCGTTGGCTTTCTAGCTTTACTCGTACTAACAAAGGCACTTGGTAAAACACAGATTACTCAAATCACACCTTTTGACTTTATCTCATCACTCGTACTTGGAGAACTTGTAGGAAATGCGATTTACGACAAAGAAGTCAATATATTATCGATTATCTATGCAGTCTTACTATGGGGTGTATTAATTTATATTGTGGAATGGATTACACAGAAATTCAGAGGTACGAGAAGCATTCTAGAAGGAAATCCTTCTATTGTGATCAGTCATGGAAAAATTAATCGGCGTCAACTTCAAAAAAACAAATTAGATATCAATCAATTACAAAATTTACTTCGACAAAAGGATGTTTTCTCACTTCGAGAAGTTGAATTCGCCATTCTTGAAACGAATGGAAGTATTAGTGTATTAAAGAAATCAGATTATCAGCAGCCGACAAAACAAGACTTTGATCTTAAACCAAAACAGGGTTATTTATCAGTTGATATTATTTCGGATGGGAAAATCGACTGGGGAAACCTTCATGATGCTGGTTTCAATGAGGAATGGTTGAATAAAATTCTTAAGGAGCATAACATCGATCATGCTGAAGATTTATTAATATTGGAGTGGCAACAGGATACAGGTGTATTTCTACAAAAAATTGATAAGGATTAGGTGATCTATTCTCCCAATCCTTACCCGAATTGTAAATAACGTACATCCTTAATCATATGGATCATTGTGATAGGTAAATGAGGTGTTTATGGAAAGAACCACAATCATCTACCTCATCCGTATATTTATTATTCTTGCCATTGGATCAATTTTGGATTAGGGTCAAGAATACTTTCATACTGCCCTCTTTTTCCATATACAGCTTCCGGATCTAGTTTAAGATACCGGTTGTATTTTTCTGCTCGCAGTTCTGCTGTAGACCATCCTAAATGCTTAATTCTTAAACAAGATAAGCTATTGGGAAGCTGAAAAATATTCTCAGGATATCTTCCACAATGCTGTTTCTGTTCTTTCCATTTATAAGTGAAATCGTTTTTGTATCTTAATAAAAAGGGACGATAAAGATGGTGAGCATTCCATTGTTCATCTTCTCGATAGTTTTTTCCGTCCCACATATCATAAATCCGGAAAGAAAACAGATCAAACTCTTCTTGGTTTGTTAGCGCTCTAAGTTGTTGAGCGACGCCGTCCTCAAACATCTCATCAGCATCCATGTTCAGAATCCAGTCAGGATTTGTTTCAATTGTTTTCTCCCATTGCTGTTTACGGAGAGTAATTTCATTTGAAAATTTGGATTCGCTATTATGAATAATGGTTAACGGAATATCCTCTAGTATTTTTTTGCAAATTCTAACTGAATTGTCCGTGCTTCCATCGTCTATGATTACAGCCTCATCAATATAATCCAGGTGCTTTCTTAATACTTTTTCTAAGTATTTTCCCTCTTCATTTTTAATAACCATAGACAACGTAATTCGTGGTTTTTGAGAAGTTTTCACTTTCTTATCCGCTACAGGCAATTCAATCACGTCAGCTTCCAAGTAATCATTTACACCTTCAAGGTCCGATCGCCGATATAGATGATAAGGAGGATAATGAGTGTCCGCCCATAAAGAAAGACCTAGCGCACCCGCTCGAATACAAAAATGACGATCCTCTCCCCAAAATGTTAAATTCGGGATCTTTTTGAAGCATACCCCTTTTTCAAGCGCATTCCTTGAAATCAATGTGCATGCACCAAGCCCGCCTACTTCATAAACACCTGGTTGCCTTAATTGATTGATGAAATCACGATATCGCTGTCCTTCTTCTGAATCGTTTAGCTCTTCACCAGGTTTTTTTTCAAATTGAGTGTACTCGTCAGTAAGCCATACTTGAGGTTGTTCCATCGCTTCAGGCTGCCATCTAGTCCAGAATACCTCGGATATAATATCTTTCTGTTGTGCAACTAAATGTTGAATCGTTTCCTTTTGTAAGACAAGGTCTGAATCCACTAGAAAGATATAATCAAATTTATGTTCTTTTGCATGTTCAATCATTGCATCCTTAAATTGAGCGACCTTCCATACAAGGCTCTCATTCCAATAATGTGTCATCTGATTTTTTCGGTATTCTTCTTCAGAATCAATATCCTTAATCATCACTTCCTGCATTTCCTTTTGAAAATCCTTTAACAATAACGTTGATTTCTTATCCTTATTGTCGTTAATAAAATAATAATAAAATGATAACCCTTCTTGATTTAGCCGTTTCAATGACTTCAGAAAACACCTTAGAATCTCAGGATCTTGCCGAATCGGGCTTGCTATTAAAACCTTCTTTTTAACTGAAAGAAGCCTTTTTTCAAGATACTGTTTATTCTGCACATATTTAGAGTCACCTGGTCGAGTAACTCCCGCCATTTCATTATAGTAATAAGCAGTCTCATAATCTCCAAGAACATCATAGCAAACACAAAGTTGAATATACGGAATCCAATTTGAATAGAAACGCTTTTGGGTACCTAAATTATCTTCTTGAATGGTTGTTTTCGTAGCCAATTTATACCAAAATATAGCAGGTTGATAATCCTTCTTTTCAAAGAAATAATTGGCTACCTTACAGCAAAATTCAGGTCTTGGTGTAGTATAAGAAAAAGAATGAAGGATAGAGCGCAAACTGTCTGCCTTCTTACCAAGGGCAGCATAACAGTCAGCAAGCTTTGCACACGTAGCCACATTGTCTTCTATCCAGCCTTTTTGTCCTTCCAAAAATTTCTCATAATACTCAATTGCCGTTTCGAATTCGCTATGGTCTTTAAGCTCATTAGCAAAATAATACATATCTCTAGGAGTAAATTGTTCTTCACGTTCTAGCCTTTCTTTATAGATCGTTATATTTCTAGTTGCATCATGATGGATGGGATTATGAAGAACAGAAATCTCACTGTTGATTATATTACCACCAACTTCTAAATACTCATGAACTGCCCCGACCCACTTGAAATGACGCTCTCGCCTTACTAGACGATTTCGCATCAAACTCGAAGTCACATTCCCAAATTCATCTAAGGAAAGGTTGTAGTGCATCCTTACTGAATCGACAGAGGGATCGAGATCGTTCTTCAACTTCTTCAGCTTTTGACGGTCTTCTTCTAGAAAGACATCGTCCGCATCAAGCCATAGAATATAATCCATTGTCGCTTTAGAAAAAGCAAAATTACGAGCCTTCGCAAAATCATTTACCCATTTAAAATCATAAATGTTTGCTTGATAACTTTCAGCAATCTCCTTTGTCTTGTCATCGGATCCTGTATCGATAATATTAATCTCATCAACAATGTCATGAATGGAATGAAGGCATGTCCCTAATACAGCTTCTTCATTTTTTACAATTAAGCATAAACTGATTGAAACCAAATCTCATTCCTCCTAAGAATTAGTATAATTTAATTAATTCAATTGCGTTAAAGGGGAACTTATTACATAAACCCACATTCATTGGAAAAATAACGGGACTCCCATGGCTAACAAAGTATGCAGTAAAGATTTAAACACAACCATGGGAGATCCCGTTCTAGAAAGTTTATACAAGTATTAGAGAACTGCTATTTTTTACTTCACCAACTTTCAGTGAGTAAAAATGTAGCCGTTACTGTCGCTGTACCTCCCTCCAAATTCACTGCAGCTAGCGTAACAATTTCATTCGTTGGGAGGGTGAAATCAATTAATTCATTCATACCTACTACTCTGCTAACCCCAGACCCACCTGATGTTGCTCCTTGAAATACCACTTCACCAGCGGTGTACGTGGTCGCCGTATTATTCACCTCTAAAGCCGTCTCGGTATTTGGTATATTCGTATTAGCAGTAGGGAAATTCCCAAATGAACCGTTAATTGTGCCGCCTATTAAGACCTGATAAGCAACATCTAAAGAAGAAATAACCTGAATTCCTTCCAGACTAATTTGAACAGAATTAGCTCTTCCTGATCCTGCTGGAAACACTGATTTTCTCCTAAATGAAATGAGAGGTGTTAACGTTGCTCCAATTCCACTAACCGTCCTTCTCTCCGATGTAACCCTGTATATTGGATTATATCTCCCCACAATCCCGTATTGTCTCCCACCTACAAAAACGGAAAGTGCTGATGAAGTACCATCGTTATCGACCTGCGCTCTTAGTGGAAGATTGGGATCAACAAAACTTGTTTCTCCGGTTGGAGAGTATCTGTGAACCGTAATAACTTCTTGTGCAAGGGTAGTGGGATCTGGCAATACGACTCTAAATTCAATAACTCCATATCCATACCATGTAAAAAAAATTTGAAAGATGTTCCCTTTACTTAGCGAAAGAGTTGCTCCACTAGGACCGCTTCCATCTAATGGATCAACATTCCAGGATGATTGATTAATAACCGTATCGACTCCACCTCTTCTAACAGCTACAAATGTATCTGTTGCATTCCGACCAAAGTAACCCCCGTTCTGATCATCAAACAACCCCCACCTTGTAACTTGTGTACCTGTTGGAAGACTGGGAAGACGGATTCCTATCCCCGCCTCACCAGCATACCCGGGTTCATACCTTCCTCTTAATGCACTATCCAGTGTAGCCGCGTCAGTGCCGCCAGTAGAAGTACTGACGCTATATTCAGTTGCATCATTTGTAACGGTTCCCCCGCCAGTCGTAGTCACAATATCTCTTATAGCAGAAACACCATAAACGGATGTCAATTCTACGATTGGCGTCCTTTCTGCAATTCGAAGCTCATCAAATTGTGAACTAACATTTGGGCCAATGTTAGTAATGTTTATATCCGCCAAAATCAACCCTCCATTCTCTGCAAGTCCTCACCATTCTTCAGTTACTCTGAACGTGGCAACTACGGAACCACTTCCTGTAAATGTTGCAACGGCCAGTGTCACAAATGCGGTATCAGGGAGTTCGAAATCCAACAAGGATGCAGATGCCAGAACTCGATTGTTCCCCTGGGCAGAAGCTGCTGCAAGTCCCTGTAAGAGTACCTGCCCGCCTGTTAATGTAGTGGATGTAGTATTTACAAGTAAGGCCGTTTCAGAGTTTGGAATATTCGTCGTTGCAGTTGGAAAGGTGACAAAGGACCCATTCAGCGTTCCACCGAGTAAAACTTGATAATAAATATCATCACTAGTTACTAAATCAATCCCCTCTAGTGTTACACTTACTGAGTTAGGCCTACCTGACCCTGCGGGAAATTCAGTCTTACGTTGAAAAGAAATAACGGGTGTTAATGTTGTGGTTGCTGTGATCGTACGTCGTTCAGATGTGATTCTAAATGTTGGGTTGTAGTTCCCTATAATTGAATACTGCCTTCCTCCTACAAATACCTGAAGCGCACTTGCAGTTCCATCATTATTAATCTCGGCTCGTAAAGGTAAGTTAGGATCAGCAAGACTCGTTTCTCCACTTGGAGCATAACGATTAACGGTTATAACTTCTTGTGCAAGAGTAGTAGGGTTCGGAATGACAACTCGAAACTCAATGACACCATAGCCATACCACGTGAAATCTATTTGAAATATATTACCTTTGGATAAATCTAAGGTCGCTCCACTTGGACCTGTTCCATCGAGTGGATCGACATTCCAAGAAGCTTGGGGAATAACCGTATCTACACCGCCTCTCCTAATTCCTACAAACGATGAAGTATCATCCACTCCGAAGAAAACACCATTTTCATCATCAAACAATCCCCACCTTACAACTTGAGTGCCTGTTGGCAGATCAGGAAGACGGACACCAATACCTGCCTCTCCAGAATAGCCAGATTGATACCTACCTTTTTCCGCACTAGACAATATTGCTGAATCAGCTCCGCTGGCTGTAGTCGTTAAAACAAACTCAGTATCATTGCTTGAAACGGTTGCACTACCAGTAGTTGAAACAATATCTCGTAAATCAGATAGACCGTAGACGGAAGTCAATTCAATAATAGGCGTTTTGGCAGCCGTTCTTAATTCACTAAATTGTGAACTGACATTTGGACCTACATTTGCAATTGTTACATCTGGATCTATAGTTCCAGTAGGACCCGTTGCACCGGTTGCCCCAGTTTCTCCGGTTGCACCTGTTTCTCCCGTGGCTCCGGTTGCACCAGTTTCACCCGTTGCTCCCGTTTCTCCCGTTGCTCCTGTTGCCCCGGTGGCTCCGGTTGCTCCCGTGGCTCCCGTTGCTCCCGTTTCTCCGGTTGCACCAGTTTCACCCGTGGCTCCGGTTTCTCCGGTTGCTCCAGTTTCACCCGTTGCCCCGGTTACCCCCGTTTCCCCTGTTGCCCCGGTGGCTCCGGTTTCTCCTGTTGCACCCGTGGCTCCGGTTTCACCAGTTACTCCTGTTTCTCCGGTTGCACCCGTGGCTCCGGTTTCTCCGGTTTCTCCAGTTTCACCCGTTGCCCCGGTGGCTCCGGTTTCTCCTGTTTCTCCAGTTGCTCCTGTTGCACCCGTGGCTCCTGTTGCACCCGTGGCTCCGGTTTCTCCCGTGACTCCGGTTGCACCCGTTTCCCCTTTTGCCCCGGTTACTCCGGTTTCACCCGTGGCTCCGGTTTCTCCTGTTTCTCCAGTTGCACCCGTTGCTCCGGTTACTCCGGTTGCCCCGGTTGCTCCCGTTGCCCCGGTGGCTCCAGTGGCTCCAGTTGATCCGGTTGCTCCCGTGGCTCCGGTTTCACCAGTTACTCCGGTTTCTCCGGTTGCTCCCGTGACTCCGGTAGCTCCCGTTGCTCCCGTTTCTCCGGTTGCACCAGTTTCACCCGTGACTCCGGTTTCTCCGGTTGCTCCAGTTTCACCCGTTGCCCCGGTTACCCCCGTTTCCCCTGTTGCCCCGGTGGGTCCGGTTTCTCCTGTTGCACCCGTTGCTCCTGTTGCACCCGTTGCTCCGGTTTCACCAGTTACTCCTGTTTCTCCGGTTGCTCCTGTTGCTCCCGTTTCTCCGGTTGCTCCTGTTTCACCGGTTGCTCCCGTTGCTCCGGTTGCACCCGTTGCTCCTGTTTCTCCCGTTGCTCCTGTTTCACCGGTTGCTCCCGTTTCTCCGGTTTCTCCCGTTGCTCCTGTTTCACCGGTTGCTCCCGTTTCTCCCGTTTCTCCAGTTGATCCCGTTACCCCAGTTGCTCCGGTTGCCCCGGTCGCTCCACTCAATTGGGCCCCTATCAATTCAGAAGAAACCAAACGATGAGCCGTGACCAATTGGCCTGCAGTGTTTTTACCCCAGGCAGATACTTCAATATTTTTTTCAGCGGCCCCACCCGTAGTGAAATTAAACTCAAATGCATCAAAATTAGCCGCAAAAGTCTTAGTTATAACTTGATTCGGTGCAATACTGAACAATTCTTGAACATATAAAGTTCTGGTGTTACTTAATATATATCCTTCGATATAGACAGTTCCGTTCAACGTTGAACTTCGATTTGTTATTTTCGCTGAAAACTGTTGTGTTGCTCTGACACCATTTACTGGAGCGTTTTCGATTGGCCCAGTGTATAATATTGGCATTTCACCCCCCTTTTCCCATTAAAAGCTTCACTTCAACCGTTTGTTAAGGAAAGTAAAATTCCGCTGTTTAATCTACTTTCAATTCAGATAGGACAAGTCTATGTGCCGGTTGCAATGTGCCATTCGACTTTCCCCAAACTGATATTCCTGTTTGCGCCATTGCAAGGCCAGTTATATTAAACGAAAATTGATAACCATCAAGATCTGCAAAATAAGTCTTTGAAACGACACCATTCACAGGAATAGTCATTAGTTCTAAGACATACACAGTCTGAGTTCCGTTTAGTTGCTTCCCCACTATTTCTACTGTAGAGGTATTGATAGGACTACGGTTCGAAATCTTGATTATCACCTGTTGCGTTGGCCTGATACCATTAATAGGTTTATTTTCAATTGGCCCAGTCGTCAAAATAAGCAACATCTCTCCTCCTTACCCTACTCACTTCAAGTGACTTAATCACCTCACTTGATCCAGATGACCCTATCTGAAGTGAAAATCCCCGCGTCATTTTTGGAAGGTCTGTCATTACTAAGTTGCATCTCAAACAATATATGATGATTCCTTTCTAATATGAAAAATATTTACAGGGGTACTCCCTTACATAACTAATAGATAACTGTTACCATATCACACTGAATTCTGCACTTTTTAAATATTGTATATCACAGTAATTATTTTCACGTTTACGCTAATATGAATAGAATTGTTTTAGTGCATTTCAAGCTAGAATCCGAGGTTACAATCCAGCACAAATAGGCGTATCTAACTGTGTATTGTAAATTCCCACTGGCGGTAATCCGATATCACCGATGCCACTATTACAATACTGCTATGAATCCATGAATTGACGATATTTGAATAACCTGTAAGAAGTATTGTCCACTCTATCCTTTTTCAGATATACCAAATCCCCCGTACTGAATGGAACTGGAAAATAGTTATTCTCAAAAATTACATTGCCGCTAAAAATTGCCAATTTGTATATCTCGGAAGAGTGATGTAAGGCTTGGAATAATTACAAATGGGAAGTGTAAATCGGACCATGCTTAGATTTTTCACAACTCGATTCATATGTTCCCTGATATGCATTGCTTTTAAATGTATGAGACGTCTCGTCAAAAATTAATTATCCATTGTTAAATCTAAATAAGCGGCACTCGAAAAGAGTACCGCGTTTAAGCTAAAATTGAATAATATTCAGGTTTCTATTGATTACCGATAAGGTCGTAACATTCGAAGCAGCTGTAACAATTACTCTAAGCTGATAATTGTTTAGCCCGATTACTGGCGTTGTATCAACAAAAGTGTCTGCAAGTGGTAAGTTTTGCGTACCAGCACCTGATCCTACTCTGTTGGCTGTTCTCGTTTCAATAAGAGTTCCATTACGATATAACCGCAACACATAAGTTACGCTATAATTAGCTGTGTTTACAAATTCCACTCCCACAGCATAGTCAATCTTCATTAAGTTCCCTGATACAGCTGTTATAGGAATAGAATTAGAAACTACTTCGGTATTAAGAGGAGGAAAAACCCCAAGAGTAGCTGGATTTTGATTTTGATATAAATTCGCACCGCCAGTACCAGTTGCTCCGGTTGTTCCGGTTACTCCGGTTACTCCGGTTGCTCCCGTTGCTCCCGTTACTCCTGTTGCTCCGGTTGTTCCGGTTGTTCCGGTTACTCCCGATGCTCCGGTTGATCCGGTTGCTCCCGTTACTCCTGTTGGTCCCGTTGTCCCGGTTACTCCGGTTGCTCCTGTTGCTCCTGTTGGTCCCGTTGTTCCAGTTACTCCGGTTACTCCCGATGCTCCGGTTGTTCCGGTTGCTCCGGTTTCTCCGGTTGATCCAGTTACACCTGTTGATCCCGTTGTCCCGGTTACTCCCGTTACTCCTGTTGATCCCGTTGTTCCCGATGCTCCGGTTGTTCCGGTTGTTCCGGTTGCTCCGGTTTCTCCAGTTGCTCCTGTTGGTCCGGTTGGTCCGGTTGATCCCGTTGTTCCGGTTTCTCCAGTTGCTCCGGTTTCTCCGGTTTCTCCGGTTGCACCCGTTGCTCCGGTTTCTCCGGTCGCTCCTGCTTCTCCCGTTGCTCCAGTTACCCCAGTTGATCCGGTGGCACCGGTTGCTCCGGTGGCTCCCGTGGCACCGGTTTCACCCGTTGATCCGGTTTCTCCGGTCGCTCCTGCTTCTCCCGTTGCTCCAGTTACCCCAGTTGATCCGGTGGCTCCGGTTGTTCCTGTTTCACCGGTTGCACCCGTTGATCCGGTGGCTCCCGTTGTTCCGGTTACTCCCGTTACTCCCGTTGATCCGGTGGCTCCGGTTGTTCCTGTTTCACCGGTTGCACCCGTTGATCCGGTGGCTCCCGTTGTTCCGGTTACTCCCGTTACTCCCGTTGCTCCGGTGGCTCCGGTTGCTCCTGTTTCACCGGTTGCACCCGTTGCTCCGGTTTCTCCGGTCGCTCCTGCTTCTCCCGTTGCTCCAGTTACCCCAGTTGATCCGGTGGCTCCGGTTGTTCCTGTTTCACCGGTTGCACCCGTTGATCCGGTGGCTCCCGTTGTTCCGGTTACTCCCGTTGCTCCGGTTGCTCCGGTTGCTCCTGTTTCACCGGTTGCACCCGTTGATCCGGTGGCTCCCGTGGCACCGGTTGCTCCCGTGGCACCTGTTTCACCGGTTTCTCCGGTTGCTCCCGTTGTTCCGGTTGATCCCATTTCTCCTGTGGATCCAGTTGCTCCGGTTTCTCCGGTTGCACCCGTTGATCCGGTGGCTCCCGTGGCACCGGTTGCTCCCGTTGTTCCGGTTACTCCCGTTGCTCCGGTTGCTCCGGTTGCTCCTGTTTCACCGGTTGCACCCGTTGCTCCGGTGGCTCCCGTGGCACCTGTTTCACCGGTTTCTCCGGTTGCTCCCGTTGTTCCGGTTACTCCCGTTGTTCCGGTTACTCCCGTTGCTCCGGTTGCTCCGGTTGCTCCGGTTGCTCCTGTTTCACCGGTTGCACCCGTTGATCCGGTGGCTCCCGTGGCACCTGTTTCACCGGTTTCTCCGGTTGCTCCGGTTGCTCCTGTTTCACCCGTTGCTCCGGTGGCTCCCGTGGCACCTGTTTCACCGGTTTCTCCGGTTGCTCCCGTTGTTCCGGTTGATCCCATTTCTCCTGTGGATCCAGTTGCTCCGGTTTCTCCGGTTGCACCCGTTGATCCGGTGGCTCCTGTTTCTCCGGTCGCTCCTTTTACTCCAGTTGATCCCGTTACCCCAGTTGCTCCGGTTGCCCCGGTCGCTCCAGTGGCTCCACTCAATTGGGCCCCTATCAATTCAGAAGAAACCAAACGATGAGCCGTGACCAATTGGCCTGCAGTGTTTTTACCCCAGGCAGATACTTCAATATTTTTTTCAGCGCCCCCTCCTGTAGTGAAATTAAACTCAAATGCATCAAAATTAGCGACAAAAGTCTTAGTAATAACTTGATTCGGTGCAATACTGAACAATTCTTGAACATATAAAGTCCTGGTATTACTTAATATATATCCTTCGATATAGACAGTTCCGTTCAACGTTGAACTTCGATTAGTTATTTTCACTGAAAACTGTTGTGTTGCTCTAACACCATTTACAGGAGCATTTTCGATTGGACCAGTGTATAATGTTGGCATTTTACCCCCCCTTTTCCGCTTAAAACCTTCACTTCAACCGTTTGTTTAGGAAAGTAAAATTTCGCCGTTAAATTAACTTTCGATTCTAATGGGACAAGTCCATGTGCTGGTTACAATGTTCCATTCCGTTTTCCTAAATTGTTATTACCGTCTAGGTAAAATTTAGTTACTTTCCCATTACTTCTATTGTAGAGGTATTGACAGAACTACGATTCGAAATCTTTATTGTTACCTAGTGCGTTGTTCTAGTACCAACAGTAGGTTTATTTTCAATTGGCCCAGTCGTCAATATAAAAACTTTCTCTCCTCCTTTTCCAATAAAATCAAAATACGTTATTCAACTCAATCAAACCCAATTCGTCTTTCGAAAGCGAAAAATTTGAGTCGGTTTACTCTGAATGTGTGTCTTTACTATGTTGCATCTCAAACAATATATGATGATCTCTTTCTAATATGAGAAAAATTAGCGGAACACCACTTTACTTCTAAACATACACATTTCACACTTAATCCATTGACCATATTATGTAATAAAATATTGAATAATTACACAACAAAAAAAAGAGCAGAATATTCTGCTCTTAGAACCAATTAAAGCCACCTTTGTTCGTATCTTCTCCTGCTTCTTCTCTTTCCTCCTCATCATTCGATCCAAAAAATCCCCAAGGGTCTCGCTTGTTTTCTCTATTTTCTTCTATATCTTCATATCGTTTATGTTCACGGTCATTGCGGATAATAACTTCATTAGCTTTAACGATCAGTTTATCAACGTGAATGACTTGCGGTTTTCTCTTCTTCTCAGACATTCTAAATCCTCCCCCTCTTATCCTCTTACTTCACATTATCCTATGCAAAAGGAGGATAGTGGGTATGGGCGCCATCTATATTAGTAGCTCAAGGCTATTTGATTTGAAACTTTTATTTTATAATTCTCTTTTTGAAAATAAACAAATCCTTCAATAATAACAGGCTCTTTAAATTCAGATTTAATTGGGATTTGAAAACTTTCGATCCCGATCTTATCTCCAGGCTTCAATATCACTGGGTGTAACGGAGAAACCCAAATTTCCCCCTTCTCTTTTGATTTCTCTAACCAATCATGATCAGGAAATACCCACTGAATTCGATCGCTTGCATCAACACCTTTTGTTTCTACATCATCAATGGAATAAATACGCCCTTTTAAGGTAGCTGCTTCTCTCGGCAAAAAGCGAAAGCAAACAAGAGGATTACGCAATTTCGTTGTTCCGCAATTTTCAATTTGTAAATCTCCACGAATCATAACCGTCTGTTTATCGCTAATAATTATAGAAGTATTGAAGTAGCTCACAGCGTAAGTCTCAGCTATTTCATCTTTTTCCTTGACTGACTCTGATACTTCTTCGTTCTTTTGATACTGCGCCCGCTTCTCAAGGTTTTTCACTTTTCCTTGATAATGCTGAAGCCGCTTGTCTTTTTCATTGATCTCTATTTGCATCTCTGCAAGAAGGTTTTCATATCCTTGTATCCTTACATCATCTTGCCCAATACTTTTCTTCTCTTCTACTTCTTCCTTAATAAGCACATGCTCTTTTGCCTGGTTTTCAAGCTCTTTTTCTAATAAATTTAACTCTTCCTGCAAATAAGCGATCGTTTTCTCCTGCTCCTTACTTAACTCGATTTGCTTCTCAAGCGAAGCTAATTGATCGTTCGCAAAAATAAGTTCTTTCTCAAGTTCCAGCGATTTTTCTTGAAAATATTTCGTACGTGAAATGAGACGAGAATAACTCAATTTTTCACCCTGCATGGAACCTCCCCCTCTCTAACCAGCGCTACATTCTATATGTATGAGTGATAGGTCTCTTTTCATAACAAAAAAGTGCAGGATATGATCTCCTGCACTACTGATTTATGACTGTTTCTTGTACTTAATATCATCAAATGTGATGCAATCATCAACGGTAAGATCGCCTTCTTCAACTTCCACAGTTCCTGTATTAAAGACAACTTTTCCTCTACGGTTTAATAAATGCACTTCAAACCACTGATCATCGTCTGCGTCAACTACAGCAAGTTTAAAGTCAAACGTACGACCGCGATCCGTTACACCGCTACCTTCAACGATGAACTTCAAACCATCTCCACATTCTTCGCACTTAAGAGTATCTTGATCAAAACTCGTTGCAGTGAATGTAAAGTCGTTCTTTCCATCGCTTGAGTCTGTGTCATGGAAATTAAGTTTCATAGAGCTTCCAGTAAGACTACAATTATCACAAATGTTTACAAGCAATGTTGCTTTACCAGAATCATCATCACAGTCTATTTCTCCACTCGCTTCACCACTTAGTGAGCAATCACAACTTGGACGCGGGAAGATGTCTGGACACTGTTCCGGGAATTCAATTGGAGGACATTCATCGATCAAGTCAGGTGCAATTAGATCATTGTCACGAGGTGAACAGAACTTCGCAAGAACCTCTAGTTTCACTTCAGCTTCTACTTGAATGTCTACACAGAAAATAACTTCTAGATCAAATGAAGATGGTGCAGGACAGTTTAATAATACAGTTCCTGAAGGAATGCGGCATACAATTTTAGTGATTCGACAGAAGAGATCTGTTCCATTCGGGAAGCATAGCACAAATGATTCAAGAACAGATGCGTTGCAATCGACCTCTGTTACTAAATCGCCATGTCGGTCGACAACCTTCACCTTTACATCAGTTGTAAATAAAAGGTCAACGAGTTGAGCATCTGCAAATCCCCCACCAGGAATTGCTACGCTAACATCCCGTTTTTCTCCAATTTGTTCACAGAAAAAGTCATCTTCTGTATGCTCGCTGCCTGAGAGTGGGAACAAAGGAGGTGCTTCTGGTGTTTTACATACAATACGAAGTGGACGGCGGCTTGGATCTTCCATAGCACATTCGATCTTTTTAAGCTCATGATCTGTAAATTTGATTTTCTTCTTTACAGAAAGCTGATCGGTTACCCAATCGTATACTTTTTGAACGCGAATGCACTCATCCTGTAGGCTATTTGTAGCTGTAGGAACGGTGCGTTGCTTATGTTGTTTGTGACCCATATCGTTCCTTCCTTTCTTTCACATGATAGGTTGATTCACTACATACTATGGAATTAGCACAGAAATGCAACAGAAGGAGCTGCCCAAATTTCATATGCGTTTCTCATGGAGAAGAAAGGAGAAGATTTTTTGATAAATCTCATCTGGAAAGATAAAGTGATTTGTAAGCTCTCAAGCGAAGAATTAAATGCGCTATTATTACTTCTCCCATACTGGGGGCTGCAGATGAACGACAATGTTCTTACGATGCCATTAGAAGGGAAGAAGCTGCATCTCACTTCCGAGTGGAGCCACTATGCTTATTCCCTTATGGAGTTAGTAAGGCATACGGGAATCGATGCTACACATATGGAAGAAAACAGTGACCTATCGATCACAATTGATGTAGCCTCACACCTCGCTTCTCCACTATCCATTTTGATCGGGAACAAAAAAGTACGCCCGAAAGCACTCGACTATAAGAGCCTTGATTTACAAAAAAGAATTCACAAAAATGCCTGGCTTCCTTTCAATGGATCCACAATGACTTGCTTTATTAAAGAAGATGATCATTATACTGCAATTGAATGGATTTCCTATATGATCATTCAATATTTTATGAAACCCTATTTCAAGCCGGTACATCACATTTCAATCGGTATGTATGAAAGATTAGTTACAAACGTTTTAGAAGAAGTGAATCCAACGCTTGCATCACATCAAAAAACGGATCACCCTCTGTCTGAGTGGCCCGATGTTCCTGATGCGATCGTTCCTCAACAAAAAACAGAGCCACAAACGACTTCACCAAATCAAAATCACCAGCCAATCAACCCTTTTTCTCAGTCTAGTACACTTTTTGAACCCTCACCATTTGATCCATTTAAGTTTAATCATAATCAGCGGAAAACATCAGTCATTAACCCATTTCATCAGAAGAAGTAATCAACTCCACACCTTACTCTTCCTAGCAGAATAAGATGTACAAAGTTATAGAAAAGTCTGTCAGGAGGAGAAAGATGAAGAAAGCAGATATTCAAGAATTATATAAAAAAGTGAAACGTACAAGAAGAACAAGAAAGTCGCGGCCCACTCAAATAAAAGGATGCCGCACATGTGGTAAAACGACTTGGAAGCCAAATACACAGTAAACGACCGGATTATCCGGTCGTTTTTATTATGGAGTGAACAGCATTCAAAAAGGCGTCGACGCTTCGCTTCCACGTCCATTTCTCTGTTTCTTTCTCTCCATTTAATGCGATCTCATTTCTTAGATTTGGTTGGCTTAGTAGTGTCATAACGTCTTCTGCTAGTCGATTTTCATAGCGGTAAGAAAGCAGGGAATTCACGCCGTGTTTGCAATAATCTAAATTACCTCCGTTATACGTTGTGACGAGTGCAGCTCCACACTTCATGGCTTCAAGTCCAGGAAGTGAAGCCGTATCATAAGTAGAAGAATTGACAAATATGTCTGCTTCATTGTAATGATAAGCCAACTCTCGATCATCAGCCGGTGTGAGATAGCGATACTTCCCTGATGCTTTAATCATTTGAAGCGCTTTAGAAGCAGCCAACTCATTAGGTGGACTAATTAATGTGTATTTGGCATTAGGGTATGACTTTTGAACAATAGCCAGTTGCTCTAACAGGTAATTTTGCTCACGATGCCAGGAATGACCTCCCTCTGGCCTTCTTAGTATCGCTGTAAGATTAGGGACTTTATTTAATAACCGTGTACCCATATTATAAAATTGGTCACTAATTCCTACAGGTACGATTGAGCCAGTAATGCCATGATTTAGTCGAATCAGGTCTTGCTGCCATTTCGATAATACAATGAGGTTTGGCGTTACATGATAACTTGGGAAGGATAATTCTTGTTCAGGTAAAAAGGTTGGTTCGTAACACAGACTAATTCTTATGTGGATACCTTTCTTGTTCCTACTAGCGTTTTCTGCGTCGTCAATAAGCGTATAATAGTTCGATACAATAACATCTGCTTTCGGATAAGAAGATTCTGGTATCCCGTATAGCTCTGTCGTTCGTTTGACAGTTGATTTTATTGGATATTCAATCACACCGGTTTTTGGCATCAGAATGATGACTTCATGGCCACGGTCTACAAGGCCATTCGTTATTTCAGCCAGCATTCTTTGTGCGCCGCCTTTACATAGAGTAATGATTGGGAAGGTGAATTTCATAATTGCATACGTTCTTTCCGATACGCTTCTAGAAGGAGCATTCTCACTTTCTTTTTCACAAGGCGAAGTTCTGTTCGAATGGCTTCACTGTGTCGTTGTGTTCCCATCTCACTATGCACCCGGTATTGAACAAGACATTCGTCTATATAAGAAAAGGCATGATCCTTTGCAATACGCGCCCACAAATCATAGTCATGTGTAAATCTTAGCGTTTCATCAAACCCGCCTAATGCCCGGAGCACTTCCATTTTCACCATGACCGTGCAGCCGTTAATGGCACACCCTTGCCTTAAATGCTTTAAGAAAGATAGTCGATTAGGAAAAGCCACCCCTACTGATCCGCTTGTTACTGTTCCAAATTCGTTTATCAACACATAAGAGGAGTACCCTATAACGTGATTGGATTGTTCGAGCGCAGTCACTTGCTTTTCTACTTTATTGGGTTGATAAAGGTCGTCAGCGCTTAACCATGTAAAGTATTCTCCCGTTGCATTAGCAATCCCCGTATTTAGCGCCCCTGCTGTCCCTTTATTTCCCTGTTCAATATAGCGAATCCGTCCGTAGTACGGTTTGATTTTCTCTGTATAGAGCGTTGAACCATCATTAATCACGATCACTTCAATGTTCTTATACGTCTGTGCCAAAGCACTTTCAATCGCTACATCAATATATTCACAGTTATAAAAGGGGATAATGATTGATACTTTCTTCATACTCTCCCTCTTTTCTTTTAAGATTTTTTTGCATACTCCATCAGATCCCTAAGAGATTTCTCAAATGAGATATTTGGCTTCCAACCAAGTTTGTTCATCTTGATGGATGAGTTCAATGATACCTGTTCCTTCTTACGTTCTAGATATGAGGCATTTATAGGATATGGTGTTAGCTTTTGAAATTCAGCGATAACTTCTTCAAGGGTTCGATAATATCCACTTCCAATCTCGTAAGCTATGCCTACTTCACCATACTCTAGAACCATTTGATAGGCTCTCACTGCGTCTCTCACATCAAGGTAATCTCGCGTAGCAAAGGCATTAGATAATTGTATTTCTTTCTCTTTATCCCGATTCTCTTCGTTAATTAGCTGTTTTGCAATCGCTGAACAAACACCAGTAGATGGACCGGGACCGATTAAGTTACATGGAACAGCTAAAATTATTTGCATTCCATATAAATCTCCCCAGGCTTTCGCTAAGTTGGCCTGGAGTGATTTACTAAAACTATATGGGTGAGGATACGCTTTTTCTGCTTGAAGGGCAGATCCAACAACGACAATTCGACAGTTTGGCACGTGTTTTCTAGCTGCCTCCAAAAGATAAAGCGTAGCGAGCACGTTAGTTTCAAAAGTAGAGACTGGTTCTTCCCAGGACTGTTCGACATGGTTCTGTCCTGCTAAGTGAAGAATCATATCGGGCATTGTTTTGGCCATCATTTCATTTACAGCATACTGATCGCTAAGATCTACACGAAGCATGTTAGGATTTGCACTGCGGGATATTCCAATAACATGATAATCCTGCTTTAATTTCTTAATGGCATGAGCCCCTGTAAAACCAGTTGCTCCTGTAACAAGAACCGTTTGTTTAGGCATAATCCTTCATCCATGCTCTTAACTCCTGAAGCATAGCTCGGTAAGGTTGTACGTCGTAAAAAGCATCAGTACGAGTATGAACAATCGTTCGATCTAACTTTAATTCGCTAGAAGGGACAATTGTTACATCTTCCTTTTGAAATACTTCTTTAAAAAGAGTAAGTAGCTCAAATTTCGAAACTGTCTCAGGTGCATGCAGATGGTATAGCCCTGTCGTTTCTTGTTGTATTAAAGAATCGATCGCTTTCGCAAGCTCTAATGTCGTAACCCCATTCCAGAACGCCTGATCAAACCCTTTTATTTCACCTTTCTGTTTGAGAAACCATTGTAAGAGACCAATTCCATTTCCCTTTAGTTCAGGTCCTACAATGGAAGTTCGGACTGTCAAATGAGGGAATTCCGTCACTTCTCCGAGCGCCTTCGATTTGGCATAAACCGTGATTCCATCAGGCTGATCTGATTCTGTATAGTTGCCTTTATCTCCTTTAAAGACACAATCTGAACTTATATGAACAACTTTACCTTTTCTCCGGTTCATTAATTTCACAAGTTGATGTGGCAGTAATGCATTAACCTGAAAAGCAAGTTGCTCATTTTGTTCTGCAGACTCATTCAACACCCCAATCGCATTTATCACAACATCCGGCTGGACTTCATCGATTACCGACTCTAATTGCACGGTATCAAGAACATCTAACACATACCCGTGCGGATCACTAGCATCTCTTGAAGTGAAATAAACGTCTTTATGCTTTTTTTTGAAATAGGCAGTCAGAACATGACCTGCCATTCCTTTTCCTCCAAGTACTAGCAGCTTCATTAGATGAACCCACCTTTAATAAGCATGGCTTTGATTTCTGCTTTCGTCATAACGTCTTCACCAGAGTTATAGTTTTTTAGAGTAACAGGTTGAAAGTTCGCATATCTCTCATTCAGACCAGTAATTTTGATTGCAGGCAAGATAACGAAGTACTCTTTGTCGTAGTATACTGTTGATTGACTCTCATATTCCGAGAAAAGAATTTCATGGAGCTTCTCTCCTGGTCTTATTCCCTGTTCACGTATTTTCACATTCTGGACGCCCGAGGACTCGATGAGAACTTCCGCAAGATCAATTATTTTACAAGTAGGCATCTTCATAACAAAAATTTCGCCGCCTCTACTTTCATATGTGGCTTTGAATAGTAGTTTAATGGCGTCTTCAATTGTTAAGAAGAAACGCGTCATTTCAAGATGAGTAATGCCGATCTCAGCTTTGTTTTGAATTTGGTTCTTAAAAACATGAATGACGCTTCCATTTGTTCCAAGGACGTTTCCACCTCTCACGCATACAAAGGTAGTATTCGACTTGAGCGTGTTCGCATGAATGATCAACCGCTCACCCATTGCCTTTGAAAACCCGTAGAAATTAGATGGATTTGCAGCTTTGTCTGTCGAAATGTAAACAACTTTCTTCACATTATTCTCGATCGCCGTTTTAATCACATTCTGTGTGCCGATAACGTTTGTATTTAAAGCTTCAATCGGTTGGTCTTCACAGACTGGCACGTGCTTCAATGCAGCAAGGTGAAATAAATAATCAACACCCTTACCTGCTTCTAATAAACCTTCTCTTTCTTTAATATCTCCGATTAGAAATGTTAGTCGTGGGTCTTGATGAAATTCCCTCTTCATTTCAACCTGGCTCGTTTCATTTCTCGATAAAACACGAATTTCTTTTGGCGATTTTTGCAACAGCTGTTTTATTAACTCATGGCCCCAGGATCCAGTTCCTCCAGTTACCAGTATCGTTTGATCACGGAACAATTTGTATTCCTCCTAAAATAAATTTCACTACTCGGTCTGATACATTTAAATCCTCATAACCAGTTGGAATCATCCAATTTGGTTGATGATAAAGCATTACGTCAACAGCTCGTTTTATACTCGCAGCATCAATGCCTGAGATCATATTGCTTCCACATGCGATCGTCTCAGGACGTTCAGTTGTGGATCGGACTGTAACAGCTGGTACTCGGAACAAACAACATTCCTCTTGCACTGTTCCGCTATCTGTTAAGACGCAGAACGCTGACTTCTCAAGTCTCACAAAGTCTATAAACCCAAACGGTTCATGCAGTTCAATAAGCGAGTCCAAGCTATCAGCATATTCGGCCGTTAATTTTGATTTAGTTCTTGGATGAATACTGCAAATAATTCTCTTCTTATATTCCATCGCAATGAGCGTTAACCCATCGAAGATTTCTTTCAACTTTTTAGGATGATCTACGTTCTCAGCTCGATGAATCGTCACTAGAAAATAGTCTTTTTCTTCTAGCTTTAGCGAACTTAAAATGTCACTTTGTTGAATAGAAGCTTCATAGTGTGTTAGTACTTCGAGAATAGGATTACCAGTAACGTAAATTCGGTTAGATGGAAACCCTTCTCTTAATAGGTTTTCTCTACTTTGAGGTGTGTAGGGCAAATTATAGCTAGATACAGCATCGATCACCTTACGATTTTTCTCTTCAGGTACTTCAAGATCAAAACAGCGATTTCCAGCTTCCATATGTGTAACAGGAATGTTTAAACGCTCCGCAAGCACAGCACATAAAGCTGAATTCGTGTCTCCCAGAATTAAAATACGATCTGGTTGATGTGTGAGAAGAATTTGCTCTATCTTCATGAACATGAAAGATAGCTGTTCTCCTAATGAAGAAGCTGTATTTGAAAGCATGTAATCTGGTGATCGAATGCCCATTTCTTTAAAAAACACATCTCGGAGAGAAGGTGCTGAATTCTGTCCTGTATGAATGAGGATGTGTTCATCAGCTAATTGATCGAGTTTATCAATGATCAAACTTAATCTAATAATTTCTGGTCGTGTGCCCAGTATTGTCGCAACCTTCATGTCGGCCCTCATTTCTTACACTTTTTTTACACTAATTAACTTATGTATGAAACGGTAACCCGCAATGGACAATCTCCTAATTTTGAAAAACTACTTTATAATGCCCTTTTTATTTAAAAGGGGGGGCCTGTCTATTCCATCCCTCTGTAGTTCGCATAGGATAAGCTATCCTGATAAGAGAGGAGGTCACTTATGCCTAAGCAAATTTTTGATTATAACAAAAGCGTTCCAACAGCTTTTAGCAACTCAATCGTTCGAAACATTCCTCGCTCACCTTCTCGTGTTACGCTAGCTAGCTTCGGACTATACGTTCCCAATCAAGTAAGCGAAGTTGAACTTAATGCGACTATCGGGGTTAGAGCCACTGCTTTAAATCCAACTGTACTAGTTACAATCTACAGAAACTCAATGGTTATTTTCAGTACACGTATTTCCATTGATGTAAGCGTAGCAGACTATCAAACGATATCTTTCACTGCCGTCGACAATAATCCCCCAGGCGGTTATTATGACTACTCTCTACGAGCAGAGTTAGATCAAAGCCTTATCCTTCTTGATAGCGCTAATGCAGTTGGCCCCATAACCCTTACTGGAATTTCGTTTGGGTAATGAGAAAACGAGACCGAAATTGGTCTCGTTTTTTATTCGATATTTTTTCCTTTATGCATAACGTAATAAAAGCAGGATGGGAGGCTAACTATGAAAGTTCTTTTTGTCTATTATTTACCGAGTGGTGGTGTTGAAACATTAAATCGAGAAAGATGTCTTGCACTTAAAGAAGCAGGCGTCTCATGCGAACTTCTGTATATGCAGCAAGGAAGCGGCTATGCCAATATTCGTGATATACCTGTTTATGTGACGAACAATGATCAAGAGATCAAAGCATTAATCGAAAAAAATCACTATACGCTTATAATGGTTTGCTCCGATCATTTATTTCTTAAGCGTATTCGTTCTCTCGGTTATGAGGGAAAGTTGATTTATGAAATACAGGGCCTCGGAACGATGCCAGAAGCTGAACGGTGGATGCAGCGAGCCCATCGTCATGTGACGACTTATGCTGACGCAATCTTTTATCCTCGCACGCCTCACCTTGCTTCATTAGTGGAAAAATATATTCCGAATTTCCCTGTTTATTCTTTCCATAATTGTTTTGATACAAATCGGTTTAAATATATTAACTCGCCATCGATTTCTTCTGCCCCCATTATCGGATGGGTGGGTCGGCTGGAGTCCAATAAAAATTGGCGTGGGTTCCTGGAATACGTATTTGAACTGCGAAAACGACAACCTAATTTAGTCATATGGATGTTTCATGATCCTACATTGGCATTTACGAGCGAAAAGGAAGCATTTGAAACTTCATGCTGTGAACTTGGACTGAATGAAATTATCACTTGTTACTCCAATGTGCCTAATATAGAAATGGCCAAGTATTTTTCCATGATCGGTGATTCAGGTGGATTTTTATGCTCTACTTCGTTAGTGGAAGGCTTTGGTTATGCATTAGTTGAAGCGATCAGCTGTCACTGTCCAGTCGTAACGACAGATTCAGATGGTGTAAGAAGCTTTGTTCTTCATAATCAATCAGGTAAACTTATTAACCTCTCCGATATGAGTGATGCTGTCAATCAAGGTATAGACCTTTTGACAAATAAAACGTTAAGAAATGCCCTTAAATTACAAGCGAAGAATCACATCGCTTACAACTTGGATCCAAAAAAATACGCTTCTCGATTTATTGATATGATGAAAAACTCATAAAAAATAGCACATTCATATAACGTTATGAATGTGCTTAATCATTTCTTCGACCCTTATCGAGGTTAGGTGCCGTTCTCTCACCATTTCAAAGCCTTTCTGAGCGATGTGCCGTCTTTCTGTCTCGTTCACTAAATAATAATTTACTTTCTCAGAGAAATTGCTGTTATCAATTGCCACAAAGGTTTCTTCATTCTTGAATCCTAAATCTTCTAGTTCTTTAGTTACTGGAGCAAGAAGTAGCGTATTGCAAGCGAGCGTTTCAACATATTTAAGTAATGGATAGTGATAAATGGAATTACAAGTCAGAAACAGTTTAGCACGGTTTAATTCGCGGGCATATACTTCTCCTACTACTCCAGAATCGATCTCCTTGTCATAGCCAGGATGAGAATGGTAAAGAAATCCCTTCCTCTGTTTTAAATGACGGTACATTTGATTCCGGAATGGGTATAGCTTCGGTATCATGGATCCCATCATTAGAATATCCGTATCTTTTATAAGTTTATAGTCATGAAAAATATCCTTGGGTACATGATGAGGAAACCAGACCATTTCGCTTTGAAATTCTTGAAATGATTCCATGAATGCGTCTCGGTAATGAGTAAAGATAACTGATGGTTGAACACGTTTCATCATTCTTTTACGTGAGGCAACTTTGTAATGCAAATCATGCATCATGATACCGATCGGAATATCGGTATTCTCTAATCCTGTAATGTAACGGCCATAAGTAGGATGAAAATCATTCATTAAAATAAAATCTGGCTTCACTCTTAACATGGATAGAATCGATTGAATGTCGCCATGACTATGCCAAATCGTGAGAGCAGATTGTTTTTGTAATTCTGCAATTAAATACGAAGTACTTTTATCTATATAATGTGAAACATCATTTGTTATAAAAAGAATCGATATTCTCTTCAACTAGTTCCACTCCTATTCAAAAAAGGTTTCAAAATCTGAAACCTTTTTTAAATACCTATTAGTATTCGATACATACTATTTTATCGATTGGCATTACAAGTGTTCCAAATCCGCCTGATCCCACTTGATTAAAAATAACGAAGTCATGCCCTACTTCTTGTACTGTAACCCCACTAAGATAAGGATCCCCTAATTCTTCTTGAGTGTTAAATGTATAAACGTAGTCAATTGTAGTATTGCTTGCCTTCATCTGGCACAAAAGTCCTTTAAGTCGTAACATATCATCCATCCTTTTTTATTATTTCGGTAGTACCACTCCCGTTCTATTAATCATATGAAAGCAATACAAGCTTGTATGGACAATATGCTCAATCTAAAGAAAATTGGACGAATTCTATCTAGCGTTGCACCTAATTTCTAATAAATGGTTGAATATCCGGTGCAACTTGTACCTTCTTTAATACATTATAGTAGACCTGACCTTTTCAGTATCGGGTAAATATGTTTAGAAAGGATGTCGATTAATTGAGTACTTTATTCTCAGATGAATTCTGTCCAAAGAGTAAAAAATATTACGATTCTAAGTGGGATCGTAAGCATGATTCAAAGTGCGATAAGAAAGACGAAGATAAGCAACATAAATGCAAATGCGATAAGGACGACCATCATTCAAAATGGACGAAGCATGATGGAGAGTGGAAATTAGAAGTACACTGTAATTGCAAGTGTGAAAAAGAGGAACACCATTCAAAATGTGAGGAAAAGCATGAATCAAAGTGTGAGAAAAAGCATGACATGAAAGACCACGATTGCATCACGTCGCTTTTGAAAGAACTATTGCACCAGGATCATGAATTATTACTTCCAAGAAGACCTCTTGTTTATCTTCACATGAAGGGAACAGCAGGCTTTGTTATCCTTGAATCAGGGGCAAAAGCACCAACACCTTTTACACTCCTTAGCTATAATCATAAAACCGGCTGTGCTAAATTCACCTATGAATCTGTTATCGATCTATCTCCACAGGTTTATGTGGTTGACATCAATTCATTAAGTGCTATTTCAATCGCAAATCAAGCATAAGAAAAACCACGACATTTGTCGTGGTTTTTTCAATCATGTCGCGATAATATTGTACCCACTATCCACATGAATCATCTCGCCAGTAATTCCACCAGAAAGATCACTCATTAAGAACAGCGCTGTGTTTCCGACGTCTTCTTTCGTTACAGTACGACGCATCGGAGATTTCTCTTCAATCTCTTTAATCACAGAGTTGAAATCATTAATTCCTTTTGCAGCAAGTGTACGGATTGGCCCAGCCGAAATCGCGTTTACACGGATGTTGTCTTTTCCAAGGTCGTTCGCAAGGTATTTCACACTTGCGTCAAGCGAGGCTTTTGCTACGCCCATAACGTTGTAGTTGTTCACAACACGTTCGCCACCAAGGTAAGTCATCGTAAGGATGCTTCCTCCTTCAGTCATAAGTGGACGAGCTGCTTTTGAAACAGCTGTGAGTGAATATGAGCTAATGTTATGCGCTAGCAAGAAACCTTCACGCGTCGTTTCAAGATACTCGCCCTTTAATTCTTCTGTTTTCGCGAAGGCGATACAGTGAGCAAGTCCGTGAATAACACCAACTTCTTCTTTAATCTGAGCGAATGTCGCTTCGATTTCTTCATCATTCGTAATATCACACGGTAAAATAATAGAATCATCACGATCTAGCGTTCCAGCAAGGTCGCGAACATTCTTCTCAAGACGCTCACCTGCGTAAGTAAAAATCAATCTAGCACCGGCACTGCTTAGCGCCTGCGCAATTCCCCAGGCAATGCTACGTTTGTTTGCAACGCCCATGACAACATATGTACGGTTCTCAAGAGACAGGTTCATATCCATGCTCCTCCTCGAATTTATTATTAGTTATTAGCACCACGTCCTAAGTATAACATGCTTTAGTGAACATGCACCATGTGGATTTCTTCATCCTTTACTTGTTTGAATATTTCGTCTCTCATAACCGCATATTGGACACTCAAATATGACGTTTTGATTTGACTGAGCTGTAAGAGATTCTTCCATATCACAACTTCCTTTACATACAGGACAAATCACTTTCGGACTTTCAACATCCATTCACCTTCACCCTCCATTCATAACCTTATGGTAAAAAGTATCACCTTGTTCGTCGCATTTATGCTCCTTTCTTATTAACGTAAAAAACCCCCTCTCTCTCTAAGAGAAGGGGCTGAAAATTAATAACTTAGCAACGTTCGAACTTCTTCTACACTATCGCTGCTTCCTGTCACAATTAAGCGATCACCAATTCGGAGCTCAGTGTCACCATGAGGGACAATCGAATCCTTACCACGGAAAATTCGTACTATGATCGTATCACCGAGATATGGGAAGCTACGCAGTGGCACACCGTTGTATTCCACATTGTTCATGTTAATTTGATATAGCGCATTTTCTTCACGAGTGAAGATATTAACGACTCCAGGAGACTCGATGAGCGCTTTTAACAAGGCTTTTGTTGAGAAGAAAACAGAGAATACATCAATATTAAGCTCTCTTAGCTGATCGGCTATTTCTGTTAATTCAATTCGAGCAATGACGCGATCTGTTCCATATTCTTTCGCGAATACCGCAATATCCGAGTTCGTTTCATCATCTCCAGAAGAAATGAGGAGGATATCGGCATCGAAGACAGAGCTTTTCTTTAGTGTATCAATGCTATAATCCGAAAGCTCAATTACTTTAAAATGACTGCTTTGTTTCTCAGAGTCCACTTTCTCCTGCTTCGTATGATAAATCGATGTTTCATAATTGGCAGGATTAAGTTCCAGCGAGATAGGCAAAGTGATTTGGTTTGCTCCGATGATCGCCAGCTTCTTCGCATGAGAGCTTTCTTCTGGCTTCGGCATTAGTTTCTTGAAAAGAATTGGTGCTAGAATACAGCTCATAATCGCCACTAAGATTAAAGCAGATGACAGCTGATCATCAATGATATCAATTCGTTCTCCGATTTCAGCTGCTGCAATAACGAGAGAAAGCGTTGATGTTAGCAACATGCCGGAACCGAGAACCGTTTTCGTATCATACCATTTTTTCAATACAACAACGGGCACTAATTTTGAAGCAAAGAGCGCAATCAACAGTAATGGAATAAGAATTAACACTTTAGGATCCTGGAAAAGTGACCAGATATCTAGCTCTACCCCAACCATTACGAAGAAAATAGGAATGAGAAAGCCATATCCAAATGAATCGAGCTTTTGCACGAGTTCCGTATTTGGTGAGAGCAAGGAAACGAGTGCACCGGCAAGAAAGGCACCTAAGATATTTTCCGCTCCAACCGTTTCAGAGATACCGACTAATACAATAATTAACGTAAAGACGGCTCTCGTACCAATTTGAATGGTCCCCTTGGACATCGTCTCGATAAAGGAAAGATGTCGGAAGTAAGCCCCAAGGAAATAAAGCAAAATTCCTGCTCCAAAGAGTATGAGAAGCAGCCACATGTTCCCTTCTCCCCCTGAATTCAGGGAAACAAAGATCGCCAGTAAAATCATTGTAGCCAAGTCAGCTATAACGGCGATTAATAGAATCGTTTGACCGATACTACTCTTCATTATGTTTGCGTCTTTTAACGTAGGAACCACTACACCAAGCGATATGGTTGAAATGATTAACGTCATAAAGAAGGCATTATCCGTATACCCAAGTACAACGAATAGAAGAGACAATAGGTACGATACAAGAAATACAAAAATAAAGACGATAAACGAGACGAGAACACGATTCGGTTCGAGTTTACCGCTTGGTAGCTTTACTTTTTTCTTTTTACTCGCAAAAACCGAGAAATCGATCTCAAGACCACTTAGGAACATCAAGAAGATAAAACCAAGAGTTGATAGCGTATCAAGCCAAGTATCTCCTTGAACAAGGTTAAATCCACTTTGTCCAATGAAAATTCCGGCGATAATCTCGGCAACTACGACTGGCAAAAAGTTCAGTCTGAAGCGGTGTAAGATAAACGGTATTAAAAATGCGATTACGACTACGATAACAAGTGATGATACGGATGCACCGTGTTCCATTTCTTTCCTCCTTCAAACGTCTGCACAGTCAATTAGTCTTTAGACTAATTGACTCATAAATGCAGTCGCCATTCCAAAATAAATAAGTATACTGATAATATCATTAATAGTTGTAATGAACGGCCCTGAAGCAACGGCAGGGTCTATGTTAAGTTTGTGCATTAAGAGTGGGACTAGCGCACCAGCAAGAGTGGCAACAATCAACGTAAATAATAACGAAAAACCAACTAATAAACCAAGTAAAAAGGTTCCTTTCCACAAGAAAATAATAATGGTGACGAGAACTCCTGACGTTGCACCGGTAATTAGTCCAGTTCCTGCTTCTCTAACTATTAACGCCCACTTACTATTCTCTTCAAAATCTCCAGTAGCAAGACCTCTTACAACAACAGCAAGCGCTTGTGTTCCTGTATTACCTGCCATTCCAGCAATAAGTGGAATAAATACCGCTAGCAATGGGACTTTATCGAGGGTTACCTCAAACTGACCAATTAAGCTTGCTGTCATCATTCCAAGAAATAAGAGAATGATGAGCCATGGTAACCTTTTTTTCGCTGATGAGAATGGATTGCGATCAAACGAACCGTCATCTGAAATAGCGGCAAGCTTTGAATAGTCCTCTGAAGCTTCTTCCTCAATAACGTCGACAATATCATCGTGTGTGATAATACCGAGCAAATGATTTTGGAAGTCGAGAACGGGAAGTGCTAGAAAGTCATAATCTCTCATAATTCTAGCGGCTTCCTCCTGATCTTCACCGACCGAAATGGAAACAACCCGCTCATTCATAATCTCTTCTATTAACGTATCTTCTTCTGCAATAATTAAATCTCGAAGAGAAATAACACCAACGAGCCTTTTCTGTTCATCTAATACGAATATATAATAGATAGTCTCTGCTTCAGGTGCTTCACGTCTCAGTATTTGCATCGCTCGCTTCACCGTTTGATGTGCTCGGATCGATACAAATTCTGTTGTCATGATACTACCAGCTGTTTTTTCTTCATAATGAAGAAGTTCCTTAATTTCGTCAGCTGCATCATCATCCATAATGGTTAAGTAACTTGCAATCTGTTCAGGATTTAGTTCATTTAAGACGTCTACTGCGTCATCGGCATACATTTCTGCAAGCATTTTAGCCGCATAAGCTGGCTCCATCTCCGAAATGTATTCTTCTTGCTCTTCAATATCAAAATTCTGAAAGATCTCGGCCATTTCTCTTGGTGATAAATAGGTGTACACAAGCAGCCTGATTTGTTCGGATACGGTTAAGAAGAATTGAGACTGTTCATAAGGATGAATTTCTAGAAACAACTCTCGAAAGGCATCGATTCTCTCTTGTTCTAAATGATGAATAAGTGCTTCGTACAAAGCTTGCGTTTCTTGCTCCTGGTAAGCCACTCTGCACACCTCCTTGATGTTTTAGTAACAAAGTGCGTAAATACTCAAATATGGCTATATCATTTATCGTTTATTTCCGATAAGCTTTTCTAAGGATCGATGTTTTTTCTACTTATCAGTGTCATAAAGTAAAATTACCTTCCTATCTTAGTCGGTGTGTAGTTATTTTGTCAAAAATAAATACAGGAACCGATTTGCAAATGGAAGGATTTCAGATAAGATAGGAATTGTGATTAAAAGAAGGAACGCTTTTCTTTAGAAAGGATTATATCATGAACAATGACAATCAAACACCATGGCAACAAATAGATTTCACACTTTTATTCTTTGTCTTTCTCCTGATGTGCATTAGTACTGTCGCTATTTATAGTGCACAAGCTTCACTACCTGGAGAATTAAAAAACTTCAACTTTGCAGGAAGACAGCTAACGTGGTATTTCGTTGGTGCGTTTGTCCTCTCGCTCACACTGGTCATTGATTTTGATCGCTTTAAACAATTATCCTGGTATCTCTATGGATTTGGAATTCTTCTTCTAATCTTGCTTGCGGTTAGTCCTGAGTATATTGGAAGTTATCAAATTGCTCCGATTCGAAATGGGGCAAAAAGCTGGTTTGTGCTGCCTGGTTTAGGAAGTGTACAGCCATCAGAGTTTATGAAGATTTTCTTAATTATTACGATCGCTTCTACAGCGGTGAATCATCATGAAAAAAACCCAACAAAAACCATTCAAACAGACCTTTTATTATTAGCCAAAATTTTCGGTGTGGCAGCTGCACCTCTTCTAATCGTTATGGCCCAGCCTGACCTCGGAACAGCGATGGTTTTTACTGCTATTGTTGTTAGTATTACATTAGTATCAGGCGTTCGCTGGCGACTTCTCTCTCTTTTAAGTTTACTAGGGGTTGCAGGAATATCTGCTCTTGTCTTTATTTTCTTTAAGTTTCCGGCCTTCTTTAAAGCCTACTTACTTGATGAATACCAGCTCGCTCGGTTCTATGGCTGGCTTGCTCCTGAAGAGTATACAGATGCAGGCTATCAAGCGACGAAAGCGATCCTTGCCATCGGCTCTGGTAAATTAGAAGGGAAAGGATACGCTGACGGTACTGTTTACTTCCCTGAAGCGCACACTGACTTTATTTTTGCTGTGATTGGAGAAGAATTCGGATTCATCGGAGCAAGTATTACGATCTCCATTTTCTTCATGCTAATCTACCGAATGATTCATACAGCCCTTGAAAGCAATGAGTCCTTCGGAAGCTATTTGTGCGCAGGAGTTATCGGAATGCTAACATTCCAGGTATTCCAAAACATTGGAATGACCATTCGGATATTGCCAATTACTGGTATCCCATTACCATTCGTAAGCTATGGAGGAAGTGCACTTTTAACCTACATGATTGCAGTCGGACTCGTATTAAACGTCCGATCTCGAACGAAAACGTATATGTTTGAATAACCTGCCATATTGGCAGGTTATTTTATTTAGCCTTTAACCTTGATACATACTCGTCCAATAGGGTAATGATATAGAGATGAGATAGGAGGGTGCCATTTGTTAGACATTATCAGCGATATACACGGTTGTTATGAAGAACTGACAGAACTAACCAAACGAATCGGATATTCATGGGAAAGTGGACTTCCCGTCCATCCTGACGGTAGGAAACTCGTCTTTCCTGGTGATATCACTGATCGAGGAAAAGAATCTCTTGCTGTAATTGACATTGTCTCTCAGCTCGTTAGCACCGGACAGGCTTACTATTGCCCTGGGAACCATTGCAATAAACTTTATCGGTATTTTATCGGTCGAAACGTTCAGCAAACTCATGGACTGGAGACAACGGTTGCCGAACTAAATGCTCTCAAAAATGATGAGAAAGAGGCTGTGAAAAGGAAATTCATCTCTCTTTATGAACATGCACCACTCTATTTATCCCTCGATGACGGGGAATTAATTGCTGCACATGCAGGAATTCCTGCGCATTATATCGGCCAAGTTGGAAAAAAAGTAAAAACATTTGTCCTCTACGGTGACATTTCAGGCGAATCTCATCCGAACGGCATGCCTATTCGCAGAGACTGGGCTAAGCATTACAACGGAGAAGCTCTTATTGTTTATGGGCACACTCCAGTAAAAGAACCAAGGTGGATGAATCATACAATAAACATTGACACAGGATGCGTGTTTGGAGGCAAATTGACTTCGCTTAGCTATCCGGAATTGAAAACAACTTCTGTCCAATCATCAATGTCTTATGTTCCTGAGAAATTCACTTCTTTCGAATAAGACATAACATATCCTCTTCAACCTCTACTTCAAACCGGAGTTTTTTTTCTAGGAAAGGATGATAGAACTCAAGCTTCGCACTATGTAACGCTTGTCTATTTATTAATGCATGCGTTCCACCATAAAGATCATCTCCTAAGAGCGGATGACCAAGATAAGACATATGAACTCTAATTTGATGGGTTCTCCCCGTTTTTAGGGATAATTCAAGAAGGGAGAATCCTTTATAATGATTTATTGTGCGATAACTCGTTAATGCGTGTTGTCCATCAGGGCGAACAGCCCTTTCAATAATACTCCCCTCTTTCCTCCCTATTGGCGCATCGATTTCGCCGTCTCCTTTCACTTCGCCATGAACAAGTACAACGTATTGTCGTTTCATCTCTTTGTTTTTCTGCTGTCTGGAAAGAAGGTCATGTGCATAGCGGTGCTTCGCAAATAAAACGAGTCCAGATGTATCTCGATCCAAACGATTAACAGCGTGGATGGTACGATCTAGCTTATGCGTATGATAATAGTAGAGAACACCCTCTGCGAGTGATTCAATTGAATGTCGAGATGGGATCGTCGGTAGGCTTGCTGGCTTATTGATAAGTAAAAAGTGTTCATCCTCATAACAAATACGAAGCTCCATCTCTTTAGCTACCATCGTTTCGCTCACAGTTTCTTTTGGAAATAAGACTTCCACCGCATCGCCTTTCCTTAAAACAGCTCTAACGTTTTGATTGATGTTATTAACCGTAAGTTGTCCTCCATTGAATTTAATATCCGTTAACATACTTCTCGATAAATTCTTTTCCGTTAGAAGGTATTCCCTTAGCAGCATCCCTTCATTCTTCTCTTCTACGCTCCACTTCATTCTAACGCTCAAGCAAACTCACCTCGTGTAATTAAATTTTTCATGATAGGCATTCTTTTGTAATAGAGCGAAAAAAACAGCACCGTTCAACTCATGAACAGTACTGCCTCGCTTTAATATACTTCATCGACAAATGATTCCTTGACTCTTTTCCAGAAAGGAAACGGTCTAAAACGCGCGAATCTTACCTTCTCTTCTGCTACTCGATATTGAATAGACTTTACATCTTGTTGCAATAAGAAAAGATGATCAATCGTAATTTGAAAATCAGCATCATTCACCGGTCGCAGTAGACATGTATGATGCTGCGGAAGCACAAGTGGAGATCCTACAGTACGAAAGACGCGATTGTTGATAGATGCCATTTCTGAAAGTTGAATGGAAGGAAGTGCAGGATGAATGATAGCCCCGCCTAACGCTTTATTATAGGCTGTACTACCAGAAGGCGTTGAAATGCAGAGGCCGTCTCCTCTAAACGTTTCAAACAGATCACCTTTTATTTCAACATTCATCACTAAAGATCCCTCTACACTTTTGACCGTACATTCATTTAGCGCAAGATAGCGATTCTCTTTAGAACTATTCAAATAGCGAACCGTTACTTCAAGCAATGGATATTCTACGATTTGAAAAGGAGTCCTTGCAATATGGATGACGAGCTTTTCGACTTCTTCAGGGGTCCAGTCCGCATAGAAACCTAAGTGTCCTGTATGAACACCTACAAAGGCTGTTTGATCCAGGCGATCTTGATAATGATGAAAAGCGTGTAAGAGTGTCCCATCACCGCCAACCGAAATGACAATATCCGGTTCTGCTTCATCATAGTCCAGATCGAAATCACGTAAATAATTTTTGATGCGCTGCTGAAGTTGATTGGAGGTTTGATCCCCTTTTGACTTTACCGCAAATTTCAATTTAGGCACCTCGTCTAGTTTAGTTTTCAGCTTTCTTTTTGTTCATTTTCTTTCTTTTGCATAAAGATTTTCTGAGCTTCCTTAATCTCACCGCGTATTTCAGACATTTCATCATCAAGTTTGGAAGCTGCTTCAGCGGCTCGTTGAAGACGCTTTTTGACATCATCAGGGATTTTCTTATTGTATTTATAATTCAAAGAATGCTCAATTGTCGCCCAGAAATTCATAGCAAGTGTCCGAATCTGTATTTCAACGAGCAGCATTTGTTCTCCTTGAATCGTTTGAACCGGATACTGAACGACGACATGGTATGATCGATAGCCGCTTACTTTCTGATTCGTCACATAATCCCGTTCCTCAACGATATCAAAATCTTTTCTACCACGAAGGTGATGAATGACTTTATTAATATCTTCTACAAACTGACACATCACACGAACACCTGCAATATCATGCATTTCTTCCTGCAGTCTGTTGAGCGGTATGTGTTTCGTTTTCGCTTTATCAAGAATACTTGAAATCGGCTTTACTCTCCCAGTAACAAATTCAACAGGTGAATGATCATCCGCCTTTTCAAATTGCTCTCGAATGCCTTTCAATTTCACTTTCAATTCATTTACTGCTTGTTTATACGGTGCTAAAAATTCTTCCCAATTTTTCATCCAACCACCACCAACGACGATATCTATTATGACGCTGTTAGGAATACTTTCTCAACAGCTTGATTCATCACTTCTCCATAATTTGAATTATCTTTAATATTCTCAACAAGATAGGATAGTTCCTCTTTTAGATCAGTAAGTTCTATTGATGCGTCATCCCCGGAAGTAATAACCACGTTCACGTCCTGATCGAGCACGTTTGCTAACATTGGCCATACTTCCTCTTGAAATCGAATATATGTATACCCTTCTCCACCATCAAGCAAATACACAAATGACAAAGAATCGGAGTCCACTAACATATTTCCAGTAGCTGTATAGGAAGTAAGATCCACTTTTTCATTCAAACCAAAGGTAAGTGTGTGATCTGATAATTCTCCTGTAATAATGTAGTATTGTTCTGGCACAAATACCTCTCCTTTCGTTATTTCCAAGTATGTATCACCTAATAGTTTATCACAATGCAGTGGGAGATTTCACCGTTGTTGTTCTGAATAAAGACATATGCCATAATTCTTTTATATTCATCTAAATGGAGGGTTCACTTATGGCACAGGAAGTAGAAATCGAATTTAAAAATATGCTCACAAAAGAAGAGTATGCCTCTTTGCTTGATTACTATAAATTAGAAGAGAACATTAAAACACAAACGAATGATTATTTTGATACAAAGAATTTTATGATTCGTGAAAAAGGGGCTGCGTTACGCATTAGAAACAAGAATGACAAATTCGTATTAACATTAAAGCAGCCTGCCGAGGAAGGACTCCTTGAGACACATCAAACCGTATCACAAGAAACCTTTGAAAAGATCAAGAAGGACGGCACACTTCCTGATGGAGAAGTAGCATCGCAGCTAAACGAACTAGGAATTCCATCTCCGCTCGACCACTTAGGACGATTAACGACACATAGAGCTGAATACCAAACGACTGAAGGACTGCTCGTCCTCGACCATAGTGAATACCTCGGGAGAGAAGATTTCGAACTTGAGTTTGAAGTCTCTGATTTCACGACAGGAGAGCGCGCCTTCACGTCCGTTCTTCATCAGCATCAAATTCCAAAAAGAAAGACAAATAATAAGATTCTTCGATTCTTTCTAGCATCCCAAGAACAGGCCTAAACGGTCCTGTTCTTTTTGTTTGGCAATGATTTCAAATCGGATTATTTGCTGTTACGTAGGGAGGTTGCTAAAATGAAATTGTAATTAAGTTCTACCTTCCAAAGGGGAAAATGTATATGAAACAAAACATGTATGATCATATCGGCGGTGCTCAGCTTGAACAGCTAGTGACTGCTTTTTATAATCGGGTTTCACAGCATCCCGAATTAAAACCTATCTTTCCAGATGATTTAACTGAAACAGCTAGAAAACAAACTCAATTCCTAACTCAATTTCTCGGAGGGCCGCCTCTATATTCCGAAGAACATGGGCACCCTATGTTAAGAGCTAGGCATCTCCCATTCGAGATAACACCTAAACGTGCGACAGCATGGCTTTCTTGCATGGAGTTAGCAATGGATGAGGTTGAACTAGACGAAGATTTACGAGAACATCTCCTAACAAGGTTAACGTTTACTGCTCATCATATGGTTAACTCGGGTGATCAGGAAGAGAAAGGAGAATCGAATTGACACCGAATGCTACTGGTTCCTATTGCGATTCTTACAATCCAAATGGACAATCCGATACAGCTTGCACGACTACATCTCAAAAAGGTAAACCTATCGAGATTTACTCATTTATTGATCCGCTTTGTCCTGACTGCTGGGGTCTCGAACCGGTCATTAAGAAATTACACCTAGAATATGGACATACCTTCCGCATTAGACATCTAGTGGGCGGAAATATAAAATCATTTAACTCGTTTAAACGAAAAAATGAAGGCATCACAACACACGCTGATGTCGCTGAGCGTTGGGAACGTACAGCCAGTCGCTCTGGGATGTCCTGTGACGGTGATTTGTGGTATGAGGACCCTATGGATACCCCTTATATCGCATCAATTGCTATCAAGGCTGCAGAGCTTCAGGGAAAGCTTCCAGGATTTCGTTTCCTAAGGAAAATGAGAGAACTTCTTTTTATCCAAAAGCAAAACATGACTAAAGAAGAAAATCTAGTTCAAGCAGCAAAAGAAACCGGACTTGATGTAAAGGAATTCCAGAAAGATCTTCACTCTCAAGCTGCTGTAAAAGCATTTCAATGTGACTTAAAGATCTCTTCAGAAATGGAAGTTAATGAGCTTCCTACCCTTGTTTTCTTCAATGAAAATATTGAAGAAGAAGGTCTTAAAATTACAGGACTTTATGAATATGATGTGTATGTCAGAATTCTGACAGAAATGCTTAAAACAAAACCAACGCCAGAGCCTCTTCCGTCGCTAGATGAATTCATGGAACGCTATCACTTTGTCGCAACAAAAGAAGTGGCAGTCGTTTACGACATGAGTTGTGACGAGGCAGATGCCGCTATGAAGAAGCTCGCCTTGAAGCAAAAGGTAGAGAAAGTGCCCGCGAAACACGGATGTTTCTGGCGCACTGTAAAAAGTTAAAATCGGGCTTCAAAAAAGGAATGAACCAGCATGGTTCATTCCTTTTTTGTTCTTACCATTCAATTACTTCTCCTCTTCCAAGTAAGTATATGCATCATCATTTCTCATAACTATAATACGAGGAGGGAATTTTATGACGCGTTTTTTCATCTTACTAGGTGTGGCACTCATCATCGTTAGCTTTGTCATGTTTATTATGGGATTATTAAGATTTATTCCTGTGCCTATTGGTGGAGCCCTTTTATTTCTCTCTATTCTTTTTACCGTTAGCATGTACAATTCCAGAAACCAATTCAAAGGATTTAATCGCTAAAAAAAGCCTTCTCTAGGAGTAGAGAAGGCTTTTTTGCGGCCTATGGAGCCTATTCGTCTTCGAATAACAAATTCTCCATTTCGTTAAGAATGGATTCAAATACATCTAGTGCGTCACTGATTGGTTTAGAAGAAGTCATATCTACTCCGGCCTTCTTCAAGACTTCAATCGGATAATCTGAACTTCCTGCTTTTAAGAAATCAATGTATCTTGAGACTGCTTCATCGCCTTCTTCAAGAATTTGATTTGAGAGGGATGCAGCTGCGCTAAATCCAGTCGCATATTGGAATACATAGTAATTGTAATAGAAATGAGGAATACGAGCCCACTCGAGAGCAATTTCATCATCGATCACAAGATCGTCACCAAAATACTTTTTGTTAAGATCATAGTAGATCGAGGAAAGAAGATCTGGCGTCAACGGCTCACCATCTTGCGCTCTTTTGTGAATCGCATGCTCAAACTCAGCAAACATCGTTTGTCTAAATACCGTTCCTCTGAATCCTTCTAGATAGTGGTTTAATAAATAAAGCTTTTCCTTTTTGTCTGAAGTGTTTTCAAGCAAATAATGATTGAGTAACGATTCATTTGTTGTTGAAGCAACTTCAGCTACAAAAATGGAATAATTTGCGTATGGATAAGGTTGGTTTTCTCTTGTGTAATAACTATGAACCGAATGGCCGAATTCGTGAGCGAGCGTAAATAAATTATTCACGTTATCTTGCCAGTTCATTAGAATATATGGACGAGTTCCATACGTCCCTGAAGAGTAAGCCCCGCTTCTTTTACCTACATTTTCTTGCACATCAACCCATCGGTTTGAGAAGCCTTCTTCTAAGATTTCTTTGTACTCTTCTCCTAGTGGAGATAATCCTTTGAGAATATAATCTTTCGCTTCTTTATATGAAACCTCCATCTTCACTTCTGGTACAAGTGGTGTATAGAGATCATACATATGAATGTCATCAAGACCAAGTGCTTTCTTTCGAAGGTTTACATAGCGATGCAATAGATCAAGGCGATTGTGCACTGTTTCCACAAGGTTGTCATAGACGTCTTCTGGAATGTTATTACTATCAAGTGCAGCTTGTCTTGCCGAATCATAATTACGCACGCTAGCATAATAGTTGTCTTTCTTAACTGTTCCACTTAGGGTAGAAGCAAAAGTATTCTTGAATTTCCCATACGTTTCATAGACTGCCTTGAACGCATCTTTCCTTACACGACGGTCGCTACTCTCAAGAAAACGAATGTACCGTCCGTGTGTAACTTCCACTTCTTCCCCATTCTCATCCTTAATCGTTGGAAACTTCATATCTGCATTATTTAACATGCCAAACGTGTTGCTTGAACTGTTCGTTACGTCGCTAACCCCGGCCAGAATGGCTTCTTCTTCCTTAGATAGAACGTGCGGACGCTCTCGATTAATTTCATCTAATGCTTGCTCATAAAGTTTCAGTTCTTTCTTTTCGTTCAAATACTGTTTGATGGTTTCTTCGGGAACACTTAGAATTTCTGGTACAACAAAAGCGAGCTCACTACTCACCTGCGTCGCAAGATTAGCTGCACGATCATTAAGACCCTGGTAATGCGAGTTAGTTGTATCCTGATCATAGCGCATATGGGCATATGTATACAGCTTGCCAAGCTTAATTGTAATTTCATCTTGTTTTTGAAGGGCCGCATAAAGCGTATCTGCAGAATCGGCTAACTTCCCTTTGTATTCTTCCATCTCCGGGAGAAGTGCTTTTATTTCTTTAAATTCCTCATCCCATTTTTGATCGTTTTCGTAAATGGCTTCAAGATCCCAAGTATCTTCTACTGGAATTTCGTCTCGTTTAGGTAGAGCGTTTACTTTTTTCTCTTCCATCATTAGACACCTCCATCAAATAATTACCTCACATACATTATCGTACCATATTCCTCTTAGGATTCTTACAATTTCGCTCGACAAACGTTGCAGTTTCACACAAGTTTCCCGAGAATTTCATGATCTTTTTTAGTGCATCGCTCAACTTGCTGGTGAACCTCAGGTTGATAAAGCTTTTCATATCGTTCATTATCCCATTCTTTCAAAACTTTTAACCGAACTAATTGATCAATATACCCCTTTAGTGCCGCTGACACTCCTTCACCCTGTATCTTGTGAGGGCCATTTCTTACTTTAATAAGAGTAGCATCGATTACTTGTTGGAAGGCATTTATTAATGACTGCATAGAGAACGATTTATTTTGAGGAATGAAAGAAAGATAGCAAATAATAATCCACGTTTGCCATAAATAAGAGGGGGTTTCAATCCAGTAGTTTTGTGAAGATGGGATGCCAGCTTCAGAGGGGAAAGATCGAATAGACTTTCCGCTAAGATAGAGTCGTTTACGTAAGAAGTAATAAATGAATGATTTTTCACCGTGGGGATTTTGACGCCAAATTTGTTTTTGCTTAAACCATATGGGCACGGATTCATGATTAGTAAAAGGAGTATGAGACTTAAATAAATCGAAATAAGAAATAGATGAAGCGCTATGATAAGTGGTTGTACAGATGAATTTTGTAGGGGTTAAGCTATAGTGGATCGTTAGGTTCGCGAAGGTACATTCTTCGGGGCAATAATAATAAATAGAAGGAGAACCTCTATGGTGAGATGCTGCTGCCCAGTCCATAGCTGTAAGGGTGTGAATGAGGGAATATAGTCGTTTGAGTCGCTTTGCTCCAAGAATCCACGTTACATGAATGTTTGTAGCGTTATAATCAAATGATCGTTTCGTAAGCAGTCTCGCTTCTATTGAGGCACATTGAAATTCAATCGCCGTACGAGATGAGGGGATAAATAGATCGGGGCGTTGATTAGAGGCAATTAACACATGTTCTAATTGCACATCCTGGTGATCTTCTCTAAGCCAATCATAAAGGTGTTGTTTTCCGGTTAGGTGGTAATTAGATTCTCGCTCCCATTCCATTTCACAAGGGGGGGAACCTTGATGAGCAAAATGCCATATCTTCTTTTCACCTAGCTTCATGACAACCCGCTCACGGCACCCAGGACAATAATAGGGTGTGGAACGCCTTAATTTCCGTAGCTCATCAAGGCTGAAGCAACGGTCGGCAAGATTGAGTAATGATCCATTTATAGTTGAAGCAGTTAACATCACAACACCTCTCTTTTATTCGTTCCTAACAATAATTCTCTTCCTAGAGAAACATCCCTCTACAGTTTCTATATTTATTTGAATGAGATAACCGGCTTGACCACATGGCCAAGGCTGCTTTTTTATGGCCCCTTCAAGGATTGGAGAAATAAAAAAAAGCCGATTTCCATAGAAATCGGCCTCACCTTATAAGAGTGGGAAGTGTCCGCGGAGTTGTTCAAGAGCCTGCTCAGAGAGAATCTCCTTACCGTATTCATGAATGCGGTGAATGGTCAGGTCTGTTTCATATCCGTATTCCAACAGCTGACTCAATCGGTTGTCCTGATCTTCTTCTATCAATGTTTCGTCGAAGACAACATGGAGATAATAACGGTCCTCATAATGATACAATCCATTTTCGACTCCAGTTGAATCAAATCCGTGTGACAATGAAATCACATCTTCAAAGTCTCTAAATCCGATCATAAAGGAAAGCTCTTCGCCTTCTAGCGGCTCAGGCTCGTCTTCTGGATCTAAATTGTTCTGAAGCGCAAATTTATCATCAAGAATTTTATCCATATTTTCATCGAGCGGAAGATCAAGCTGCTTATCCTCTGACATCGGAAGTTCAAGTTTGGACCCGTCGTTTGACATTTGTGCACGTGTCACAATGATTTCAAGACCCTTTTCAAGTGCTTGAACTTGTATCCAGAGTGGACCCTCAAGTGAAAACTGTTCCCTTTGATGTGCTTCGTCCATCATTTCCCAGAACAATTCTTCTCCTCTTTCTCTATCGTACCAAATTTCTTCTCGATCGAACCCTCTATTTTCAATATCTCTATACGTAATAAAGAATTTTAAAGTATTCGCATTGACGCGTTCGATTTCCATGTGCACTCTCTCCCTCCTGTTTAGTTAACCGGAAGGCTATTCCCTCTGGGATACTCCTAATTTTCTCTTTCCCTTAAGTGGCTTGAGTTTAACCACTTTTTCTCTTGTAATACCATTCTATGATAAACCATCAAAGAATGGAAATAAAAAATCGTTTGATTTTTTCACTCATATTAAACCATATACACGATATATTTATTTATGTGTATAGCTTGCCCTAAAGTGCTCCTGTCATATGATTAAAAATTCGCTATTCGGGAGTGGATTCCTTGCTTACCTTAGAAACCATGACTCAGATTCTGTTTATTATCGGTATTGATATCGTCCTAGGTGGTGACAACGCAGTTGTAATCGCCCTCGCGTGTCGTAATCTCCCCGATTCTCATCGCAATAAAGCTATCATGATGGGAACAGCCATTGCTGTTGGACTTAGAATAGCACTAACCATTGTCGCTGTCTATTTATTGATGCTCCCTTTCTTATTAATTGTTGGTAGCCTCTTTCTTCTCTACATTTCCTTCAAATTGGTAATAGATAGTGAAAGTAATGAAACGGTCCAATCCACCTTTTCGTTTTGGGGAGCCATTCGAACCATTGTCATAGCAGATCTCATTATGGGGCTTGATAATGTACTAGCGATCGCTGGTGCATCCGAGGGGAAACTGCCGCTTGTCGTTTTTGGATTATTCATCTCTATCCCTATTATCGTATGGGGGAGTCGAATGATCATGCATGCCCTTGATCATTTTCCTGTATTAATTTACATTGGTGCAGGCATTTTAGCTTTTACCTCCGCAAGGATGTTAACAAGCGCAGCAGAATTAAAAACCTTCTTTTATACATACCCTTCCATGGAAATAGCTACCGAGATTATATTTCTTCTCATTGTGATTGTTGGAGGGTGGTTAGTAAAGAAGGTAAAAGGAAACATCCTTTATATTTATTAATCTGTACTCTTGGTATGAGGAGATAGTCATTCCTATCGACAAAAAAACTTCTACAGGAAATCCTGTAGAAGTTTTTAATTAGTTGGCTATGTTTATGCATATTGTTGATACTTCGCCTTGTGATGCCCTATGATTGGTTATCACAGGGGTAAAGAGTCAAAAATCGAGAATCAACAATATAAGCTAATATAGCTAATTAGTTAACGAGACGCTGTGCCTCTTGAAGTTGAAAAGTACGAACCTTGCGAGGTAGGAAACGACGAATTTCATCTTCGTTATAACCAACCTGGAGTCTTTTTTCATCCAAAATGATTGGACGGCGAAGCAATCCTGGATGCTCGCTAATTAGCTCAAATAATTCCTGTAAAGAAACCGTATCAAGATTTAAGTTCAATTCCTGGAAAGTTTTTGAGCGAGTTGATATAATTTCATCTGTTCCGTCTTCAGTCATACGTAAAATTTCTTTCACTTCTTCAATAGTAAGAGGTTCAGAAAAAATGTTACGTTCTGTAAACGGAATATCGTGCTCCTGCAACCACGCCTTCGCTTTTCGACAAGATGTGCAGCTTGGTGATGTATAGAGTGTTACCATAAGGAATTGCTCCTTTCTATAAGTAAACGTCAAATCTACATTAGAAAAATTATCTTTTCACAATTTGTATTATACTACAATTCTTATCAAATAAATAGAGGATGACAAAAATTACATAAAAGCTATACAATAACTATACAAATGATTTATGTTAAGTCTAACTCCTATATACCCCTTCTTCACTCTCCCAAACCTTTATTGTTTAAAAATGTTTGATTTTTTATCTGAAAAAAGTTTCTTTCACATGATACGATTCGTAAGAGATACACTAATTCTGAGGTGAATAATATGAAAAAGGCTCTGTTTCTTGTAAGTATACTCGTCTTTGCAAGCGCTTGTACGACACAGGAAATTACAAATGAAGAAACTTCAAATGAACCGATTCCAGTTGAAGTCGCTACTGCTCAACAAAAAAACATTTCGAATGAACTTGAATTAGCCGGACAAGCTACTCCTGGAGTGACGATCCCGCTCGCTGCCCCTTCCCCTCTAGAGGTAAAAGAAATTAACGTGACTGTTGGGAGCACTGTGGAAAAAGGTGATCTCATTGCTTCTCTCGACGATTCTACAGCGAGAGAAAATGTCAACCAGCTAACGAATGCGGTCAATGAGCTTGAAAAAGCCGTTAGCCAGGCTCAAGAATTGTCTGGACAAGCAGAAAAAAGTGCTCAAGAGTTAAAGAATCTTCAATCTGAATTAAATGCGTCACTCGAACGATCTAAGGAGCTACTTAATGAACTTGATTCAGAAGAAGTGACTGCTGCTGATGTTTTAAAGGAAAGTCTTGAAGTAACCATAAAGCAGGCACAATTATCCCAAGCTGCAGCCCAGGTTCCTTCAATGTCAGCAGGTAATGTGACACAGCTTGAAACACAGTTGTCCGAAACAAAAGCAAGCCTTAACCAGGCAAGGGACGTCTTAAATGCAACTACAATTGAATCACCTATTAATGGAATCGTTTCTCAAATCAATGCTGAAGAAAATGCTGCAGCAGTGCCAAGCACCCCGCTTGCGGTCGTCGTTAATTTAAATCCGATTAAAGCTGCCTTTCAAGTAAATAGCTTTCAAATTACACAGTTACAAAAAGATCAGGAAGTGAAGATCACTTTTGACGGTGTCGATGGTTCTTTTGATGGGAAATTAAAAGCGATCCCACCTACAGCAAATGAACAAACGGGTTCATTTCTAATTGAGATTCCAATTGAAAACAAAGATTTGAAAATCAAAGGTGGTATGAAAGCAACTGCGACCATACAAACAGATGTCATAGAGAACGCTGTAACTGTCCCTAAGGATGCAATTATCTATGGTGATGATGAAACGTATGTTTACGCACCACAAGGAAAAAAAGTGAAACAAGTTAACGTCGAGCTCGGAGCAGAGACTGATGAAAGCATCCAAATTACAAACGGTCTCTCAAAAGGTGATAAAGTCATCACTAAAGGTAAAGATCGTTTAAACGAAGCATCTGAAATCCAGGTACAGAAGTGAGTTGAACACACATGAATATTGCTAAGCTTTCCGTCTTTCGTCCAATTGCTATGGGGATGGTGATTATTTTCATCCTCATTATCGGAACAGTATCACTACGTAACATGCCAGTTGATCTGTTTCCTGATCTAACTTTCCCTGTTGCAGCCGTAACGGTTACATATGATGGTGCTGGTCCTGAAGAAGTTGAGAACTTACTAGCCTCCCCTCTTGAGAACGTGATGGGAACCTTACCGAATGTCGAAAGTATATCGTCCGTCTCACAAAATGGTGGTGCCCTGATCCTCGTTTCATTTGAATGGGGAACAGATATGGATTTTGCTACGTTAAATATGAGGGAACAAATTGATGCAGTTAGAGACTCTCTACCTTCTGAAGTACCAATTCCTAAAGTATTGCGTTTTAATCCTAGTGATATTCCTATCATGCAACTTGGAGTGGCTGGATCGGAGGAAGATCTTACTGCAGTAAAAAAAGTAATTGAAGATCAAATTAAACCTTCACTTGATTCAGTACCAGGGGTTGCAGCTGTTACGATCGAAGGTCAGTTAGAGAAGGAGATTAGATTAACTGCTGATCCAGATAAATTAAGTCAGTATGGCGTCACCCTTACAAACTTACAGCAGCTAATTGGGTCAGAAAATCTTAATTTACCAAGCGGGTCTATCGAAACAGAGAATAAAAACCTGCCTCTTCGCGTAACAGGGGAGTTTAAATCCGTTGATGATTTGAAAAACTTATCCGTGCCCACACAGAATGGGACCGTCAAGCTTAATCAGCTCGTTGAAATCGAAGAAATGATGAAACCTGCCGTTCAAGAAAGTTTCTTAAATGGTGAGCCGGCGATTGGTTTTTCAATCCAAAAACAATCTGGAGCAAACACCGTTCAAGTAGTGAAGCAAATTAATGAGAAGCTTGAAGAAATTCAGCCTTCCCTACCAGAAAGCATGGAAATTAAAACCGTATTCGATCAGGCGAAATTTATTAATCAGTCAATCCGTGCTGTTGTATGGAATATTATTATTGGAAGTCTTTTAGCTGCTGCCGTTCTATATCTGTTCTTACGCAATATTCGCAGTACGCTAATTATTGGTTTATCCATACCTATTTCGATCGTAGGTGCATTTATTTTAATGTATTTCTCAGGTCAAACGATCAACCTCCTGACACTAGGCGGCCTCGCGCTCGGAGTTGGAATGATGGTAGACAACTCTATTGTTATTCTAGAAAACATTTACCGACTAAGGCAGGAAGGTAAATCACTTAAAGAAGCGGCAGTAGATGGTACGAAAGAAGTTGGTAGTGCAATCATTGCATCTACACTCACTACAGTTGTCGTTTTCTTACCAATTGTGTTTGTTACTGGGCTCGCTGCCCAGCTCTTTAAACCATTAGCTCTTGCTGTTACCTTCTCACTATTAGCGTCACTATTTACAGCACTTATTATTGTGCCTTTGTTATCATCTCTTCTGATGAATCGAAACGAATCGAAATCAATTTTTCAACTTAAATTTGATCGGGTTAATAATTGGTATCGTCGAGTATTAGATAAAACACTGTCTCATCCTAAAAAAACAATCGGCTTCACCGTTCTGCTCCTTGCTATTTCAGCAGCAGGAACGCCTTTTATTGGGACAGAATTCCTTCCTGCACAGGATCAGAGCTTTGTGAATATATCAGCGAATCTTCCTGCAGGAAGCTCTCTTGACGCCACTGAAACCGTCACAGAGGAAATTGATAACGTCTTAAAGTCAACTCCTGAAGTTGATCTATCCTATTTAACAGCTGGAGGAACTGACAACTTTAGTGTTGGAGCTGGCAGTCAAACGAACCGGGCTAGCTACAGCGTCCTGCTCGTTCCAATCAATGAACGAGATCAATCTGACTTAGAAGTAGCCGAAGATATCCGAAAGAAGCTTAAAGGTATACCGAACGCCGATATTTCTGTATCTGCCAGTGATTCTGGATTTAGCGCTGATCCTATTTCAATTAACATCATCGGACCTGATCTTGATGTTTTGAAAGAACTTTCGGATGATGTGATGGAGAGCTTATCAGAAGTCGATGGCGTAAGAGAACCAACTTCGAGTATCGAATCCAACAATCCAGAAGTTCAAATTCTAATCGATCGTGAGAAGGCTGCGAGCTACGGAATAGGCAGCTCACAAATTTCAACAACGATTTCTAATGCCACAAAAGGACTTGTAGCAAGCAATCTTGCAAGAGATGGCAATCAATTAGATATTCGCTTAGCAGTTGAAGATAAATATACAGATTCCCTTGATTCTCTATCTAGCCTATTAATCGAGACTCAAACTGGGGAAAAAATCCCCCTTTCTGCTGTTGCCGAGATTAAACGGGGTCTTGGTCCATCGGAAATTACACGTTCGGATCGATTAAGACAAGTGGAAGTAACAGCGAGTCTATTGGGTCGAGATCTTGGAACGGTAACAGATGAAATTCGCGAAAAACTAGTCAAAGACGTTCCGCTCCCTGGTAATTCATATAAAATTACTTTTGGTGGACAAGATGAACAAATGAATGATGCTTTCTTTAAATTGTCAGGCGCTCTTGCTCTTGCCATTGTTCTTGTTTATATGGTTATGGCAGGACAGTTTGAATCGTTTCTCTATCCATTTATCATTATGTTCTCTGTTCCGCTCACAGCAATCGGGATTATATTCGGCCTACTTATTTCCTTCCAGCCTCTTGGAGTAGGTTCGCTCGTTGGTATGCTCATTTTAACGGGAATTGTAGTCAATAATGCGATTGTACTCGTTGATTATATTAATAAGCTTCGTGAAACAGGGATGGGAACTCGTGAAGCGATTTTAGAAGCAGCCCCCATTCGCTTAAGACCGATTTTAATGACAGCTTTAACGACGATTCTCGGTCTAGTTCCTTTATCATTCGGGTTTGGTGAAGGTACAGAAATTCAGCAACCGATGGCCATCGTCATCGTATTCGGATTGAGTGTAGCAACGTTTATAACATTAGTATTTATTCCTGTTGTTTATTACTTGATTGATCTACGTCGTCAGAAACGATTGGGTAAAAAATTAGAAACAAATGAATAGAAAAAAACCGAAAGCCAGCTGGGGCTTTCGGTTTTTTGTTACATTCTTTAAGCTGATGTTCTCGTATTTGAGGCGGGCTCTTTCGAAGACTGCGGTTTCCAGGTTTTCCAACGTCGTTTCAATAAATCCTTCAACCATTCGCGCTTCTTTTGCTTTTTCTTCTCACGATTCTTCATAAGAAGGTTCCCTCCTGATCGAAAACAATACTCTTATTCTTCAATGAGTTCCTTATCTTCTTTAAGACTCAGCACTTCCTCAACAGGCTGATAAGACTCACCATACAACTGCATATCTTTGTAAGTATGAATCTCCTGATACGTATGCTTCATCGCTTCGTAAATTTCTTTCTCACCAGCTTCGTTTGGAGACCAGAAAAGAATTTCCATTTCATTGATCTCGTTTGTAGCAAGAGATCTTCTTCGGTAGCCAATCGACTTCGCGTGTTTAAATCCTTCTCTCAAATAAAAGCGCTGTCTTTTTTCAGTATCTGTTTCATCATAATCAACAGGCTCTACCTCAAGAATAATGGGCTTATTCTTTTCTTTAAGTTCTTCAATTAATTTCTTTCCTAGCCCCTGACCTCTGGCATCCTTGGAAACGAAAATATAATCCACGAATATGAAATCAGGAAGATCGGCATACATTAGAACATGGTGCGGCCCCTCGTCCTTATTGTAAATGTCACCTTTTTCTTCAAGCAGTAAGTCCATATGCTCTTTTGATTTCATCTCTTCAATGGGGAAATATTGCTTCAGCTTCTCATACCAGTTCATTGATCTACTCCCTTTTAAATTAATTCGTCACTAATAGTATAACACATTTATCCAGTAAAATAGTGCTAAGGTAGATAAGGCAGTAGTTATTTTCCCCTCTTCTTAGTTATGTAAACATACTGTACACTAATATCAAACATGCTAAGGAGGAATGAAATGAACTTTTTTGCTGAGTTTATCATGCTCGCTATTCTACTCATTAGCTTCACAGCATTTATTGCTATCTTCTTAAATGCATCAGGCCGTTTCCTTTTTTCTAAACAAAAATCCTCCTTCCAACAGCCTTTAGAAGATAGTCAGAAAAACTGGAGGAAATTAACGAAAGATTCATTCTAAACCAGCACATTGAGCATTACACGTAAGGGAATCGTATATAGAGAAAAAGGATTGCCTTCACAGGCAATCCTCTTCTTTACGTATCACGGTGTATAGTCGACATTCTTTGTATAACTATTACTTGCGTCCCAAAGTAGATATTCATTAATACCGTTATCTTTCAAGGCTTTAATTTGAGCTTCTACTTCCGCTTTTCCGTAGTTCAAGTAATTTCCGCTACCAAGATAACTTGCAGTGAAATCCTGAATCCATGGACGGCTTGTAGGAGCATTATCCAATTTGCCTAATACTTCATTCTCTACTTTTGCATACTCATTTATTAAGTTATATGGTTCCAAATCAGGCTTTGAAATTCCAAAATAGGATCCCCAGTGACTTGGATAAATCATAGATGAAATAACATCAACGTTACTAGAAATCTTAGAGAAATTCTGTCCGATACCAGGCGCTTCAGGAATCGTTGCTGAGTAACCAAAAATATCAACCGATACATCAACATCGTACTGCTCAAGTTTTGAATTCGCATATGCTACAAAGTCCGTTACAGCCTCCACACGTTTTTGAACATTGTCCATATCCATATCTGCATATTTGCCCATCGAATATTCTAATGTGTCTTCACGTGTTTCAAATCCTTCTGGGAAACGGACGTAATCAAATTGAATTTCTTTGAAGCCCATTTTAGCTGCTTCTATCGCAATTTCAACATTGTAATCCCATACCTCTTCCTTAAATGGGTTAACGAATGCTTCTCCACGTCCGTTTTTCCAGATAGAGCCACCTTCTTTATATGAAAGTTCTGGTCTTGCTTCTGCAAGCACTGTATCTTTAAATACAACTACTCGCGCGATTGGATAGATCTCGTTTTTCTCCATCTCTTCTAAAACCTTGCGAGGATCTTTCATATAAGGCTTGCCAATCTCATACTCTGCTAATGGAGAATCCTTCTTTGGTTCATATGTAAGATTTCCAAAATCATCTTTAATATCGATGACCATTGCATTTAAGTCTGTTGAGTTCACAAATTTTGTGAGCTTGCTGAATCGACTTCCACCTGCAGAATTTCCTGTTACGTAAATACCTCGAACTGCATCAGGATATTCGAAATCTAGACCAGAATCATAAACGAATCTTGGTAGTCGATCTGGTAACGTTAGTTCTTTTTTTTCTGTCTCAATCCCTTTAAGATTTGTCGCTGATAATGCTTCATCTGCTTGTACCGATTGCCCAAAAGCAGAAAAAAGCAAAACTGACGCGAGCAGGCCTTTCAACCCCACATTAAAAATACGCACAGCTTCTCTCCCCTTTATTAGTTTGCCTCCTCTATTATAAGATGAATAAACGCTCTTTGAAAGAACTTCCAGTAAAATTTCTCATGTCTTTTTCGTGAACGATATAAATTGCTTTATTTTTTATCAAATGGTATGATATTTAGAAAAATAAATTTAGATTGGTGAGGAGGCCATAACCATGAGAAACGTAACACTAACTGATATCTATCAACTACCATTTGCACGAAAGTATCTAAAACGCGCTGGATTGGCTCATGCGATTACTGTGGCCAAACACGCTTATCATTTCGCGAGTGAACATGATGTCAATCCTGATCTTGCTACTAAAGCAGCATTACTTCATGATATAGGTCACTATACATGGTACCGAAATGGAAAATGGGATTATAACTTATATAAACAAAATGATATTCATGCGATCAAAGGGGCTGAGCGTGCTCACAAAATGCTGATACGTCTTGGTGAAAATCCAGTTTCAGCAAAGGAAATTGCCGTCGCAATCCTATTCCACACGGATTCCTACTTTATGGGAACTGTAAACCGTAATGCTCTTCAAGAAGTAGTTGCAATGGCTGATGAAGCGGACGAAGAACCTGGTGGTAATCACCACTATAAAGTTATCTCTGAAGAAGAAGCGAGAAATGAGCTCGCTGCACTCGATCACTTGATTGAACAGAGCTTGAACAGTCAAAAGGAGTGGCAGCAAAGTGTTTAAGAACCACTATAGCTCAGGAAAGGGATATCGATATGTAAATCCTTTCCATCCCTTTCCCTTATCTCCCCTTCCCACTTCTTTACAAAAGTCATTCCGTACTCACTATTAGGCACACTCATCATAATCCTCTTCTTTTTCTGCTTATAAGCCAATTGAACGATAAATTCGTACAAACCCCACCTCTTCTTTTCATTGCCTTTATAAAAAAATTCCACAGCCTCAACATACTCTTCAAATGTTTCAATCCAAACATATCCTACGTTTTGTTCTTTTTCTTCAAATAAGTATACGATAGAATGAGAAGAAGGCTGTAACTGTAACCTTGCCATATTTTCTGATCTAATCGACTCGAGCGTTTCTTCATCAAACTCTGAATTGTAAGTGTAAAAAATCATATGGATCCTCCTCTATTTTGCTTTGTATGATTTCACAAAAGGCATCTCAGTAAAACGAACAAAGTAACTACAGCTTTTCTGAAAGGAGAGTTTATGATCACATTAAAAATTAGTTTGCTTATTTCTACTTTTATTCTGTGCGGACTTATTTTAGTAGACTATTCGCTTCCCGTTGACTTATCCCTTTATGTAAAAGGATTTCTGATTGTTCCAATTCTACTCTACATAGGTTATCTAGTCATAAAATTTCGTCATAAAAAGCACTAAAAAAGGACCTCATTTCAGTTGAAATGAGGTCCTAACCTTTTAAACTGTTACTTGGTACTTTTGGTACTCTTCTTCAGTACAAGCGATCCAGTGTCCTTCCACTACTTCACGAAGAACTCGTTCTTCTCCATTTTCAGGAAGATGCTTATCTGGGTCATAAACTTTACGTTTTCTAGAGCGCTCATACTCTGGATCCGGAAGTGGAATCGCAGATAGAAGAGACTGAGTATAGGGATGTAGTGGGTTTCGATAAAGCTCTTCACTTTCAGCAAGCTCAACGATTTGGCCACGATACATAACACCAATACGATCACTAATGTATTTTACCATAGAAAGGTCATGCGCAATAAACAAATACGTTAAGCCTTTTTCTCTTTGAAGTTTCTTCATCAAGTTAACAACCTGTGCTTGAATCGAAACGTCTAGAGCAGAAATAGGTTCATCCGCAATAATAAACTCTGGATCAACCGCAAGAGCACGAGCGATTCCGATACGCTGTCTTTGCCCGCCACTAAATTCGTGAGGATAACGGTTCGCATGCTCTTTGTTCAACCCTACTGTTTCAAGAAGCTCAACCACTTTGTCCATACGGGCTTTCTTAGACGTTGAGAGACCGTGAATATCAATGCCTTCCGCAATAATATCAGAAACGGTCATTCTCGGATTTAAAGAAGCGTATGGATCTTGGAAGATCATCTGCATCTTTTGATTAAATTTCTTAAGATCTTTCGCAGATTTCTTTCCGTGCACATCTTCTCCATTAAATCGAACTTCACCGTCAGTTGCGTCGTATAGGCGAATAATAGTACGTCCAGTTGTGGATTTTCCACAACCAGACTCTCCAACTAGACCGAACGTCTCGCCTTTATAAATATCAAATGTTAAGCCATCAACAGCTTTTACTGTGCTTTTACCTACTTTAAAATGCTGCTTTAAGTTTTTAATTTCTAGGAGTTTTTCTTGACTAGACATTCTTCCCACCATCTTTCGCGCCAATGATCGGCTCACTTGGAGCCATTCCCTGCATACGTTTTTTAATTGCTGCAGGCGGTTCTACTTTAGGTGCTTTCTCGTGCAATAGCCACGTTGCTGCATAATGCGTATCTGAGATCTTAAACAACGGTGGCTCCATTTCTGTATCAATCTTCATTGCGTATGGATTACGCGGAGCAAATGCGTCACCTTTAGGTGGATCAAGTAGATCTGGCGGTGATCCTGGAATAGCAATAAGCTCTTCATCTGTTGAGTCTAGACTTGGCATTGAACCAAGAAGCCCCCAAGTGTAAGGATGCTGAGGGTTGTAGAATATTTCATCTACCGTTCCAGTTTCAACAATTTTACCTGCATACATAACCGCTACGCGATCTGCGATATTAGCTACAACCCCAAGGTCGTGAGTAATAAAGATAATCGACGTACCCATTTTTTCTTGAAGATCATTTAGTAGCTCAAGAATTTGAGCCTGAATTGTAACATCTAGAGCTGTTGTTGGCTCATCTGCAATAAGAACACGAGGATTACATGCAAGAGCAATGGCAATAACTACCCGCTGTCTCATACCACCTGAGAATTGGTGTGGAAATTCATTCACTCTTCCCTCTGCATTCGGAATACCAACAAGTTTCAAAAGCTCAATCGCACGTTCCTTCGCTTCTGATTTATTCATATTTTGGTGCTTCACTAGACCTTCCATGATTTGCTTCCCAATAGTCATGGTCGGGTTAAGTGAAGTCATTGGATCTTGGAATATCATTGAGATTTCAGATCCACGAATCTTTTGCATTTCCTTTTCGGAAAGCTGAGCTAAGTCACGATCACCGAACTTAATCTCACCTTCTTTAATTCGTCCTGGTGGGTTTGGAATCAAACGCATAACCGCTTTTGATGTAACGGATTTCCCTGATCCAGACTCACCAACAATTGCTAATGTTTCACCTTTATTTAAATGGAAGTTTACTCCACGAACGGCTTGCACTTCTCCAGCAAACGTATCAAAGGAGACGTGCAAATCATTCACTTCTAGAATCTTTTCCATTCTAATCCCCCCTATTTACGTAGCTTTGGATCAAATGCATCTCGAAGGCCGTCACCAAGAAGGTTAAAGGCTATCATAATCAATGAAATGATAATCGATGGCCATAGCACAAGATGCGGATAAATTTGTAGACTCTTAAATCCATTGTTAATGATAGAACCAAGTGAAGCTTCCGGCGGTCGTAGTCCAAGACCGATAAAGCTTAGGAACGCTTCGAAGAAAATTGCACTTGGAATTGTAAACATCGTTGTAATGATAATTTGTCCGAGTACGTTTGGAATTAAATGTTTCCCAATTACTCGTCCGCTTGTTGCTCCTAATGTACGAGAAGCAAGAACAAACTCTTGGGTTTTAAGTTTTAAAACCTGTCCTCGAACAATACGCGACATTCCTATCCACCCTGTCACCGAAAGTGCGAGGATAATTGAGAATATTCCAGGCTCAAATATCAAAATAAATAGAATAATTAATATTAGATTTGGAATACCTACTAGAACTTCAATAATACGCTGAAGAATGTTATCAACTCGGCCACCATAATAAGCAGAAATACCACCATAAGCGACACCAATCACAAAATCAATAAAGGCTGCTGCTGCAGCGATGAATAGGGAAATTCGCGTTCCCTGCCAAACACGCGTCCACTGATCTCGGCCGAATTCATCCGTACCGAACCAGAAGTATTCGTCTTCATAACCTTTAGCTTCATACTGATCTGTTCCGCGGATATCAACTCCGTTAACTCCAAGAAAATCAACATTTTCAAGAACGGGCACTTTAGCAGGAAGCTTAGCTCTTGTTAATTCCTGTTCAGAATATGAGTGTTCATTCATTCCTGGCCCTACAATTGCCAATAAGATGATGACAAGTATAATAATGAGTCCAGTAATAGCCCCTGGATTCTTTTTTAATCTTCTCCACGCATCTTTCCAAAAACCTGTGCTTTCACGTGCTATTTGTTCATTTTCAGAAGAATCAATTTTAGCGGGTTGAAACATGTCGTCTGAAATGTCGTGTAGCTTCTCTTGTTTCATACTCATTAACTCTTACCTCCCGCTAAACGAATTCGTGGATCAATGATTCCATACATAATATCCACTATTAAAATAACAACAATAAATAGCAAACTAAAGAAAAGAGTTGTACCCATAATAATTGGAAAATCGTTTGTTAATATTGAGTTAACAAACTTCTCACCAAGTCCTGGTATGACGAAGATTTGTTCAATTACTAGAGTACCTGTCATTAGACCTACAACCAGTGGTCCCATAATAGTAATGATAGGTATAGAAGCATTACGGATTGTATGTCTAATAACAACCGCTGTGCTACTTAAGCCTTTTGCCTTTGCTGTTGTAATATAGTCCTGTCCGAGAACTTCTAACATCTCAGTTCTCATGAAACGAGCTATTGTTGCGACAACAATCGAAGCAATTGCAATCGTTGGCATGATTGTATAAGCGAAGCCATCCCAGTAAGCAACCGGTAACAACTGCCACTTAACCCCCAACCAGTATTGCATTAGGCCAGCGATAACGAAGTTTGGAATTGAAATACCAAGAACTGCGATAACCATTGTTCCATAATCTAAGAATGAATTGTGTCTTAGTGCTGCAATGATTCCAAGAAAAAGACCAATGATTGTTCCAACTACTAGTGATTGAAGTCCTAAATAAGCTGAAGGTCCAATACGTTCACCGATAATTGTAGACACTTCACGGCCATCCTGCTGGAAGGAAACACCGAGATCACCTGATAATAAGTTTTTCATGTAATTGAAATACTGTACAGGAACGGGATCGTTCAAACCATATTTATCATTCAACTGTACAATTTGTGTTTCTGTCAGCTTATCCTGGTTGTTAAACGGTGTACCAGGGAGAAGCTTCATTAGAAAAAATGTTAGCGAAGCAATAATTAGGAAGGTAATCAACATTGAAATGACCCTTCCGCCAATATAACGTCCCACTACAACCAACCTCCTCAAAAGATACCTGCTTATATAGTATAAGTCGAAAAATGGAATTTCACTAGAAAAAATTTTCTATCTATTTCACTTCTAGCTATCGTTTCGACATATTTCTTATTACAGGTAAAAAAGAGAGCATATGTCAGGATGACATATACTCTCCTGAAAAACTGAAATTATTTACCTTCGATCTTAGCCCATTTGTAAGAGTAATCTGCTCCAAATGTGTGTACATAGAAGTCCTTAACGTAATCCTTCTTAAGGACCGCGTTACCTTTTTGGTAAGTAGGAACAATTGCAATGTCCTCTTCCATTAGAACTTTCTCAGCGTCTTGCATCATTTTCCAACGCTTCGCTTCATCTGTTTCTTTCTTAGCTCCTGAAACTAGCTCGTCATACTTCTCGCTAGAGTAACCCATGCGATTATATGCGCCGTCTGTTTCAAACATATAAAGGAAAGTCATTGGATCTGGATAGTCAGGTCCCCAACCGCCAGTTGAGATATCAAAGTCACCAGAATCTTCAAGCTCTAGGAACTGCTTCCAAGGCTGCTTGTTGATTGTTAATGTAAGACCATCAAGCTTCGTTTCAAACTGATCCTTAGCATATTCTGCAATTTTAGCAGCAAGTTCGTTATCAGTTGTTAGGAATTCTAGTTCTACAGAGTCTGTACCAAGTGCCTCAAGTCCTTTTTCCCAAGCTTCTTTCGCTTCTTCTTCACCTTGATCAGCATAGAAGCCGTCTGGAGAGAATTCACGGAAATCATCGCCGTCTGGACCGTTAACGAAATCTTTAGGTACGAAATACTTCGCAGCTACAGATCCGTTGTTTAGAAGTACATTAACAAGTCCTTCTCTGTCGTAAGCAAGGTATAGTGCTTTACGAATATCTTTGTTAGCAAGTGCTTCTGTTTCTTGGTTCATACGCATGAAGTACATTGTTGGCTCAACGATAGTTGAGAATTCTTCATTATCTTTAAACTGATCTACGAAGTCTGCCGAAAGACCTGCGCGATCGATCTTACCAGTTTCATAAAGGTTTACAGTAGTAGCTGTATCTTGCACTACTTTAGTCGTAATCTTTTCAAGACTTACAGTTTCAGCATCCCAATATTCAGCGTTCTTTTCAAAAGTCCATCCTTCACCGTGGTTCCACTCAGCAAAAACGAATGGTCCGTTGTAAAGCATTGTATCTGCTTCAAGTGCAAATTGCTCGCCCTGTTCGTCAGCATATGCTTTAGGTTGTGGATAGAATGTTGCGAAAGTTAGTAGTGATTTAAAGTAAGGAACTTTTGTATCTACAGTAACTTCAAGTGTTTTCTCATCTACTGCTTTAGCTCCAAGTTCTTCTACTTTACCGTAAAGTGGATCGCCTTCAGTAATGATTGCATTACCGTTTTTGATTCCAGCAGTTCCAAACATAGAAGCGTAAGGAGAAATTGTATCTGGGTTTAGCGCTTTATGCCATGCATAGATGAAGTCATCTGCTACTACATCTGATCCGTCAGACCATTTAGCGTCGTCACGAATTGTAAATGTGTAAACAGTTTCACCGTCTTTTTCTTCTTCTGTTGGTTCTTCAGCAGCCATACCAAGTGTAGGCTCGTTATTTTCGTCAAGACGATATAGTCCTTCGAAAACCTGGTTCATTGCGTTAAAAGATGTTGCATCAGTAGCTTGCGTAGTATCCATTGAAGGAATCTCCGCAGTTTCTACTAGGTTAAGTACTTGTTCAGAAGCGGAGTCTCCATCTCCATCGCCGCCGCTGTTCCCCCCGTTGTTTGAGCCGCCGCCGCAAGCCGACAGGAATACGCTCAATACAAGCACAAGAGATAGGACAAGAGTCCATCTTGATTTCTTCATGCTGTGTGACCTCCCTTAAAATATGTAGCTATAAAAGCTAGTGATCCGCATGACGGAATTCATCAAATTATCTAACTATTTACGTGAGAATAATCTGATTCGTTTCGCCCACAACTCGTATTATACAAGTTTTCTAATTATTTTGCATACGTTATTTTTACACTCATTTACAAAAACCGCGCCACAATTACGTTTGCATAACAAAAAATAGTTCTTTAGTCCTGGTATAAATTCTCTGGTTTCTGGGTAAGATTTGATATTTTACAGTCAAATGTATGAAAATCTATCTACACCCCCTTACCTAAAAGTATATAGTATACTTTGGTGTATACTATATGCATATCGCGAAATATTCTGAAATGTAAACAATGTATTAAACCGTTACACATTTCTAACTTCTTTATATTGTTCTTGACTAATTATTTTTTTATACTTGATAGTAGAAAGAAAATGGGGGCTACTATGAAATCACTTACTTTAAAATCAGGTATCTTAATTGTGCTTGCGATTACCGCTTCAATGATTATCTCATTTACTTCTGACGGAGGCCTTGGCATCCAATCCATATCAGATATACTCTTTATGATTGCACTTGCTATGGTACTTATTGGTGCTGCTCTTCACGTAGTTCAAACGGGGTTTTTCGACGGAATTGTCTATTCATTTAAACGGTATTTTAGAAATACGGCTAAGCGACAAATGATTGAGGAGGATACTTCCGAAATTCATTACAAACTTGATTATGATAACCCAATCACTTATCCACTCTTAATGGCAGGCGGATTTTGTGTCATACTCACTATTATCATTTCCATCGTTCTTATAAGCACCTAACTTGTTGCATGCGATGATTTAGTTGCGCTATACTAGTTAAAGAAGAAGGATACAGAACGGCTAAGATGAAGAGTAGTACAAACTGATGTGATTTATAGAGAGCCTATGGTTGGTGGAAATAGGTATCACACTTTTTGGAATGGACTTCTGAGCCCCTTTGCTGAAGACTTTAGTAGGCATTGGCGTGAGCATTCACGTTACCACTACCGGTATTTAATACCATAAGTGATCCAGACTTACTGGATAAGCAGGGTGGCACCACGGTCCATTCGTCCCTAGCATTAAGGGATGAATGGGCCTTTTTGTATGCTTTTTTAGAAAATGAGAGGAGCTACACACAATGAGCGTTATTTTTTCGGGTATTCAACCGAGTGGAACATTAACAATAGGGAACTATCTTGGAGCAATGAAGCATTTTACTGATCTTCAGGATGAGAATGAGTGTTATTTCTGCGTTGTAAACCAGCACGCAATTACAGTACCTCAAGAAAAACAAGCTTTAAAACAGAATTCAAGGAGTCTTGCTGCATTATACCTTGCTTCAGGTATTGATCCTGAAAAATCAACACTTTTCATTCAATCTGAGGTACCAGCTCATGCTCAGCTGGCATGGATGTTACAATGCGTTTCATATATAGGTGAATTAGAGCGCATGACCCAATTTAAGGATAAATCAACTGGAAAAGAAGCTGTAAGCGCAGGTTTGCTTACATATCCCCCACTTATGGCTGCTGATATTCTTCTTTACGGTACAGAGATTGTCCCTGTTGGAGATGACCAGAAACAGCACATTGAGTTAACTCGTAATCTTGCTGAGCGTTTTAACCGTAAATTTAATGACATTTTCGTTATGCCTGATGCGCGCATTCCTAAGGTCGGGGCACGAATCATGTCACTACAAGATCCTTCTAAAAAAATGAGTAAGTCTGACTCCAATCAAAATGCGTTTATTTCAATGCTTGATGAGCCATCTACTATTATTAAAAAAGTGAAACGTGCGGTTACTGATTCAGATGGAGTTGTCCGTTACGACAAAGAAAACAAACCAGCGATCTCTAACCTGCTTACGATTTACTCTCTTTGCTCAGGTAAAAGCGTTGAAGAAATTGAATCCCTATATGAAGGTCGAGGATATGGTGACTTTAAGGCGGAGCTTGGTGAAGTAATCGCTGATATGTTAAAACCTATTCAGGATCGCTATAATGATCTCATTTCTTCATCTGAACTAGATGACATCCTTGATCATGGGGCGGAGAAAGCGAACCGTAAAGCATCTAAAATGCTTACAAAAGCAGAACGTGCCATGGGGCTTGAAAGAAAAAGAAGATAAAGAAAAAAGGAAGGTTGCACTGGGCAACCTTCCTTTTGCTTTATCCAAATCAATAATAGTCAATAATTGAGAGACTAAAGATCTAAGCTTTTCGTTAATTCACGTGTGTTCCTTTTTCAAGCTCCCATATTTTTTCGAAATACGGCTGCCCTTTGATGATTCGCTCACAGATTTGCTCATGCTTAGCTGACCAACCTGCCTTTACTTCTCTATATAGCCCTTCCCATGCCTCGTCCATTTCCATACTTTGGATTTGCACATACTGTTTCGGCTGACATTCTGTAAACCAATAACGTATTTCAGCCGAGTTACCACTAGAATATAGTTGATCTAGTGCCATAAACAAAAGCTGCTTCAACTGTCTTTCTTTTCTAGTAAGTCCCATCATAATGTCTGGTCCTGGAGAAAGAATATGATGTTCTTTCAAAGGTTGATCTGATTCAAATGGATAACTGATAGCTTCAACATCTGCCACCATTTCATAAACTGCTTTTTCTTGTCTAGGTATCACTCGACTTTTGCGAATCGGAATCTTATACCCTAATGTATCAATGACAATAACCCCTCTGCCGTCCGTAGCCAAGAAGCAATACTCTAAAGGTGATCGTTCATTATTTTTACGTATATAGCTCTGTTGAAAAACATCACTAAGTAAACTCTCCGGAAGCTCCGTCAAATCATTCTCAATGTAATGATACAGTAGTGACTCCACCTTAATAACAGGCACCTGATCCAGCAACTCAATAAAATCATCTTTTCGCCATTCATGAAAATTGCAAACATTGTACCCATTCTCTTCACCTTCAAACCAATTCACCCAAACATCTCGCAAATACAACATCTGGCTACCCCTCACTTCGCTACTGTTTGTAAAAACAGTATAGTCAGGACCAAGTCAAATTATTCCATGATAAGTATATTATTAAGAAAAGATTAATAGAACACTGAAAAGCGGAAGCCTCCGTTTAGACCCGGCAGGCACTGGAGCCTTTTCATTTGAACACGGTCTTTGTGTTCGGATGAAATGGTGAAGTGACCGAGGGTCAGGAGGCTGCAGCTGGACATGAAAAGCGGAGACGAGCGTTTAGAAACGGAGATATTGGAACTCTTGAACTAGAACACGCCCTTTGTGTTCTGGTGAAAGAGTGAAATATCGCAGTTTCTGCGAGTCGCAGCTAGACTGAAAAGCGAAGCGGGCCTGCTTAAATCCGCAGGATGTTGGAGCCCATGAGACTGAGACGCTTTTTGTCTCATTCGATTGGGCGAAACAGCCGGAGGATTTGGCCCGCGCAGCTAGACATGAAAAGCGGAGACGAGCGTTTAGAAACGGAGATATTGGAACTCTTGAACTAGAACACGCTTTTTGTGTTCTGGTGAAAGAGTGAAATATCGCAGTTTCTGCGAGTCGCAGCTAGACACGAAAAGCGGAGACGAGCGTTTAGAAACGGAGATATTGGAACTCTTGAACTAGAACACGCTTTTTGTGTTCTGGTGAAAGAGTGAAATATCGCAGTTTCTGCGAGTCGCAGCTAGACACGAAAAGCGGAAGCCTCCGTTTAGACCCGGCAGGCACTGGAGCCTTTTCATTTGAACAAGGTCTTTGTGTTCGGATGAAATGGTGAAGTGACCGAGGGTCAGGAGGCTGCATCTGGATCTATGAAAAGCGAAAGCGCCCGTTTAGTCTCGACAAGCACTGGAGCCTTAACAAAAGAACACGTCCTTCGTATACGAATTAAAAGGTGAAGTGGCCAAGACCCTGCCCACTCCACCTAAACACAAAAACCCCCCCGGGAAATCTCCCAGGGGGTTACAACCTATCTACTTTACAAATTTCTTAAACACCAATGTCGCATTATGACCACCAAAACCAAGTGAATTGTTCATGACTGCATTTACTTCAGCTTTACGTGCTTTGTTTGGCACATAATCGAGATCACAGTTTGGATCAGCCGTTTCATAATTGATTGTAGGTGGGAGGATTCCTTCTTCTAGCACCTTCGCACAGAAAACCCCTTCAACCGCACCTGCAGCGCCAAGCAAATGACCAGTCATTGACTTTGTTGAACTAACCGCAAGCTTATAAGCATGCTCTCCAAAGACAGACTTAATCCCTGCTGTTTCGTACCTATCATTATAATCCGTGCTTGTCCCATGGGCATTAATGTACCCAATGTCAGCAGGCGTAAGACCAGCATCATCAATAGCCTGTTGCATTGCACGTGCGCCGCCTTCCCCTTCAGGAGCCGGTTGCGTAACATGATAAGCATCACCTGTTGAACCGTACCCTACAATTTCTCCATAAATTTTAGCGCCGCGTTTTTCAGCAGATTCAAGGCTTTCAATGACAAGGATTCCTGCACCCTCACCAATAACAAACCCATCACGATTCGCATCAAATGGACGACTTGCTGATGCAGGATCTGGATTAGTAGATAAAGCCTTCATCGAGCCAAATCCAGCTACGCTCATGCTAGTAATAGGTGCTTCTGAACCACCAGTAATCATCACATCAGCATCTCCACGCTGGATCACCTTGAAAGAATCACCAATGGAGTTTGTTCCTGAGGCACATGCTGTCACTGTACATGAGTTAATTCCTTTTGCACCAAGCATGATCGAAACCTGGCCAGAAGCCATATCAGGAATCATCATTGGCACGAAGAATGGACTTACACGACGAGCGCCTTTGTCCATGAACGTGCGGAATTGGGATTCATAAGTTTCCATACCGCCAATACCAGAACCGATCCAAACACCGACTCTTTCAGCATTCTCATCATTAATCTTCAATCCTGCATCTTCAACTGCCATTTGAGAAGCTGCAACGGCAAATTGGGTGAAACGGTCCATTTTTCGAACATCTTTACGATCCATGAAATTTTCGGGATCAAATTCTAGAGCTTCACCTGATACTTTTGCTGCAAATTGATCTTTATCTAATCGTGTTAGTGGATTAATCCCAGAAACACCGTTAACTATATTTGTCCACGTTTCATCTACTGAATTTCCGAGTGGAGAAACAGTTCCCAACCCAGTAATAACTACTCTTCTTTTCATTTTACCAGCGCTCCTTTTTCTCTACTACTCATTAACGTCCTAATTTTAGGGCAACTGCTCCCCATGTTAAACCGCCGCCAAAGCCAACAAGAATAACCACATCGTCTTCCTTAACGCGGCCTTCCTCCATCGCCTCTGAAAGTGCGATTGGAATCGTGGACGAAGACGTATTACCGTATTTCTTAACCGTTGTCGCCATTTTCTCAATCGGAAGTTCAAGTCTCTGTCTTGACGCTTCCATGATGCGGATATTTGCTTGGTGAGGAATAAGGAAATCCACATCTTCTTTCGTTAAACCAGCTTTATCGATTACATTAATCGCTGATTGCCCCATTTGTCTAACGGCAAACTTAAATACTTCTCTACCATTCATAGCCATAAAACCATTTGGCTCTTGATAAAGATGTTTAGCTCCAGATCCATCCGAACCTAGTTCAAATGAGAGAATACCTCTTCCTTCTGTAACAGGCGCAATTACTGCTGCTCCTGCTCCATCTCCAAATAGTACGGCTGTGTTTCGATCTTCCCAGTCAGTAATTTTCGAAAGTTTCTCTACACCAACTACTAGGATATTTTTATAAGTATCGTTATTAATGTACTGACCAGCTGTAATCATGCCATACATAAATCCAGCACAAGCCGCACTTAAATCCATCGCAGCCGCATTCGTTGCACCAAGTTTTTCTTGAAGCAAACAGCCTACTGATGGGAATGGATAATCCGGAGTTACTGTGGCAACCAGAATAAGATCCAAGTCTTCCGCTTTTATATTAGCATCTTCAAGGGCCTTTTTTGAAGCTAAATAAGCCATATCAGATGTATTCATATCATCGTCTGCAATTCTTCTTTCTTCTATTCCTGTTCTAGTGCGGATCCATTCGTCAGATGTATCAACCATTTTCTCTAAATCTTGATTGGTTAATACACGTTCAGGTACATAATGTCCTACACCTACTAAACCAGCGTTCATCATGAATTTCCCCTTTATAGGATATTTTCTAACTTAAAACCAATCTTTAGTAGCTGGTACTAATTTTAATTCATAAGTGTGTGTTTGTCTACCTAACTGCTTCTTGGTGGGACTCACCATTCTTGCGTGACATTCATAAACTAAACATAAGTAAACTTGAACGAAGGGGGATAGATAGATGTATCCGTATAATCAACAACAGCCTTATTTTCACCAACAGCCTGGATATCATCACTATCAGCAACAGCCTTTCACACCTTATCCGCCATATCAGTCATTTGACCCCTACCAATCACATCATTATCAGCAGCCTATTCATCAGCAGCCTCAGCCCTACTATCCACACCCTTACTACCAGCAAGCCCAGCAACCATACTTTCCTCAGCAAGGATACCAGGGCGGACAGCCATTTATGAATCAATTTAAAAAGCAAAATGGACAGTATGATTTTCCTAAAATGATGAATACCGTTCAACAAATTACGCCGATGGTGAAGCAAATGGGCTCATTGCTAAATTTATTCGTTAAATAATAGAAAAGACGTGTTTCCACGTCTCTTCTATTCATTTAGAAAGAAACAGCATGCTTCCTGCACTTATAAATAGTAAAATTCCGGAAATGACCATTAAGCTAAAACTACCGATCAATATTCCTATTAACAAACCACCTAGTGGGACAAACCAAATCCAGAAAGCTTTACGGCCCATAATACTCTCTCCTTACTCCTGTGCATCCTGCTTCCCGAGCTCATAGGCATCTTCCATAGCCTTAAGAAAGAGCTGAAGCAATGGCTGCATCTTTTCAAGATCTAATTCGATTTCTTGCTCTCCAAGCGACTGCTTCGCTTCAGGTAAATACTTCATTGCAATTTGCATAAACTTCATGTTTTGATCCATTTCATTCACTCCTAATTTACTTTCGCCTGTACGGCTCCCTTCTATTATAACGACAAATACGGTGTATTGAAATGCTCCCAATCTTCCCGCTGTCCAGAAACCATCTTTAATACCATCGCAGCCTGTCCTCTATGGTAAGCTTCATGGTCGATTAAATGGCTTATGATCCATTCGGGAGAGTAACGGTGCACCTCTCCATTAATCGTAACTTCAGGTCCTGGTTTTCGATACTCTACATCAGATAGATGATTGAAATAAGATTTTATCAATTCGCGCGCCTCTGCAAGGCGAGCTAAAAACCAGGATAGATCTTTATCATCAGGAGCAGAGATCACTTGCTCTTCTTGAAAGTAATATCGCTCTCTTTCATCCTCTGTTACACTTTCTCCCATAAGGGCATTTTTCACCCACCAAAGCTCAATTTGTGCAATGTGTAGTATATAAGCTCCAACTGTAGGAAAACTTGAATACCCATAGTGAAGTTCCTGAAATTCAATGTCACTTACCATCGAAAGAAGTTTTTCTCTCGTTTCTTTTAAAGCTTGAAGCCCATGAGAGGAATCGTGGACATCATAATTACCGAGCGTCTTTTCAATCATTCATCATCTTCCCTTCTCAATCAGTCAAATAAATCGAAGGATCAATCGCCATCATTTTCTCCGTATGCACTCGTTGCAGATGCAATCCTTCATCAATAGGTGTCACATTCTTAAACCCAAGCTTATTGACACATTCTTTGCTAGAAACCCTGCACTTCAAGTTACTCTGATAACGCATTTCCTTTGGATCTTCTATACACCATTCGACTCCGGTTTGCCATTCTCCTTCTCTTCCACTTGTTAGATTGAACGATTCTGACTGATCGATTCGACATCCTGCTTGATACAAAGCCCAACACACATCTCTTACATAAACCGCATCATGATGAAATTTCTTCCCCTCATTTTCATACGATGACGGTAGCTTTTTAGTTAGAAAGTAATGTTGATAAACATACTGAGTAGGTTGCCAAGGTCCATAAACAAGCGGAGCTCGAAGTACTTTTACAACACCATCTCGTTGATCAGACTTCAATAAAACTTGTTCATTTTCAGCGTTTAACTTGCCCGACATTGTTGTAGGGTGTAGAGGAGTTTTTTCTGTAATTTGTCCATAACGTGTTCCGAAAACTTCCGTGCTCGATAAGTAGACGAGTACTTTTCCGTTGGATGCTTGTAAGACCTTGCTTGTGTTCTGTAATCCTTCTTCGATGATCTTAGAGCCGCGAACATGTTCAAGCCCTGGATGACTAAGATGAAAAATCGTGTCACATTCTTTGGAAATCTGGACAAGAGAAGCTTCACTTAAAGAGCTGTTGATTTGTTTGTAATTAGCGTTTCGAAGTAACATCATTTCCTTCATTTCATATTCAGCATTTCTTAGGGTATTTAATTTATTATCAATTGCTACTACTTCAATGCCTTTGCCTAGTAGAAATTCTGTTAAATGAAAGCCAATGAATCCCAATGCCCCTGTTACAAATACTTTCTTCACTAGTTTTCACCTCTGTTTAGATCGAATACTTTTTATCCCATCTGACCATTCTAAGAAAGATATCATTTGTCTAACTTAAGTTAACAAACCCTTTAAGGAGGATACTTTCATGCAGCTTCATCACGGAAATTTATTCTGGCCAACAACTGTAACAGAGCCCCCTACATTTCCTGAACTCACTTCATCCATCACCTGTGATGTCCTAATCATTGGCGGTGGTATGTCGGGAAGTATTCTGGCAAAGACGCTTGCTGACTATCATGTTGACACTGTTTTAATAGAAAAAGATACGATCGGCTCTGGAAGTACTTCGGCGAATACTGGCCTTCTTCAATTTTCTAATGATGCTATGCTTGTAGATTTGATCGATCAATTCGGGAAAGAGAAGGCTGTTTATTTTTATAAACTTTGCTTAAAAGCAATAGACGAACTAGAAAAGGTTGCAGGCTCTTTAAGTGAATCAGCTGAATTTAAACGAGCAGAAAGCCTTTATTTCGCAAGCAACGATCATCACGCAAAAAAACTCAAGAAAGAATACGAAGCTTTAACACATCATGGGTTTGAAGCAGATTATATTGATCGTCACGCCATCGAAAGTCTCTTCTCCTTCACTGCCCCTGCAGGGATCTATACGAAAGGTGAGGCGGAAGTAAACCCGTATAAATTCGCACTTGCCCTTACAAGCAGCGCCAGGGAACTAGGATTAAGAGTGTTTGAGCATACCGAGATCCTCTCTCATCAATTTAATAAAAATGATTTAATCTTCGAGTCTGAAAAAGGAGAAATTCGTGCAAAACATGTAATTTACGCAACTGGCTATGGTACGCAGGAATTTGCCAAAACAAAAGGCGCACTACTCGATCGCACCTATACCATTGCGACTGAACCCATACCGAAGTTTCCTGGTTGGCACAATCAAGCCCTTATTTGGGAAACCGATCGCCCTTATTACTATTTAAGGACAACTGCTGATCATCGCATCCTCATTGGTGGACTTGATTCTAATCTTAAAAAAGAAGAAAAACTCGAACAACAAGGACAGCGATTACTTGCTAAACTGCATGAAATGTTTCCTTCTATCCAAACGTCAATCGCATATGAATGGAGCGCCATATTTGGTTCAACGAAAGATGGACTACCTTACATAGGAAAACACCCAAAGTACGAGGGTGTCTATTTCATGTTAGGATATGGTGGAAACGGGACGGTTTATAGCATGCTTGGTGCCGAGATACTAAAAGATCTTATTTTATATGGTCATCATCCAGCAATGGAAATAACACAACTGAATCGATCGTAAATCACAATTCCTCATACTGTTGAAAAAAACGAATCATCTTCCTACCAAGAAATTGATAGCTATCACTCAACAAAGCAAGGTCAACGGGGTATCCTACCTCCTGTTGAAGACGCTCGTATTCTCTAATTTGTTCTAACGAATAGGGACTTTTCATGGAATGGTGCCAAATTTTAACTGGACAAGGACATGCTTCCGTTTCTTTGTTGTCAATTCTCATTAAAACCTCGTCATTCTCAATTTCATAAGCTTGTGCCATCTCTCGTAGTAACCGTTTATAGAAAAGACGGTTCACTTGTTCTTGTCTGACTAGGCGCTTCAAATCAAAACAAGGGTTTAATAATGCCGCTGATCTAACTAAGGTATGACGATTGTTTAAAAAAGCATTTGCTGCCAATACTCCCATACCTTCCGCAACAACATGTATCCTTGGATTCAGAATTTCCTGTTTGTGAACAAGATGATAAATTCGTTCAGTTAATTTCGCTGCTTTTGGCGATCCCCAGTGCCTTCCATATAGATTGCTCGTATAGACTGTATACCCTGCCTCTAGAAGATCGGCAATCATCCCTTCACGCGTATGGTTCTGCAACCAGAAACTTGTATCAGCATCAACGAAATGTGTTAAGCCACCTATAATAAATATGCCAAACCCGTTAGGCCGTTCAGGGACAAGAACGATCGTCCACTCCCCGTCTAATTGATAGGCTCGTTTACGAATACACATACTCTCCCCTCGCCCTTTTATCACTTTCTGTATAACCTATGCAAGTTACATATGGAAGAAAGGGTGAAGTGCCTATTTTGAGGGAATTTCATATCTTCTTCATCCCACGTCATTAGAAAGCGCCCTTAGTCATGATATGCACTATTATTTCTATATATGTCCTTGCATAAAATTGGATATGATTGGGTATGGGAAAGAAGGTGGTGATAAAAATGAAAAAAACATCCGTACTCGTATTTATGATTGTTTACCTTCTATTTAGCATTTCTGGATTCCTATTCCCTTATGATGCTGATTGGTATACGTCGCTTGCTAAACCTGATTGGACACCAGACGGTTCCGTTATCGGGATCATTTGGGCATTACTGTTTGGGTTAATCGCTTTATCAACCGCCATTGTCTACCAAAAGCGTAGCTTCGGCCGTCATAATAGTGAGTACCTCTCACTACTAGGGATAAACTACATATTGAATCAAGCATTTAGTTATTTGCAATTTGATCAGCATGCCCTGTTTGCAACGTTCATGGATGCCCTCTTTATTGCAATCACTTCATTGATTCTTATTTTTCTTGCAGGCAGACAAAATCAGTTAGCAGGTTGGCTATTACTTCCTTATTTTCTTTGGACGGCGTTTGCTGCCTATTTATCCTGGCTATTTTATTACATGAATTAAAATTGATAGATGTTGCACTTAAATATTTTGTGGTATGATAAACGATAGAATACGTTTACAAATGAGGTGAATTTATTGCGTTATCTTTGGGCAATTATCTGGGGAGTTCTACTTAGCAATATGATATTCTATGTACTTGCTTCTATGCAAGGTGGTCATTACGAGTTTGGCCCTGCATCACTTTTCGGAATTATCCTGGCTATTGCGGCAACGCTTCTTGGAGAAGGTCTAATTTCCGATCCAGCAGAACAATAGAAACAAGCGCCATTTACGGCGCTTGTTTTTTTATTGCCTGTACCTATGCCCGATTCTTATTAATGATGAGGCTTCGGTTCCCTTGACCACTTTCGATTTTGATTTGAACATTCAGGGAACGCTTCACCTGCACGAAGTTCAATTTGTTGTGGATCCTTCACCATTCCACCTGTCTCTCCGATTTCAATATACACACCATTATTTGGCGCTTTTTGTCCAGGTGTAAACTGACGATTTTCTCCGCCCATATTACTGCCTCCTTCCACTCATCAACTTTTGCCCCCTTTATCAGCATTCATCATCGAATAATGTTTTATGTAACCTGACATACAAAATTCCCTTTACAAAAATGGAAGGACTGGTGTTTAATGGTTACATGTGTCAATTTATCTTGTAACCATTACTGGAGGAACATTACTCATGGAACTGTTGGAACTACTTAAGTACGCATTTCTTGGTTTACTTCAAGGCTTCACTGAACCCATTCCAATCTCATCAAGTGGACACCTTGTCATAGCACAAAAATTATTTAATTTAGAAATCGAAGGACTTAGTTTTGAGATCTTAATGAACTTTGCATCCTTACTTGCCGTTCTTCTTATTTATCGTAATGACCTTATTCGCCTCACTTCTCATGGAATACGATACGTTGTCTCTCGAGAAGAAGAGTCAAAAAGCGAATTTATGTTTATCGTCTACCTTGTTATTGCAACTATTCCTGCCGCTGTACTTGGTATTTTGTTCGATGACTTTATTGGAGAAGAACTGAAGGGCATTAAAGTTGTTGGAGCTACTCTCATTATTACAGGTATCGCACTTTGGCTCATTCGTAACCTTCGTGGCTCTAAAGGCGAAGCAGGACTTAGTATCAAGGATGCCCTTATTGTAGGTCTGGCACAAGCTGTCGCTTTAATCCCTGGTATTAGTCGCTCTGGTGCAACAATCGTAGCCGCCATGGGACTTGGAATGAAACAAGAAACAGCTCTAAGGTTTTCGTTCCTATTATTCATACCTGTAAGCGTAGGTTCGATGATCCTTAGCATCGGAGATCTCCAATTTGGTGACATGCTTATCCCATATATCGTAGCCTTCCTTCTATCTCTTACAGCTTCTTACTATTCATTAAAATGGTTTATGAATATTATGGCGCGAGGAAACTTAATTTATTTCTCTATCTATTGCTTTATCGTGGGTGCATTTGTCCTTATTTTCTAACCGGCTATCGCCGGTTTTTTTATTTGCCCTAACAAATTCCCTTCGTATAAAAGGAATTGTTGGTTGTGATAAGAAAGGATTACATGGGATAATAGTAAAGAATGATCAAAGGAGGATGAAAATGAAAGAAGATACGATTACATCAGACCCACTAAAAAAGTGGATTGCTGAAGCAGGCGAATCCATTTCGTTTCAAAAAGACGAGCCCCTTTATATGGATGGAATGAAAGCGGACCGTCTTCTTCTTATAAGATCTGGAAACGTTCGTTTAAATAAGCTCACATCTGAAGGTAGAGAATTAACGCTACAAATCTGTCAACCGGGTGATCTTATCGGCGAACTTGCTCTTTACACTGGCCAATTAAACTTCTCCTCCAACGCATGGGCAGTAGATGATGTACAAGCAACCTTTGTGAAACAAGCTCACCTAGAAAAGACTCTAACCACAAACGCCCTACTCGCAACTGAATTTATGAAGTTCATGGGAGAAAACTTCAGAAAAAACCAATCAAAATTCCGAGATCTACTCCTACATGGAAAAAAAGGAGCACTCTACTCTACTCTCATTCGACTATCCAATACATATGGCGTTCATCAAGAAGATAACATTCTCATCGACCTCCCTCTCACAAATCAGGAGCTAGGCAACTTCTGCGGCCTAACAAGAGAAAGCGTCAACCGCATCCTAAGCGAACTCAAAAAAGCCGACATCGTCTCCATCACCCACAGCAAAATCACCATCCACAACCTAGAATTCCTCCGCTGCGCCATCCACTGCGAAGACTGCCCAATAACGATATGTAGGTTATAAGAAAAGCGAAAGCGCCCGTTTAGACACGGCAGGCACTGGAGCCCTATAAATTGAACACGGTTTCTGTGTTCGAGTTATAGGGCGAAGTGACCGAGTGTCTGGGCGCTGCAGCTAGACATGAAAAGCGAAGACGAGCGTTTAGAAACGGAGATATTGGAGCTCTTGAACTAGAACACGCCCTTTGTGTTCTGGTGAAAGAGTGAAATATCGCAGTTTCTGCGAGTCGTAGCTAGACACGAAAAGCGAAAGCGCCCGTTTAGCCTCGACAAGCGCTGGGGCCCCATAAAAAGAACACGTTCTTTGTGTTCATTTTATGGGGTGAAGCGATCGAGAGGCTGGGCGCTGCAGCTAGACACGAAATGCGGAAGCGCCCATTTAGACACGGCAGGCACTGGAGCCCTATAAATTGAACACGGTTTCTGTGTTCGAGTTATAGGGCGAAGTGACCGAGTGTCTGGGCGCTGCAGCTAGACATGAAAAGCGAAGACGAGCGTTTAGAAACGAAGATACTGGAGCTCTTGAACTAGAACACGCCCTTTGTGTTCTGGTGAAAGAGTGAAATATCGCAGTTTCTGCGAGTCGCAGCTAGACACGAAATGCGGAAGCGCCCGTTTAGCCTCGACAAGCGCTGGAGCCCCATAAAAAGAACACGCCCTTTGTGTTCATCTAAAAACCCAAAACACCTTCGTTCCAGCTGTCACTTCCTCTCTCACTAAAAAATCTCAAAATAAAAAAACACCCAAGCGGGTGTTCTTCATTCATCCTCCACTAACTGGAGGAATAAACGCAACAATGTCCTGATCGTTCACTACCTGATCTTCCGCTGCGTATTCTTCATTAATCGCCGTCATCGTATGATCAAGAGAAAGATCTGGATAATCGTTCATCAGAATTTGTTTCAGCTCAGAAACCACAAGCTGTGATTCCAATCGTTCTAGCTTTTCCTTCCCGATTTGCTCTTGCTGCTTTGCAAAGAAAAGAACAGTAATCATTTCTTCTCCTCCTTTGGCCATTTGTTTTTGTATGAGGTCTTTTCAAGCTGATCACCAATCCACTCTTCCCCATCGGTCCAGTACTCTTTTTTCCAAATTGGCACGATTTCCTTTATACGCTCAATCGCATAGCGACTGGCTTCATAACTTTCAGCGCGATGTGGGGAAGCGACAGCAATCACAACGGCAATGTCACTAATCGCTAATTTACCGATTCGATGCACAATAGAAGTTTGGACTGCTGGCCACTGCTCACGAATTTCTCCACCGATTCGTTTCAACTGTTTTTCTGCCATGGAAGGATAAGCTTCATACTGTAGCGAGACCGTTTGCTTCTCACCAGTAAATTCTCTTACTGTTCCAATAAACGTGTTGATCGCCCCTGCCTCAGGACGGATTACACTACTAATCACCTTATTTACATCTATTTCCTCAGAAGTAATCGAGTAATATTCCATTTTCAATCTCTCCTTAAAACCTTCAATACATCATTTATACAACGATCCATTTCTTCATATCGATAGCTATTCTTCATAGGAACCTCAAGCTGCTCTTTTACAATTGATCCAATAATATGGCTTTTTTCTAAAAGATGAAGATCTTCGGCATCTCTTATAATAGCAACCTTAGGATAGCTTTCCTCTTTATAGCCTTCTATAAGAATGAGGTCAACCTCAAACATTTCATATAATCGTATTAACTGATTAAGCTCCCATTCATTTTCTTGCATTGCTTGAACAGATACCATTCCACCACCGCTAACTCCGGTCACTGTAGCACCAGCCTCGCGATGACGACCCGTGTCTTTATTCTGATCATAGACGTCAGGAGCGCCATGACCGTGATGCTTAATAACGCCAACCTTCCTACCAGCTGAGGTAGCCATTTCTATAAATTTCTCCGCAAAAAGCGTTTTTCCGCTATTTTGATAACCGATTACTTGTAAGATTGGTATTCTCATTAGGACTCAGATCCTTCCTCACGTAAAAGAAGGAGATCAACGGTATCACCCGCTTTAAATCCTCGTGTTCCGCCAGGTAGTACGGTGAAAGCATTGGCTTCAGCAAGTGACGTGACGCTTCCTGATTTATCAAGACCCGTTGGCTTTACATATATACGCCCTTCCCTTTCCTCTGTCTTACTTCGTACAAATCGGGTAAATGGATTCGGTTTAGGAAAATCAGTTAGTAACGTTCCTTTACTTCTCATACGATAAGGGAATTTCGAGAAAAGGGCACGCTTGATGATTGGTCTTGCGAATAATTCAAATCCTACAAAACAAGCGGAAGGATTCCCAGAAAGTCCGAACAAGAGTTTACCATTCCATTCTGCTACAGTCGTTACACTTCCTGGTCTCATGCCTACTTTATTAAATAAGACAGTTGCTCCTAATTTTTCATAAATAGCAGGAAGATAATCATAATCACCTACAGAAACGCCTCCTGTTGTAATGAGAAAATCGACTTTACTTAACGCTTCTTTTACAGAAGTAAAACACGTCTCAAAGTCATCATCGAGCTTTCCAAAATAAAGGGGTACGCCTCCAGCCGCTTTAACTTGACCTTCAATCATGGGGGAGTTGCTATTACGAATTTTTCCTGGTTGAAGAGCTTCTTCAGGATTCAATAGCTCTGTACCAGTAGCGTATATCCCAACTTGTGGTTTACGAGCCACGGGCACATTCGCATAGCCAAATGTGGCAAGAAGTGCTTTCACACCAGGTGTAATCCGTGAGCCTTTCTCGATCAATACTGTACCTGCTTTTGTATCTTCTCCTTGTAAGGAAACGTTGTCTCCTTTTGCTACTTTGCGTTTCAGCTGGATAAATGACTGACCATCATCCTCTACTTCTTGAACAAGTTCAAGCATGATCACAGCATTTGTTCCTTCTGGTATTGCTGCTCCTGTCATAATCCGAATCGCTTCATTTCTTTCTGGAACCTTTGATGCAACCGTTCCAGCTCCTATTTCTTCAATTACTTTTAATTGAATTGGATTGTCTCTTCCTGCTTCGTATGTATCTTCTGCTCTTATAGCAAATCCATCATAAGGGGAACGATCAAACGGCGGAACATCATGATCGGCTTTCAAAGCAACACCGAGATGACGTCCGTCGCTTTCTTCTAGCGGAACCATTTCGCTTTCTCCTTCATAAGAGAGGTTCATCACTTTTTGAATTGCTTCTTCTACAGTGATTGGCTTCCTTCTCTCTACCATTATCTCATCTCCATCTGTTATGATTTTCCTCTTCATTGTAACAAAGATCAAGACTCTAGAAGTAAAATTCGAATGAATAGACTCTGCGCTGAATAGATTGTTAGTGATGCATCTTATATGGAAAGGAGTGATGATCATGCCTCAAATTCAATATCGGGTAAAGCCAGGCGATACACTGCTTAGAATTGCGGATTCTCATAACCAATCTGTCAATGATCTCAAACAAATCAATCAGCTGAACTCAAATATTATCTATGTAGGTCAAATGTTACGGATTCCTTCAGCAACTGATTATCCATCTTACACTGTTCAACCTGGAGATACATTGTTAAGCATATCCGATCGCTTTCAAATTCCTGTTCAAGAAGTAAAAGAATTAAATCAACTGCCATCTAACCTCATCTACGTTGGTCAACATCTTAATATTCCGGCAAACCGCTCAATGCGAATCAATTATACAGTAAAAGCAGGAGATAGCCTTTATCAAATTGCTATGAACAACAATACCACACCGAAGAGTATTAAAGTATTGAACGACTTAACAACAGATGATCTTTCCATTGGCCAAACGCTTAAAATTCCAGTATATACAGAAGTTGTCGTAAAGGCAGATCGGGCGAATGTCAGAACTGGTCCTGGTAAAGGGTATAACATCATTGCTCAAATGAGAAATGGGGCTAAGCTCGCTGTCGAAGGTATTCGTGGAAATTGGTACAAAGTCCAGCTATATGATGGCACGAGCGGATGGATCTCTGATAGCCTTGTTACCTTTAATGCATATGGTGATGAGTTGCCTGTATCAAGAATTATCGGATACTATACGCTTGAAGAAGGTCCATCCCTTCCTTCTTCGTATAAGTCGTTCGTGTCAAACCGTTCTGCTCTATCTCAACTTGCTTTATTTCTGTTTCGAATTAGCGAGTCAAATCCAACAACGATTGAGAAGTTTGGAAAGTTTAGCGATAGGGAGATCGAGAAACTCGTTCAACTGGCACATGATCAAAACATCAAAATTATGCCGGTTGTTCATAACCTGCTATACAAAAAAGGCGATACCGAACCGAGTAAGAAAGTTGTTCAAACACTCGTTTCAAGTGAAGAAAATCGTCGCGCATTTGCATTAAACTTAGTTAAATTAATTGAGAAGTATAATTTCGATGGAGTTGACATCGACATAGAGGATGTTTATATCGAAGATGCGGATAAACTGACGCTTCTCTATCAGACGATCGGGGAAGAGCTTCATAAGAAAGGATATTTCTTTTCAGCAAGCGTTCCATCGAGAGCATCAGATGAATTAGTGAATCCATTCTCAGACCCATTTAACTATGCCGAAATTGGTAAAGCTGTTGATCAATTTATTGTGATGCTCTATAACGAATTTGGCTGGCCTGGCAGTCCAGCTGGTCCTGCAGTAACGGCTGGGTGGATGAAAAAAGTAATGACTTATGCTAAAACGAGAATCCCCCCTGAGAAATTAGTATCCGCTATCTCTGTATTTGGGTTTGATTTCAATCTTGATACGGATAAAAGCACTTATGTCACTTATGACATGGCAATGAAATTGAAAAAGAAACACAATGCAGAAGTTCAATTTAACGAGGAGCGTCAAACGCCATTTTTCAGATATAAAGATGAAGAAGGAAATCAGCACGAGGTTTGGTTTGAAAATGAACAAAGCATAGAAGCAAAAATCCGCTTAGCTAATGAACTTGGTGTCCAGGGCGTGGCGCTTTGGAGATTGGGTATGGAAGACCCTGCTATTTGGAATATGATTAATGACAAAATTGTAGTAGAGCGTACGGAATAGAAAACGTCATTTTCTCATCCTCGCTGAAATAAGCGATTACTCATATCCAAAATAAAAAAAGGAAGAGGAGCCCCTCTTCCTTTCCTACTTTCATTATCTAATGCCTAGCGCAATTTTTGCGTAGCGTGACATGTTATCTTTTGACCATGGTGGATTCCAAACGATGTTAACATCAGCATCGTTCACTTCTTCCACGTCAGATAGTGCGCGCTTTACATCGTTAACAATTGTGCCTGCTAATGGGCAACCCATTGCTGTTAATGTCATAACGACTTGTGCAACACCTTCATCATTAAGATCGGCTTCGTATACGAGGCCAAGATTCACGATGTCTATCCCAAGCTCAGGGTCAATAACATTCTCAAGAGCTTCAAATAATTTATCTCTCATTTCTTGATCTGTTTGTTCAGACATAGCATTCTCTCCTTTCATACATGTGCTTCCAACCTTCATTATAACAAATTGAGGTTTAACTTAAACCAAAAAGCCTTAATTCTATAAATGAGTTTTAAACCAATCCACTAAAGCAAGGACAGCTTCACGTGAAACTTTATGGCCAGAAGTCTCATCTTTAATAAACTTCAGACGGTCTTCTTTCCCATTATAGAGCGGTTTAATCTGGTTATAGAAGTCGTAAGTAAGAGTATAAGGAACAACTTTATCTACAGTACTATGCCACATCATTAGTGGACGACCATTAAGTTTATCTTCTTGAAGAGAAAGATCATAGGACTGCAATCCTTCAATTTGTGTTATCATCTCTTCTTCAGAAATAGGGAGACTAAATCCTTCTTCCTTTAAATAACGTATTTGTGCGTTAGCTAATTTGAAGTAAGAAGGTGAACCCATTAAGGAGACGGCGGCTTTAATCCACGGATACTGTGTAAGAGCACCAAATGTAAGGATTCCGCCCATAGATGTACCAGACATACCGATTCGGTCTTCTTGAACCAGGTTCCGATCCACAAAATGCTGCCTTAGTTGATCAAGTTCTGTTAAGCTTTGGATCACAATTTCCCAAAACACATATTGCCTCTTTTTCCCTGATAGGTCATCTTCACGCTCACCATGGTGCACAGCATCGGGCAGAAGAACACGATATCCTTCGCCTGCTAGAAGATATGCGATGTGAAGATTATGTTCTTTAGCGCTAGTAAATCCATGTTGGAACATAACTAATGGCAGCTTATCTTCAGCAAGATTAGCGTCCACTATGTGTAAGACAGGTATATTCTCTATGTATTCATTAACAATTGTTATCATCATCTTGCCCCTTTCCTTTAGCAACCCTCATTCTACTCTATCGTACCACTCATATAGTTGATTGAGAAATTTAAGGACAGTATAGAAAACGTAAAAACATGCAAGCAGTCGCTTGCATGTTCCGTTTGTTAATTTTTGATTTGCTCTTCGTGACTTTTTTCAACTGATTTCATATTTTCAAGCTTATTGTAGTATTGAGTTGGAAACTGTGATCCCTCATACACCATCTTGCTGTCACCACTATCGTCTGACTGATCCGGTGTTGTTGGGTTACCCGCCTTCTCAATTGGTAAGGTATCGTTAAACTTCTTAGTCACTTGTTTCCGAATATCGTTAGCTTTTGACTTTAATTTCGTTCTCTTCTCCTCATCCTTAAGCAAATAGGATGAAATGCCGATTGTCCCTGCCGCAATACTTGATATTAGCAATGTCTGTTTCTTAGTCATAATCGACTGCCACCTCCAATGGAATGATAGTTAAAGTGTACCCTTCTTAACAATTCCTCAAACAGCTATCATATCCTTTTAACATTCTTGTCAAAATTTTAATATTCCTAAATAGACACATATATGGATGCCATGTACAATTAGTGTGTAAACACCAAATGACACTTTTCAAAGGAGCTTCTATGACAACTAAACCGCATCTAATCGCAATTGATCTTGATGGCACGTTGTTAAACAGCGAAAAGAATATTTCTGAACGCACAAAATCTGTTATTGCCGAAGCTAGAAAACAGGGACACCATGTTGCTATCGCAACAGGAAGGCCTTATCGAGCAAGCGTGCGCTATTACAATGAATTGGCACTCGATTCTCCAATTGTTAATTTCAATGGAGCTTTTGTACATCATCCTCTTGATCGCTCATTCGGGACGTATCACTCACCAATGGAATTAAATACGGCTAGATCCATCGTCTCTTCTTGTAGTGAAATTAACGTAAAAAACATCATGGCCGAAGTGTTGGATGATGTTTATTTGCATCAGCATGATGAATTAATTATGCAAAATATGATTATGAACGAATCTTCTATCTATACAGGTGAAATTCATAAAAACCTTAAAGACGATCCTACATCTCTTCTCATTCATCCACATGAACAGCAGCTCGCTGATCTTCGGTCAATGTTAAAAGAGCATCACGCTGAGATGATCGAGCATCGCGTTTGGGCTGCTCCCTTAAACATTATTGAAATTGTTCGAGCGGGATTAAACAAATCAGTAGGACTTAAACGGTTAGCCGAGCATTTCAATGTCCCTCAAGAAAGAATCATTGCCTTCGGGGATGAAGATAACGATCTTGAAATGATCGAATATGCTGGAACTGGCGTGGCGATGGGCAATGCGATTGCTGAATTAAAAAATATCTCTAACGAAATCACGATGACCAATGAAGAAGATGGTGTTGCTTCCTTCCTTGAAGAAAGGCTAAACATCATCCTACCTGATAAAAGACAGCTATCATAAGCTGTCTTTTTTTGTTTAATGAAATAAGGATGGAAATCGAATAATTACAGATCGCTGAACTCATCCTATAAAAGAAAGGGAGGGATTAATCATGGCAAAGAATAGTAAAACAAAGAGAATGGTAAAAGAAGGTGCGGATCGAGTTGTCCAAAACATGGACCAACACGACCTGACAAGCTTCAGCAATGAACAACGTAAGAAACAACAACAAGAAAATTTGTCAGGTGGTGAATAACGATGGGTAATCGTCATTTTCAGCTTGCTCGAGAAGCCGTTGCAAAAGCGGAGCAAATGGCCGCAGGTCATCCAGAGTTGCAAAACCAAATCGATGTGGCCCAAAATAATCTTTCTGCAGCTTTTCACCAATCTACAAGCGCAGAAAAAGAACAGCTCACATCTTACCAGGAAGTTATACAAGAACTTAGCCATGAATCATCCAATAAACCCTTTTAATTTCCACAAAGAAGAACCCGTCATGTGCGACGGGTTCTTCTTTGTGGAAATGCGTTCATTTATAGTCACACCATTTTAAAAAAGTTTAATGACTGGTTTAAATTTTGTTCGTCTGCCAAGCAAATTCAGTACTTCTTTCGTTATCAGCTTATATCCTTTTGCATTTAGCTGAAGACCATCTTTTTCATAAAGCATTTTACTTTTCTTATTTTCACGTATCAGTTTCCAGAGATCAATATGTCTTGTTCCAAGCTTATTTGCTAAATGTTTAATTCGATCAGCATAACCCTCTATTTTCTGATTGGTCATGGAGACATTTCCTTCATTCATTACTGGTGATGGCGATATAAGAATAACTCGTTCTGAGGGGAGATTCTTAACCATGTACTCAATATTTCTTTCAAATTCACTTAAATCTGAACCTTGTCCTAAACAAGCTTCTTGCGTTCCAAAGAAAATGGTTACATAATCCGGTTTGTAGCTGAGAACATCAGACTGAAAACGCGATACCCCTTCTCTAGAAGTTGGTGTTGAACCTGCATTAATCACGATCCATTCATCAAGAGCCCCTCTTATCCTTGATGTAAGGCGTTCGTTTCCTTTATCATCTACTTCTCTCGCTGTCAGGCAGTCGCCAAAACAAACAAGTACAGGCATTTCTTTCCTCCCCCTTTCATTCCGTTGTTACCAGGTCTTTAAAATGGCTGTTCGATACTTGCCTTGTTCTACGATTTCTTGAATTTCAACTATCACTTCTTTTTCAAAAATTGGGCCGTCCGATACAAACGTATGAAACTCTCCATTTTCACCGCACGGATCCACGTGGTCTGGAAGGGATTGAAGAAAGTTATCGTCAAATGGTTTTCCTATCCAATCAGGAGATATTTTTGACTGATCAACCGTTGTGATCACTGCTTTAAAACCTGTGGAGACGAATCTTTTTGCCGTATGTAAAGTGGAATGTTGCCATAATGGGTATATACCCTTCAGTTTGCACTCCTGTAAAAGCGTTTCCCGATAACGACGAATATCATCTAGAAATAAATCAGCGAAAACGATCCCTTCTATTTCTGCTTCTTTAAACACCTTATATTGTGCGCTAACAAGTTTCTCGTATTGCTTATTTGTACAGTTATCTGGTAAATTGGTTATCGTTAGAGGAAGACCAATAGCAGCTATCTGCTTTTCAAGAAGCGCTGCATGTACTCCGTGAAAAGGGATGGCACCATTTGTTTCGTTGACGGTCGTCCATAATCCTTTCACTTGAAGATGTGATTGCTTTAAACAATCGAATAAAGCTATGGCGCTGTCCTTCCCAGAGCTCCATGAAAAAATTAAATTCAATGTATTAGCTCCTTTCTTACTCTATATAGACGAATAGAAAAGGCTGAATGTTTCAAATATCTTGAAATTAATTAAAAACTTTATTCAAACCTTCTTAAAAAGGAATTGAAGTGTTTTAAGTCGAAACAGTATGACGGAGGTGGAACGGTAATGAATGTGTACCAATTATCTAGCCAGACAGATGAAGACATGATTGAAAAGGTTTCAAAGTTATTAATGAAGCAAATTACTCGTTCTGATCAAGATGGAAGCTACGATAAACTCATTAAAGGAGTAAAGCTTGCTCTTGATGAACAGACAGCATCACGAATCGTTGTCGCAGAGTCTGATGATGAAGTTCATGGTGTCGCGTTTTTTAATATCGGCGTCAGCCTCTCTAGTGGTGGTCCATATATTTGGTTAAATGAATTATTTGTTGATCCAGATGCACGAAATAGAGGTATTGGTAGGAAATTACTACTTCATGTGATTTATTGGGCTGAGAATGAAGGTATTAAGGGCATTGAACTTGAGACAGGAATTCATAACGCTGTTACAAAACACCTTTACAATTCCCTCGGTTTCCATGACATTATCTCAAAAAGATACGGGTTTACCTTCTCTTCTTAAAGATTATTTGCTGAAAGAGTTGTTTCTGATACACTAAGAGATGGTAGAGAAAGGAGGCGTTTATAAAATGGAATTACGCGTAGATCGCACACCAAACCCAAATGCTATTAAAATCACGGCAGATCAACAGCTTTTCGAAGGAACTTCAAGCCATTCTTTCAAGAAGAATGACAATCCTGATCACCAAATGGCTGCTGCACTTCTTAAATTAGATGGTGTTGATAATGTGTTTGGATACCAGGATTTTATTACAATTAATAAGATGCCAGAGGCAGATTGGGATACATTACTTCCAGAAGTAAAAGAAACAATCTCTAATAACGCATAGAAAAAAGTTCCTCGGATACCCGAGGAACTTTTTTTGTGTTGTTAAGTAGTAGGTGAGATGTTTCACTTTTTGAGTAGAACATAAAGGACGTGTTCAAATGAAAAGGCTCCAGTGCCTGCAGTGTCTAAACGCCCACTTCCGCTTTTATTGTCTAGCTGTGACTCGCAGAAACTGCGATATTTCGCTCTTTCACCAGAACACAAAGGACGTGTTCTAGTTCAAGAGCTCCAATATCTCCGTTTCTAAACGCTCGTCTCCGCTTTTCTTGTCTAGCTGTGCGGGCCAAATCCTTCGGCTGTTTCGCCCAATCGAATGAGACAAAAATCGTCTCAATCTCTTGGGCTCCAACATCCTGCGGATTTAGGCAGGCCCGCTCCGCTTTTCTTGGCTAGCTGCAGCGCCCAGCCTCTCGATCGCTTCAGCCCTTCATCCGAACACAAAAACCGTGTTCAAATGAAGGGCCTCCAGCGTTTGTCGTCCCTAAACGCTCACTTCCGCTTTTCTTAACCATCCGTTCTAAAGAATCCGAAGATGCCTGTGGTGTTGACTATGTTGGTGAAGGCGGTTGGGTCGATGTCTTGGATGATGTGCTCGAGGTCGTATAGTTCATAACGTGTGACGACGATCATGAGCATTTCTTTGTCTTCTCCTCTGTAAGCACCTTTGGCAGGAAGCTTGGTGATTCCTCTTACAAGACGGTCATGAATGGCTTTTTGCATTTCATTTCCTTTGGAAGTTACGATCATAGCTGTTAGTTTTTCGTGACGTGTATGAATGACGTCGATTACTCGAGATGATACGTATAAGGTAACGAGCGTATAAAGGGCTTTTTCCCAGCCATAAAGCATTCCTGCGGTGAGGATAATCAACGCGTTCATGCTGAAGAAATACGTACCGATTGGACGGTCTTTCATGCGGGATAGAATCATGGCTACGATGTCCATTCCCCCGGTGGAAGCCCCCCATTTTAATGTAAAACCGATACCAATCGCTGCAATTACTCCGCCAAACACTGCATTGAGCAGTATATCTTCTGACAGAGCCTGAACTGGAATGATTTCAAGGAAAAAGGTAGTAGCTCCTACACTAATGACGCTATATAATGTAAAAGACTTGCCCACTTTCTTCCACCCCAGAATAGCTACAGGGATATTTAGTAACATAAGTAAAATACCCGTTGAGATTGAAATAGGCGTATAATCACTTAGTACACTAGAAATGAGCTGTGCGATACCAGTAAAACCACTAGCATATACATTGGCAGGGATAAGAAATAAGTTCAAAGAAACTGCACCAAGAATCGCACCTAAGAGAATTACAATAATTTTTTTTACTTCTTCCAATAAGAACACCTTCTTTTTTGAAACAGAGATTTAACTCGTTTACAGAATATAAGTAGAGACTGATCCGATTGACAATACTCTCAGGATCCGATCTTTATAAGTGACGATTAGGTAAAGCCACATCTACTAAGCCAAGTATATCTAATCAAACTATCTAATCTACGTCAACTGTTTTCTATTCAACCCCATCAATAGGATTGATTTCCTCTTTACTAATGGGATAAACTTGATTATAACAAACATTCATTTACATACTGACTTAAAAATGAAGAAGGGACGATCGTCCATGACAGTTAAAATCATTACAGATAGCGCCTCCGATTTGCCAGAGGATCTCGCACGAAAGCACGACATCGACATCATGCCACTAATGGTCATTATCGGAGATCAGGAGTATTATGACCGTGAAGAGATCCAAGCAAAAGAGTTATATAAGACTTTGCGAGAAGGTACAATGGCCAAAACGTCGCAAATTCCTCCAGCACGGATACGAGAGACATTTACGAAATACGCTAAAATGGGTCAGCCTTTTATTTATATTGCGCTATCTTCTGGCATTTCAGGTACATACCAATCCGCTGCCATCATAAAAAATGAAGTACAGGAAGAATACCCTGACGTACAAATGGAGGTCATTGATTCCAAAGCTGCTTCTCTCGGCTACGGACTTATGGCGATCCACGCTGCAGAGCTTGCTGAAAAAGGTGAAGGATTTGAGCAAATATCAGAAAGCTTAAACAGCAAGTATTTAACGCACATGGAACACATTTTCACAGTAGACGACCTGGAGTTCCTTCAACGCGGTGGTCGCGTCAGCAAAGCTTCGGCCTTCTTTGGTGGAATGTTAAAAATCAAACCAGTGCTCCACGTTGAAGACGGGAAACTTGTTCCGATTGAAAAAATTCGTGGAAAAAACAAAGTCACAAAGCGTATGGTTGAGATCATGCAAGAACGCGGTGTTAATCTTCAGTCTCAATTAATCGGCATATCACATGGAGATGACCTTGAAAGCGCTGAAAAATTAAAAAGTGCGATTCAAGACACATATGGGAGTGAGCACTTTGTCATTCATGAAGTAGGCGCTACGATTGGCTCTCACTCAGGACCAGGAACACTTGCATTGTTTTTCTTAAATAAATAACTTCCTTTTACATAGGATGTCGCATAATCGCGTACTCTATTATTGTGCATGGCAATCCTAGCAAGGGAGGACATAACGTGTCATCAACAAAAGATAATAATAAAAAAGCAGTTGATCATAATGCTAAACGAATGTTGAAAAACAAGTTGAAAGAAGAAAATCGTGAAGGCGGGAAACACCAGTATTCTAAGGATACTGACCACTTGTAGAAATCAAGCAATGAAAAGAAACCGGCTAACCAGCCGGTTTCTTAATTTCTAACATCTGTGATATCGAAGTAAGGAAATGTTAGACCACCCCAATAAGCAAGAGAAAAACCTAGCGTGATGTAGAGTATAAAATATACGTCTACTCTCGAAAAGGTCTGTTTGTAATAATAAGTTCGTTCCTTATTATTGAATTGCTTCGCTTCCATGGCAACTGCAATGCGATGAGCTCTACGAATACTTTGAGAAAGCAACGGCACCGCATAAAGCGTCACAGACTGCATGATTCGAGCGAACCCTTTTTTCTTTTTTATACCTCTAATAAGTAATGCAGCTCTTAGCTGTTGGAATTCCTCCATCATAACAGGAAGAATCCGAACAGCAGCCATAAAGCTATAGGCATACCGAGGCGGTACTTTAAGCTGTTGAACGAGGGAATAGAAGAGAAATACTGGCCTCGTTGTCAAAGCGAATAGAAGTCCGAGCAAGGCGAAATTTAAAGCTCGAAACCCGATGTGAAGACCTCGAAAGAAGCTCTCTTCTGTAATATGAACGATTCCCCACTTCCACCAAGTCGTTGTTCCTTGACCAAAGAACATCATACTAGAAGCACTTGAGAAAAATAATAACAAAAATGGAATCATTAAGATCGCTAGTATCTTTTTCTGATGTCCTGTGGCGAACAAGACGAGAATTAATGGAACCACTGTTACATTGCTAATCAAATTTGGATTGTGAACGAATAAAAGAAGGATAAATAATGCTAAAATGAACACCAATTTGAAAGCAGGATTTAAACGATGAAGCCATGTTTCTTTATATTGTAGAGTCCACTGCATGATGTTCCCTCTCTTCCCTTCTCAGAAGTTCTCGATCAGCGGTTAGCTTACCCTCTTCAATGACCCACTCTCTCGTCCCATAATTTTGAACAATCTCCTCATCATGCGTCACCATGATAATGAGCATTCCCTTTGACCTTAATTGTTCAAATAAAGCTAGCAACTTAAACGTATTACTTGCATCCTGACCAAATGTTGGTTCGTCTAACAAGAGAATCGGTTGAGAACCAAACATGGCCGTTCCTACGCTTAACCTTCTTTTTTGCCCCGTAGAAAGCTGGTACGGATGAAGAGTTCGCACTTGCTTAAGATCATATGCTTGAAGCCACTGGGCTACTTTTTGATCTACTTCCACATCTCCTATCATTTCAAGGGAATAAGCAAGTTCATCATAGACAGAATTCGTGACAAATTGAAATTCTGGATTTTGAAAAACAAAAGCTAGTTGCTCACGGGAATCTTTGATCGATTTTAATTCCTGATTCTTTACTCTCTTTTTCCCGGACGTTTTCATCACATTCATTAAACTTAAAAGAAAGGAGCTTTTACCTGCTCCATTCTTTCCGGTAACCACAATCCATTCTCCTTCATGAGCTGATCCATTATGCACTTCAATTTTTGGGATTTTGCCACGATACCCTTTTAACTGTTTAATCTCAAGAATTTCTTCCCCTTTAACATACGATGCAGGAAGATTTTTTTCACTTGTATGTTCTTCCCATACGCCCGGATACCAAATCCCATATTCTTTCATCTTATGTTTATAAAAGGAGAAGATACTTTTTGGGTCGGCATCTGCGATAATCCTTCCCTCTGAATCGAAAAGGACGATGCGATCAACAAAATCAATCACTTCATTAATCTTATGCTCCACAATAATCATTGTTTGTGTAGCATTAATTTGCTTAATTGTTTTCCATACGTCAGAAGTACCTGCAGGATCAAGTAATGCGGTCGGTTCATCCAAAAAAATCACGTCTGGCTCAAGTGCAAGCATGGATGCAATGGCTAGTCGCTGTTTCATTCCTTGTGAAAGTGAATTAATCTCAATATGCGGATCCTTAAAGGAAAGACCTACCTTCTCAAGATAATGACGAATTAACCCTTCCATTTCAGGTTGCGGGACAGCACGATTTTCCAGTACGAATGCCATCTCTTCATCCACATATGGCATACAAAACTGAGAATCAGGATCTTGAAATACGACGCCTGAAGATTTTGGAATGCTTTTGGCATCTACCTTCATAGGCACTGGAACGGCATTTGGTATTAACCCAGATAATATTTGCAGAAGAGTGGATTTACCACAACCGCTCGGACCAAGAAATAAGACCTTTTCCCCTTCTGCAATCTCAAGAGATAATTTATTAAATAACAGCGTTTCCGCTCCCGCATATTTTACACGAAGGTTTGATACACCCACTTTCATATAACCACTCCTTACTGATCTAACGCCTTATAATCTTCATCACTTGCTGGTCTAACCAAGCTAGTAACACCTGTTTTCTCTAGAGCTTCTACAAGGAAATAAGCAAGTAGCCCAGCTAGTAGAAAACCACCTATTAACCTAGCACCAATGAGAAGTAGTAAATTCCATAGAGCAAGGTCCATCACATATCCATAGGCAGCATCCATGACAATGGAGCCTACCGCAGCAGCAATCCCTCCAAGCGCCGCAACAAATGCGGTGTATCGTTTATAGCCAAATAAGGCAAACATTAATTCCGTTCCTAATCCTTGAACAATTCCATATAGAAGAACAGATAATCCATATTCTGAACCAACAAGAAATTCACCAGAAGCTGCAGCTGTTTCTGCAAGTAGTGCCACACCAGGCTTACGAAGAAGAAGCACTGCCACAGTTCCCGCAATAAACCACATTCCGTAAATCACATCACCAATATGAAGGCCAAATGGTTTAAAGACGTTATAGACCGGTCCCCACAATTTATAAATAATCCCAAAAACAAGGGCAATCACGATCGTAATCAAAATGTCCGAAAGCTTTAGTCGTTTCATACCCGCTCACCTTTTTGGAGGGAGATTGGCCACTCTTCTACTTGATAAGCCATTTCCCAGAAACCATATTCCAACTGACAGCTAAGAATGAAATAGTCCCTGATTCGCTTCAATTCTCTTTCAGGTGCCGTCTCAGCCCACTGATCGAGGATTTTTCTTAGTTGATCCGTCACTGGTTCCATTGACTTCTCTCCGTAAAACGTAATCCAATCATAAAAAGGATGATCTTCTTTAGGATTAACCTCTTCCATTAAACGCTGACCAATCTCAAGGTATGTCCATGGACATGGCAGAAGCGCTGCAACGATTTCTCCGAGCGTACCTGAATGAGCAGCGTCAAGCATATGCCTCGTATAATGGTGTGCCGTCGGGGCGAGGGGATAGCCTTGCAGTTCTTCATAAGTGACGCCTGCAGCTTGACACAAATTATTATGAGGATGAACCTCACTATGGAGTACAAATGATATTTGTTCAGTGAAAAGCGCCATCTCTTCTCTGTTTTCACATTTCGATAGCGCAATGCCATAGATTCGAACAAATGTATTCAAATATTCAAAGTCCTGCTTTACATAGTGAACAAGCTGTTCCTTCTCTAACTTTCCCTCCGCAATTCCTCTTACAAATGGATGGTTAAAGATTCCTTCAAAAATTGGTGCTGCTTCCTCTCTTAACTGTTCAGTAAACGACATAAAAAAACTCCTCTCCGCTTTTCATCCAACTGATAAAGAGGAAAGGAGCTTGAATGCCGTTGTTCCGTCATTTCTGAAGCGACTCAACGTTTTTTTACAACGTTCAAAAGCCGCTCCAAAAATGGAGCGGCTGCGGTGGCATCCGTCTCCACTTTCCTCCGCTGGCGCTAACCAGATCAGGTTCAAAGGGTCCAGGACATCCTGTCTCAGTCATATAAATGACTCCCCTAGTGGATATATAAAAAGCTTTTTTGATTGATAGTTTGATAACTATTAAGCTACTCTTCTTTCACACCTTTGTCAACCATTACTGGAAGTTCGATAACAAAAGTTGTTTTTTCTGGATTTGATCGCACTGAAATCACACCTTCGTGCTTTTCAATAATTTGCTTGCAAACAGACAATCCAAGACCCGTCCCTAGTTTTTTTGTACTAATGAACGGTTGAAAGATACTTTCAACAAGATGCGATGAAATTTGCCGTCCGTTATTGGAAATTTCAATCGTGATTCGTCCATGGTTTTCTTTTGCGCTCATCTCAATTTTTCGATGATCGATTTTATTTTCATTTAACTCTTCAATCGAGTTAATCATAATATTAAGAATGACTTGTTTGATTTGTTCTTCTACACCGAACAGTGGAATGTCTGGATGAATTGCTGTTTCCACTTCTATCTTTGATTCTAGTAGTCTTGGATAAAGAATTTCAATAGTATATCTTAATAATCCACTTAAATTTAATGAAAGAGGGCGATCATCGCTCCCACGCATTTTTGATAAGAAAAGAAATTGACTTACCTTCTCTTCTAGACTTTTCATTTCGCTATTAAGGATTTCGAAATAATGTTTCTCGATTAAATTATTAGCATCACTATCATCTTCTAATAATTTTAAAAATCCTTTAATGGAGGTAAGAGGATTGCGAAACTCATGAGCAAAGCTCGCACCTAGCTGACCAAGAATGGTTAAACGATCACTATGCATTTCTTGTATAAATTTGTTTTTATCATGAATGATATTATCCTTCACCTTCGTGTATTCCGTCACTGAATGATACGAATAGGCGTTAAAGTAATTATTAATGATTTGAATACCTTTCGAAAGTTCATCTCTATCAAATGATGATTCGTTTAAGACAGAGATCACCACTGATCTCCCAAAATTAATATTCGCAATAAACTCTCCGATATTAACATTTGCTTCAATTCGCTCATTGGCAATTTTCTTAGTTAATGTCATAATCCAGCTTTCATCCTGAAGACGAATATAACGAGAGATAAGTTCAACCGTTCGTTTCCCATTCTTAATGATTTCTTCATAATAAGGATCCTCTTGAGAAATTTTTGCGCCAAGCAGCCACTTTTCTACAATTTCGGGCTGACTTTGTTCCAAAAACGACGCAAATCGTTCTTCAAATTCAGATTCGCTTAAATCAAAATTCATACCTCTCGCCTCACAAACTACATTATAGGTTTGTTTCATTTTATCATGTAATGGAAATGTCATCATTATATTCTCAGACTTTAGGTTTAGAAATTCTCTCTATTGGAAACTCCTTACATATATATGATTTGAAAGGAGCTATCCCATGCGACCAGATTTTAGACAAACGGATGGACAACCAGCACAACATCAAAATCATCAACCAGGATCTCAGCAAGAAATGAATCCAATGCCCTTAATGGAAGACCCAGATTATAAAGGATCAGGAAAATTAACGAATAAAGTCGTCCTCATTACTGGAGGAGATAGTGGGATAGGTGAAGCCGTTGCGATTGCTTATGCAAAAGAAGGAGCAAAAATCGCCATTGTTTATCTTGACGAACATGAAGATGCGCAACTTACGAAGCAAAAAATCGAAGAAGTCGGAAGCGAATGTTTATTGTTGCCGGGAGACATTGGAAGTGAAAGCTTTGCTTACGATTTGATTAAACAGGTGATTGATCATTTCGGACAGCTCGATATTTTAATTAATAATGCAGCAGAACAGCACCCCCAACAGGGAATAGAAGAAATTAGTGCTGAACAGCTCGAAAAAACATTCCGCACCAACGTTTTTTCCATGTTTCATCTGACGAAAGCCGCTCTTCCCCATCTAAAAAATGGAAGTGCAATCATTAACACTTCCTCCGTAACCGCCTATGAAGGCAATGACCAGCTGATCGATTACTCTAGTACAAAAGGCGCAATCACTACGTTCACAAGGAGTCTCGCAAAGTCGCTCGTTGGAAAAGGAATTCGTGTCAACAGCGTTGCACCTGGTCCTATTTGGACACCGCTTATCCCTTCCACCTTCTCAGCAGAAAAAGTGAAAAACTTTGGTACGAATACACCTATGGGGAGACCGGGTCAGCCAGAAGAATTGGCTGCAGCTTACGTTCTTCTTGGTTCGGACGGATCTTCTTATATGACCGGTCAAACCATTCACATTAATGGCGGACAGTTCTTATCATCTTAAAACCTCCTTTGGGAGGTTTTTTATATTAGTTACTCTATAAAAAATGATTTTTAAGATTCAATTGGACAAGAGTTTATACGTCTTTTTACTGCATTCATATAGTATAGAGAAAATAATTTTAGACTATATTTGAACACGTATGTTCAATAGGGGTTGTCATTATGGTTTTTATCAATCGATACTCCACCCGAACATGTGGAGCCATGACATTTACAGGAAATACGTTAGGTTTAAGTCAGTTACTTAACGCTAATGAAGCAGGAACACAAGGTAGTATCGGAGCATTTATTACAACTGATACAACACTTCAAGTGCCAACTTTTCCACCAGGAACCACTCTTGATTATACATTAAATAACTCAGAGGCCAATTTAGTATTACCAGCTGGAAGTACCGTTTTATATGCTGAATTAATCTGGGGAGGAAATTATCTTTCAGTAAACGAAGATATTACATCTGAAATTAATAATTCTGTTACTTTTACTGACCCAAATGGGACAGATTTCACAATTAGTCCCGATCCAACTACTAGTAACGAGCCTACTTTTACATTTGGAGCAAACACGCGAGGATTTTACATGCGTTCCAATGATGTAACTTCTATTGTTCAAGCAGCTGGTGCTGGTACATACACCGCTGGTGGCGTACCAGGACTGCTTGATCCTCTACAAGCTTCCACAGCTGATACGAACCATGCAGGATGGACGCTTGCTGTTGTTTATGCGAATAGTACATTACCAAATCGATCTTTAAATTTATTTGTTGGGGCAGATGGTATCGTTATTAACCCTTTGAATCCTATTATTGATATTCCCATTTCAGGTTTTATGACTCCTCCTTCAGGTACGGTAGATGCCCGTTTACTCATCTCAGCTCAAGAAGGTGACGCGAATATAGGAGGAGATCAAGCTCTTTTTGGGCCTGATGCAGGTACATTAACCCTTCTCTCAGGACCTAATAATCCAGTTGGGAACTTTTTCGGCTCTCAAATTAATGATGACACAGGAAATCTTGACACAAGCGGAACATTTGGCACTCGGAACCAGGATCCTTTTACATTAACGAATATTGTTGCCGGAAGACAGGGATGGGATATTACAAACGTCAGTGGGGCTGGCCTATTACCGAACAACCAATCAACGGCTGTTTTCCGCTTCACATCTTCAGGTGATGCTTATATGCCTAATGCACTAGGCGTTCAAATTGACGAGGGGGATGCCATTTTAGATATCGTGAAAACCGTTGATAAGCCATTTTCCACCTATCTTGACGTGCTTTCGTATACGATCACCATTACAAACAACGGCGTTGTTCCCGCTATTAACGTAATCTTTACTGATTACCTTCCAGCTTGCACCCAATTTATTGAGAACAGTTTGTATATTGATGGTGTGCAATATCCAGGTAGTAATCCCCAATATGGTATTGACCTCGATGATATTGATGTCGGTGATACCGTTACAATTTTCTTCCAGATTGTTGTGAAACGATGTAACTGTTTTGTTCTTAATGTAGCCGAAGTCGAGTTCAGCTGTGGTAAAATCGCTACTAGTAACCAGGCAATATCTACTGTATGTTAATTTAATCCTATATTAAAAAGGATCGCGTGCTAATCACGCGATCCTTTTTCTATTAGCTATTGACCGCCATTGGGCTGATTTATGATCTGTGTTGACCAATTGCATTGAGCCAAAACAATATGATCTAGCATGTTTCTTATTAAATATAGTCGATTATTCTACTCTCATAATTGTTAGTGAAGCCCCTACGCCAGAATCTAGTATAATTAAGGTAGCCACTCCAAATAGTTGCAGTGAAATAACATCTCCAGCTAATAAAGAAACTATGGCTTCTGCGCTAAATTTAGTCGATGCTACCGTCGGAGAAATAACAGTTTGTGGTAACTCCACTCCATTTACGACTATTCTAGAATTTATGATAGAAGCAGCTTCTGGATTAATATGATACGAAAGACGATATCTTCCATCTTCTTGGACTGTAAAGAAAGTATTAGTGCCATCGACAGTTATCGTTAGTGGCAAACTTTGTGAATCCGGCAAAGTTAAATCCGTCCCTAAAATATCGGTATTTATATTAGCATTCGAAGTATTAGCGGCAAATCCGGACGTTGAAGTCACTGACGGTCCCTCTGGTCCTACTGGGCCTTCTGGACCTTCTGGACCTTCTGGACCTGGAGGCCCTGGAATTCCCTGTGCTCCTTGTCTAGGAAATGCACCTCCTGCATAACTTCCACCACATCCTGAACATCCCATATTCTCACCCCACTTAAATAAATTCACTTACTAATAGTAAACGTTGGAGTAATGTAAGTTGGAACGGCAAGTGACTGCTTGTTCAAAGTTTTATTTTTTCATTACTTAAATTCAACCCTTTAACACCCTTCTCAAAAAATCCCCAAAATAAATAGCCACCTTCGTGGCTATTTCATACTCTCATTCTGGTTGATTGTCCTAACGGTCCAGCGCTCCACAACTTGGTGTGGTACACAAACACGTTTGTTTCCTGATTCAGGATCACTAATTTTCTCTAGTAAACAGTTCACAGCCTGATAACCTAGTTGAAAAATATTAATATCAACTGAAGTAAGCGGCGGACTCGCATATTCAGCGAGCATCACATTATTAAAACTAATAATAGAAACATCTTCAGGAACAGAAAGACCAATCTCATCAAGCTTGCTCATGATACCTAGGGCCATGAGATCATCTGCAACAACTAGCGCGGTTGGAGGATTTTCTAACGAAAATAATTCCATTACCGCTTCCTGTCCGCCTTCTTTTAGAAACTCGACATGAACAACATAATCGTCCTGGAGTGGGATTTCCGCTTCCTGTAGGGCTTTTTCATAACCGTGTAACCGCTCCACGGTTACGACTAGATCTAAATTCCCTCCTACAAATGCGATTCGTTCATGACCTTTGCCAATAAAATGCTCGGTTACATCTTTTGCCGCGTTAAAATTATCATTATCGACATGAGTGATTGAATCTGGATTTACTAGTGGCTTCCCAATAACGGTAAACGGAAAATTTTGTTCCTGTAGAAACGTCATGATTTTATCATCGATTCTTGAATAAAGCATTACAATACCGTCCACTCTGCGCCCGTGAACCATCCCCATTACGCCTTCTAACATTTCTTCTTCTGTTGCCCCAGTAGACATATACAAAGTATAATCTTTTTCATGAGCCTTCGTACTAATGCCCCGAAGAACCTCCGGAAAGAATGGATTCTGTAATACTTTATCTGCTGAACTCGGCATAACAAGGCCAATCGTTTGTGTACTCCGGTTCGCTAGACTTCTTGCATTATAGTTAGGGTGGTAGCCAAGCTCTTCCATCGCCTCTCTGACACGACGTTTCGTTTGCTCACTAATTCGTGGATTATTTGCGATCACACGTGATACCGTCGATGGCGCAACATTGGCAAGCTTCGCTACATCTTTAATCGTTACTGCCATTGGGATTTCCTCCTATACAAAGCTTTCGCTTGTTCGTTTCATATGATAAGTAATTGGTCTATCTTAACTATCTAATGATTCATTGTAAACGATTTCTATTGAAAATGACATCTACTATAGAGAAACAATCGTGCCTATTAAAGGTCTCTAAACAAAAGGTTAGGATAAAAAAAGAGAAAGAAGCTGCAAGAGTAGCTTTCCTCTCTCTCTTCTTTCTCACGTCTTGATCTATCCTTTCGTTCCTCCAGCAGTAAGGCCAGATATAAAGTAACGTTGGAGCGATAGGAATAAAATTGATATTGGAATCGCAATCAATACTGATCCTGCGGCGAACGTTGTAAACTCATTACCAAACTGATCAGAAATCATTTTGTAAAGACCAACCGCCAGCGTATATTTATCTTCACTACGAAGAATAACTTGAGCAAGAATAAAGTCCGTAAACGGTGTAATGAAACTAAATAATGCTACTACAGCAAGAATCGGTTTCGCAAGTGGCAATATGATTTGCCAGAAGATACGGAAATGACCTGCTCCATCGATTCGAGCTGATTCATCAAGCTCTTTTGGAATTGTATCAAAGTATCCTTTAGCAAGCCAGGTATTCATTGGTAGTAAACCACCTGTATAAACAAGAATCAGCGCAAAGTGCGTATCTAACAAACCCGTTGTATAAGCTAATACATAGATCGCAATAAGTGCTGCAAAGTTCGGGATCATTTGAAGAATTAAGAAAGTCATTAATCCATTTTTACGACCGACGAAACGATAGCGTGAGAAGGCATACGCCATACAGGAGATCATCGCTACGGCTAGAATCATTGTGATGATACAAATCTTCAATGTGTTCCAATACCAAAGTAAATAATCACTTTCAGCGGTATTAAATAACGATTTGTAATGCTCCAATGTTGCATCCTTCGGGATAATGGATGATCCAGATAGACTGTCACCAGGATTAAAGGAAGACCCTACAATCCACAGAACTGGATACAAGATGATGACACAAGCTATAGCGATGGCAATATAGGACAGTGTTAAACGTAAGGTATTCTGCATTTTTGGACTCATATTACATCATATCCTCTTCTTGGAATGATTTTGTTCTTCTAAACTGCCACAGTGCTACACCAATAACAATGGCGGATAGAATCATGGTAATAGCAGCAGCTTTGCCATATTGTGCAGACGTAAACGTAAGCTTATAGATCCACGAAATCAAAATGTCAGTAGAGCCTGCTGTTTGACCAGATACGGCAGGACCACCACCGTTAAACAGGTAAATAACGTTAAAGTTATTAAAGTTAAATGTATATTGTGTGATTAAAATTGGCGCGATTGCAAAAAGAACCATTGGAAGCGTGATTCCTCTAAACTTCTGCCAGATATTCGCACCATCTACTGTTGCAGCTTCATATAATTCATCTGGAATCGATTGAAGCACACCCGTTACCATAGCGAAAATAAACGGGAATCCAAGCCAGAACTGTATAAGAATTAAAGCAACTTTAGTCCAAAATGGCTCTGTAAGCCATGGTATCGCATCGATACCGAACGCTGCTAAGATGTCGTTATTTATCGCACCAAACGTCTCATTAAACATCCCCGCAAACACAAGGATTGATACGAAAGCTGGTACGGCCCAAGGCAAGATAAAGATTGTTCTAAAGATGCCTTTAAATTTAAGGTCTTTCTGGTTCATCAAAACGGCTAGAAAAATACCAATCGCTATTTGTCCTGTTGTCGCAACAAATGTCCATACGATTGTCCATGAGAAAACATCGATGAAAGTATCGCGCCAGATGTCTAGCTTAAATATGTCAATATAGTTTTGAATCCCAATCCAGTCTACTAAATTAGCTGGTGGAGAATGGTAAAGATCGTAGTTTGTAAACGAAAGTAAAATAACAAACAATATCGGAAAAATAACAACAAAAATTAATAAGAAAAATCCAGGTGATAGCATTAAGTAAGGAAATCCTTGTTCAGAAACATTACGGTATTGCTCTCGAACAGAATTTAAGGGAATGCCTAGATCACGATTTCTTCCATTCAAATATGCATCCCTTAGGTTTAAGAAATAAATAACCAATCCAATCAGGATAACAAGGACAGCGATAATTCCCTGTGTTAACAAGAAGATGGAGTGATCTCGTGGTAGCTTTTCCCCCAGGGTAACGATCCCCCATAATCCAATGTTGATTAAGTCAGCAAAAGCAACGGCAAATGAAACCGTTAAGATGAAGAACATAAGTCCTTTGAGGATCTGCTTGTTATAAAACTGACCGAATCCAGGTATTAGTGATAAAGCAAGTGCTGTTTTTCGATGCTTTGTTTGACGCTCAGTTGCCTCCATCGTGATGGCAATCCCCTTTCTTCTCCCCACTTTTCTAGCTTTAAAGTGAGAAGCAGTACCCCGTTTCCGGAGTACCGCTTTAAATTTTCAAAACTTTAGTTGCTGTGATTCTGCTCGATTTGAGACTTAATTGTTTTTGTAGCCTCATCAAGGGCCGCTTTTGGTTCTTGCTTATCTGTTGCTACTAATTGTAGAGCAGACGCTGCTGGCTCCCATACTTCAGCCATTTCTGGAATGTTAGGCATTGGAACGCCATATTGAGATTGAAGTGCTACGGCACTTGCACCTTCATTATCAGCAATAACTGGATCTTCAATTAGTGATTTAACAGGAGGAATTTCTGCTGTTTTTTCGTAACGAATCTTTGCATTTTCCTCATTTGTTAACCATTCAACAAGCTTCGTAGCCCATTCTTTGTTCTCAGAGAAATTACTTACGTGCCAGCCTTTAACACCGATAAACGTTTTGAAATTCTCTCCGTTTGGAAGTGTAGGCATCGGCGCAACACCAATGTCAATTCCAGCATCTTTATAACCCTGGAAAGACCATGGTCCGTTCATAACGGAAGCTGCTTTCCCTTCATTAAACAGACCATCCATTGTAGATCCACCGTTTTCACCAATTAGGCCTTTAGGGAAAAGATCTTCCTGATACCATTTCTGAATGTATTCCGTTCCTTCAATAGCACCATCATTATTAAGACCGATGTCATCTGGGTTTAATCCCTCATCAGTGCGATCAAACACATAGCCGCCATATCCTGAAAGCACAGCGTTCGCAAAATAGAAGTTATCCCATAGCGCAAGGAAGCCATACTGCTTGTCCTTCGTGAAGTCTTTTGCGAAATCATAGACTTCATCCATTGATTCCGGAGCTTTGTCCATGAGATCTTTGTTGTAAATGAATACAGGTGTTTCTGTTGCTTTTGGTAGTCCATACAGATTACCGTCAAAGTTTTCAGCTTGAATAGAAGATTCTGTAAATGTATCAATCACAGACTGTTCAACTTCGATTGGGGAAATGAGTCCCTCAACTGCAGCTTGTCCAATTTGATCGTGCGGAAGTGTAATAACGTCAGGACCAGTACCTGCTGGACCATCAAGACGAATTTGCTCTCTAATTTCGTCAGCCATACCTAGTTCTTTAAATTCAACTTTAATTCCGTACTCTTCCTCGAAACTAGCAATAGCCGGTTCAAGTGCAATCCCTTTATCTGTATCTTCCCAAACAACTAGCTTCTCAGGTTTATTTGCATCTTCTCCCTCAGAATCACTGCCCCCGTTGTTACTAGAAGCGTTTTCATTGTTTTGCGGTCCGCATGCTGCAAGAACGCCGATTGCAAGAACTAGTGTAAGAAACAAAGCGAAAAAGCGTTTCATGTGTTAACCCCCTCTTAATTTTACGATAGGAGTACAAGCGCTTTCATATAACTTAATGAAAACGATTGCACTGTCTTTCTATAACTTATTATACATGGCTATAAAATTTTCGCAACCGTTTGCACAAAGTTTTTTCAAAATTTTTTCGAAACAGTAAATTCACCTTGTTTTTTACATTTGACTAACCTACTTTGATCTTCTACATTTATATAGAAGCAACATTCCATTTCGATTAGTTCTTGAAAAGAGTTTCCTATTATCAAAATGCAAGCGATTGCACATGGAGGTATCTAGTTATGTTTAAAGAAGCCATTTATCACCGCCCAAAGAACAACTATGCTTACGCATATGATAAGAAAACGCTACACCTGATGATCCGAACAAAGAAAGATGATGTGACATCCACTTCCCTTATTTATGGAGATCCGTATGATTGGAAAGACAACGCATGGCAGTTCACTTCTAAAACAATGAAAGTAACTGGCTCAGACTCTCTATTCGATTATTGGAGTGTAGAGATCCAACCTCCTTATCGTAGATTGAGATATGGCTTCTATCTAGAAGATAAAAATGAAGCATATTATCATACTGAAAAAGGATTCTATACGGAACAGCCATCAGATACAAACGACTATTATAGTTTCCCTTTCCTAAATGAAGCTGATATCTTTACAGCTCCTGAATGGGTGAAGGACACAGTATGGTATCAAATCTTTCCCGAACGATTTGCTAACGGGGATGCTTCCTTAAATCCAAAAGATACGCTTCCATGGGGTGAATACCCTCCGGAGCGTAACAACTTTTTCGGGGGAGACTTTCAGGGGGTAATAAATCATCTTGATCACTTAACAGACCTTGGAATTCGCGGCATTTACTTCACACCTATTTTTAAAGCGGCCTCAAACCATAAGTACGATACAATCGATTACATGGAGATTGACCCACAATTTGGCGATAAAGAAACATTTAAAGAGCTCGTCAAAGCCTGTCATGAAAGAGGCATTAAAGTTATGCTTGATGCTGTTTTCAATCATAGCGGATATTACTTCGAACCTTTTCAGGACTTATTAAAAAACGGAGAAGCATCACGCTATCGAGACTGGTTTCACGTGAGGTCCTATCCAATTGAAACAAAACCTCTTCCCTCCTATGATACTTTCGCCTTTGAAGCGACAATGCCTAAGCTTAATACTGAGAACCCAGAAGTGAGAGAGTATTTACTACAAGTTGGTCGCTACTGGGTAGAAGAATTTGATATTGACGGGTGGCGACTTGATGTTGCAAATGAAATTGATCACCGCTTCTGGCGTGAATTTAGAAGAGAGGTAAAGCGAGTTAAGCCTGAGCTTTATATTCTTGGTGAAATCTGGCACGACTCGATGCCGTGGTTACAGGGCGATCAGTTTGATGCTGTAATGAACTATCCTTTAACTGCTGCCCTACTTGATCATTATACAAATGGAAAAATCTCTGCCGAAACAATGGGGAACCGACTATCCGCACTCCTTCACTCTTATCCTGCAAATGTGAATGAGGTTGCCTTTAATTTATTAGGAAGTCACGATACACCGCGACTCCTCACACTAGCAAACGGGAAAAAGGAGGTCGTGAAGCTTATGTATATCCTCCAATTCTCTTTCCCAGGAACACCTTGTATTTATTATGGTGACGAAATTGGGATGAAAGGTGGCGCTGATCCTGGTTGTCGAGAATGTATGATTTGGGATGAAAAAGACCAGGACACTGAACTATTTCAGTTTTTAAAAGAACTGATCGCCCTACGCAATCAACACCCTGCATTTCGGAACGATGGAACTTTCGAAGTGGTGTATACAGATGAAACGCTTATTCAATATAAGAGGCAAACGAATAATGAAACGCTCCTCTTTCTATTAAACAACTCAGAAAAGACTATAACTACTGATCTCTCACTCAACTATTTGAACGCAAAAACTCTTTTAGGGAGTCAGCACGACTCTAGCCTTCTTCATCTTGAACCATTTGGCTTCACTATTTTAGACATTTCATAAGCAACAAGCTCCTGGTCATCACCCAGGAGCTTCTTTTTATGCCTCAGAATTCGAAATCAACTGAAAGCGCAACCACACTTACCCCACTTGGAATATTTTGATTACTTACATTTATTAAGGTTAGATTATGTAACGCACTATTTTAAATTTTCAAAAAATAACCTTGAATTTCTTGTTTTCACCGCATAATATTAGGATATAGAAAAAAGGCAATGTTAGAAAAACTGACATGGAGGGTCTTACATGAAAAAAGTAGAAGCCATTATTCGTCCTGAGGCATTTCAGGACCTAAGAGATCGATTAAGAAATGAAGGTATCACTGGCATGACAGTATCTGAAGTAGCTGGATGTGGATTACAAAAAAAACAAACTGGTGTCTTCAGAGGAAGTCATTTTGAAGTCTCACTTCAGGCAAAAATTAAAGTAGAGCTCGTTTTTGATGATGACCTGCTTGATCATGTTGTCAAGCATATTCGCGATATATGTGCAACCGGCGAAGTTGGCGACGGCAAAATATTTGTTTATCCTGTCGAAGATGTCATTCGTATACGATCTGGTGAACACGGACTCACTGCATTTAAATAAATCAAAAAGGATGATAAAAACAATGAAAAAAATCACTGGTTTGTTCGCGCTTCTCTTTCTCCTCTCAGGAGGACATGTCTTCGCAGCAGGCGATGCCTCCGCTGTAACCGCCTTGAGTGCTTCAATGGATACCGTATGGATTATGATTGCAGCCTTTCTAGTATTCTTCATGCACGCTGGATTTGCGATGGTTGAAACTGGATTTACCCGTTCTAAAAACGCCTTAAATATTCTAATGAAGAATCTCCTAACAATGTCAATTGGCGCTGTGCTCTACTTTATAATCGGATACGGATTGATGTTCGGTTCTTCAGCCGGCGGTTTTATTGGTAGTGATGGCTTCCTTCTTCTAGGACAATCTGAAAACATCGGCTTCTTTGTTTTCCAGGCCGTCTTTGCCGCAACTTGTGCGACAATCATTTCTGGTGCAGTAGCTGAAAGAATGAAATTAATCAGTTATATTGCTGTAACGGTTGCCATGATTGGATTTGTTTATCCTGTTGTTGGTCACTGGATTTGGGGTGGCGGATGGCTTTCAGAACTAGGATTTGTTGACTTTGCTGGCTCAACGGTCGTTCATATGACAGGTGCACTTGGTGCGGTTGTGGCTGTCGCCTTTCTTGGAGGACGTCTTGGTAAATACTCAGACGGTAAAGTAAACGTTATTCAAGGTCATAACATTCCACTTGGCGCACTAGGGGTATTCATTCTTTGGTTCGGCTGGTTTGGATTTAATGCAGGTAGTACACTGTCAGCAAGCGACGCACTTATCCCTACAATCGTAGCAACAACACTTCTTTCTGCTTCAAGTGGTGTAATCGGAAGTGCCCTTTATTCTTATATTCGCTATAAGCAAATTGATGCTTCTTTAACTCTAAACGGCGCATTAGCTGGGCTTGTCGGAATTACAGCAGGTACAGCAAGCGTATCTCCAATTGGCGCTATTTTCATCGGTCTTATCGCTGGAGTAATCTTGATTGAAGCCGTTCAACTGATTGACCGTCGCGTAAAATTGGATGACCCAGTTGGAGCGATTGCTGTTCACGGAGTGTGTGGTGTGTGGGGCACGCTAGCCGTTGGACTTTTCGCAATCGATGGTGGTTTATTCTACGGAGGCGGTGCCTCCCTTGTACTCGTTCAAGCAATCGGAATTCTTGCAGTTATGGCGTGGACGATTGGTACAGTAGGTATTTTCTTATTCATCTATACTCGCTTCTCTTCCATTCGCGTTTCTCGTGAAGAAGAAATTCAGGGACTTGATTTCGCAGAGCACGGCTCAACAGCTTACGAGCTTAGAGGAGGCCTTCTAAACAACAACGAAAGCCCTTCTGCTGGAACACCATTCGGCCACAACCTAGTCGAACGCCTCAACGGACTCGAACAAGCACCAGTTGAAAAAAGAAAAGCAGAAGGAAGCGTTTAGACACGAAAAGCGGAAGTGGGCGGTTAGACACGGCAGGCACTGGAGCCTTTTCATCTGAACACGGTCTTTGTGTTCGGATGAAAAGGTGAAGTGACCGAGTGTCTGCCCACTGCAGCTAGACACGAAAAGCGGAAACGAGCGTTTAGAAACAGAGATATTGGAGCTCTTGAACTAGAACACGCCCTTTGTGTTCTGGTGAAAGAGTGAAATATCGCAGTTTCTGCGAGTCGCAGCTGGACACACGAAAAGCGGAGCGGGCCCGCCTAAATCCGCAGGATGTTGGAAGCCATGAGAGTGAGACGCTTCATGTCTCATTCGAATGGGTGAAACAGCCGGAGGATTTGGCCCGCGCAGCTAGACACCGAAAAGCGGACGCGCCCGCTTAGCCTCGACAAGCGCTGGAGCCCTCTAAAAAGAACACGCCCTTTGTGTTCATTTTAGAGGGTGAAGCGATCGAGAGGCTGGGCGCTGCAGCTGGATCATAAAAAGCGGGAACGAGCAATAATAAAATCTTTTAAAGAAAAGGATCGAAGCCATGAGCTTCGATCCTTTTCTTAGTCAACTAAATTTACATTATGGTGCTCCATCCAATAATTAATTTGAGCAAGATGCGCAATCAATTGAGGTCCTGCCATAAGCTGACCGAACCAGGGAACTTTAAACGCCTTTCCCTCTGAATCTACGATATCTTGCACAACTTTTCTATCGATCAATTCAAGAAGCGGCGCCTGCTTGTTATCGAGCGTATCTTGAAGCCATGAAGAAACGGCTTTCGTATAAGCAGGATTATAGGTTTTTGGATATGGACTCTTTTTTCGATAAAGAACATCATGTGAAAGCGTTCCTGTCATCGCTTTTCGCAAAAGTCCCTTCTCTCGACCATCAAGCATTTTCATATCCCACGGGACATTCCACACATATTCGATGATACGGTGATCAGAAAACGGCACCCTTACTTCTAGACTAGCTCCCATGCTCATACGGTCTTTTCGTTCAAGAAGTGTTGTCATAAACCAATTTAAATTCAAGTAAAAGAGAGCTCTTCTTTTTGCTTCAATCTCACTTTCTCCATCAAGTACTGGCGTTTCCTTCATTGACTCACGATATCTTTCCGTCACGTAATCTTCTAGCTTCAATTTATTCCGAACATCTTCTTTTAACATCGCCTGTCTTTCAAGTGTCGATCTCATCCAGGGAAACTGCTCCTGATCTAAAAGCTCCGGCTTATGAAACCATGGATACCCACCAAATATTTCATCAGCACATTCACCAGAAAGAGCAACAGTCGCATGTTTCTTAATTTCCTTTGAAAACCACAATAATGAAGAGTCTACATCTGCCATACCAGGCAGGTCTCGACATTCAATCGCTTCCTTTAAATGATGCACAAGCTGAGGTGTATCAATCACACAGTTCGTATGATCAGTTGCAAGCTCTGCTGATACTTTTTTGATCCACGGAGCATCTGAATTCGGCTGAAATTCACTACTCTTAAAGTATTTATCATTATCCGCATAATCCACCGAAAAGGAACGTAATGTCCCCTTATTATCATCCAGGAATGCCGATTGAGCAACGGATGTAATGGCGCTTGAATCAACTCCACCAGATAAAAACGTACAAACTGGTACATCCGCTACAAGCTGTCGCTTAATGGAATCTTTTAAAAGGTCTCCTACTTTATCTACAGTTGTATCAAGATCATCAGTATGTTCACTACTTTTCACATTCCAATAGCGCCATTTGCGAAGACCACTCCGCTCAAACTTCATCGCAAATCCAGGTCGCAGTTCATTTATGCCTCGAAAAACCCCATGTCCTGGTGTTCTCGAAGGTCCTAAACCAAAAATTTCTTGAAGCCCCGCTCGATCAACTTCCGTCTTCACATCGGGATGAGCTAGAATGGCTTTAAGCTCTGAACCGAATTGCAGCGAGCTACCACTTTGTCGATAGAATAATGGCTTAACACCAAGGCGGTCTCTTGCAAGGAATAATTTCTCTCCATCCCAAATCCCAAAGGCAAAAATACCATTTAAATGATCAACGCATTGCTCTCCCCATTCAACATAGCACGTTAAAAGAACTTCTGTATCCGAATGAGATTGAAATGTATAACCCTTTGCAAGGAGAACTTTACGTAAATCCTCCGTATTATATAGCTCACCGTTATAACAAATCGTATATTGCTTTTCGTCATGTGTCCTAGTCATTGGCTGACTTCCACCAGCTGGGTCTACGACAATCAAACGAGTATGCCCAAAGCCACAATGCGCGCTAACCCAGCTGTTTGAAGCATCAGGACCACGTCTTGATAACGTATTCGCCATTCGCCTAAGAACTTTCTCTTCTCCTGTCAGATTCTGCTTCCAATCCACCCATCCTGTTATCCCACACAAAAAGATCTCCCTCCTCTCATTCCTCTCTGTTCACATTATGCATACGCCCAATTTTGGTGCAAAATGTCTTTGAACGAACGAAAAAAAGAGACCTTTTGATAGGCCTCACACTTTCTGAAAACGCAAAAAGTACCATGCGCCTTCTTTTACAACTGGTTTTATTTGTTTAAGCTTAAATCCTGTTTTCGTTGCTAAATCGTCCATTTCATCACGACTTGGCAATGGATAAAGGTTATCATGAGCACTCATAAAGCTGTTAAACGCGGCCGAGAAAGCCTGCCCGTGTTTAGATTCATGCATAGGGGTGATAATAATCAGCTGACCAGCTTCACCTGTTACCTCATTTGCCTTCTGAAACAGCTTCAATCGATCTTCTGGTGCGAAATAATAAAGTAAATTATTCATCATCGCCATATCAAAGGGGGCACCATCCCATTTCCATGTCATCATATCATCAGGATAAAGGTGTAGCGGTGATTTTAGCGGAAAATGGATATTAGCTTCTGCATCTAAACAGACGGATCGATTCTTTTCAATTCCAACAAGCTTCATGTCCTCTAGCTTTGCTCCAATACGCGATAAATACCCTGCGTAACCTGAGCCAAAATCGATAACGGATTGTGCATTCGTCGTCTTAATCGCTTGATAAATCTTCGGAAAAGCAAATCGTTCAATAAAGCTGGATGTTGCTGCAACAGTTCCCCCATAATCTTCGTCCTCATATCGCGCGGGTTGATCATTGCTTAATAAATCAGGATAGGAAAGCAAAATCGGAATATGTAACTCCATCATTTCTTTTAATAAGATACCAACAGAGTGCTCACTGCTTTTTGAAATCGATTCAACCATATGTTTCTTAGAACGGATCTTTCCATCCTTTTCAGTTTTTAAGTGACCGATTGCCACCCCCACTTCAGCCCATCTTGTTAATAGCAGTTCATTCATGTCTCGTTTAGTCGCAACAGCAGAGACGGTTGTTCCTGATTCGAACTCATCGAATAAGTCATGTACATAGCCTACATGAGCATGCCAGGCGTATAAAAAAGGTTCATTGCTTTTCATCCACTTTCTAGCACGCCAAATCTTTTTTATTTCTTTCATATCTTTTCCTCCCGTCTCATTTGCAATACCACGGATAATCATCCTCTTTCGTGAACATTACTTTCTCATTTGGACGTTTACTTAATTTCCCATTCCCTATTGTAGCTGGAATTATTCCTGCTTGCTTCAATCGATCCAACAGGTTAAATTTCCAAATGCCGAGACCCGACGTATTTAACATCTGCTTATAATGCAGAAGAGGCGAATGCTCTGTTTGATTGACCCCTTTAATTCGAAGTCTCTGCCACGGACGATAAGGGAAAGAGTAGAGTAGTGCAGCTTGATGACTAAGCGTAGACACATATTCCGCTCGCGGTTTTCTCACTTTCTCATACCACTTTAGATGCTTCCATTCTGTTTGGTTCGTTTTAAACATCCAGCAAAGAAGTTCTCCTAATACATCAGAATCTTGGATCGCCAGGTTCATTCCTTCCCCTGCCATAGGATGTACGCTATGAGCGGCATCCCCTGTTAAGATCAAGTTATTTTTGACGTAATTGGACACATTGTGCCTAACAGGAATCATGAGTTGGATCTTCTTCCACGTATCAATTTGATGAACATAGCCCTTAAGCTCAGGCATTAGCTCGCAATAAGCACGGTAAAAGGACTCTATTCCTTCTTCCCGCATCGATTTGAACTCTCCTGGTTTAATCAACAGAACACTTCTTACTTCATTATTCGGAAGGGGGAATAATCCGACAAATTTATTTTGAGTCGTGATGATGGTTGACTGATTTAGCGTCTCCGGGCGGGGAAACGATACCGTCAAGAAATGATGATTATACTTTGTATTCTTCATCTCCACTTCCATGGCTGTTCTTGTTGGAGAAGCTCTTCCTTCAGCACCAACGTAAAAGCCTGCTCGAATTTCACGTTCCCCTTCTTTTGTTTGAATGATCGCTTTCTTATTCTCCGGCTCACCTTCAGTAAAGCCCGTAAATTTAGCTGGCTTAATATAATCAACAGATTCATATTTTGAAGCCTCTTCGAAAAGAAGCTCTTTTAGCCTCTCATGAGGAATCATTAGTGATGTATTGTATAGAGATGGAATCACATCGTAACGGAATTCATTTGAACTAAGGTGCTCCATCGTGCCATCGTCTTTTTGGTTATACTCATGGAATTCAATCGAAGGTAAGTGAAAACCATTTTCTTTTACTACATCTAAAACATTAATTCGTTCAAGGACTTGAAGACTTTTTGGCTGAAGAAGTTCACCTTTATAAATCAACCCGCTTCTTTTATCTTTTTCAATTAATAGCGTTTTCACATTACTTTTCCCTAATTTGACAGCAAGTGTGAGGCCCGATATGCCTCCTCCAATAATCATGACATCGTAATCCATCTCTTTATCACCTCTTCGCTAAGATCCTATTCCCTGCCAGCTATCTGTTGAAACAGCTGGAGCACATTGGAGACAGGACGCTCTACAAAAAAAGATCGACCACATTGGGTCGACCTTAGTTAAGTTGCTAAAGGAAATTGCTTTGATAGAAGCAGTTTCTCGAAACGATCCTTATTCAAAGGTTTACTATAGAAAAATCCTTGCGCAAAATTACACCCGAAGCTTCTAATAATATCGCCCTGTTCTTTCGTCTCGATTCCTTCCGCTACAATTGATAAATTTAAACCTTCGCACATCGTAATCACCGCTTTAACAATCGCAGCATCTGCGTTGTTTTCCTGAAGGTTTCGAATAAAGGATTGATCGATTTTCAATATATCTAATGGGAAATCCTTCAGATAACTAAGCGAAGAATAACCGGTACCAAAATCATCAATGGACACTTTAATACCCATTTCTCTTAATTCATTTAGCATCGAAATGCTATAATCCGTATTGACCAGCGTTGTGCTCTCTGTTACTTCAAGGTGTAGCGATTGAGGATCAAGACCAGATGTCACTAATGCTTCCCTAACCGAATCAACGAATTTCTCGCTTTGAAACTGTCTTCCAGACACGTTCACACTAATCGATAAGTCATCATATCCAAGCGCCTGCCATCTGCTCGTTTGCATGCATGCTTCGTTCAATACCCAAATACCAATTTCTTCGATTAGCCCCGTTTCTTCTGCAAGTGGTATAAACTGCGCAGGTGAAACTAGTCCCAATTTTGGATGATTCCACCTAATCAACGCTTCACAAGCATAAATTTTCTGCTCGTCTAGATTAACTTGTGGCTGATAGAAAAGGGTCAGTTCTTCTTTCTCTAGGGCTCGACGTAAATAACTTTCAAGTTCTAATCTCTCAAAAGCCTGATCGGTCATTTCATCGGTATAGAATTCAATATAATTAGCACCTTGTTGCTTGGCGCGATCTAATGCGATATAAGCATTTTTCATAACCGTATCAAGTTCTAATCCATCATGAGGGAAAAGACTGATACCGATGCCTACTGTCATAAAGTACTCAACTTCGTCAAAGACGATAGGCTGCTTCAAATGATCAATGACGCGTCTCGCAAGCATAAGTGCATCTTTTTCGCACTTCAGTCCAGGTAAGAGAACAGTAAACTCATCACCACCAAATCTAGCAAGGACAGCATCATCCTTTATAGCTTCTTTAATTCGAGTTGTCACTTGTTTGAGGATCTGATCCCCTCTTTGGTGGCCCAAACTATCATTAATCAATTTAAAACGGTCTAAATCTATGAACATGACAGCTAGTTTCTCATCGGGATTCTTTAGTGATTCATTTAGTAAGTTCTCAAATAACAAACGATTAGGAAGCTCGGTTAACACATCATAATAAGCGAGATGAGCGATTTTCTCCTCCGCTTTCCGTTGATTCATGATGCTTTTGGCTATTCCATACGCTCCGGTAATTTCGCCATTAACGATGATTGGGATATTCGTAATTGTAAAGAGAACGCTCATTCCAGACTTGTGTACAAGATGGGCATCATATGTTTGAGCCATCCCCTGAAACGTTTGATAGAATTTCTTCCTAGTCATTTCTGCATCCTCTGAAGAAACAAACTGAAGAGAATGCTTACTCATAACTTCTTCAGACGAGTAACCTAGCAATGATTTTAATGCAGGATTTACGCTCGTAATTTTACCGTATACATCCACAGAGTAAACAAGATTCGGATTTTGTTCAAACAGAGATTTGAAGCGCTGTTCTGATTGCTGTAAGTTTAAATTTAACGTCTCTAATTCCTCTGTTGAAGCTTTAATTAAATGTGATAATGCCATTAAACCATCCAAGTCCTTCATCTCCTGATTGTGTAATGGTTGATGCCCGATGTCTTTCATTCGAGCATTTTTTTCATTGAAATGCGCAAAAACCATGCTGTTATTTCCAATTTGTACTTTTTGGGTATCTGAATAATATTCCGATGCAAGAAAAACAGATGTAAGATCACATCGCTTTTCAAGATTCTCTAAATAAGTAATTATGCCGTTTGAAAATAGAGCACGAACCGAAGCAGATGAATAAGTAAATAGACTTTGACTCCATGAATCACTAGCGATTTGGTCAATGCGCTCATAGGACGATTGAATTTGTGCAGCGTCTCCATATGAGAACTGTAGCTTCTTCCCTTGTGTTAGTACACGATTCGACGTAACCGATCCATCTCGATGTTTCTCCATAATGGTAATCGGCTTCACATTCCCATTATCTTGCTGAAGCAACGGGACGTGGGCTGCTGATTGAGGAAGTTTATTCGCAACATCATAACCTAAATACTTCTCATAAAACTGCACTGGCGTCAGACCTTCAATTTCAAAAATACGCGTCCCGAGCGCTTTTGTCACTTCATACGTTCGACCAGCTGGTTTCCAGAACGTTTCTTCGAAAATCTTAACTTCAAGGTCACTTCCAATAATTTTAGCAGCAGCGACGCCTTTCGATAGCAGTTGATTACCTTTGATCACAAAGGAATCCTCATTAATAATATGGGCTCTACCTCCGATTAATCGGATTGGTTTTATACCTTCAAACAAAGCACGCTCTTCTAAATGACTATTAAAAAGAATGACAAGTTCATCATGTGCAGTACTCTCATTCATAAGAGTGGAAGCATTCTCTTCCAAATCAAACGGCTTGATCTCGGCGTGTTGAAAAGTCGTAAAGGAAACGAGTATCCCTTCTTTCACGTAGTCCTTTTGATAATAAGCGCCACCTGCTGTGGACCCAATAAGAACGGCATGAGGAAGGAATGTCATTGTTTGTTGCGCGACTGCTTTAGCTCGCTTCCTGTCACCTGACAAAGAAAATAATTGAATGAGTACGGCATGGGCCTGAAACAGTTCCGGTTGATTATTAATGCATTCTAGCAAATCGTGATCATGATGAATCATGACTGAAAATGTCCTCAAGCTATACACACCTCATCCTTTAATCCCTTTAATTCGAAGCTTTTATATTTATGTCTATAATATCAAAAAGTAGAAAGCTCGAATACACTTATACCAGAAATATGCCAATCTACCCTTCTTCTTATATCGGCGTAAAGAAACCAAACGTTTAATACAAAAAAACCACCTTATCGAAGGTGGTTTTAGGACTTATAGCTGATAAAGATGCAGTACAGAATACCCATAAAAAATAACAAGGAGAAAAGCAAACATAAATTGTAGCCAAAATGGCCAGATTTTTTTCTCTTTTTTTCCTCTTACTAGGATCATTTCCATCGAGAAAATAAGCCAAAGAGCGACGACACCTTTCACAATGGAAGGCCCCCAAAACTCATAGCCTATTACAAGAAACATTCCTGAAATAACAGTTAAAATATAAAATATTCGAAGAATCGTATGGGTTATTTCTTGTGATTTCCCTTTCCCAGCTCTCATTAAAAAATAGCTAACTAGAAAAAGAATCAAGGTTAATCCCCAAGCAGAATAATGGGCATGCAACATAAACGATCTCTCCCTCTTTCTATGTACAGATTCCTCTCTATCATATCATGAAACAATTAGATGAGAAGATTATGAAACATTCCCCCCAATTTCTTTCAAATGATGGGAAGAAAACGATTTCATTGTTATACTATAAAGGAAGCTTCAACTAAAAGATGGGAGTGAACCGTAACATGGTACAAACGCAGGATATTATTCAAATGACGGAGCAATACGGCGCACACAATTATCATCCACTGCCTATAGTCATTGCAGAAGCAGAAGGTGTTTGGGTGAAAGATCCCGAAGGAAATCGTTACATGGATATGCTAAGTGCTTATTCAGCTGTCAACCAGGGGCACAGACATCCTAAGATTATTCAAGCTCTAAAGGACCAGGCAGATCGTGTCACATTAACTTCTCGTGCATTTCACAATGATCAGCTCGGACCTTTTTATCGAAAAGTTTCTGAATTTACAAACAAAGATATGATTCTTCCAATGAACACAGGTGCAGAGGCAGTTGAAACAGCTGTTAAAGCGATGCGCCGCTGGGCTTATGAAGTGAAGGGTGTTGAGAAAGATAAAGCAGAAATCATTGCCTGTGAGGGTAACTTTCACGGTCGTACAATGACAGCTGTCTCCCTCTCATCTGAAGAAGAATACCAAAGAGGATTTGGACCAATGCTTCCAGGCATTAAACTCATTCCTTATGGTGATCTTGATGCATTGAAAAAAGCCATTACGCCAAATACAGCAGGGTTTTTATTTGAGCCAATTCAAGGTGAAGCTGGGATCAATATTCCTCGAGAAGGTTTTCTTAAAGAAGCTTATGAGCATTGTAAGGAGCAACGCGTGCTTTTCGTAGCTGATGAAATCCAAGCAGGGCTTTGCCGCTCTGGTAAACGTTTTGCTTGCGATTGGGATAATGTAGAGCCTGATATGTACATTCTTGGAAAAGCACTAGGTGGAGGTGTATTCCCGATTTCTTGTGTTGCCGCTAATGAAGAAGTTCTTGGCGTATTCACCCCAGGATCTCACGGTTCAACATTTGGAGGAAATCCTCTAGCATGTGCAGTCTCGGTGGCATCTTTAGAAGTTCTTGAGGATGAGAAGCTTGCAGACCGCTCTCTTGAACTAGGAAATTACTTTCAAAATAAATTAAAAGAAATTAAGAATCCTATGATTAAAGAAGTCCGTGGTCGCGGTCTTTTCATAGGTGTTGAGCTTCATGAAGCTGCTCGTCCGTATTGCGAGAAGCTGAAAGAAAAAGGATTACTATGTAAAGAGACTCACGAAACGGTCATTCGTTTTGCGCCTCCTCTTATTATTAATGAAGAGGATTTAAACTGGGCCATCGAACAAATTACAGATGTTTTGTCTGTACAATAAGGAAACGAAGAAAGCCTCGCTAGCTATAGCGAGGCTTTCTTATTTTCTATAATCCGATCGAAACGTATTTTGTTTCTAAATAAGCTTCAAGTCCTTCGTGGCCACCTTCTCGACCAATACCACTTTGCTTCATACCACCGAACGGCGCCTGAGCAGCTGAAGGAACCCCGTCATTCCAGCCTACAATCCCGTAGTCCAAACCATTTACGACGTGATTTCCTCTTCGAACGCTTTCACTAAAGACGTAAGCTGCAAGTCCAAATGGCGTTTGGTTTGCAAACTTAATCGCTTCATCATCTGTTTTAACCTTTTGAATTGGAGCAACTGGTCCAAACGTTTCTTCATTCATAATTAACATGCCAGGTGTTACATCCTTTAAAATCGTTGGACGGTAGAAGTAGGAGCCATTCTCTTCGTATCCTTCTCCTCCAACAACACATTCAGCTCCCTGACTAAGCGCATTTTGAACATGCTTTTCTACTTTATTATAGCCATCTTTGTCAATCATCGGTCCAATGTCAGTGCCTTTTTCTAATCCATTTCCAACCTTAAGTTCTTTCGTTTTAGCTGCGAATTTCGAAATAAACTCATCATAAATCTTTTCTTGAACATAGACACGATTACCGCATATGCACGTTTGACCACCGTTTCTAAACTTAGAAGCAACGACGCCGTCAACGGCTTTGTCAATGTCTGCATCATCAAGAACGATGATCGGTGCATGTCCACCAAGCTCAAGAGAAATGTTTTTCACTGTTTCAGCAGCCTGTTCCATTAGTTTCTTACCAACTTCTGTTGAACCTGTGAACGTTATTTTACGAACGTGTGGATTACTCATTAGCTCGCCTGCTACTTCTGAAGATTTCCCAGTGACGAGGTTTACAACACCTTTAGGTATACCAGCCTCTTCACAAAGTTCCACTAAACGCACTGCTGTTAGTGGCGTTGCAGAAGGTGGCTTAACAACAAAGGTACACCCTGCAGCAAGAGCAGGAGCAAGCTTTCTTGCGATCATGGCAGCTGGGAAATTCCATGGCGTAATCGCACCAACAACTCCTACTGGCTGTTTGCGAACTTCCATCATACGCTCTTCTTTATGAGGAGGTATGGTACGACCATAAACGCGTTTTCCTTCTTCAGCAAACCATTCCACAAATGAGGCAGAATAAGCCACTTCTCCTTTTGATTCATGAAGAGGTTTTCCCATTTCAAGCGTCATAAGCTCGGCTAATTCATCTTCGTGTTCCATCATCAAACTATGGAGTTTCTTTAAGTATGACGACCGCTCATATGCGGTGAGGCTTGACCATGCGGGGAATGCCTGATGCGCAGCGTCAATTGCCTTCTTCGTTTCCGATTTCCCCCCAACCGGTACAGTACCGACGAGTTCACCAGTTGCCGGGTTGTTCACTTCAAGCTTTTCAAGATCCTGACCTGTCCATTCACCATTAATGTAATGAAACTTTTCCATACGCTAACCCTCCTAGTAGATTCTCTGGATAACAATTCCTTTTATTAGCAATAATTAAACACGAGAACGTTATCTCTTTCTTATTTCATTACGTAAAGTACCAATTCCTTCAATTTGAATCTCGACCACATCACCATCACGAAGAAATTTTGGAGGTTTAAATCCTTTTCCTACACCTGCAGGAGTGCCTGTTGCAATAATGTCTCCTGCCTCCAACGTCATCCCCTTCGAAAGAACGTGAATAAGCTCTGGGATATCGAAAATAAAGTCCGAAGTATTACCACTCTGTCTTAGCTCTCCGTTTACCATAGTCTTAATAGGCAGTTGATGCGGGTCTAGAACAGCAGATGTATGTAAAATAACTGGCCCCATTGGACACGACGCATCAAGGCTTTTCCCAACAAAAAATTGTCCATGCTTTTTTTGAATGTCGCGCTCTGTAATATCATTGATGATCGTATATCCAAATACATAGTCCATGGCCTCATCGCTTTTGATTCCTTTTCCTTGTTTGCCAATAACAACCGCAAGCTCACCTTCATAATCAAGTGCTTCACATAGCTCATTTTCAAATGCTAAGACGCTATTTGGAGCGCTAACTGTCGTTGGGGCTTTAGTGAAAATCATAGGATGAGCTGGTATATCCTTTTCACTTCCCATTTCAATAGCATGATCGCGATAGTTTTTCCCTACACAGAACACATTTTTAGATGGTCTTGGAATGGGTGCTTCTAATTGAACATCTTCAACATTTACTTCATACTTAGACGCCACATCTATCAATTCAGCTAAATCGAATTTTCCTGATTGAATAAATGATCGTAAATCAGGAATGTGGTTTCCTTGATCTTGATAATAAGCGCTTAAATTAACAATCTGATTACCTCCTTTCCATATACCGAAGTAAGACACACCGTGGTTTCTAAAAGAAACAAACTTCATCTCAACATTCTCTCCTTTTCTTGTCCCCTATAAGGGAAACCATTCAATAATCTTAAAGCTCGTTACATATTAAGAGGAACGTCCTCTACTTTAATACTGCTATTATGACATGAAGTCCCATTCATTTTCATGAATATTGCGATAATCATGCTTTAAGCGAATAAGAATTTCTCTAACAACAAAAAGGACCTGTATCTCTACAGGTCCTCTCGTTTTATCCTTTGCTTTCTGTTTCTTGACTCTCTTCTTTTTCCTTTTTCTCTGAAAGCAGTTCAGTAAAAGCCTCTCTTGGCTCAGTTAAGACTTTTTCCTTAACTTCAAGACCTGATAGGATTTCAACTGTGCCATTTTCTTCTCGTCCTTGTTCTACTTCTCTTAAGTAAAGTTGTTCTTCTTCAAACACGACAACATAACTAGTAGAATCTTTTATTATAATACTTTCCTCAGGTACGGATGGGGCATTCTCATTTTGATGAAGAGGTATATCGATCGATACGTGTGTACCCGACTTCATCTCTGTTTCCTCATCAATCATGACATTAAAATGATACAAACTCAGTCCCGTTTCTTCATCTACTTCATATGGACGATCCTCTAAGATTGTCACTCTTCCTGTGACTGGTTGACCAGGATAAGCACTCGCCCGAATCAGTACTTCCTGATCGACAGCAAGAGTTGGATAATCTAATTCATTGACGGAACCTTGAACAGTGATCTTATTAGATAATACCTTGACAACCGGCTCGCCGTCTTTAGGAGTACGATTCACTTCTTCAACTGTACCGTCGAGTGTTGACTCCACCTTAAGATCTACTTGTTTTGTATCTGCCTCAGCAATTTGACGTTCTAACTCTTTTACATCAAGCTCAGCAAGTCTTTTCTTATATTCTGTTTCTCGCATTTGCTCTTCTACATCTAATTGCAGTTGTAGTTTCTGCTCATCCTCTAGATCCTCATTAGAATCAATACGTGAAGACTGCATAGTCACGTCGCTAAGCTGATCATCAAGCACAGAAACGGCTGTTTCAGCTTTATTTAATTGTGCCTTTAAATCTGAAGTATTAACAGTGATCTCTTCTTCATATTCAAAAAGGGCAGTACCAGTTGAAACAAGATCCCCTTCACTTACGAGCACATCTGCCATGTTACCGCGTGAGGCTTGATAATAATATGACTCTTCTAATTCTGGAATAAGAACTCCTTCGAAAGAAGCAAGTTCTTGATAAGTATTCTCTTCTACAGTAACCGTCTCCAGCTTCTTCTCACCTGCGATCACACTTTGGATAATCAATGTGTTAACCGTAATAAAAAGAAGGACAACAAGAGTTACACTAATGCTAATCAAAAGTGACTTACGATTCACAGATGAACCCTCCAACTTTTTCATTAAAATGCCGTTCTCATATAAGCGATGATTGCAACGATGACTAGATTTAAGCCGATTGTCCAAAACATAACGTACCTTTTCGCATGAGTTGTACTTTGCTTAAGCGCAGCGTACTGAACAAAAGTCCCCCATCCTAAAAATATGGAAAGACTGTAGCTAAAATAAAGCCAGAATGGGCTATTTGTTATCAAGTCTACGTAGACACCTAAACTGTAAGGAGATATAAGTGAAGGCTCATGTAGAAAAGGAATAAACGGCAATTGAAGCACCATACCGATTAACAAAATAAACACGACATAGCTATGTATGTAAGCAAGTCTTTTAAATCCAACTTCCTGAAAGAATGGCCAATATAGTAATGCTCCTCCTAAAACTACGAGAACAAACGTAATGAGTCCAAGTAAACCATCTGTAATCACTTCACTTAGAACGAAAAGCAATCGATCATCTGCTACAATGCCAGCATATTCAGGCATCTCCCCAGCATATTTAATGTTCATAAACGATGTTATTCCAACTACTAAAAAGGCTACGATCGTTAATAAGAATATGCGCCACCAGGATCCTTTTAATCTGTAGGCTGATTGAAGCGGACGAAAGTGTGAAAAAGGTTTAAAGCTTCCTAAAACTAGTCTCATAGAATGCGACATCCATGTTCCTCCTATGTAAATTACCTCAACTACTATTCATATTTTTACATAAACTCTCGTATTTTGACAGTATCTTTCAAGAAAAAAAAGAAAACATACCCATTTGGATATGTTCCCTATGTCTAGAGTGTCTCCATTTCAATACGACTTCCACGCCCCGATGGTTCTGATGGGGTCACAATGACTTTCCGAGGTAGCCTTGCGCGAAGCTCTGGCACGTGACTAATGACACCGACAGATAAGCTCTCATTCTGTAGCTTTTCAAGTGCTGTAATAACGGTATCTAGAAGTGATTCATCTAGGGTACCAAATCCTTCATCAAGGAAGAAAAACTGTAGCGGATGAGCACCCCTCAATTGAATTTGTCCTGACAGTGCAAGGGCAAGAGCAAGCGATGTAAGGAAGGTTTCTCCTCCTGATAATGTTGAGACTGGTCGCTTTACTCCTCCGTTTGCATCGTCCCGAATTAAAAATCCGCCTCCTGAGTCTACTTCAATGGCGTATCGCTGAGAGGTTAGATCGCCTAACTTCTGTGACGCATCAAAACTAACTTGCTCTAGCTGTTCAGAAGCAATAAATTCCACAAAACTATTTCCCCGGAAAACGGTTTGAAGCTTATTAAGCTTTTCAAGCTCTTCACTCAAAGACTGACGGTCCCCTTCAAGCTCTTTATAGCGTTCATGCCTTTTTGTTATATCTTCTACACGATGTCGACATGCCGCATAATGTGATAAGGCTTCCTCTCGATTAGCTTTTGCACTTTCTGCTCTCTCGATCGTTTCATAATATTCTCCTTCAGTGATGGCTCTCCCTGAAAGCTTCTTCTCAAGCTCCACCATCGAATGCTCCGTTTGATCTCGTTCTTTTCGATAGGCTTGTACTTGCTCTTCCCATTTCTGTTTCTGTTCATTATCTACTTCTGCATCTCTAACCTGCATACGGTTCTCAAAAATAGAGTCTTTTTCAACTGCTTGATATGTTTCAAGTGATTTTTTTAAACGTAGTTGAGCATCATCATTGTAATTTTGATCGGCAGCGGAACGTCGTTCATTTTGCTGATAACTTTCCTCTGCTAGCTGCAATCGCTCATATGCCGTTTTTTCTTGTTTTCGAAGAAGATGTAATTGCTCATTCGTTGCTTTATACCCTTCTTCTGCTGTTGTGTTACCCACGATGCCATTGTGATCAGCTACCATCTTATTGATTTGTTCTGTAAGCTGTTGTAATGAGCTTGTTAATTCAGCCCTACGCACAGTATGTTGTTGCACCTGTTCTTGAAGCCCTAAAAGGTGCTGTTCTTTTTTCTCAATATAAGGAACGCTTTTTTCGAGACGATCTCTTATGATGGTTGCTTCTTTATCCATCTCTTCAATTTTTTTCATTTCGTCTTCAATCTCATGAACAGAAAGAGACAATTCCTCTTGAATGGTTTTCGTTATTTCTTCTGTTTCTTTACTTAAATTAATCCGCTTTTCTGTTCTAACTTCTAGATCTTTCTGAACTTGTTCTAGACGATAAGCATATTCGGTCGCTTTTGACTGCTGCTCCTGAAGACTCTTACTAGCGTTTTTAACTTTTTCTTCCATTTCTCGAACATCCTGAGCGAGCGATTTCATTTCTGTAATAACAGCCGTTTCTGTAAGGTTTCGATCGACATCGCTTATATCTAGCGCCTTAACCAGTTGCTCATCCTGATCTGTCATCAGGTCAGACGTTTGCTCTAGCTGATATTGGAGCTGTTTAGCATGTTGAAGTTGATCTTTTAACCGTTCACGCCTTTGTTCTTTTTCCTTTAGATCTTCCTTCAAATCAGGTGTGTTATCATTACCTTCTGCAAGCTGAACGTGTTCTTTCGCACCACAAACGGGGCATGCCTGCCCTTCTTCTAGTTCTCTTGCAAGACGTATAGCAATGACATGTGTACGATTTTGTTCAAGTCTTTGACTCGTTTGATCGATTTCATCCTGAACGTTACGGATGTGATTCTCAAGCGTAAGCTTATGAGAGGATATGGCATGATATGTTGAAAGAACCAAGTTATAATAACCTGCATAGCTCTCCTTTAACACCTTCAAGTTTTGCATCGTATCATCATAAAGAGGCTGAAGTTGCTTTTGAGCATTCACTTGTTTTTCTTCTTCACCACGCGTTTCATCTAGCTGCTTTTGTAGAGATTGGAACTCCTGCTTCAAACTCTGAGCTCTTAGAATTCGCTTACGTTCTTCAGGGGCGACCTGCCGAGTGGTCAAATCTCTATTAAGATCGGCTTGAAGCGTGCGCGCTTTCGTTAAATCCTCTTGTGCTTTTTTCGTCTCTTCCGCTTTTACCTTCGACTCTTTTTCTAACATGATTGATTGATTTTCCACACCAGCACGCTTTGTTTTCACTTGAGATATTTCTTTTTCTAGCTCCAACCCACGCTCAAGTTCGTTCAATTTTTTTAATAGGAGAGGCTCCTGCTCTTGCCGATCTCGTTGCTTGCTTTCATGCTCATTCTTTCTTGCTTGATACAGCTTTGTAGCTTCTTCTAGTTGACGCTTTGTTTCTTCATAACGATTCTTTGCTTCTTGTACTTCTTTTTCTGTGGCTTCAACAGCATCTAAATAAGGCTTTATTTGCCCCGCTGCATTTGCTTCATTGATCTTTATTTCAAGCGTTTCGATTTCAGCTCTTTGTTCAGCTATCGCCTTTTTCTTACTGCGAAGTTCATCAAGCTGGTTTTGAAGGTTCCAAATCTCTGTTACATTTTCTTTTTGTTTCTCAGCTGCAATAAGATCGTCCTTTGCTTTCTGAGCAGCTTTTTCAGCCTCAAGGAAAGCTTCCTTTGCCTCTTTAAGAGATTCTTTAGAAGCTTCACCTAGTCCCGTTTGCTCAGCCGTTATTTCGTTCAGCTGGTACTTTTTCTCATCCACTCTTGCTCTTAATCGACGATTAAATTGATCACCGTATTTCTCAAGCTGGAACAAACGTTGTAACATTTGTCTTCTCTCAGTGCCTTTTAAAGAAAGGAATTCTGCAAATTTCCCCTGTGGCAATACAACAGCACGAGTGAAATCATCAATCGTTAGCCCTAGAATTTCTTGAATCTGCTGTGAAACATCACGGTCTTTATCCGCTAAAACCGTATTTTCTTCACCAAGTTCTATTAATCTTGAATTGGCCGAACGAATGGAAACATCTCCAGAACGTTTATAACTTCGCTCCACCCGATAGCGCAATTCGTTTCCTAGGGCGAATGTAAACGAAACATACAACGTGTCTTCTGCATGGTTCATAATGCCCTGAGTATTATTCGTTGCTCGTTCAACTTTCCCATAAAGGGCAAGAGTCATCGCATCAAGCAAAGAAGATTTCCCACTGCCAGTAGGACCAAATATCCCAAAGATTCCTCCCTGACAAAGTGATTCAAAATCAATTTCTTGTTTCTCTCGAAAACTATGTAGTCCTGAAACGGACAGGTGTATCGGTCTCATGTCTTCAGTCCCCCTTACTCCTCATCATCTGACTGTGTTAGCTCTAGAAAAAGCTGGACAAGATCTTCTTCTGGTTCAGCTCCATCTGTTTGTCGTTCATAGAATCGTTTGAAAAGCTCTTCTATCGGTAGATTTGCATTAGACACTTCTTTTTGCTGATCCTTTTTTGCAAAAACAGGTCTAATATGGATAAATCCATCATGCTGACTGCGGAGTCGATGAATTTCTTCTATAGATAGCGTATCATTTAAATGGATTTCGAGATCAATCCACGCATCCGCATCTTTTCCTTCTTCTAGCCACGTATATACTTGGTCGATTCCTTGATCAGCGATCCATCGAACGAGTGGCTTGCCTGATTGTATAGGGATTTCATTTATATGAGCAAGTCCCTCTGGCTCCACATCAACGATTGTAACTGACTTGGATTGATTTGCTTCTGAGAAGCTGTAAGCAAGTGGTGAGCCGGAATAGCGTGCAAGTGCTGAAGCTCTCGTAATCGTTTGAGGACGGTGTAAGTGCCCGAGCGCGACATACTGCGCCTGTTCAGGGAGGGAATTCGCTGATACCGTATAAGCGCCTCCTACTTGTATCGGTCGTTCAGAATCACTCTCTCTGCTTCCGGCTACATAAATGTGACTCATAGCAATATGAACGGCCTCCTCTGATCCTGCTTCTGTCAAATCACTAAATAACTTTTTCACCCGATCATCATAGGCTAGCTGAAGAGCCTCTTCTTCCTGACTCGCTGTTAAACATTCATTCAGTCTAGATTCCGATGGATAAGGAAGTGCAGCGATAGAGAGCTTTTGTCCATTTCGAACCGTTACTTCTATCGGATCAATTGTGGGAAACCCAATAATCGTTATACCATTTGTGTGAGCAAGGGGACGTGATGCCGACAACCGCTCTGGATTATCATGGTTACCTGAAATGATGATTAGAGGGCGTTCGCCACGACTAGTTAACTTTACTGCTGCATCATAAAAAAGCGTTTCAGCTGCAGCGGGCGGATTAACAGTATCAAAAACGTCTCCAGCCATTAAAATAGCGTCTACGTTTTCTTCATCAGCAATCACCATTAATTCTTCAAGAAACTCCTTTTGTTCTGGTAGACGGCTTCTTCCTTCTAATGTTTTCCCCAGGTGCCAGTCTGCAGTATGAAGTAACCTCATATTAATCACTCCTTTATTTCGTTTTCTATTCTAACTCCATCGAAAAGAAGACAGCCGGACATAAGCCCGGCTACTTGTTAATCGATTAAGAGAGATCGACCCCCGTCAAAGAAAAATAATATTTTCTCCTTACAAGGCACCTTCCAGATCTCATTAATGGCTTTTTCATATAAATGTAACTGTGTTGTATAGCGCCGTTTCATTGTTTCCATTGCTTGTTCATCAGAAGTAAAACGATTCGCTATCACGTCTGTTTTGTAATCGACAAGCACCAATTCTCCGTTTTGATCGCGAAGTATACAATCAATCACACCCTGGAGAACCACGGTTTCTTGGTCTCCTTCAAATTCAGGATAGATCCACTTTGAATCTACTCCTAGGCTGAAAGGAACCTCTTTATATATTTCAGCTGCATTTCTCATTTTCTGGCCAAGCTCTGAATCCATTAATTGATGAATTTGCTCGACATCAATGGCTCTTCCCTGTTCAGTCGTTAACAATTCCTTTTGCTCAAGTTTGGCGACTAACTCGTTTATGTCATCACGATCATGCCACTTTTGCAAATCCAGATGCTGCATGACAATGTGCATTGCCGTTCCTCGCTCAGCAGGCGTTAACTGCTTACTTTGAAGAAAGCGAGGTCGCTCTTTCAATGATTGGCTAAATCCTTTGACTAGCTTGTCATCACTTCGTTCATCTTGAAAGATCTCACGTTGGCGCTTCACTTCTGTGACCGACTGTTTCGACCTTGTTTCAGACGCTGCTTGATGAGGATAAGTCCAATCAAGACGGTGGTTCACCTCATCTTTATAGGAGCTCACTTCAGGGATAGGCTCTTTCTTCTGTAGTAGCATTTCATATTCTCGATGTTTATGAACATCTTCTGCTTCAATCTCAGCGAAGGAGGAAGCGTTATGAAGAGTGAGTGACCACCGTGCCGGATGTTGAAATACCTCATCATGTTTTGAAAAATTCGCCATCCCTTCAGTTATAGAAGCGAGATCTTTATGTCTCATAATAGCGGGTCCAATCCAGCTCAGATAGGTCTTCCCTTTCGATCGTTCGTAATCCGATAGCAGCCACTCATCTCCAGCTGCTCCTGCCCACGACAATCGTTCTTTCTCCCAATCATTTACCGTACCAACTAAAATTAATTTTTCTTTCGCTCTCGTTAACGCAACATAAAGAACTCGCATTTCTTCAGCAAGTAGCTCAAGCTTCATCCGCTTTTGCAGTGTAAAGTAAGGCAATGTCGGATAGCTAATACGCTGAATTGGATCAATGAATTTGGTGGCAAGACCAAATTCTTTATGCATCAGCATTTGATTGGCCATATCTCTCATATTAAATTGCTTTGCAATTCCTGCAATAAAGACGACAGGAAATTCAAGTCCTTTACTTTTGTGAATGGTCATCACTCGGACAACATCCTCTTGTTCTCCAAGAGCACGCGCAGTGCCAAGATCACTCCCACGCTCTTTCATCCTGTCAATAAAGCGCAGGAAACGAAATAAGCCACGAAACGAAGTCGCTTCGTATTGTCTTGCCCGATCATACAGCGCTCGTAAATTCGCCTGTCGCTGCAAGCCGGCAGGCATTCCACCAACAAATTCATAGTAGTTCGTTTCTCGATAAAGCTGCCAAATTAACTCACTTAAAGAAGACTGCCTTGCCGCTTCTCGCCACCTGTTCAAGTTTGTGATGAACTTCGATAATGTCTCCGATAGCTTGTTCGACTCAGTCTCACAATAAGATCGTAAGGCAAGATAATAACTTGAATGTTTCTCATTGATACGAATAAGGGAAAGCTCTTCCTCTGTTAACCCGATAATGGGTGAACGAAGCACGGAGGCAAGCGGAATATCCTGATATGGATTATCGATAACATTAAGAAGACTCATCATAATCGCGACTTCTGTTGCCTCAAAATATCCTGTTGCAAGATCTGAATAAGATGGGATGCCAGCTTGCTTTAATTCTTCCATGATCACAGGTGCCCAGCTTGCTGTTGCACGCATTAAAATCACCATATCCCTATACTGGATTGGTCTCATACGATCTTCCTTCCGATCGTATACTTTTGCTCGTTCGCTTTCACTCTTCCCCATCATATCTTTAATATTAGAAGCAATAAGCCGAGCCTCAAGCTGAACCTTTTCAGTTTCTTCTTCGTCTTCCTCTTTCTGGGCACTCTTATCAATGATATGAACTTCCGGAACAACCGTTTCAGACTTAGGGTATTCTGCGCCAGGAATGAGCTCAGCTGCTTCATCGTACTCTATTTCTCCAACACGTTCGTCCATAATTTGTTTGAAGATAAAATTCGTACTATTCAACACTTCTTCTCGACTACGGAAATTGCGCGCAAGATCAATTCGTTTCGATGGCTCGTCAGACGATCGACCAAACGTTTTATACTTAGAGAGGAACAAGCCTGGTTCTGCTAGTCTAAAACGGTAAATACTTTGCTTCACGTCCCCTACCATGAAGCGATTGCCTCCTGAGTCAGAAGTTCTGCTAATGGCATTTAGGATTGTTTCCTGAACAGAGTTCGTATCTTGGTATTCATCGATCAGTACTTCGGCAAATTGTGTTTGATATTCACGAGCGGCACTCGATGGGACCGGGTTCTCGGGAGTAGAACGATCATCTAATAAAATAGAAAGACAATAATGTTCAAGGTCACTGTAATCCACAAGCCCTTTTTCTTTTTTTAGCTCCGTATACTTGTGTCTAAATTCATTTACAAGTGAAGATAACGTTCCTAGTACTGGAGCAAGCTGAACGATGTCTTCTACATATTCCTCCGGGTTTCGTTGGAATAACTCTTCTTTTAAGCTTTGGATGGTCTTTTTGACACGATCACGAAGGCCTTTTACTGTATCAATCATTTCAGAATCATATTGATCCCCTTTGCAAGGCTTTAAGCGACCAAATGTTATTTGTTCGAACTCATTTTTGAGCTCCTGCCACGTTTGAGCGGAAGCGGTAAGAAGCCTTTCCGTCATTTCACGTTCCATTTCTAACATCTCAAGGTATGGCTCTGGACCGCCTGGTGCATTAGAAAGAGAAATGGCCTTCTCCTGCATTTCACGCATACCTTCAAGTTGAAGAACGACATCTTTTTTTATTTCCTCTACCCAGACTAATTCATCAAACGCTTTTTCACTCGCTTCTTCATATACGGCGACACTATCTTGCAACCATTGCTCTGGCCATGGATGACTAGAAGAGAAATGATAGAGTCTTTCTACAAGAAGCTGAAGATCCACATCACTACGATCACTACTGTAGCGATCAACAAGGTCATAAAAAGCCTCGTTCTCTTTCTGGCTATAATGCTCTTCGAACAGTTCTTCCATTGCTTCCTCACGAAGCAATGCCGCTTCGGTTTGATCTGCTACTCTAAAGGCAGGGTCAAGATCAATTTCGTAATAATAGCGTCGAAGTACTTCCATACAAAAAGAATGAAGGGTTGAAATAGAAGCGCGATTCAACATCGAAAGCTGTCTTCTTAAATAAAGGGAAGATGGGTCTTCCTTTAACTTTTCTTCAAGAGCCTCCCCGATTCGATGTCTCATTTCAGCCGCTGCAGCATTTGTAAATGTTACGACAAGAATTCGATCAACTTCAGCAGGATCATTCTCATCAGCAAGACGCCTAATAATTCGTTCAACTAAAACAGCCGTTTTTCCCGACCCAGCTGCAGCTGCTACGAGAACGTCTTGATCACGAGCAGCAATAGCTTCCCATTGTTCGTCTGTCCATTTCGAGCCTTCGGGTTTATTCATTATCGTCATTTCCGTTCGCCTCCTCTCTCATCCGTCTCAGTATTGTTTCATCATCCTGTACAGTAATCGGTCGATAGTCATTATCCTCCATCGCCTGATCAAATTGACAAAATGAGCGATAGGAACAGAATGTGCATGGGATGCGATCCTTCATCTTGTAAGGATCGATATCGATACGTCCGTCTGATATTTCAGTTCCAATCGTTTGGATGGTTTGCCGTGTGAATGACCTGAGCGCCTGAAAATCATCGGAAGATAAAACAGAAGAATTTTTATAAAAACTACCGTCCTTCTTTAGAGCAGCTGGAATAATGTCAGATTTTTTCTTCTCAATGTCATGATCCATCAAGCTTACGACATCTTTGTCAGCTAGCAAAAGACCCTTCATCTTAAACTTTTTGAAAAGTTCCTGTTGAAGTTCAGCTTGTCCTGGCGCTGATGCCTGCAACATGGGATTATGAACGTGGAAATAAAGCATTCCGGCTGCCGTTGCATCACGACCGAGCCAGATGTTTGCGTTTGTAATCACAACATCCAGGTACGTTAACATCTGAAGCGCTAAGCCAAAGTAAACTTCTGAGAGATCAAGAGAAGTTCCACTTGATTTGTAGTCAATAATTCTGAGAAGAAGTTCCTCTCCATTTAGCGCCTGATCAACGCGGTCCACTCGTCCGATCAGCTGGATTTTCACCCCATTCTTAAGCGTAAACTCGATTGGTGGCAACTCCTGGTTTGGGCCAAATCCTAATTCGAGCCCTGCTGGCTGAAAACCACTTTTCTTCGCTTGTTGACCGAGAACGGAAGAGGCTCGACCTACTACCTGAGAAAGTTTTCTCATAATATAGTGATAGCGATTGGAACTTAATAGAATTTCATTTTGCAATTTCGGTGCAAGTTGCTCTACGATTTGACCTGATAGTTCATAGTATTGATTCGATGAAAGCTTTGCCCAATCCCAATGACGCTGCTTAATTGTTTCAGCCATCATGTTAAGCGCCGCGTGAAATAACTGACCGATATCTGGTGCTTCTAGCTTAAATGTTGACCGTTCTTTCAACCGTAAACCATGAGAAGCAAATTGCGAAAAGGCACAGGATTTATATCTTTCCATTCTAGAAACACTTGTTTGAATCTTTGAACCATACAGTTTTCTACTCGTATCTTCAGTCAGACGATCTGCTTTGTTCCGATAAAAAAGACTTTCAATCAATCGTACTCGATTCTCTTGTGATGACGCCGTGACGAACCAATTATAGGCATCCCACCAAATCGGATCAATCGGATACCCGCGATGCCATTGACGAAGCTGACCTGTTAATCTACCAATCGTCTTCGCCGGGTTCGTTATAAACGATAGCTCTTCTTTCGATTCTTCACCTGGTTCAGCAAATTTCAAACCAATGATAAGCTCAGGAAACATCTCTTTCAATCGATTCATCACAATAGATGGTTGCAATCCCTTTCCTTCTTCATCCGCAAGAGGACAACTTACCCACAGGGCATCAGATGGCGTTGACAAAGAATGATAAATTAGAAACTCTTCGTCTAAAAGACGTCGCTTTAATCCGGGTGCTAGCTGGATCCCCTGTTCTTCTAGCTTTTCTCGATCCTGTTCATTCAAAAGCCCATCTTCCTGTATTCTTGATGGTAAAACTCCTTCATTGACACCTAGCAAAAAACCACACTTCACATCAGTAAATCTCGTTCGATCAATGCTACCGATCACAACTTGATCTAGTGAAGCAGGTACAAGGGCAAACTTCATGTTTTCCATCCCAGCTTCAAGAAGCTTCGTAAATTGCTCTATTGAAAGTTTTTGATCACCAATCAATTCAACCGTTTCATCAAGCAGTGCAATAACAGCATCCCAAACTTGATCATGCTCCCGTGCTTTCGAAAGCTGACCTGCTTCTTCTGCTTGTACCTTCAACCGATCTATTTTTTCTGCAGCATGACTATTCTCTAGAAGATAATAAAGAATTTCACACATCTCGCGAACGGTTTTTGCTTTCGTCATTTTTCTTTCAAACTTCTCGAGCGGTGTAACAATCCATTCTTTCGTTTCGTTTAGTCGATCTTCCATTTTTTCGAGGTCATCTGAGGTAACCGTTTCATCATCTTCAAGCTGTCTGTAGATATTCGCTTTAAAGCGCTCGTCCGTTTTCCAGCGATAGCCCTTAATGCCTTTAGCAATCACATAATTTTCGAGTTCATCCATGCGCTCGCGAATGGTTTCGACACTTTCTTCTGTATCGTCTGGAAAAAGCAATTCTGTTTTCACACAGCGAAATACAGATTCATAGCGCCAGTTATATTGAATAATATCTAGACTGGACCTTATTAATTCAATTAGCGGGTGATGCAGCATCGTTCTTTTTTGGTCAGAAAAAATAGGAATACCGTGATCTGCATAGATCGTTTCGACAAGTTCATAATAAGAAGCCATGTTGCGTACCATGACTGAAATATCTCTATATCGATAGCCTTCATCGCGTACTAATCTAAGCGTTTCACGTGCTGCCGCTTCAACTTCGGAACGGATATTCACCGCATGATGCACTTGAATATGCTGAAGACTTCCATTATAAAGAACTGGTGGTCGTTCACCATAGTTGGCTTCTAAATGCGCAAGTTCACTATTGTTATAGCGCTTTTGATCAGCTAAAATTAGCGGCTCCTTAATAGCAGCCCCCTCTTCATGCGCTAGTCCTTGAAGTGTTTGATATGTTTTCGCTGGCTCATGAAAGAGATCCAGTTCATGAATGCTTGAAGGATTCATCTCGGGATCCATTGTGATAGTAAATGTAAGGTTTGTGCCTTTTTTTATTAAAGCCTGAAGCACAAGAAGCTCTTGAGGTGTAAAACTATGAAAACCATCAATCCAGATAGAGGCATTCTCTAGGTAGCTTGACGCTTCGATTTTCTCAGCAAGCAATGCCAAATAGTCTTCCGAATCAAGATAAAATCCTAGCATTTCCTTCTGAAAAGCATCATAAACAAGATGAAGATCGTAGAGCTTATCCCGAAGTAAGCTTCGCTCATCTTCATCATAAAGATCATCCGCAAAACGTTTTATATCTTCCGGTTCAAGACAATACCGCTTAAACTCGGTGACCATGTCATTCAAATGTTCCACATACCCTGTTTTTTCAGAAGAACGCTGATAAATTCTTAGCTTCTGTTTATTCTCTTCGATGATATGACGTAACATCATACTTGTTCCTACGCTCGTTAAATGGGGGCGGGCCATCCCTCCCGTTTCTTGAAGAACTTTCCATGCCAGTCTTGTAAAACTAAAAACCTGAGCACGAATCATTCCTTTTAATCCTCTATTATGTACTAGTTCATATTCTGATTGAAAAGTCATTTGCTCTGGTACAAGATAGATCATATCTTCACCAAGCGGGCGATCGATCAATTCGTGCTGCATTTCAGATAAGCAATGCTCTGTTTTTCCACTTCCAGACCGACCAATAACAAACTGTACCGCCATGTATTCTACCTCCTACACCGTAAATTCTTAGTCTATTATCTCATGTTTTTCTTCAATTGGATAGCAAGACAAGAAAATACGTTCGCATCCAATGCGACATTATTTGTAAATTATCATACTCGATGGTTTTTAGAATGATCCGTCAGGGTATATCAAATATAAGAACTTATTTACAAAGGAGTTTTGACAATGGAAAAAGAATTCGAAACATTTAAATGGGAGCTAAATAGACTCACAAGAGACATGACCGAATTTGTGCATAGCTACGAAAAGCTCGACGAAGGCCAAAAAAGAAGTGTTGCATCGAACTATCCATTTAAATCAGATCTTCATGACCTAAAGAATATGCTTGCTACGTGGAACAATACCGTTAATAAAATGTAAAAGGATGAGGAGCACTCCCACTTTAGGGGGTGCTCCTTATATTTAGAGATCATGTTTTTTCCATAATTTCATACAACTAAAGAGTAGAGATTTGTATAGAAGGAGGTCAACGATGTATACCCACAAAAAGTATTACGAGCCTTACGTTAGTCCATTTGATCCCTGTCCCCCTATTCGAGTGAAATCTTATTCCACTCCTCCTAATCTTTATATGGGATTTCAGCCTCCAGGACTAGAGCAATATTCTGCACGTGAAGCTCTCACTCGAGGTACTCTCTGGAAAGCTTTCTATGATCCCTATCCTTATCCTTCAAAGCGGGGGGAGTAAAACATGTCTAGACAGCTACCGAAAGCCTATTATGAGCTGTTAGAGGAACTGCAGGCCACTGATTTCGTTCTCGTTGAACTGACTCTTTACCTTGATACACACCCGGATGACTACGAAGCCATTCAACAATTCAATGAATATGCCAAAAGAAGTAGGCACCTTAAGAAACGCTATGAAAAGGAATATGGTCCCCTTCAACAATACGGCAACAGCTATTCAAACTACCCATGGAATTGGGGCGACGCACCGTGGCCATGGCAAGTCTAGTCTGGAAAGGGTGAAAATCAATGTGGCTATATGAAAAGAAATTACAATATCCCGTCAAAGTCAGTACATGTAACCCGATGCTTGCCAAATTTTTGATTGAGCAATATGGCGGTGCTGATGGTGAACTAGCAGCAGCCCTCCGTTATTTGAATCAACGGTATACTATACCCGATAAGGTTGTCGGTTTATTAACCGATATCGGAACAGAAGAATTTGCACATCTCGAAATGATCGCTACAATGATCTACAAACTCACAAAAGACGCAACCGCAGATCAAATGAAAGAAGCTGGACTCGGCGCCCACTATGCTAATCATGACAGTGCCCTATACTACTCCAATGCCGCTGGCGTCCCATGGACAGCAAGCTACATCGCTGCCAAAGGAGACCCAATCGCCGATCTATACGAAGACATCGCCGCAGAAGAAAAAGCAAGAGCCACCTACCAATGGATCATCGACCTCTCAGACGACCCTGACCTAAACGACTCCCTCGCCTTCCTAAGAGAACGAGAAATCATCCACTCCCAACGCTTCAGAGAAGCCGTTGAAATACTTAAAGAAGAAAAAGATAAGAAAAGGATATTTTAAAACGAAATGCGGAAGTGGGCGGTTAGACACGGCAGGCACTGGAACCCTATAAATTGAACACGGTCTTTGTGTTCAAGTTATAGGGTGAAGTGACTAAGTGTCTGCCCACTGTAGCTAGACACGAAATGCGGATGTGGGCGGTTAAATCCGCAGGGCGTTGGAACCCATGAGAATGAGACGCTTTTTGTCTCAATCGATTGGGTGAAACGACCGGAGGATTTGCCCACTGTAGCTAGACACGAAATGCGGATGTGGCCGTTAAGGGGCGACAAGCGCTGGAGCCCTGTAAAAAGAACACCGTCTTTGTGTTCATTTTATAGGGTGAAGCGATCGAGGCCCTGGCCACTGCAGCTAGACACGAAATGCGGAAGTGGCCGTTCACCCTACACAGGCACTAAAAACTTAAAACCAAATAAACAATAACGCGCAAAAGCCATCCCCTTTCGGGCATGGCTTTTCCTTCATCTCACATGATCTTCAGTACGATGTTTTCTAGGGCGTTGATTCAATTTGATTTCAATTAGTTTTCCCGCTCCCCATAATACAACTATGGCAGCGAGAATCAGCACCATCTCCAAAGGACGATGAATCAGGGCAAAGACATCATGTCCAATAAAAGACACGATCGATATCATCACCATTTTCCCTAGTAAAACGGCGAGTACAAAGCTCCTAATGCTCATATTTGAAAGACCTGCAACGACATTGATTAAAGCTGATGGCGTAAATGGAAAACAAAGTAGAAGAAATACCATCCCAAATCCATGCCGCTCGATCCAGCGAAGTGTTTTTTCGATTTTAGCATGTTTTGTAATCACTCGCATGAAGCGCTGTCTAGCAAGCTTTCTGACCACTATAAAAACGATCAAAGCGCCAAGAGATGCACCAAGCCATGAAAGCAAAGAGCCATACCAGAATCCATAAGCAGCTGCGTTTCCTGCTACAAAAAGAAAAAGGGGTAAGATGGGAATCACAGCCTCAAGCATTGGTAGCAAAATTCCAGGCAAAGGACCAAGTGCACGGTACTGACCTAGCCACTCTCTGATTGTTTCTTCATTCAAAAAGTCTTTAATCATTTCCCATTCCATATGGGAATCAACCTCGTTTCCTGATGCATACGTCACTGCGAAAGCACATAATGCTTATTTCCTATATTAAATCACAAAAAATTATGATAAGAAAGTCTCGTCTAATTTAACAACGCTGCGTACACTTCTTCATCAAGAGCTTCCGCTTTCTTTTGGTTATATGTTTTTTCATATTGTGGTTCTGCCGTTATTTTCGCACCCCAGAACATGCTTTCTACGACTTGGGTAACTTCCACATTAATCTTAGCAAGCTTCAGTGACACTCCTTGCATCGCTTCCTCTAGGATAGAAGCTTTTCCGTGAATGGAATATACCGTTTCCAATCCGATTATTGTAAAGACAACATTAGAATGCTGGTTGACATTTTGAATTGTTCTTGAGTTAGAAGTCACAGAAAAGCGAATATTATTTTTATCTAAGCTTTTCACCCATGATATCGCTGATACATTGGGTGTGTGGCTTTCATGATCAATCGTTCCAAGCATTACAAGCTTTTCTCCTTCTAAAAAGGCTACAAGATCTTCTGTTAGCTCTGTCATAATCCCCTTCTTAGCCAAAATGCCTCATCCTTTCAATTTCTTTAATCTATTGCTTTCCTAAAAGATTACCACGAATCCCTCTTAATGGAAACGCTTCACTATTTCAAACCGAATTTATTGTATAAGGAAGACTATAGAACCTTATTGATGATTAATATAAGCTAACATATAAAAAAAAGCCGTACTCACGTGAGCACGGCTAACAGGGGGAAAATCACTTTCAAACTACTTAGGGGGTTTGATAAAGAATATTCCCGAATGTCAAAAAACCAAACTACAAATTTAAAAATAAATTATTTTTTTTCATTCATTTTAAGTAAACCACTTATATCAAGGTTAATCGACTGGAATTCCGGTAAATTTGATAGCGTCATAGAAACTGGGAGACCTGATGTGAAATGCTCATGATCAAGATCAACCTGTATACTGTTCGGCTCCCCGATAGGTCTTGTTTGATAAATAAGAATAGAACTCTTCTTATCATCTTTTAATTCCAAAAGAATAGGCTTGCGGGATTCAATAAGCTGTCGTTCCTCTTCTGATGCAACATCAAATCGCTCTTCATAAGTCTTTCGGCTTTCAATATAAAATTGATTAAAAAATTGCGAACTTATTTCATCTTCAGAATCAAATGAAATTACAAGTTGCTGACCATCATCTTTTAAATGAACAGTATAAGAGATTCCGCTGTACTCTCCAATGGTTACCTTTTCTCCCTTTTCCATCGCTTCCAGGTCAGATTGTGCGATTGTTTTACTGATGGATCCGTCTTTATTAAAAATCACTTCATTTAATCGATATGAGAACCGTTTCTGTATTGCCTGAAAAGGTTCTAAAGGAAGATAACTTCCATCCTTGTCTTCCCTTACATCATACTCAATGGAATACGGGTTTTCTCCGCTTGTATTGGTGATTACAAACTTAATTTGCGGATCGTACTTACCTTTAATATAGAGCTTATTCATGTTAAGACCTGCTTCAAAATGAGAAAATGTAAGCTCTCCATCTTTAATTTTTACGCTTTTGTTCAAATCTGTTTCAGCATATACATTTCCAGCATAATCACTTTCTAAAGACAGCTCCTGATTTTCCAAGTTCACCTTCTCATCATTTCCTTGTACATACGCATCTTGAATAAGAACAGAATCTGCCGATGAAAAACGATTCAACTCATTTATAGTCCCACCGGCCTCATGATTAAGCATTAAAATATCGGCCTGGTAGATACGGTGATTCACAACATGCGGCTTGCCATTTTGCTCGATAGCAATGTTCTGCTGGCTAACTAAATATGATTCGTTTGATTCTTCTATTCCTGTAAAGCTAACTGACCCGATATGTAATCTTGGTAAATTATATGGTTGATCACTTTCCTTCAACGAAAACGAATAAGTAAGATAAACGGCTCCATAATTTAGAACCATTGCATCATGAATAATTAAATCTCTCTCCGCTGAAAGAAGGGGGATACGGCGCTCATCACCACCCAACGCTCCTAACTCTCTTGCTAGTCGAGTCTGCGGAACACTGTTTTCCATTGCTTCTTCCCAACTACTAGTAGATTCGTATACTTCAAAAAGAGACTCATCCACTTTAAAGTTAGGCTCCCCATTCTTAATCTGATTGAAAATAACAAGGAACAGGACAAAAGATAAGAAAATTCCAATAATTTTATATAAATTTAATTTCCTCACATAGCTCCCTCACTTCTGATCGTCATACCTCTATTCTATCAGTTTTGAACTTATGATTTAAACAACAGTCCTATCTCAGCATCCTTTTTAAAGAATAAACCAAAAAAACTTCCTCTAAGGAAGTTTTTGGTTTTTTTCTCATGGAGCAATTTCAACTGGAATTCGAAACAAGAAACTCTCTTCTTTATTATTCATCACAATAGGTACTTTAACTTCAATTTGATATGCACCTGGATCTAGAGGTTCTGTAGCAAGTGAATCCCCTTCGATAATTTCATCATTAGACACCTTCTTTTCGACTGAAGGTACTAAAGAGGTATATGGAATAACAACTTCGTCTGTATTTTGTTCAGTAATTTGGTAATCCAATAGCCCGTCTTTTACTACCTCAACCTGAGTATTCTCGTCCCCTTCATACTTTATCTTGGCAGTAAGGGTAATTGTGCGATCTTCTGCTAGCTTACTATTCACAAGAGCGCCAATGGGCATTTTCGGCTGCGTCTCTGACCTTGATACAACATCTCTTTGATTTTCACTAAGCAAGTATTCACTAGTATTCATTTTACGATCACTAAACAGTACATTGACAGCGCCTACAATAATAAAAACAATAAAAAACAATATAATTAGCTTAGAACTATCTAACTTCCATTTCTTCATAACGACATCCTTCCACGCTTATCTCAATGCACCTAGTATATCATTTCCTTATCCGAATATAACAAAAAAACTTTAATGAATAAGAAGTTTTGATACACTAAAATGAGGATCCAGAGAAAGGATGTCATCACATGGATTTAATTATAGATGTACTTTATGGAACTGGAATTGTTTTCTTACTGATTGCTGGTTTGTATTTAGTGGATCAATTCCGCAAATAATGATTTATGCATTAGGTCCTGCTTTGTACACAACCGATGGCGAAGGATCAACAACGGATGCATCATATTCCTGTTGAACCGCCCCCTGTGGCATTTGTTTAATGATGCGAACGAGTTCTTCTTCATCCGGATTGTATCCTTTTCGTGATAAGTACTCCATTATTTCTCTCGTACTCACTGGTTCTTCAACATTTTTTAAAAAGCTTAAAATTTCATTCTGCATGATTTGTCTCCTTTCACTACGTCAACGTCTCACATTTTTATTACCCTATTATAAGAAATTATAATCGTTTTCACACCCTACTCTTTCCAAGCGTAATGAAATTCGCTAAACTTAAGATAGTTTCAGCGTTACTCAAAATGAAAGACTCTATATAGAGGAAGGAGTAAGACATTGCGTTCATTATTACTAGTTATTTCAATGATGTTCGTTATCTTGGCGGGGTGCGGTAATAATTCATCTCAAACCTCTAACGAATCGAACGGAGGAGAACAAATGCAGGAAAAAATCGCTTTTGAAACAGTCGAAATGCAGAATGCTCCTAAAGATGTTCAGACAACCGTTCAACAAAAATGGTTAGAAAAATCCACTTTTACGATTCCATCAAATGACGATCTCTATATTATTATTACTCGCGGTGAGATGCCAACAGGTGGTTATTCAGTTTCAATCGACAGTATCATTAAAGAAGGCAACGAGATTGTTGTCTCGTATTTCTATACTGATCCGAAAAAGGATGATATGGTTACACAAGCCATTACAAAGCCAATTGTGATCTCAAAAATCGATATGACGAATACTCGTGTTAACTTTAAAGAAATTCAAAAAAAGCGTTCCTAAATAAGGATTCGCTTTTTTGTTACACACAAAATTGTAACGCTTACAACATTCATTATGAGCCATTAACGGGGGGAATACGCTTTTATTTATCCAGCTCCATTCCCCCATGCCCTCGATCACTTCATCTCTCATGCTGAACACAAATAGCGTGTTCATTTGAGAGACTCCAGTGCTTGTCGGCCATTAACGGGGGAATTACGCTTTTATTGAAAGGACTGAGGATATGATTGTTTATGAGGATAATGATTGTTTTGTCATGATTACACAGCATGATCACGCCTTGCTTTCAGGGCAGTTTGCAGAAGCGTTGCGGAAATCTTTTTGGCCAGAGAACCTTTATCAGGAAGATGTTTTATACGCGATAAAACATCATGATCGTGGATGGATTCCACTTGATGAAGTTCCTTTTTGGAATGATCGCCGCGAAGCACCCTACTCCTTCTTAGACTTCCCTCTAGCTACTAAGCTACAATTCTATAAGAAAGGGATCGAGGAAGTGAGTGAAAAAACAACTTACGGAGCTTTTCTTTGTAGCAAACACTACCGCTCTTTCTTTAATGGTGCCGAGTCCGAGCATGCGATTCGTTTTTACGCAGAAGAAGAGAATAGACAAGATCAGCTCAAGGAATTAATTGATATTCCTGATGATCTTCTAACATTTCATTATCAACTTCTTCAATTTTGTGACGACCTCTCGCTCTATGCTTGTTTTCAAGAACCGGGTGTCCAAAAAGAGGAAGAGCTCTCCTGGTATCGGAATGGATTCCCTCAATCCTTTTATTTTCTGGAGGAACAGGATTTAATACGAACAAGTTGGAAATCTACTGATACGATACAAATATCTCATCCTCTATTTCATGAAGACAACGTCTTTCAGGTGCAGCTTAAGCGTGTTCCAAAAGAACTGATCGGGACTGAAGGAATTTCAAAAGCATATCAATCTACTCCAGTTGAATATCGTAGATTTCACTTTAGTAGCTAATGCTGACAATAGACAGTAAGATATTTGCGTATGAACGAAAGGCTGATTCATCACGTCAATTTAAATAGGAACTTCCCTATCATTTAGGAAGTTCCTGTGTGGGTATGCAAAGTCCTCTCTCTTAAAAAAGGCGTTAAAAAAATAACGTTACGAAATAGAAAATAGTTCCCAGACCGGCAATGGAATAATTAAAAAGGCGATTGTTTTCTGACCAATTCTTTTCAGCGTTGAATTTTTCAAAGGCAAGCATTCGATAACTCGTCTCGCTTCTCATTCTCAACACACCCTTATTCGATTATTCTAACTATTCTTTCTATTATTGTAAGCGCTTACTTATTTAAAGTAAAGGTTTAATCACAACAAAAAAGCCGTTTATTTAACGGCTTTCACACTGGTCAAGTGGGTCTACTTCGTTTCGCCACGTTTCTTCATTACGCAGTGCAAACAGTAGCCAATCTTCGTTCCCATTATAATTGGAGTCGTTCCATTCGCGGAAATGAACCACTGATTGAAAGATCTCTCCCTGAATTGATTCAATTAATTGGTTCCTCTTAGGATGATCTTCTATCCAATCAAACAACTCTTTTGTGAGAATTGATTTGAGATCGAACTTCATAAGGTTTCCTCCTTTACTTTACCACACAGGAAGAAAATATCAGATGTTAGTTTCACAAAACTTCCTCATTTTGATGGTTCATTTGCATTAGGGCATTTAATAATCGGTCAAGCTCCTGACTACAGCGAATGGTTCTCTCTGATGCAAATCCATATCGTCCCGCAACTTCAAACATTTCTTTGCGTTTTTTTTCAATTGCATCATACATGTCTCATTCCTCCTCATGCCAATACATTACCATTATGCCCATTTCTAGAAGGAATCAAAACGTATTCGACCAAACTTCCTATGCTATGTCAGAATTAGTAGGAATAAGACAAAATCTTTTGCTAAACTCGATTAATTGTGTAAAGAAATAGCTCTCTGTATGAAACTATCCTCCTGTAAAGATATTTATATAGTTCTCTTATTCCCCTTTTTCAGTTGTTTAATCCACAGTTTGTATTTATAGATGAGTGCTATTCCCATTTCTTTTTTATCATAATATTAAAATTCGTCGAGCCGTTCGTAAATGATTTTTCATAAGTGAATCCCGCTCTCTCATACACCTTGATCGCCCGCCTATTAAACGATGCTACGGTCAGTCTGACATTTAAGAACCCATAGATTTCAATTGCATAAGCAAGTCCTACCTTCAAAAATGCTAACCCCGTTCCTTTCCCCACCTTATTTGGATGTAGTCCCAAACCAAGATCGATAAAGTTCTCCTCGTAGGCGTCAACTTGGTGCCCAGCTGGTACCTGAGCCGATTCTCCATAGCAAAAGTAACCAATCAAATTTCTTTTGTCATCTATCACACAAAAATAGGCCCCATTCATAAACTCTAATAATTCTTCTTGATCCCCTGTAAAACTATACAAAGAATAAGGTTCGTCATATGTCCACGTTTGAATTTCGTGTGCCTTTTCTAAGGTCATAGGGTGAATTCTCATAGCTTTATCGATTCCCTTCCCACTCTCCATGAAACTGTGATAAAAATGATTGTATGAATTCATGCCGTTCTTCTGCAAGACTTTTTCCCGTCTCGGTATTCATAAGATCTTTTAATTTCAGAAGTTTTTCATAAAAATGATTAATAGCGGTAGACTGTTCATTTCGATAGGCATCCATTGTCATATTTGTTCTTGGTTCGATGGAGGAATCATAAATCAACTCTCCTTTTGAGCCGGCGTACACAAACGTTCGTGCGATGCCAATCGCCCCAATCGCATCTAACCTATCGGCATCTTGCACAACTTGTGCTTCGAGACTCTTGACTGGTGGGCGATTCCCTCCTTTATAAGAAATAGTCGTAATAATTTCCATGACGTGTTCTCGATCCGCAGCCTTTAATTGATATAGCAACGCTTCTACCTCTCTAATTCCCTCCTGTTCTGAGGAAGCTACTTTATCATCTGCTAAATCATGAACGAGTGCTGCTACTTCACAAATAAACGTGTCAGCCTTCTCTTCATCTGCTATTCTTTTTGCTTGTTTCACAACCCGATCAATATGATGCCAGTCGTGACCGCTACCTTCTCTTTCTAATTTTCGTCTAATGTACGTTCTAAGTTCACTCAAAATAGTATCCATGCTAATATGTCTCCTTATTTAATAATTGAATGATGCCTACTCGAAATTTCCTATCGCTTATAAATCGAGAAATATATAATAGTAGCCATAACTTAACCCTCACAAAAAAAGGCCAGCTATATGCTGACCTATAACTTCTCTTCGACTTCGGCTTTCTTTAGTAAATCTTCTTTCATTTGCTGAACCTTCTCTTGCGTTTTGGTTTCGACCAAATAGTCTTTTATACGATCTTTCATTTCTTCATAAGATGGTGGATTCTCAGCATCTTGTGAGAACTGATCATCATAAAATGATTTCATCTCTTCTTCGGTTACTTCGGGTGTTTCAATTTTCTCTTTAACGAACTTATCTACAACGACAATATCAGAATACTGACTTTCAAGCTGAGCAAGCGTCATGCCTTGACCTTCTAGCGATTTCTTCAGCTCATCTTCGCCATCAAATTGAGCTTTTATTTGCTCAAGTTCCGTTTCAACTTCTTTATCTGATGCAGAGAAACCTTCTTCCTTTGCTTTCTGGAGCAGAAGTTCCTGTCCGATTAAATTATCCATAACTTCTTCTTCAATTGACTTCGCCACTTCCGTATCCGATGGATCTTCACCGCTCATCGTATAGCGCAGCTGAGTTTGAACTAGCATCGAATTATAATCTTTTCCCTTAATGTCCTCTCCATTTACAGTAGCAACAACCTTATCTTCTTTCACCTTCATCGCTTCTAGTTCTTCCTGTGTTTGATCCATTGTTGCTGATTCTTCTGAAGGCTTTTCTTCTTTGTTCGCTTCACTATTATTGTTACAAGCAGCGAGCAAAAGAACTCCAATAAGCATTAATAAGCCAAGATATTTTTTCATGCAGTTGATGAACTCCCTTCAAATATGACGAAACGTCTATGTTGATTATAAAACTTATTATAACATTCTTGAAAATACTTCATAATAAATATGGGATATTTTTGTTTTTTCAAGACTGACTATAGTAAAGCCACAGTTCGAATAATCAACGATAACAGCTAAGATACCGTTTAGTAAAAAAAGACAAAAAAACCCTAGAAAATCATCTAGGGTTAGTGTAAATAATGATATCGTTTTTCTAATCGCTCTTGTATGAAAGACACACATACACAAACAGCCCAATAAATTAGCGCAACTAATATGTACATCGTCATAAAGTCGAACTCTCGGCCTCCAACTATTTTCGCATGATGGAGTAATTCTGGAACTGTAATGACCGCCGCTAAAGATGATGCCTTGATTAGATCAAGCATCACATTCGATAATGGCGGTATCGCTATTCGCGTTGCCTGCGGCAATACGACTTCCCTCATTGTTGTCCAATAAGGCATACCGAGTGCTGTCGAAGCCTCCCACTGCCCCTTTTCAACAGATGACAGCGCAGATCGCTGTATTTCAGCAATATATGCGGCGCTATTTAAGCTAAAACCAATCAATGCTGATGTTAAAGCTGAAAACTCGATGCCAACGACAGGTAACCCGAAATAAAGAATATAAAGAAAAACAAGGATCGGTGTACCCCTCATAAACGAAATATAAAGTCGAGCTGGCCACCTGAGGGCTTTCCATTGCGACATTCTTCCAAGAGCAAGAAATAAGCCCATCACCAGTCCGATAATCATTCCAACAAATGCGATCAATAACGTTAATCCAAGTCCTTGAATTACATAGGGAAATGACTTTAACGCTAGGCCTGCATCAAATAAATATTCCCAATGTATTTCCCCCACTTGTTACAACTCCCACTTATTCTTCAAAATCAATATCAGGTTTAACTGATACGTTAGCTCCATCAAAGAACTTCTCTGAAAGCTCTTTCAACGTGCCATCTTCTTTCATCTCTTTAATGGTTTCATTCACTTTTGTTTCCAGTTCTCCACTATCTTTTTTCATAACGATCGACTGGTCATTCGGGTAGTATTCGATGTCTGGATGGATTGTAATATTTAAATTCGGAAATGCAGCAAGAGCGAGCTTCTGTAAGTAATAATCATTCAGGATAATATCCGTTCTCCCTGTTGATACATCACGTAAATACTGTTCGTTTGTCGCATTATCGTAAGTTACTTCCTCAGCACCGTTCTCACGAGCTACCTTCATATAAACGGTTGTTGAAGCACCAGCGGCTTTCTTCCCTTCAAGATCATCTAGTGAATCAATTCCAGATAAATCATCTTTTCTTACGATCGCTGTTCCGTAAGAGTATTTAACTGGTTCAGAAAAAGCGAATTTTTCCTCTCGCTCTTCCGTTGATGTAATGTCGTTTGCAGCAAGATCTACTTTACCTGAATTGATACTTGTTAACATGCCATCAAAGCCCATTTCTTCAAATTCAACTTCAAGATCAAGGCGTTTTGCCATCTCTTTTACAACTTCAACTTCGTACCCCGTCACTTCATCAGAACCTTCTTCATAATAAGAAGTTGGATAGAGCGTCCCAGACGTAGCTACCGTAATCTTTCCTTCTTCTTGAATCTCTTCCCAGGCAGTTGGTTTATTTTCAGACGCTTCATTCGACTCATTTCCACCGTTCGAACAAGCACTTATAACAAAAACAACTAGTCCCATTAGAAATACAGGAGCCAGTCGCTTAACGAAATTAGTCATTCATTTCACTCTCCTTTAATCTATTAAACAGTAAAAACATATCACTATATGACAGTGTATTGCAACAATTACAACACATTCTTTTGTATACAAACTATTTCCATTTTTCAATCAATGTTTTGATCACTATGCTACGATAAAAACAATTTAAATCGTAAAGAAAACACCCTTAGGTTCAAGAGTGTTTCAACTGTTCATCTATTTTTTCATGAAGATATTTTGTAGCCTGATCGAGATGCTTCAATGCTTCACCAGGAAATTTGTCAACGTCTTTGGCTCGTTTTACATGTCCATATAAAACGAGATCCTGAGAATTCATCACAATATCGAGAACTTCTCTACCTACTTCATCTTTTTTTTGGTCCATGTGAATAGCTGTTTTGTACTCTCGCACCACTTCAGTTAGAATTTGTAACCTCTGCAAATCCATTTATACTCATCCCTTTACAATCATTAATCCTATTTAAGCGTACCATGAACGACTCAGAATGAACACCAAAGCTATTCAATGAAACGTAGTAAATCGCCATAGATCACTTGATCAGAATAATCTAATTCATCTTGAACCTGACCAAAATAGCGAGCACATTTGTTTCGATTGGTTTTTGAACTTGTTTCTTTGTTATAACACGTATTTTTAGTATAGATCAGATTCTCTGTCACAAAGCTTCCATCCCTGAAAATAACAAAATCTTCACGTTTTTTCGAGAATAGACTTGTGCCAAAATTCAAACTTGTGCTTTCTTTTACGCCTAACATCTCTAAGATTGTCGGCTTTAAATCAACCTGTCCTCCAACTGTATCAATCACCTTACCTTCTTCACCTGGAACGTGAATGATGAGAGGCACTTTTTGTAGATCGACATGTTCTACAGGACCTATTTCTTCACCTAGATATTCGCCAAGAGCTTTATCATATGTTTCAGATAACCCATAATGATCACCATAAAGAACAAAAATGGAGTCTTCATATAAACCAGCAGCTTTCATTTCATCAAAGAAAGTCTTAATCGCTTCATCCTCATAGCGAACCGTTGCATAATATCGATTTACTACTTCTTCCGGAGTCTCCGGCAGTGAAATCATTGTGTCCTTTTCTTCTAATAAATAAGGAAAATGATTTGTCAGTGTAAGAAATTTTGCCGAATATGGCTGATCCAGTTCTTTTAAGTAAGGAATCGATTGTTTGAAGAACGGGATATCCTTCAAACCGTAGTTGATGGAATTATCGTCACTCACTTCAAAATCTTTTTTTGAATAAAAACGATCGTAACCAAGCGTTTCATACATTTCTGACCTATTCCAAAATTCTCGATCATTTCCATGAAAAGAAGTTGTCGTATACCCCTCGTCATTTAATGCCTCAGGAAGTGAGAAAAACTCATTCTGTGGCTTTCTTACGAACACAGACCCTCCGGAAAGTGGATACAAACTGTTATCAATCATAAATTCAGCATCAGACGTTTTACCCTGTGCTGTCTGGTGATAGAAATTAGGAAAGAAAAAACTTTCTTCCTTCAACTTATTTAGATAAGGTGTTGCTTCTTCTCCATCGATACTTTCATCGAGCATAAATGCTTGCGTAGATTCTAAAGAAATAATGATCAGATTTTTCCCTTTCGCGATCCCTTCATAGGAGGAAGACTTCAATTCCTTTTTCTCTACATAACTTTCGATCTCTGATAGTTCCGTATCATCCGCAAACGCACTATTAATGGATGTAAACGAGTTATAGCCTATATCATAAATATGGTATGTATAGGCACCTAGTGACTTAACAAATAACTCTCGATCATATGATTTTTCAAATAGTAATGGATGCATAATTAACGCCAGTCCAGCTGTTCCTACTAATATGCCGACACCAGTAAACGCCGTTTTTTTTCGTAGTTTCTCTGATAACGAGGTCTTATGTAGATGATTTCGTTTTAGAATCCAAAATAAGATGATGGAGTCGAACACGATGAGCGGATCATATAAATTTAGCAGCTCAACTGTACTTTGACCTAAACCTCCGACATTACCGAATTGAAAAAGAACAGGAACGGTAACAAAATCTATGTAGAAACGATAATACAAAATATTACAATAAAGTAGAGCAGATAAAATAAAATAAACTGCTAGTATTAGGCCTGGTTTTGACTGCTTCCTGAAAAGACCTATACCTAGCAGTAATACGATTGACCCTATTGAATTAATGAAAAGAAACATTTCTTCGCCAATTCCGTTCAATGAAAACGAAAATTCAAATCGATAAACAAGATACGTTTTTAGAACAAGTAATCCCACTAATAATAAATAAAAATGCCACACTGACTTTTCATTTCTTCTCTCTGCTTCCATCTGTCACACACCCCTTATATCTCCCTAACATAAATGAACTCTTTCTTTCTTTATTTACCACCAAAGGGGGATAACCAAACTACCGGCAAATCCCTCCTCTCTAAAGACGAATGAATAATCAAGAAAGTTTCATTTTAATAGGAAAAAACAAGGGCGATTACTCCAAACGCAATAAGAAAAAGTCCAATTGTGACACAAGAAATCGTTACCACCCACCATGGTATTGAATCAAGAGCTTTCGTTTCAATGAAAAAGAAAATACTTTCTTCTTTATCTGTTGCTTCAGATGCCCTTGCATGACCAGCCGTATCCGATTTCATTGCCTCAAGACGATGAAACAAATACTTGGGGCTTCCCACCAATACTACACCAGCAATCCAGAATATCACAGCTATCGTCCAACCCATTTCAATCCGCCTTTCCAAAATGCTTATTTGTTCAGTAGTATGAACGACTTGATCAAAAAAAACACCTCTAATATAGAGGTGTTCTAAATCAGAATCCGTTCTGGTTTTGTATAAATATTGAAGCCTTCATGACGAATAAACCCTACTGTTGTAATGTTAAGATCATCCGCTAATTGAATGGCAAGCTCAGTGGGAGCCGATTTGGAGAGCAGTACACCAATCCCCATCTTGGATAGCTTAATAACAACCTCTGATGAAATTCTCCCGCTAAACGCAACGCTAAGATCAGAAGGATGAAGATGATGACGGAGTGTGTAACCATATAGCTTATCAAGAGCATTATGTCTTCCAATGTCAGTACGGGAAGCCACCATTTCCCCGTTTTTGAAAATGGCCGCGTTATGAACACCACCAGTTGATTTAAACGTAGCTGACTGCTCTTGCAACGTTCTCATATTAGCAAGACAAACAGAGGCGGTTAATTCAGGTGCCTTCATAATCGTACGAGCCGTTTTCGAATCACTTTGCAAATAAAAATGTCTACTTTTTCCACAGCATGAGCTAATGACGCGCTTGGTATATGTCTCAGACGTTAATGAACCTTGAACAGCAGCTTTTACATTCACAATCCCTTGCCCATCATTAAAAAGCATTTCTTCAACATCGTGATAAGATCGAATCACCCCTTCTGAAGCGAGAAATCCAATGACCATATCTTCTAAATGATCAGGTGTACAAACAAGCGTTGCGAATTCAGAACGATTAATTCGAATCGTGATTGGTTTCTCAAGGGCAATCAAGTCTTCCTTCTCTTTAAATTCCCCATTTTCATACCGTGTGATTTTGCGTTCAGTCGTATGTTTGAGTTCTTTCTCCATGATTATCCACCTATAAATGACATTTCAATCTTGTCTCTATTTAAAACACTTTCCTCTGTTCGCTCATCTGAATAGCGGTCATGTCGACCGTTCCAGAGATTTGTTAGCATCGTCCGTAATTCTTCATCTGTCGCTCCATTACGAAGCGGATTTCGTAAGCTCGTTCCTTTCGAAGCAAATAGGCAAGTGTAAAGAGCTCCATCAGCTGAAAGGCGCGCTCTTGTACAGCTAGAACAAAACGAATCACTGACAGATGAAATAACACCAATTTCACCAGATCCATCTTCATATTGATAGCGGCTAGCCACTTCGCCAAAGTATGCAGCATCAACAGATTTAAGAGGAAAAGTCTCTGCTATTTGATCAATAATATCTTTCTTATTCATCACATGATCAAACTTCCAGCCATTTGAATTTCCTACATCCATATACTCAATAAAGCGAACGATGTGGCCACTATTTCTGAAATAATCTGCCATTGGAACGATTTCATGATCATTGATTCCCTTTTGAACGACCATATTAATTTTCACTTGAAGACCTGCATCAGCAGCAGCCTGAATGCCTTCGAGAACAGGTTTTATCTTTGTCCCTCTCCCATTCATTTTGCCAAACGTCTCATCATGAATGGCATCGAGACTAACATTCACTCTAGTGAGACCTGCCTGTTTTAATTTTAATGCGCTCTTTTTTAATAAAGAAGCATTCGTTGTTAAAGCTATATCATCAAGACCTTTAATTTGTGATAGCATACCAATAAGAACATCGAGATCCCTTCTAAGTAGCGGTTCTCCGCCAGTCAGACGAATCTTCTCAACCCCCATCTCAACAAATAACCGAGCGAGACGTGTGATCTCCTCAAATTGGAGAAGGCTCATTTTAGGAAGAAATTCATAATCAGGACCGAACGTTTCTTCAGGCATACAGTAACGACAGCGGAAGTTACAACGGTCGGTTACAGATATACGAAGATCTCTTAAAGGACGTTTCAGTTGATCGTATAGTAGTGTTTCAGTTGACATGAACCTCGCTCCTTTCAAACAGTTGTCATGTGCTAATCGTAACGCTTCAGGGTACTTTTTTCCAGTTATAACTTATCTGATTCTTAAATAAGCTTTAAAATGCTCTCCCTTCACAATAAAAGAGCGCCGCTTGTTTTAGCAGCACTCCCTGTTATTATTGTTCCATACCTGGCATTTCTTTTGCTTGTGAAATAACTTCCTCAGGAACCTTCACTTCTTCAATTTCATTGTACTGGTCATAAGTGGAGTTCATCTCCATAATCGTGGAAATTGTTTCACCTTCCATGCTCATTTCACTGTCCATCTTCATGTCCATTTGTACAGGAAGATAGCTTTCCTTATCAATCGCGTAGGTGTATTCCACGTTGTTCACTTTCATTTGATCCATGGCATCTTCCATCATTTGATTTTGTGATCCCATTTCTTCAGCTGTTTTCTCCATTAACCCTTGGAATTTCTCACCAGAAGCTTTCAATGTCATCACATAAGTATCTTCTTTTTCTGATAAAGTAAATTCATCGACATACTCTTTGAGCATTTCCATTTGTTCAGCTGGATCAGCTTGATTTTCCTGAAGAGAAAGTAGTGTATCCGTCATTTCATCAGGGAACTTCATCCATTCCTCACCCTGCTTCATAAAGAAACCTTCTTCAGTAAAGTATGATTCCATTTGCATCGTTTCACCATTTGCTGTCATATCAATCATTTGATGAAAAGCAATAGGATCCATCATCATATCAGCGTCAATCACACTTTTAATCTCCATCTCTTCTTCACCCGAACCAATATTTTGTGTCATATCCGCTTTCATATGGAAATTCTCTATCTCTTCTTGAGCCGTAATTGATTTCTCGAATACTTCCTGAGCATCAATTCCCTTATCAACGCTTACTTCGCCTCCTGATTCTGTTGTCCCACTACATGCTGTAAGAATAAGCATCAGTGCACTAAGAATCGTGATCATTCGTAACTTCATCTCACCACTCCTCCATAATATTCATTCTACTAATAATACGATTGAGCGAGAGAGAAGTTTCATTAAAAAAATAAAACTGGCACATTTCTCCAGTTTAACTAATCGATTTCGTATAGCGATCTGCCACGCTACTTGCCCCGTATGAGTCAGGCTTGATTCTAGCAATATACCCAACAGAAGTTACCCATCCTACAACTTCCTGTATGACTTTACGGGTTTCTCCTTGCTTTCCAACATCGAGATGAATCTCAATCGGCCAGGTTTCTAATAGTGCTGAAAAACCTTCATCCTTTAACGATTCCATGAGCTCAAGACTCATTTGAGTTTCTTTATAAATGCGATGCCTGAGCTCATGAATCGGCTTATGTTTTACTTTCCGATAGAAAATGCGTGCTCCTTTGCCAACCCGATGGATAATGAGGGCTGTCACAAATTGTGTCGCTTTCCGGCTTGTCTGCGAATCTGTTCCAATCACAATCCGATATGTTCCTTTAGGATCTTCTTTCGTATAGCTTTCAATGAGTTGTGTAAGCTGTTCAACCGATACTTTTCCAGCTGTTGGACTAATAAAATCCATGAAGGTTCCCTTCTTTCATTAGGATAGTAGTTAGTACTATGTTTATTCATAAGCTGAAAAATATGTACGTAGAGAACAGAAATCACTAACTATTGTATAGGCTATGGTCTTCGATTTGACCGTTCTCCTGATGAATAATTAATTCAGATGGACGATTCTCATCACATAATGACCTTCCATACTGATACGCTTCTTCTTTTGTTTCGAAAGTTTTGGTTGCTTGCTCTGCTCCCTCTTTCTTGATCTCCCATGAACCGGTTTTTCCGCTCTGTACATGATAAATGGTTTTCATCCTTTATTCCTCCTTGTTATCTCTCATTCCTCCCTATGATGCAGGATAAACCTTCCTATGATCTAGAAAACTGAAGAACCTTCGCTGGTTTTTTGTCATGTAGCTTAGTAATTGTTTTATAACCTTCTTTTTCTTTCTGGTAAAATGTCTTACTTGAAATCGGTCTTTTAGTAGACCATTGAATTGAAGCAGGATTTTGCCACGTATCATGCGTAATTAATTCCTGTTTATAATAGTAACTATTCCCACTTATATAACGCTCGCAAATGTAGCGCACTGTATGTTTAGAATGCATTTGATCACATTTCCTTTCTTTTCAGTATAGTTGAACTTGTTGGACTCCATTGAATTAGAAAATAATGCGCTAACCGAACAGAACCTCTCTAGACAAAAACAACCGCAGCTAAGCTGCGGTCTTTTTATTATTTCCCATCTTTTAGAAGAATAACATTCAGTGGAGGATCTCCATCCAATAAACCAATAGCAATAGCTGTGTAGTTTACACCTGCTTCAACAGGTAGATTAGGAAGATCAAGAACAGCCTTATCAGATCCTGCAGCACGAACTTCTAAGTTATATGTTCCCGGGTCAACCATTTGATAATCAGAGTTTTGGGTAAAAGCGAGATTCTTAATAAGAGTATCTCCACCCTTCACGCCAATATCAACAGCAGGAGCATTCGGTGAAGCATGTACAGCTCTCAATCCGGATTTTTCTCCTGAACCTTTTTGATCTTCTAATACTTTAAGAGCAAGGTTCTCAAGCTTACCGATCGCAAGAATGGAATAGTTTTTTCCTGATTCCACAGTTAATTTTTGTTCAAGGGCCGGTTTACCTTCCCCGTTAGCAGAAGAGGCAAAAATTTGAATCGTCTTCTCACCAGGTGCTAAAGCAGCATAATCTGTCACATCTTTAAACGAAACCTTTTCAAATGCAGGTTGACCATCTACATAAATATCGACAGACGGTGCATCTGGTGAAGCATGAATAACACGCACATTGGCATCACTTTTCTCAGCTGCAAAACCCTCAGGAGAAAGCACGAGAAAAAGCGCTAGCATGAATAGTAAATTCAACATCCATTTCATTATAAAAACTCCTTTCTATTCATTTGTTAACCTGCCTATTTTTTACTGAAAGATATAAATTATTCATTTGCTGATCTCATGTCATTTGACTTATTAAAAATGCTTATAGGTGTTTTTTGTTACTGAATCATAGTATAGAAAAGAAGTGTTTTTTAGAAATTAGAGCTTTAATGGTAGCTATTCACACGACGCAGGGGGAGTTGTATGCGGTAAACAGACTATAGCTAGAAGCTTTGAACATACGCTATTGTTCCGCATACAGTAATAAGTGAAATCCATTAATAAGGATGTGAAAAAATGCCGGCAATCGTTGGAGCTATTAAAGTCAATTCCATTGGAAGCAGCGGTGTTTTCCACGTCGGCGATGTATTTATTGTGTCTCCAACAAGTGCAATACGCACCTTTGCGGGCGGCGGTTCGTTTAATACAGGCGATGGCTTAAACGTCAATAGTAATTACAGCGTCACTACCGTTAACGATAGTGATATTGCTGACCAAAATGTTGTTGCGAATATTTAGCAGGGCATTCACCTAATTTTGCTATCGAACATACGATAGTGTAAAGTCTTCTATCCATCGGACTATAAAGACATTGAATGAGACCCGGTTGGATTACCTAAGATTTAGGGAGTGACCATTTATTGGTGGAATAAACATTTTGATACGGGAGTTGATTGTCAATGTATCCAACCGATAATTTCTATGCGATCTTGCAACGGATGCAACAAAACATTGAACAACAAAACAATCGAATCAAAATGCTTGAAGATATGGTGGATGATTTAAGAAATAGCTGCCATGAGTTGTCGAAAGCTCCTAAAACCAACATTGAGAAAATCGAATATAAATTTGATCAATTAAAAATTGAAAGGCTTGATGGAACGTTAAATATTGGCTTAACTCCAAATGGAGGAGCTGATGTTCTGGATGACTTTACAGTAAACGGGGGAAATGGAATGAATCCGAGTAACATACCTCCGGAAGCCATACAATCCATTCAGCAAAACATTCATTCCTATATGAAAAATGGGGCCATTCAACATCTAGGGGAGTTAGAGAAAAAATATCAGTATCCTCTTGATGATCCTTACCGTCACTTCATCTTAAATGATATTCAAAAGCAGCTAGATCAGCGTATCAACTATTATGTTAATCAACAATCCAATCGATCGCCTGAGTCAAGCACAGAGCAACTAGTTGAAGAAGTAACAAACAAATTAAAGCGAGACATTACTAATGGCATGGAGGCTTTTCTAAAAAATTTACCTGGAAGGACTGATTCCAAATGAAGTATACCGTCATAAACCGAGGACTTTCAGTAGGGCATATTAATATTACAGCTGTAGCAAGCTCTTCTGTATTTCTTGTGGGCGACACAGAATCAATCGTCTGCTCATCTATTTTCGACACACCACCGGAATCGTTAATTATCTCAGCTCCATTTGTTCCATTAGCGTCATCATAAGGGGAATTTCCTATGAATAGTCGATCCTCCCTCGTCAATTGGATCCTTGTTTCATCAGTCGATAGTTCCGCAGTTGTGCAAATTGGTGACAGCAATCAAGTGACTCCCGAGACAAAAATTTATGCTTTACAGCGTGAACTTCCGATTTTTAATGGGAATGAAGTAGAAGATTTAACAGAATATCCGATGTTTTCCCAACCACTACCTCTCCCGCTTCTAACTGAGAAAATCGAGCAATGCACGATTCACGAAAACCCCATTATTAAAGTTGGGAGCATTCGCGTCATCGGGATCGCTGCTTCCTCCGTTTTACAAGTTGGATCTACGAGACAGATTAAGACGGAGGCAAGGGTAAAACACAATCGCGAATATTTGTCTAATCCTTACGATGATGAAGAATAAATTGAACGGATCCTTTATTGATCACATACTATACTTTATAACAACTCAAAGGGTGTTCAATAATGCCTTCAATCGTAGGACCAGTTAAGATAAATAGCGCGGGTGGAGTAGTGAACTTCGGGGATAGTTTTAACACAACACCAAAATCAACTTCCAAAACATACGCTGGTTCAGGTGCATTTAATACAGGCGATTTTCATGTCGTAAACAACGGATTTAGTTTAACGAATTCACTAGACCCGGATGTTGCGGATGAAAACATTACCGCAAACAATTAGGGAGCTGAAGATTCGTGAATTTCTTTGTGAACCAAAACATCGTTATTCATCAGCTTAGAGTCGAAGGGATTTCGAATTCCTCAGTCCTTCAAATTGGGAGCGCTGGTATTATTAAGCCACTTTCAAATCTTTATAATACGGGTGGATACACTGAACCTGCTCCTGAACTTTCTACAGCACAAACTTCTGAATTAACACCATTTGTGCCTCTTGCTCCTCCAACATAAAAAAACCGCCGACGGCGGTTTTTTTTCAGTCGAACGTGATAACAACTCTTCCATTAATATCGCCATTTTCTAGACTTTCAAAAACTTCGTTAATCTCTTCTAATGGTCGAGTCTCAATAATTGTTTTCACTTTACCTTCAGCTGCAAATTGCAAAGCTTCCATTAAATCATTACGCGTGCCCACGATGGATCCAATGACCTTAATACCATTTAATACAGTATCGAAAATCGGTATCGGCATTTCTTCAGGTGGTAATCCTACGGCTACTACAGAGCCTCCTCGTCTAACTGCTGCATAAGCTTCACTAAAAGCATGCTTCGAAACAGCTGTACAAACAGAAGCGTGTGCTCCACCAACCTCTCTTTGGATAAATTCAGAAGAATTCTCTTCAACTGGATTAACAGTAAGATCTGCACCAAGTTCTTTTGCAAGTGTTAATTTTTCACTGTGCGTATCAACGGCTATGACGTGAAGCCCCATTGCTTTCGCATATTGAACGGCGACATGCCCTAATCCTCCGATTCCATAAATGGCCACCCACTCACCAGGCTTAGCCTCAGTTACTTTTAAAGCTTTGTAAGTGGTGACGCCTGCGCAGAAAATAGGAGCTACTTCTTCAAAACTAAGACGATCTGGAATTTTCACAGCATAATCTGCATCGGCTTTACAATATTGAGCATATCCACCATCAACAGAATAGCCCGCATTCTGCTGTTCCTTACAAAGTGTTTCACGTCCCGTTAGGCAGTATTCACAGTGACCACACGCGGAATAGAGCCACGGGACACCCACTCGATCTCCTATCTTCAAGTGTGTGACGCCTTCCCCTACTTCCTCAATAATTCCAGCTCCTTCGTGACCTGGTATTAGCGGAAGTTTTGGTTTAACGGGCCAATCACCATGGGCAGCATGTAAATCGGTATGACATACACCACATGCTTTGATGCGTACTAATATTTCTCCATGTCCAATAACAGGCTTATCTACTTCCTTTACTGAAAGTGGCTCTTTAAAGACATGTACAATTGCTGCTTTCATAATGAAAACCTCCATTTGATGAATTTTCATTTCCTTCTTCATCATAATGGAGGTTCATTCTATAAACTGTTAAATTGGTCACAGTTTCAGAATATTCGCAGTATTTTCTACTTTTTTGTTGTTTCTTTTTCCTTGGATTGATTGGCATCAGCTGATGAAGTTTCTTCCTCTTCAGAAGTTTGACTTCCACCTTGATCAGAAGAGTCCGATGAGTCACCAGTGTTTTCTTCCGAATCACTTACCTCGCTATTTTCACTATCATTTGCAGAGTTTTCATTTGTTTCTTCACTCGTGCCCTCATCATTTCCATCAGCGGGAGGGTCATTATTTGAACCCTCTTGATTACCCCGCTCTTCTACGTCACCCGTATTATTTGGGTTTCCTTCATTACTGCCATCATTATTGGTATTCTCTTCATTACCAGAGTTAGCATTAGCATCATCTTCGCCGTCTTCTGAACTGTCACCTCCAGCATTAGAAGAGTCGTCTGTCACAGGCTCTTCCTTCTCTTCAGACTGATCAGAAGATTCTTCTTGTGCTTCTGAATTTTCCGGTTCTTGAGGCTCTTTTGGCTCTTTTGGCTCTTTCTTTTCTTCCGGCTTAGCCTTTGGTTCCTCTTTTATGGACTCATTCTTCTGCTGTTTCTCTACTTTATCCTCTGACTTCTTTTTATCATTAGGTTTATTGGAATCCTTCTTTGTAGCTTCTGTAGTTGTATCGTTTTTCTCAGCTTGTTCATTTGATGAAGTTTTCTTTTTCGGTTTTGGAAGTGGTGCTTTTTTCGGCTCTTCTCCTTTAAAATAAAGTTCTTTTATTATATCAGACGAAGGTGTTGCCTTATTTGCACGTAATCCTGTTGTCTTATCAATTTCAATCTCTTCAACTGAATCCGGCTTTTTAAACGAGTCTGTTTCTTTATCCTTCGATACTTCACTCATGATGTGACGGAAAAGCAATTTCGCAATATCATCGTCTTCTTTATGAATGAAGGAATCCTGAGTCGTTTTATCATATCCAGTCCAAATGGAAGCAGTATAGTTCGTCGTATATCCAGAAAACCAGGCGTCTGATACACCATCACCGTTAATACCATCATCAAGACTTGTCGTGCCTGTCTTACCAGCTACGTCCAACCCTTTAACCTTCGCCTGCATGCCAGTTCCTTCTTCAACGACTGTTCGGAGCATGTCTGTAATCATGTAGGCAGTTCCTTCGCTCATCGCTTTTTCAGATTTAGAGGATAGCTGTTGCTCCTTACCATTAGGGTAAACTACTTTTTCAACACTATAAGGCTCATGGAAAGTACCGCCTGAACCAAATGCAGCATATGCTCCTGATAGTTGTAGAGGAGAAATTCCTCCAGCAAAACCACCGATAGCGTAGGCAGGATACGTTTCATCAATTGAAATGCCTAGCTTCTTAGCAAATGCCTGAGCTTCTTCTCCCCCTACTTCCATAAATGCTTTAATAGCAGGAATATTATAAGACCACTGAAGTGCTTCTCGTATCGAAACACTGCCCTGAAACTCGTCGTTCCAGTTACTAAATTCTTTCCCGTTTAACTCAAGTTCTTCATCAATAAACTGTTGATTGGTTGACCATTTCAGCTTTTCAATTCCAGGAGCGTAATCAAGAATTGGTTTGATCGTTGAGCCTGGTGAACGTTCTAATTGAGTAGCGTAATTAAAGCCTTTTTGAACATCATTTTCGCCCGTTTGACGATTTCCGCCAATAGCCTTAATTGCACCGGACTGAGTGTCAATGAGGGAAACCCCTGTTCTAAACTGCTCATCAGGGTATTCAACAACTTTATTTGTAGTGAGTGCTTCATCTACAATCTGCTGCGCATTCTGATCGAGCGTCGTATAAATTTCTAATCCTCCTGAATAAAGTGCGTTTTCAGGAATGCCGGCTTTCTCAAGATCATCAATAACCTGATCTATAAATGCATCGTTCGTTGTAGACTGACTTTGCTGGTCCACAATTGAATCTTGCACAGGAACAGATGCTGCTTCTTTCCGTTCTTTTTCAGAAATAAATCCATGCTGCTCCATTAAACTTAGAACAGTAGCTCTTCTATCGCTTGCAATGTCTGGATTTTTGTATGGATCGTATCCTGATGGACGCTGAGGCAAACCTGCTAATAATGCTGCTTCCTCTGTTGATAACTCTTCTAGTGATTTATCGAAGTAAGTGTTAGCAGCTGTTGCGATTCCATACGCCCCTTGTCCAAAATAGATTTTATTTAAATACATCTCAAGAATCTCTTCTTTGGAATACTCTTTTTCTAATTCCATCGCCAGGTACGCTTCCTGAACTTTGCGTTTCACTGTCTTATCAGGCTCTAGAAGCATGTTCTTAACAACTTGTTGCGTAATCGTGCTTGCACCTTCTGCTCCAAACCCATCTTGAATATTGGCCACGACAGCTCCGCCAATTCTTTTTAAATCCACCCCATTATGTTCCCAGTATCTTACATCTTCAACTGCAATGAAGGCATTTACAACATGTTCAGGGATTTCATCAAATGAAACGATATTTCGATGCTCTTCTCCTACAATGTCTGTAATTTTATTTCCTTCTGCATCATATAACGTAGATGATTGCGGTAAACTTAGTTTATTTTCTTCAAGCTTTGGCGCTTCATTAATATAAGCGTAAGTTTGATAACCCCCGAACGTTAATACAAAAACCATCATGAAAGCACCTATTAAAAGGACATTCCTAGCAAAACGTTTCCCTTTTTTTCGACCTACTTGCTTACCTGTATGTTGTTCTTCATTGATATTTTTCCCCATTATGATCCCCCTTAGCGTCAAACTCCATAGAGAGGTGTTACCCAAATGTTTCATATTAAAAACATTTATTAAGAGATTGAAACAATTTGATAACGCGATTCATATAGTAATAAAGTCTAGATAGGAGAGAAAGGAGTGAGTAGATTGTCAGTAAAGCTGCTTGAATGGGGCTATCAATTCCGAAATCACGTCTTAGCAGATAACCCTCACGAACGAGTAAACTCTTCCCTACTTATTCAAACTGAAGAATGGTTAGCAGCAGTTCAGGAAAATGTCGATGAGAATGGCTCAAATGAAAAAGCCCTATATGAGATAGCCAACTCCTTATACAAACAGTGGCGTAACTTGCAAGATTCATCCGTTCCTATAGGAGGACATACCTTACCATCTCTGCCATACAAATACAATGCACTCGTACCTTACATTAGTGAAAGAATCATGAGACTCCATCATGATATTCACCACCAAAGCTATGTAGATGGGTTAAACAAAGCTGAACTTGAATTACAAAAGGCAAGAAAACAGGATAACTATGCTCTCATTAAACATTGGGAACGCGAATTATCATTCAATGGTGCGGGGCATTATCTCCATACTTTGTTTTGGAAAATCATGAGTCCAAACGGCGGGAAGCCAGAGGGAGAAATTTTATATGAGATTCAAAAAAGCTTTGGATCATACAATCAATTCAAGCAACAATTCACTAATGCAGCAGCCAAAGTAGAAGGATCAGGTTGGGCCATTCTTGTTTGGTCACCTGTATCAAGAAGACTTGAAATTCTTCAAGCTGAAAAACACCAAAACTTAAGCCAGTGGGATGTCATACCTCTTCTAGCTCTTGATGTTTGGGAACACGCTTATTATTTACAATATGAAAACAACCGAAAGAACTACATCAAAAACTGGTGGAACGTAGTTAATTGGAATGAAGTTAACAAACGATTTCGTAAAGCTCAAAATGTAAAGTGGAAACCTTTCTAAAAAAGAAAAAACAACACTATAAGCTAAAATAAAGAAAAAAAGCAAAGGGGTTCCCCTTTGCTTTTAAACCTATTCTCTGTATGGTCCATATGGCGGTCGTCCCCCAGGATAACCCGGTGGGCCATATCCTGGTGGGCCATACCCTGGAGCACCGTATCCTGGCGATCCATAACCTGGAGGACAATACCCAGGGCCAGGACAGGGATATCCTGGTCGTGGACGAGGATATCCACCATATATCCCTGGTATTAATAATACTCCTAATAATCCTCCTGCAAGACCTCCCGCAAGCCCACCTGCAAAACCCCCAATAAATGGATACGGACGCTGGTAGTCATACTGTCTCATTCCATAATAATTTCTTGTGTCAGGATAAGCACTATAAAAATCCCCCTGAATGGGGAGATAATGGTTCATGTGTCTCCTCCCTTTCCTGTTGGCCATCATGATAGTTGCCTACATTATAAGGTATGAGGAGTTTCTCAATCGGGAAGGGACATTAGCGGAGAAATGATAATTCTTACTACCTATGCTCTCGGCCAGTATACGCTTACCCATACAACAAAAACGCCAGAAGCAAATAAATAAAGCTCTGGAGTCTGCGATATATAAACAAAATAATCAAGAAGACTATGACCAATAATAATCAGATTGAGCTCCAGAATTAACGTAACACCACCTGCAACCGACAGACCAAACCCGATTAGAAAAATGAAGAATCGAATAATCATTGTCTATAGGCATTTCTTCTCTGATTCATATTGGCCTGTCCCTCCTCCTTCATTTACTAACCATCGTATTTCATACTGAAGGAAATTATGCTGTCCAAGACGTTTTACTTTTGTTTTTTTTGTATACATGCTAAAACAAAAAGGCAACATAATTTTTAATGAGAAGGAGGAGTTAGCATGATTGAAAAGGTCGAACAGGCCGTGCAACAAAATTGGGTCCCTTCTTTTAAGTTTGAAAAGAACGAGTCGACCCCATTCACACCATTCACTAAAGACCTTAGCAAAGCAAAGGGCGCCATTATTGCTACTGGTGGTGTATATGTAAAAGGACAACTACCATTTAATGACAACTTTGGATTGGGTGATCCTTCTTACAGAGAAATTCCCGTAAATACAGATCTCAATAATGTATCATTTGCTCACGAGCACTATGACCACTCAAAAGTGATACAGGATGCCAACATCCAATTCCCTCTTGATACAATGAAAGAACTTCAAGAAGAAGGAAGAATTGGAGAACTCGCTGAAAATCACTATGGATTTATGGGATATATCCCTACACCTCACCCACTCAAAACAGTTACAGCACAAGAGGTAGCTAAGAAGTTATTGAAGGAAAACGTAGACTTCGCTTTGTTGGTGCCTTCCTGACCAGTCTGCCAACAGTCGGTCGGTCTGATCGCACGCATATTAGAAGAACACGGAATCCCAACAGTTTCCTTGACAATGTCTAAAGAAATAAGCGAATACGTTAACATTCCACGCTCCCTCTACAACCGTTTTCCAATGGGCAGCGCACTAGGACAACCAAACAACAGAGAACAGCACAAACAAGTTCTCAACAAAGCCCTCGACCTCCTAGTCGAAGCCAAAGAAGGCGGAATAGTAGAAGAATCAGGAATTAAGTATAAATAACGAAAAGCGGAAGCGCCCGTTTAGCCTCGACAAACGCTGGAGCCCTCTAAAAAGAACACGCTCTTTGTGTTCATTTTAGAGGGTGAAGCGGTCGAGAGGCTGGGCGCTGCAGCTAGACACGAAAAGCGGAGAGGAGCGGTTAGAAACGAAGATATTGGAGCGCTTGAACTAGAACACGCCCTTTGTGTTCTGGTGAAAGAGCGAAATATCGCAGTTTCTGCGAGTCGCAGCTAGACACGAAAAGCGGAGCGGGCCCGCCTAAATCCGCAGGATGTTGGAGCCCTTTCGAATGAGACGCTTTTTGTCTCAATCGAAAGGGCGAAACAGCCGGAGGATTTGGCCCGCGCAGCTAGACACGAAAAGCGGAAGCGCCCGTTTAGCCTCGACAAGCGCTGGAGCCCTCTAAAAAGAACACGCTCTTTGTGTTCATTTTAGAGGGTGAAGCGGTCGAGAGGCTGGGCGCTGCAGCTAGACATGAAAAGCGGAGCGGGCCCGCCTAAATCCGCAGGATGTTGGAGCCCTTTCGAATGAGACGCTTTTTGTCTCAATCGAAAGGGCGAAACAGCCGGAGGATTTGGCCCGCGCAGCTGGACACGAAAAGCGGAAGCGCCCGTTTAGCCTCGACAAGCGTTGGAGCCCTCTAAAAAGAACACGCTCTTTGTGTTCATTTTAGAGGGTGAAGCGATCGAGAGGCTGGGCGCTGCAGCTAGACTCGAAAAGCGGAAGTGGGCGGTTAGACACGTCAGGCACTGGAGCTCTCCAAATTGAACACGCTCTTTGTGTTCGAGTTGGAGAGTGAAGTGACCGAGTGTCTGCCCACTGCAGCTGGACATCGAAAAGCGGAAGCCTCCGTTTAGACCCGGCAGGCACTGCAGCTTGGTCTAAAAAACCGATTTCGCGGAATTAATCCTATTTCCGCGGATATATTTGGATTATCGCGGAATTGTAATCACTTTTCGCGGAATTCAATAAATTTTCGCGGAAATAAGTGCCTTTCACTCTCATACTCCCAATGTCTAGCACCTTTTCTCATCCACTTCCACTATTTAAACGAATTCCACACAAAAACCGGCTGAAATTCAGCCGGTTTTTTCTCTTATTTCGTTGAAGTAAACTGCTCTTCCTCTGTGGAACCTTTTAAAGCAGTCGTAGAAGAAGTCCCACCTGTAATAACCTGAGACACAGCATCAAAGTAACCCGTTCCAACTTCACGCTGGTGTCTTGTTGCAGAGTAACCATCTGCCTCACTAGCAAATTCAGCTTGCTGAAGTCTTGAGTAGGCAGCCATTCCGTTATCTTTGTAGTCTCTTGCAAGTTCAAACATACTGTGGTTAAGAGCATGGAAACCAGCAAGCGTAACAAATTGGAACTTATAGCCCATCTTACCTAATTCACGCTGGAATTTAGCGATCGTTTCATCATCGAGTTTCTTTTTCCAATTAAATGAAGGCGAACAGTTGTAAGCTAGTAATTTTCCAGGAAAACGTTCATGAATAGCATTTGCGAATTTCTGAGCTTCCTCTAAATTTGGTTCAGACGTTTCGCACCAGATAAGGTCAGCGTATGGTGCATAAGCAAGGCCTCTTGCAATCGCCTGATCAAGACCAGGTTTCGTATAGAAAAACCCTTCAGGAGTACGTTCCCCTGTTAAAAACTCACCATCGTATTTATCAACATCACTCGTAATTAAATTTGCAGCGTTAGCGTCTGTTCGTGCAATAATTAACGTTGGCACTCCCATAACGTCTGCTGCGAGGCGTGCTGAAATTAAATTTTTAACAGCTTGCTGTGTTGGCAGAAGAACTTTACCTCCAAGGTGCCCGCACTTTTTCTCTGATGAGAGTTGATCTTCAAAATGTACTGCTGCTGCACCAGATTCAATCATTGATTTCATAAGTTCGAACACATTGAGCGCTCCACCAAAACCTGCTTCTGCATCAGCAACAATTGGAACGAACCAATCACGTTCATGAATTCCTTCCGAATGTTCAATTTGATCCGCCCTTTGAAGAGCTTGATTAATTCGCTTTACGACTTGTGGAACACTATTTACAGGGTATAAGCTTTGGTCTGGATACATCTGCCCCGACATATTTGCATCTGCGGCTACTTGCCATCCGCTTAAGTAAATGGCTTTTAAGCCAGCTTTCACCTGTTGAACAGCCTGGTTACCAGTAAGGGCACCTAGCGCATTGACGAAGTTCTCTTCATTCACAAGTTTCCAGAGTCGTTCAGCACCTCTTTTCGCAAGAGTATACTCGATTTGAACGGATCCTTGTAATTTCAAGACTTCTTCAGGTGAATATGGGCGTTCAATTCCTTTAAAACGGTCCTGGTTCCAAATTTCTTGAAGTGCTGTTTGCTTTGTCATCATTATTTCCCCCTGGATATGTTGGTATTTGGTCATGCTTCTTTCTTAGATCACTTTCGAATGATTCAAGCTATCAAATGCCGAGTACTCATGCCTCATTTTCCAAATCTGATTCGGTTCAGGCATATAGTGATTCCAAATCGCCTTCATCATTGGAATCAGATTAGTATCTGTGATGCACTTTCCATCAAACCCTTCAATTACTTCCCGTGTCCACCGTTCAAACATTTCCCCATTCACATTTCTCTCATCATCGCGATCATTATTTTTCATAATCTTATCTTCCACAATGACATGTGTCTTTCGCTTATGTCCTACGCTAATCACGAACCGCGTTAAATCGTTTATACTTTCAACACCTTCAGATTCAAAATGAAGACCCGCGCAATGATCACGTAATTCATAAAGTATTTCCTCACTCTGATTCATATTGTTTTGATCAATTGTGACAGTGGCCTTGATCGTTCCTTGAAAGAGATTCATTTCCTTTTCTGTAAAAGAAAAAATGTTATTCCAGTAGCTAGCTTCTCGATAAGAAGAAACGCCTTTCAAACAAACATATGGAGCAGAACCAAGCTTCAATAATTCAGTCGTATTATGGAAAACATAAAGTCCAAAATCAATAAGGTTATCTGGGATTTCTTTACCACTATAGTTATCTTCATTCTTTCTATTGTTTACTGCGATCATGAAGGCTGTAGGATATACATTCTCTTTAACTCGTTCTTGCTGAATAAGTTCTTTTAGATTTTGTGCTGCTCGCATACGCTGATCAAAAGACATTGCTTCATCCGAAAAGTCTGCAATAAGTAAATTTGCCCCTGCATTAATTGTTGAAGAACCATTTTCAATGTCGATAACAGATTGTTTCACGATGACTCTTCGATCTTGTAGATCTTTCCGAACTGGTTTAACTTCCCAATTCGCTTCACGGATTGATTTCGTTTCGGGTAAGAGAATTTTATGTTCAAAGAAGTTTTCTCTGTTTACTTCTTCTTGTATCAGCTGCTGTATTGACTGTGAATGACGTTGAAGATTTTCTAGAAACACCATCGCTTCAAGAGTTAGTAAATGGCATTTTTGATCGTAAGCGCTTTCTAAAGTTTCATCCAGCACAACATCCCCTCCTATTCAAGTCTGCCGCTACTGTTGCAGCGATGACATCCAACACATCCTTCACCTTCACAGTGGTGACACCCTTCATTTTTCCTTTCTTTTCCATGACAATGCGGACATTCCAATTCACCATTTCCATAGCACGTATAACAATCCATTTTTGCTTCCCTCCATCTGTTATAATACAATTTGTTTTATTTGTTAGTATTATATAACAACTTTTCAAAAAGGTTCAACCTTTTTTTAGAAAATTAAAATAACCTGTGAATTGCACAAATCACAGGTTATTTACTCTATATTTTTTGTAGTAAATTATAAAAACAAAAAAACACGTGCTTTTTGCACGTGTTTTAAGCTGTACTCATACAGTTTGTTTTTTCCACAGTTCTTTCATACCCTGAGCACGTTTAATCCCACTAATTGTTCCTAAATGAAGATTTTCATGATTCATTAAAAACAGAATAAGTTCTCCTACTGTTTCAAGAGTAAGGTAGGAACCTATAGAAAAATCACTTTGAAGGGATTCGCTCAGTTTTCCTTCTAACTCACTTATTCTTTTATTCTGCTCGATTAAGTAATGCTTTATCTCAGTAAGTGATGGCGGCTCTTCGGTCCAATCACCCGGTCGTGTACCAGCTTTAAATAATGCGGAATAGTTTAGTGGAAGGCTATCCTCCATCTCTGTAAAACGATTTAGAACAAACTCTGCCGTGACCAGTATATGGCCTAAATTCCATCGCACTGTGTTCGTAAAACCCTCAGGAAGAACATCTGCTTGCTCCTCTGTAACAGCATCAAGCGCCTGGAGTGTTCGATATCGCCAAAAAGTAAATTGTTTTAGTAATTGAGCATCTTTCATTCAAACTCCTCCTTTCATTATTAATAATCATTCGTGCCAGAAAACTAAATTCCCTATGAATCTATCATTATTGAGACAAAATTTTTACATCTTCTTCATTTCCCACATCTCGTGCATAGTCAATTGCAGTATACCCCTCTTGGTCTTGCAAAGCGGGGTTTGCCCCAGCTTCAAGGAGCAGATTATACATTTCATTCCGGTGATTAGGTTCCATATAAGCAGCATAAATAAGAGGCGTCCAGCCATCAATATCCGCCATGTTTGGATCAGCACCTGCCTTTAATAGACGATTCACTTTAGAAACATAACCATTTCGAACCGAAATCATTAAGGCACTTGTCCCATATAAATCAACAGCATTTGGATTCATTTCGCGATCAAGGAGCGCTTGAAACATCTTATCATTTTCTGAATGCTCAGCTGCATAATGTAAAGCATTCCAACCATCTGAGTCAGTCGCTTCAAGATCAGTCTTGTCTATAAGAGACTGAAAAGCGAGATCATCTTCATTAATTATGGCTTCCATAAGTGGTGTCACGCCAGTAGCTTCGTCAAATAAAGCAAGCTCATCTTCGAATGCTGATGAGATTGAAGGAATAACAACTTCTGCTGCTATAACGGCTGTTCCTATTCCACCGATAAAGAACATAAGCGTAATTAGTGAAAGAATCACTAATTTCTTACGAGGAGCAGGAAACGGAGTCTTTTCCCTCAGTTCCATAAACGATTCTACAGCAGCAATTCTTTTCGGTAAAGCGGGATGAGTTGAAAACCATTCGCTTAACCAGACAAAAAAACTCTTCTCAGATTGAAGTTGTGTTATATAAGCGTCTTTGTTCACGCTCTGGTATAGCCGTTTTCCAACGGCAAGAATAATCAAACCGTTTGCTGCCTTCTCGCCACTATTTATGTAGTAAGCTCCCATTCGGTCACACGTATATTCACACGCTCTAGAATAAGCAGACCCCAGAAACGGAATCACATTTCCAGGTAGAAGCAGAAGTTGTTTTAGAATGTGATTTTGTTTAATATGAGCGAGCTCATGAGCAATAATAAACGTAACCTCTTCTTCAGCATTTTCTTCAATCAGCTCAAAAATATCGGAATAAAGAATCACCATGTTCCTACCTAGTAACCTTGTTGCAAATGCATTCAGCATGCCTGCCGACTCAATGACATAGACGTCTGGAACGTTTTCGATCTCCATTCGTTTACATAAATCACGTACTCTCTGATCGATTTGTGAATACTGATATCCCGTTATTTTAACGCCATTACTACGAATATTTCCTATAAATAAACCGTGGCTAAAAAAAGATATAAACCATAAAACTCCAATAATCGCCATTCCAATTACTGAGAAAAACAGAACTACATAAGTAAGTATGCTAAAGACAAGGAGAACAATAAATAGAGATGTTTCTGAATTGGTTGTTAACTGCTTCGATTCATTCATTCGTACTTCACATATTTCCTTTCACATTGGATTATGTTCAGTATACTGAATTTTCCATTCTCCTGTATATGATTTTTCAACTCATCATTAATATAAAACAAAAAAACACTCATATTGAGTGTTTTTCAGCTAATCTAACATCGTAACAATTCGATTGATCGATGAACGAAGGGAGTCGATATTAACGAATCGCGCTTCTCTAATGCTTTCTTTCCCTTCCACATATAACAAAAGGACGGGAATGGTGAAAACAGAAAAGGCGCCTGCTGCTTCTGGAATTTCATGAACGTTTAACTTCTCTCGTATGATTTGTGGAAAATCCTCTAATACTTCCTCAACTTGAGGCAAAAGAGCATGGCAGACAGAGCAATTTGTTCCATACAAATACAAAAAGTACAAGCGATTCTGTTCAATTCCATTTCTTGCTTCTTCAAGTGTCGTCTGATTCAGTTGATTCACCTTCTTTAATACTTCATAAATTAAGAAATTTGCATTCTTCTATTCTTCCCTTTTACAAACATAAAAATGCCATATGCAATAAATCCAATGGCAACTAATCCAAGCAAGATAGCACCATATGGCTGTTTAGCTAATTCCGAAAGCGCTCCATCGAGCCCTTTTGTTTTATCAGGGTTAGCCGTGATCGCTGTCTGAATAAAGAATACACCCATCATCGTGAAGACAACACCTCGTGCTGCAAGTCCGATTTGTCCAGCACGTTTGCCCCACCATTCTTCTTGATCGTGCATTTCATACTGTTTAAGCTGTTTCATAAAGGATTTCTTGTAACCACGAATAACTTGATAAATACCAAAACCGATTAAACATAATCCAATAAATCCAATGATCCATTGACCAAATGGTTGTCCTAATAGTTTAGCAGACATTGATTGCTTACTGCCAGAAGATGAACTTCCCGCTCTTGTAATAATAGATACAGCATTATAGGCAAGAAATAAATGAATAATACCCGCACCAACAAATCCAATACGAATTAAAATACCTTTCGTATCATTACCAAAATGATCTGGATCCTTTATCCCCTGGATACCTTTCCATACGGAATATCCGATTAACCCAACTATAAGAATCCATAGAAGTGCTTCGCCAAATGGCTTTCCTGCAATAGTAGCAAAAGCACCTTTTGAGTCAGTCGTTTTACCACCTGGGCCAAATGCTGCCTGTAGAGCTAAAATCCCGATGATTAAGTAAACAACTCCTTTAGCTGCATACCCCACTCTTGCTAATCCTCTTATCCATGGTTTAACATCATTTGATGCTTGTTTTGCTTTGTGTTTCGCCGCAGTACCAGTGTCCATTGTCAATCTCCTTCCATTCTTTCATATCATTTATCCATTCTTTCTATTCCCAGTAATGCTTACTTTCAATCTAAAAGATTATGATTCTGCTTATCCATTTATAGGAAAGTTCAATTTCGGACTCTTTTAGTCCTTACTTTACGTTTGAGGAAACACTCCTCGAATGTATCATTATTCTAGAAATCAAGAGAATGACAGAGAATGTAATTACTCAATGAAAAAAGCCCTGTAAGCGAATCCAGCATTCGCTTACAGGGCTACTAATTGAGGAGATAGTCTTGTGGACACAAGCTATCGCATTTCTTTACTATACTACAGATCACATAATTTTCATATAGTTTTGAATCATTTCTTTTGCGATTCATCGCGTTAAATGATTAAGACTGATCTGCGATTATTCCTCTCCTTGCTATTACTTTTGATAATAAACCGTGTCTCGGTGAAAGGATAAATGTGATCGCAAACATCACTCCAGCAATCGATGCCATAGAACCTGAGATCGAAATATTCCAAGCGAGCGCAGCATAATAACCACCGATCGCCGCCACTACGCCAACACCTGCACTGATGATTAACATCACAAGTAATTTATCTGTCAATAAATAGGCTGTAGCTCCCGGTACAATAAGCATGGCTACGACTAGAATAGCCCCTACACTATCAAAAGAAGCAACCGTCGTGATTGAAACCATTGACATGAGTAGGTAATGGATGAACATAACTGGAATACCAATAGCCGAAGCCATCGCAGGATCAAACGAACTTATCTTAATCTCTTTATAAAAAGTGAAAATCAAAATAAGATTAATCACCAGCACACTTCCAAGCATCCAGACCGCGGATGGTCCAAGGTCCATTCCACCTATTGTTAACGTGTTCCACGGAATAAAGGTGATTTCTCCCATAAGGGCGTGGTTAACATCAAGGTGTACTTTACTAGCAAAAGCTGACAGAAGAATAACTCCGAATGCGAATAGGGAAGTAAACACTACACCGATAGCGGCATCAGATTGCACACCGCTTGAATGAAGAACCTGCACTAAAAAGGCGGTCAATAGACCTATAATCCCTGCACCAACAAGCATATAGATCCCTTCTAGTGAATGACTTACAAGGTATGCTAATACAATCCCTAGCAAAACGGTGTGACTGATCGCATCAGCAAGCATCGCCATTTTACGTAATATTAAAAAACACCCGATGATCCCACACGATACTCCCACTAAAGAACCTGTAAGCATAATCCATGCTCCATAACTCATGAAGAATTCACCTCCTTCTTACGCTTTTTCGTGCTTTGAGAAGGTGCTTTGACATGATACTTTTCTCCTCTAGCAAAATGAACTGGATTTAACTTAAGCGCCCGTTCATGAACTTCCATTAAACGTGTAAGATCTTCTATGGCTTTTGCAGGAAGGTCTTTATAATGCCACTCATCGTTTGTCTTTGATTGAAGATGAGCAAATTTCATTTCATACATCGTGTAAATTTCGAATAGTCGATTGTTCATTGTAATTTCATGCGCCTTATAAGCACCTAACTCAGTGAGGCGCCACTTACCACTCACTTGCTGGAAGACGTATCCATCTGTTTGAAACTGATGTAGAATCGACTCTAGTTTGCGACGTGGCATTTTTCTTCTTTCTTCAAGCTGAGCTATACTGAACGCAAAATTCGTAGTAGATAAGCTGCCTTCTTCAGAAAGATCATACATCGTTTGAAAAACGGTTTCCTTAGCAACACTTTTTCGAACGCGATACAATCTTAAACCTTTCGATAAAAGCCCTCTGTTTGGAGCAAAAACGAGCGAAATTAAGAAAATAACCGTTGCTGCAATGACGATGACAGGTCCTGTCGGAAGTCGATTAGCCATAGAGCTTAATATAGTCCCAAGAATTCCGGATAAAGCACCAATTGTTCCAGCTACTATAACCATCCGATCAAGTCGATCAGTCCAATACCTTGCAGATATTGCAGGAGTAATGAGCATAGCGGCCATTAAAATAACTCCTACTGCTTGTAAACCAATCACCACTGCACTGACGACTAGTGTCATCAATAATGCATTAAGAAACCCTGTAGGTAATCCAATTCCTTTTGCGAATTGGCGGTCGAATGTAAATAGTTTCAATTCTTTAAAGAGTAGCCAGGTGATTACGAGGAGTACGATGGCAATCCCCGAAATAACTCGAACGTCATTTCCTACAAGCGATGCTGCCTGACCGAATATAAAGTCATCAAGACCACTCTGATTACCATTTTCAGATTGAGCGATTTTCGTTAATAAGACAATCCCAAATCCAAAAAATACTGAGAGTACCAATCCGATCGCCGTGTCTTCTTTAATACGGGAATGGTTAATAATAGCTTGAATAAAGTAGGTTGCAAGTAAGCCAGATATCGCTGCACCTACTAAAAACCATCCAATCGATTTTGTTCCATACAGTAGAAAAGCAATGCAAATCCCAGGAAGTGCTGCATGTGCCATAGCATCACCAATTAAGCTTTGTTTCCTAAGAAGGGCAAAACTACCAAGAACACCACTTGCCACTCCGAGAAGAATTGTACCAAATAGCACCCACTGTGTATTTGCATCCTGTAGCGTTAGGAGGAGCTCATTTAACATTATTCTCCCTCCTTAAGGTTGAACTACAAATGGTGTGCTGACCTCAGAATCAAGAAATGATAGTCTTCCACCATATGTTTTTTGTAAGTTTTCAATCGTAAATACTTCATCTGTAGGACCTAGAGCAATTTTTCTTTTATTTAACAAAAGCGTCCAATCAAAATACTCCTTCACTGTCTGCAAATCATGGTGAACAACAAGGACGGTCTTTCCCTGTGCTTTCAGCTCATTTAAAAGGGAGATAATGGCTTTTTCAGTAGCTGCATCAACGCCAACAAATGGTTCATCCATGAAATAAACTGTCGCATCCTGGGCAAGGGCTCTTGCAAGAAACACTCTTTGTTGTTGGCCACCTGATAGCTGACTGATCTGCCGATTTGCATACTCTTTCATGCCCACTTTATCAAGCGCCTGCATAGCAATAGCAGTATCCTTCTTACCAGGCCGTTTAAACCAACCGATATGCCCGTATCTTCCCATCAATACGACATCAAGAGCATTCGTAGGGAAATCCCAATCCACTGACCCTCGCTGTGGTACATAGCCAACTAGTTTTCGCTGAGTACGATATGATTTTCCGTAAATTTCTACAGATCCCGAGGCTATTGGAATTAACCCTAAAATAGCTTTGATCAACGTTGATTTACCAGCACCATTTGGACCAACTACGCCTATTAGCTTTCCTTCTGGCATTTCAACCGTTACTTCCTGAAGTACAGGCTTACGGTCATAGGCAACCGTTAAATTTGATACATTAATTGGATTCATATCCCTACCTCCTTCTTATCCTATTTCAACGCTTCCACAATCGTTTCAATGTTATGTTGATACATGCCTTTATACGTCCCCTCAGGTGAACCCTTCTCACCCATCGCATCCGAGAACAACTCGCCACCTATTTCAACCTCATGACCTTTTTTTCTTGCTCCTTCAACGACTGCATTAATCGAACGTTCTGAGATACTGCTTTCAATAAAAACAGCTTTAATATTTTGATCTGCTAATACATTCACAAGGTTTTGAACATCCCTAAGTCCATATTCTGAATCTGTACTTAATCCTTGCAGCCCCTTCACTTCCATACCATATGCCTGACCGAAGTATTGAAATGCATCGTGAGCTGTAACAAGAACACGACTCTCTTCTGGGATTTCATTCAATTTTGATTGTGCTTCTTCTTGTAGCTTAGATAGCTCTTCTAGATATTCTTCTGCATTCTTCTCGTAATCTTCTTTGTGATCGGGATCATATTCAATTAATCCATCGCGAACTTCTAGCACAGCATATTTCCATAAATCAATATCAAACCACACATGAGGATCAACGGCTTTTGAATTTCCCTGAGTAATTAATAGCTTCTCTTCAGGAATAGCTTCTGCAACAGGATAGGTTGGTTTTTCTCCCTTCATCTTCGCAAATATCTCACCCATTTTCCCTTCTAGATGAAGACCATTATAGAAAATGATATCTGCATTCGATAGCTTATTTATGTCTCCTTGAGAGGCTTTATATAAGTGAGGATCAATACCAGGACCCATTAAGGAATCGACTTGCACATGGTCCTTACCAATGTTTTCTGCAATGTCTCCAATTTGCCCGATGGTTGTCGTCACATTAATTTTCCCTTCACTATCTTTGTTTGTCTCAGTACTGCTACACCCCGACATCACGATCAAAAATAAACCTGCTCCGAAAACATATCCTAACCACTTTTTCACATTTACCAACCTCTCTTTTTCTATTTATACCGACACCATTTCCCTTTACCTAACGTATGGGCGTTGTTTCTGTAAGGTGCTTATCTATTTCAATTTAACGAAAAACATTTGCTTAACAGCTGTGTTTTTTACCAACTAAATAATTCTTTCCCTAAGGCAACTTTGAAGTAAAAAAATTTACATGTGTAATATTAATCAACTAACGTTCCCTTTGCCACAAATGTTTCCCTAGCACAAAACTATCGCATGAATGCAGTTTTGTCAACTTAAGTTTATGCCGTTTTTTATTGAAATAGAATATTTTCATCTTAATAGTGATATATCTCACAGTAATGATGAATGAGACGCTATACAATAAAGCTAAGAAATAAAGTTTCTATTGGGGGGTATTAGAATGAGCGGAAAACATTCAAACATACTTGTTGCTGTTGACGGTTCTGATTCTGCAGAGATTGCTTTTTCCAAAGCTGTAGAACTTTCGATTCAAGACGAGGCGACCCTACTGATTGCTCATGTCATTGACACGAGAAATTTCTCAACTTTTGAACTTTACGATATCGCAACGGAACGAGCAGAAGACTTTGGAAAGCGTCTATTAAAGGAATACGAAGAAAAAGCACGAATGGCAGGAATTTCGAATGTTGATACAGTTATTGAATACGGATCCCCAAAAGCAAAAATCGCAAGAAAAATCGCTCCACAAAATAAAATAGATTTAATTGTTTGCGGAGCAACAGGGATGAACCGCGTAGAAAGATTGCTGATGGGCAGCGTCTCTGAACATATCACTCGCCACGCAACTTGTGATGTACTCGTCGTAAGAGGAAGTAAAGTACCTGCTGAGGAGGCTGAGAAAGATGAACACAGCAGACAAAATACGTAAGCACCGTTTGGAAGCCAACTTAACCATTTCAGAATTAGCGGTGAAAGTGAGGATTGGAGCGGGACTTATGCAGAAAATAGAAGAAAACCGCTATCAGCCAGACGTTCAAACACTTTTAAAAATATCAACAGCTTTAGATATTCCAGCCTCGGAATTTCTTGAAAAGGAAACAATTGAGCAGTTAGAAAAAGCGGATACATGAAATGATAGTATTTAAAAACGATATGAAGAAAACGAGAAAAACGCGCTAGCAACTTGCTAGCGCGTTTTTCTCGTTTTCTTCATTTGTAATAACTCCATTTCTTCAAACGTTCACCAGTTTATTCTCATAAACAGGCAGGATCACTTCGACGGTAGTTCCTTCTCCTTCAACACTTGTTAAACGCATTCTCCCGTTATGGTTATCAATAATGCTAAAACTAACCATTAGTCCCAGTCCAGTCCCATTCTCTTTCAACGTATAAAATGGTTCTCCGATCCTTGGTAATTGGTGATCTGGAATACCTACACCCTGATCTACAATCGTGATAACCGCTTCTTTTTTCTCGTTTTCTTGTAGCTTTACAAAGATATTCCCGCCATTAGGCATAGCTTCAATAGCGTTTTTAACGACATTGACAAACACTTGCTTTAGCTGATTTTCTTCTCCTAAGATAGGAAAGTGATCACACTCATACTGTGTTCGAATAACGATATTTTTCAGGATCGCCTGTGATTTAAGAAGGGCGACGACGTGCTGAAGCAATGAAATAAGATCACTTTCTCCAAACTCTTTCTCTTGAGGTTTGGCAAGGAGCATAAATTCACTCACGATGAAATTAATACGATCAATTTCCGATAACATGATTTGAAGAAACTCTTTTGATTTATCGTCTTCAGAAGAGCTATAAACTAATGTAGCAAATCCTTTTAAAGAAGTAAGAGGATTTCTTATTTCATGTGCAACTCCTGCTGCAAGCTCTCCTACCGCAGTTAATTTCTCTGAGCGTCTTAGCAGTGCTTCTGTTTCTTTAAATTCTGTAATATCTTCCACTATGACAATAACACCCTGCACTTTTCCATGAACTATATGTGGAATTGAAATCAACTTCACATGAACCGAGTGACCTTCTCGGTGAACAATGGCAGATTCACACTTTTGCGGAATACCTTCTTTCGTTCTTTCAAAACAATTCAACGTCTGCTTTAAATAACGCTGATCCACGAATTGAAAACTCGTTTTATTACTTGTGCTATTCGATGAGTAGCCACTCATTTTTTCTAAAGCGGGGTTCATATTAAGTATTTGACCGCTAATATCTAATACCATGATACCATCGGGACTATTTTCGACGAGTGAGTGGTATTTCCGCTCACTCTCCTGAAGTTGTGTGGCCTGTTCTTCTAACTTTTGACCTCGAATCACACTAATTAAGATTAAAACAGAAATAATGAATATGCCAATCAATACAAGATACTGTAACACCGTATTTCCACTGTAGCTTTCTACTTTAAAATTTGAATTTGAAGCCGAAGAAACCATCGTAAAATAATGAAGGGCGAGAGTACCTAGGCCAAACACAATTGCCCCTGATAATTTCCCCCAGGAGTTCTGTTTTTCATTTGATACACCATAAACTAACCAAAAACTGCAAACTGTCGAAATAAAGGCGATCAAACCTGGAATGACAATTTTCCACCAATCTGTCAATCGATAAATCTCTCCTAATAAATAGACAGATGTTAGCAATTGTAAAAAGACCAAAACAATGGTGAGAGAGAAACTTGCCACAACCAACTGTTTCAATTGTCTTTTTGATGAAATGATGTTGAATGACAGGAGTGATCCAACAATAGGAATAACTAATGTAATGATAACAAACCATGGATTGTAAAAGGTTGAGTCAGCTGTTGAGATCCCTAACAGTACAAGATACTGTAGAATCCAAATCCCTGCCCCCATTGCTAATGCACTGCCGAATATCCATAGCTGTCGATATGAATGCGCCAAATTGTAAGCCTTCTCATGAAAATCAAAAGCTGTATAAGTATAGCTAACTACCATTAAGATCGAAATCAAAATAAGAAAAAAATGAAATTCATAGATGAGGTCTTCCATGATACGCTCCACTCCGTTTTCCATAACAAAATCAGTTCAAGTGCAAGTAATTCCTTTCACTATATAGTAGTCATTAGACATTCATCTTCAAATTCCTTCCACATTTTCTTAGATGATACAATTTTCCCATCTCATTTCCCAATCATTTAACCAGTTCAAGAAAGCTCCTAAATAAAAACAGCCTGCATGAAAGGGCAGGCTGTTACAAACATATCTTATGGCTAATTTATTTCAAAAAAGGGTATGGGGAAAAGGAAGGAGGATCTTATATGCCGCAAATATTATTTAAAGTACAGGAAGTTAAGCGACTACAAGACCATCATATACCTAACACGCTTGAAGCGAACGTAGAAGTGGAGTTTATCAATCGAGAAAATGGTGAACTGCTAAAAACAGGACTAATTCCCGTTCGTTTCAATGAACACGGATCTTTCCCATCCATCTCTCATATCCAATATTTCGAAGAAGAAAAAAAATTACAAACTAAACTCTTATTCGACATTCGACGATACGTAAGAAAACTTCGCCCCTATCTTCAGCCAGACGATGAATAACTAGGCTTCAAATAAATAACGATAAATATTACAGGCAACTTGGATATTCATAAGATCAGAAGGATCATTAAAATTAATCGTTAGTATTTCTTGTATGCGTTGAATTCGATAATTCATCGTATTAACATGAACATGGAGCTGTTCAGAAGCGTTTTTTAAATCTTGTCCGGTCGATAAGTAAACAAATAAAGTTTGAAAGAGCTCTCCTTTGCGACGTTTTTCATAAGCTAGCAACGGAGAGAGATACTCAAGCGCATAGCTTGCTAGATCTTCTTCTTTATTGTTTAACAGGAGTCGAAGCGCCCCGATTTCTCCATACCAAGATGAATAACCCGCGAATGTAAATCGCTTTAGAAATTTAATCGTCTTCTTCGCTTCTTGAAAAGATTGATCAATGGCACGGATTCCTCTAACTGGTTTTCCAATTCCGATTCTACAAATTTTTTCAGTTGTGACAGAAGCGATTAACTCATTAAAGTCTTGGATGAACTGATTAACAGTGAGAATTGATGATTCGATGCCTTTCTCATCATCTTGATGGAACAGCAAGACAATTTGACGGCCCCACTCTGTAACACGCACAGTTTTTTGATGATTTTTCTCTAGTAAATGTTTAATAGATGCATGAATACATCTTCTAAGCCATTCCTCACGTCCTTGTTCAAACTCCTGAGGTACATCGATTAAAGCGATTGTGAAATAACCATTTAATCCTGTCTTCAAACGTCCTGCAAGGTAACTTAAATCCGCTTTATCCTCTTGTGGCGATAGAAGATGGATGAGTAATTCTCCAGTTAAACGCTGTTGTTCTTTATGCTCCGATTCCTTTTTCATTAGCTGAAGACCCGCAACTGTACAGGCATGAAAAACGGCTGACTGCTCAAACCTTGTAAGTGGGAGCTTTTCAGAAAGAATAGCGAGATAACCGAGTGGAAATGACAATCGGCCAAGAGGAAAAAGTAAAGAATCTTCGTCAGTTTGCACAACTTCTAACTCATTTGTCTCATTTTGAATGGTACTCAAATGATTAAGAATAATTCTTTGTAAACTTTTTTCTGCATTCCATTCAATCTGACTGGAAGCCTTTACCTCTCCAAATGGATCATAGATGGCTACGCTCTTTCCAATAGACTTTGTGAGATATGTGCAAATTTCTTTAAACGAGTCTTCATTCATCCCTATGTCCGACAGGGCCTGGTGTGTATCTACTGAGATCGATAGACTTTCGTTTTGGTGAATCACTGTTTGATTAAATTGCTTTAACTTCTGTAAAGAAGCTTCTTTGTTTTGATACAAATTCGCGTTCATTAGTGCAATGGCCGCCTGTGAAGAAATAGCTTCCACAAGTCGGATATCATCTTCTGTAAATCCTTTTCCCCCATTAAACTGGTCGAGCACTATGACCCCTGTACAAGTACCTTCTTTTTTAATCGGGATACAAATCGTACTCAACGGTAGCTCATGTGCAGATTGGTAATATAAGCTAGCATTTTGATGAGACATCGTCCCCATAGCTTTTTCAACTTCATCACTTGTTTTGAAGTGCAAAGTGGTTTCTTTCTCAAATGCAAGACCTGTCATCGACTCACCTGAACGGAGCATGACTTCATTGACCGTCTTCTTTCGAAACCCTGTCGACCCAGCCACTTTTAAACCTTTTTGTTCTTTATCATATAGAAAAAGCACACCACCATCAGCTGCATCAATGGCTGAGACGGCTTCTTCTATAACAGACTGAATGACGGAATAGAAATCTAGTGAAGAATTAAAAATTGTTGAAACTTGCATAAGTAAATGCAACTGCCTTTTGCTAAGTTCTGCCTCATTCTCAAGTAAACCCCTCGCCATCCATTTCACTCCTTTTATTTTATGTGTTAACTTCTTCCGTCTCATAACGATGTTGTTCAAGATAAGCTAACGTTGCTTCTCCAAGCGTTTTGGCAGCAATCAACATAGCGTTCTCATCAATATCGAACATTGGATGATGATGAGGATACGTCGATTTATTCTCAGCATTACCTGCCCCGGTTAAGAAGAAAGTTCCTGGAACCTCTTCTAGATAATAAGCGACATCTTCTCCTACCATTAAAGCTTCCGTTTCTATAACATTTTTCACATCAGCTACTCTTTCTGCAGCTTCCTTCAACATCACCGTTTCTTTTTCATGATTAACTACAGGAGGGTATCCTCTATCATAACTAAATGTATAGTCTGCCCCGCTACTCTCACAAGTGCCTTTAATCATTTGTTCCATATATCCAATGATCTTCTCGCGAACGTCTCGATCAAAGGTTCTAACCGTCCCTTTTAATGTTGCCGTCTCTGAAATGACATTGAAAGCTGAACCTGCGTGAAATGAACCGATAGAGATGACTGCTGTACTGGAAGGGTTGATAAACCGGCTGACAATTTGTTGAAGATTACCAACCAACTGACTGGCGATCACAATTGAATCAAGCGCTTCATGGGGAATACCGCCATGACCACCTCTCCCTTTGATCACAATTTCAAAAGAGTCGGCAGCAGCCATAATGCGTCCTGGTTTATACGCTATTGTTCCTGTTGGGAATCCAGACCAAAGGTGTGTTCCAAAAAGAACATCCACTCCCTCTAGGCACCCGTCTTCAATCATTGGCTTTGCTCCACCAGGTGTAATCTCTTCAGCGAATTGATGAATAAAGACGACGCGACCTGCTAATTGATCTTTTTGCTCATGTAGTGCTTTTGCTAAGTGGAGAAGCGTTGATGTATGACCATCATGACCGCACGCATGCATCACACCTGGAACAGTGGATTTGTAGGGTACTTCTTTTTCATCATTGATTGGAAGGGCATCAAAATCAGCACGTAACCCAACTGTCTTCCCTGGCATTGCTCCTTCTAAAGAAGCCACCACTCCTCTGCCACCGACATTTATTTTAACTTCCATACCAAGTTCCTCGTAGAAATCTGCAATTAGTTTAGGTGTTCGTACTTCATGGAATGACAATTCAGGATGCTGATGAAGATCTCTTCTTAGGTCAATCATTTGTGGTACTAAATCTTCTAATCTCTCAAAAAGCGCTTTTCTCATGTTTCATTCCCCTCTCCTCTATCTAAAACTAAATAAACTTCACTCTCTTATTACGTTACGAGTATTTTAACAAAAATTCTGAACTTTATAAGTAGAAATAAGAAATCTATTGTGAAATATATAGGATTCTTCTATGTAAGCGCTGTATTTTCATTAAATCACCAAAATGACTAGTGCCGAATATTGTCATTCCATGAATATCGTTAGTTGCAATAGAGGTATTCCTTTTTTAAAATGAATAGTATTAGAAGGGAGAGTCAAGATGAATATATTGATTTTAGGAGCAACAGGACGAGTCGGAAGCAACATTCTTACATTAGCTCTCTCCGATCGGCATCAGGTGACTGTTTTAGCACGATCACCTGAGAAGCTCCCTACAAATAGTAACCTTACGATTGTCGAAGGGGACGTTCTCAATGAAGACGTCGTTGAAAAAGCCGCCAAGGACGTTGATGTGATCGTTAGTGCACTTGGTACTGATAAAACAACAACGTTATCAGAAAGCACCCCGATCTTAATACGGGTGATGAAAAAGCAACAGATTAACCGGATTATCACCGTAGGAACTGCTGGCATACTTAATAGCCGAGTCGAACCAACTGTCTATCGTTTTGAATCCTCTGAATCTAAACGAAAGACAACGCGAGCAGCAAAGGAACATCTTGCTGTTTATGAAATGCTCTCTGCTAGCGATCTGGACTGGTCAATCATCTGTCCTACTTATTTGCCAGATGGCCCGGCAAAAGGAGAATATCGCGTGGAAGAAGAATATCTTCCTGATGGTGGTCGTGAAATATCAACCGCAGACACGGCTGCATTTGTATACAAGGAACTATTCGATCGCAATCACTCCTGTAAACGTGTGGGGATTGCTTACTAACTACTGTGACATGCCTGTATCTTTTATCGTCACATCGACGCTTACTGATACAGGTATTGTTTCAAGGTAGTCATATTTATCTAATTTCTTCCATTCTTCATAAGATAGTGAATGCCTAATATACCGCCCTAGTCCAAGACTATCCGTGTGATTTTCTTTTAACACTTTAAGAATCCCCTCGCCGTCATCTTCAATATGTTTTGCAATCACCTTTTCAATTTTCTTAGTTTCGATAGTACTTGATATATCTTTTGCTCCAGTATCCTCAATGACTGAGCCACGCATCTTCACTTTTATTTGAATGTGATCCACCTTACCATTACTTTTAACAACCTTAATTTTCCTATTACTCTTAATATAATCAAAATGGAGATTGCGGATGTTATCACCATCCGGAATTTTAATCGTTAATTCTCCCTTTTTTACTTTCCCAAGAAGAAACAAGAATACTTTTGATTGAAATAAATCCAAATGAGCCACGTACTGATCTTCTCGAAAAAGAGCAGTTCCCTTTAACACTAAATCATCATCTTCTTTAGTAAAAAGAGGCGCAACGGGATCTATGCCATCATCAAAGTAATCTCTTGAAAAATGAAAAATGTCCATCTCTGGAATCGTAAATTTATCCGTTTCTGTTTTTAACATTTTGTCAACATAGCTCCCTACATCTGGTTCGACATCTGTCTTAATAATCTCCTCCCCTTCTCCAAACGCCATCACCAGCTTCACTTGTGAACCAATTTCCTGATCTCTTTCCATTGATGTAATGACACGACTAACTCCCTCCTCAGCTAGCGTTCTTCCTATTATGATCGAATGGATTTGTCCATTGACAACCTGTTGCCTCGTTTTGGATGATAGAAGATCTTCAGCTTCTTTTTTTGAATTGGCTACCGTTTCAATGATTTCGTCCTTCTGGGATGTCTCACTTGATAAATCGGGAAATGAAGCCGTTACTTTTAACTTTCCTTCCTCCCCTTCTATCCGGTCAAAACTAATCATACTAATAATCGCCAGGTCTTCAATTACTTTCTTATCATTACAGCTTGTCAGAACGATCATGGCTAAGATAACAAAACATAGCTTTCTGTTATTCCGCATGTCGTTTCCTCCTTATATTTCTGATGCAAAGCGTTACGAGCAATAGTATAGGAAGCCCAAAAGCAATCCCAGCAGCTGCTAACCCAAAAATTAATAGCCAGGGCGCTAGCTCATATGCTACATCCACCTTTAACGTGATCATATACGCCACAAAGATGAGAATGAATACACACCACTTTTCATTAATAGCTGGTATTGCTCTATGGAGCAGGAGCTTCGCTGCCCATAAATACATAACGACAGTTATAAGAACTTTCATTAAGAACAAATTGAAAACAAGACTTTCAACCCGTTCAATTAGCTCAATTTCAATATAAGCAATCAAATTCAGCACTGGAAAACTAGTTAATTTAAGCTGATCAAATGAAAAATACATAAATGAAACGAAACATGTAAGCCCATATACAACTGTTGTAATGACATGCCCAACATAAACGCTACGAAACCATTTAGGTTTTGTTTGATCAATATAAGGAAAGAGAAAGAGCACAATTTCAAAACCAAGGAATGCAGTATAAACCTCGATCATTCCTTGGATGGGATTATTGCCACCTTTAAATATAAATGGGGTTAAACGCATAAAAGAAGAATAAGGAATATGATAAATGAGCATAAATGTCATCCAAATCGTAAAAAAAAAGAAAACGGTTGTTGTTTTCGTAATCGTATAGATGTCTTTAAGGACAAGATATAGGGCGAGGAGCAAGATGATACTGTATAGCAACAGCAAACTGGTATTTTGAAAAGCAAGGACTTGCGTGATGAGCATATAATCTTTACCTACTAGAAGGGGCAGAATCGACCATATAATCGCTAATATGACATAAAAAGGGGCAAGAACCTTTTGCGGAACAAGCCCTTCCATAATTTCAAATACATCTTCTCCCCTCCTAAAACGATTCACAAGAGAAACGAGAAAGATGTTAAAGCCAGCAATGAGGGAAATAATAAGAATCATAATCCAGCCATTTGTTCCGAAATTCACCGCCAGCATTCGAGGCAATTTATATAGCGTTACACCTGATTGAATCATGTAAATCAGGATGGCGAGGTGGAATGGCGCGATTTTTTCCGACATAAATATCCCTCAATTTCTATCAGCTACTTATTTCATTCTTTTTTTATTTGAACTTCTCGGTATAGCTGGTCTCGTTTTCATTAATGAGTAAGGAGCCCTTAATAAGAAGTCACCCCAGTCTTTTTTCAAAAACGGAGATAATGGCGCTAAATATGGCGCGCCAACGCTCGTTAAACTGCTTAAATGAATCACAAGGATCGTCAAACCGATTACGATTCCGAGGTTGCCAAGTATTCCTGCGAGTAGAATTAAACCAAATCGCGTCAGTCGGATACTTGCACTCATCACATAACTTGGAACTACAAAAGAAGCAATGGCTGAGCTTGCCACAACAATAATGAGTACGTTGCTTGTAATCCCCGCTTGAACTGCCGCTTGTCCAATGACAATACCGCCTACAATACCAATCGTTTGGCCAACTTTTGTAGGCAAGCGTGCCCCGGCTTCTCGTAAGAATTCAAGCGTGACCTCCATTATTAACGCTTCATATAAAGGATCAAATGGTACTTTGCTTCTCGAACCGGCAAGAGTTGTTAGAAGTGACTGGGGAATCATTTCATAATGAAAGGATGTGACGGCAACGTAAAGGGCCGTAAACCCAATCGTAATAATGAATGCACCAAAGCGCAGTAGTCTTGTTGCCGTTCCCGTAATCCACCTTTGGTAATAGTCATCACCCGTTTGAAAGAAATCAAAGAAGCTGGAAGGGGTAATAATCACTGCAGGACTACCGTCCATCACAATGACAACTTTTCCTTCTACAAGTGCTGCTGCAATCGCATCTGGCCTTTCTCTTAACATAAATTGTGGAAAAAGCGCATTAGGTTGATCTTCAATTAATTGAGTGAGTATATGTGAATCATAAACGGCATCAATTTCAATTTTTTCAATCCGATTAATCAAATCTTGAACGATTTCATCATTTGCAATTCCTTTAATATGAAGAACATAGACGCTTCCGTTTGCCACTTCTCCTACTGGAATTTCATTGATTTTCAAACGTGAACTTCTCACACGCCTTCGGATCATCGAAAGATTGATTTCACTGCTCTCGACAAATCCCTCATGTGGTCCCGTAATCGTTGTTTCCGTTTCGGAAGGCTGAATTTCACGCTGTTTTGGTCCGGAGATATTGATCAAATAAGCAGTCTCTTTATGAAAAACAACCGCCTCTCCCTTTAAAATGCCATCAATTAGCTTCTTCTCATCATCTAATTTGTGAAAATTCGATCTTCTAAGGAAAGGAAGGGAAGCTTCTTCAGAAGCATTGTAAAGTGGTTCAAGCAACTCCATTTTCAGCAGTTGATCGTTTACTAAATGTAGGAAATAAATTATTGAAATGCCTAGCTCTGGGAACGTTCGATGAACGAGGTCATCACAACCGCTGAAGTTATCTAAAACAAACTCCTGAAGGGTGGTTTCGTTGTCTTTTTGGTTATCCGATTGCTGACCCATTTCTTTTAATTTATGAAGGCGTTTGATTGTTCTTCTTTTACCCACTGTAAATCCCCCCTCTTACATTAGTTCTAGCTTTTGGAGATAACGTGTGAAATATGCATTTCTTGGGATAAAGAAGTCACAAATACAATTGATGCTAAATAAAAACAAAAAAAGAAGACGAGCTTTTTATTAGCCGTCTTCTTCTCGTTTTATTTTTGTTTTAGTGCCGCTTCAAGTGCAATAATCATCATCTCTTTAAAGGTTGTTTGACGTTCCTCAGAAGTCGTTTCTTCCCCCGATACGATATGATCGCTAACGGTTAACACGGTTAAAGCATTCACACCGAATTTAGCAGCAATTGTATATAAAGCAGAAGTTTCCATCTCTACACCAAGAACCTGATAGTCAGCAAGCTGCTGGAAAATTTCCGGATTGTCACGATAGAAGGAATCACTTGTAAACACATTCCCTACATGAACGTTCATTTCCTTTTCAGCTGCAGCGTCGTATGCGTTTTTCAATAGGTTAAAATCAGCTGTAGGAGCAAAGTCCATGCCATTAAACTGAAGGCGATTCACACCTGAGTCCGATGTTGCGCTCATCGCAAGAATAACATCTCTTACTTTTACTTCCTTCTTTAAAGCTCCACATGTTCCAACGCGAATAAGATTCTTAACGCCATAGCTCTGAATCAATTCGTTCACATAAATCGAAATAGAAGGAACACCCATTCCAGTTCCTTGAACAGAAATTCGTTCGCCTTTGTATGTACCCGTATATCCAAGCATACCTCTTACTTCGTTGTAGCAAACGACATCTTCTAGAAATGTCTCTGCGATATACTTAGCACGAAGCGGATCACCTGGTAATAGTATTGTTTCCGCAATATCCCCTTGTTTTGCACCAATATGAACACTCATAATCGTACCTCCTTGAATTAATACGTACACTAACAAAAGTAGCATAAGATCCGCCCATATGCCACACGCAATCATATAAATGTAGCCTGTCCTTCCTTAAAACACACTATACAAGAGGCTATCCAGCTTACTAAATGCCAATTATACTGTTGATGATCTTTGGCTTATTCGGTTGGTCATCACAGAGCGTAAATGACCCAAAGATCAACATCATTCATTAACTTAACCATAAAAAAAGCCCGAAGCAGATGCTTCAGACTTTCTTATCCAAGGTCTTAATAATATGGTGAGATCATCAAGTAAACGACAACACCTGTCATACTAACGTAAAGCCAGATCGGCATCGTCCACCTAGCGATTTTACGGTGTTTATCCACTTGCATGTTTAATCCTCTCGTAACCGTAATTAAAGCCAGAGGAACTATAGCGGCAGCTAAAATAATGTGCGTAATTAAAATAAAGAAGTAAATGGGAACGATGATGCCTTCTCCTCCAAACGAAGTGGATTCAGAAAGCCCATGATACGTCACATATGAAACGAGAAAGAGTGCCGTTGTTGTAAAAGCAGCAAAAATAAACCGCTTATGCATTTTAATATTTTTTTGCATTATAAAAATGAGCGCTGCTACTAAGAAAACAAATGTAAAGCTATTAAAAACAGCATTTAGCAAAGGAAGCAGCGTAATATCAAATCCTACGTCACCACTATACTCAGGTAGGAAAAAAAGAACAACAACGAGCACATTCACTGCAATTGATAGCCCGACAATCCATGGTGTATAATTCCGTTGTTTAACATCATTCATTAGATTTCTTCTCCTTATCACAATAATCTACCTTTTAAGGATAAGAAAGTTTCTCGGATTGAGCAACCAATGAGATTCATCTCACACGTAAAGTTCAAATTTGTGACACGAATTGTTCACATTAAGGTGTCCATTGATCATGAATAATCCCAATTAAATAGAATTGTCCGTTATATTCAGAGAATACCAATTTAAGACTTTTCCAATCCATTCCTTCGAATTCTTCCGACCCAGGCACAAAAAATTCGACATAGTGACTTTCCGGGAACACATCCTTAATATTCTGTATGCTATTTGTTTCCTGATGAATGCCATCAAATGTTACGATTTCAGTCTCGCTAAATTCTTCATCGTATACATATGCATTAAAATATTCCTGAGGCGATAAACGAATAGGATCCCCTCTTCCTGCTTCTGTTCCCCATTCAAGCTGCTTAGAGTTTTTAAAGAACTCTTTTAGTTGAGCTGGCATAAACACTTGAGCTCGTTTTACTTCTATCGTTCCATAGGGAGAAAATAGCACACCTTTTTTTGGATGAACAAATTTAGAAAGCGTTTTGGCATCTTTCGATTTAATCGCATTTAACACGTTATACCCTTGCTTCATTACGATACTTTGTACAGATTCTGTACGCTCTGCTTCCACTTCTCCAGAATCTTGAGGCTTTTCCTCAACAGTTGAGCATGAAATACTGAAAGCAAGAAGCAGGAAGAAGATGACCAGTTTTTTTAACATTGTACTCATCCTCCCTTTTCTTCTCAATCACTTACCTACTATATTCGCCGTAATTGAATCTATTCATTCTATTCCAAAAAAATTTACTAATCTTCCCTTCGTAATCCTTGTACATACCTTTCCGCAAAGGAATCAGCTTGGTATCGCTTTCAGCCATGTACCATTATATTTATTTTTCAAAATCCTACCGTAACTTCAATCACACAATTTGATTTTAACGCGAAAAAGCTATAAAATTTTTACTTGGGAACCCGGTAATATCTTCTATTACGGGATCGATAGAATTTCAGCAGACGTTTTATCATTAACAGTCTTTACTGATGAATTAAGGAATTCACTGTTCCTTCCATAAGTTCCCTCTGGAACAGCAATAATCAAAAAGTGAGGTCACAAAGATGAATCAACCATCAAAACAGGCTTCTGTTATCGTGATTTTCGGTGCAACAGGAGATCTTGCCAAACGCAAGCTATTTCCATCACTCTATAATCTCTATTGCAAGGGAGTACTTGCAGAGGATTTCGCTGTTGTTGGAGTAGCAAGAAGACAACTTACTAATGAAGAATTCCGTTCAAATGTTCATGACTCTGTTATACATACAGCATGCATGGATAAAGATGACAAGCATGAAGAATTTAGCAGTCACTTCTTCTACCAACCATTTGATGTTACAAAGAAAGAATCTTACCAGGAGTTAAATGAATTAACCCAATCGCTTGATGAGAAATTTAACATTCCTGGAAATCGCATTTTTTATATGGCGATGGCTCCAGAATTCTTTGGAACAATTGCATTAAATCTAGACTCTGAAGGTTTAACAGATGGTGATGGCTTTAATCGCCTCGTTATCGAAAAACCTTTTGGCCACAATTTCCCATCAGCTCAAAAGCTGAATGATGAAATTCGTCAAGTTTTCTCTGAAGATGAAGTTTATCGCATCGATCACTACCTTGGAAAAGAAATGGTGCAGAATATCGAAGCGATTCGCTTCGCCAATTCGATGTTTGAACCACTTTGGAACAGTCGCCACATTTCAAATATCCAGATTACATCTAGTGAAACGGTTGGTGTCGAAACACGTGGCGGATACTATGAAAAGTCTGGTGCCCTACGTGATATGGTCCAAAACCATGTGCTACAGATGGTTTCACTTCTAGCAATGGAACCGCCTGTTAGCCTCTCAACAGAAGAGATTCGTGGTGAGAAGGTTAAAGTACTTCGCGCGCTTCGTGCTGTTAAACCGGAAGAAGTAAATGACTACTTCGTTCGCGGTCAATACAAGCGAGGCGAAGTAAATGGAGAAACATTACCAGGCTACCGTGAAGAAGATAATGTGGATGAAGAATCAAATACAGAAACATTCGTTGCAGCGAAGCTAATGATTGATAATTTCCGCTGGGCGGGTGTTCCATTCTATATTCGCACTGGTAAACGAATGACAAATAAATCTACTAAAATTCTGATTGAGTTCAAAGACTTGCCAATGAACCTCTATAAGAATGAAAGTGGCAAGCTTGGACCGAATATTCTTGTTATTCACATTCAACCTGAAGAAGGCATTACGCTTCACTTGAATGCAAAAGATACAGGCGATATGCGTAAAACAACACCGATCCAGTTGAATTTCAATAACGATCAGGAAAACAACATGAACTCCCCAGAAGCATATGAACGCTTGCTTCATGATGTGATGCGCGGAGATGCAACAAACTTTGCTCGCTGGGATGAAGTAGCTCTCTCATGGCAGTTCATTGACCCTATTTCGGTTACATGGGCAAACGAGAAAGAACAGGACTTCCCGAACTACCCAGCAGGTTCGATGGGACCAAAAGCGGCAGATAAGCTTCTTGAAAATGACAACTTACACTGGTGGCCCCTACCGAAAGAGTAAAGTGATTGAGACGCTGGAACTCTATAAATTGAACACGCTCTTTGTGTTCCTATTCAACAAACATCGTAGTTTCTGCGATTCATCGCAATTAATTCAAAATGACAAAAGAAAGATACGTGCTTCACGTATCTTTCTTTATCATATACACTACTATTTGAAAGGAAGTGTTTCTTAATGAAAATGTATGATGTAAGTGCACCTATCTTTAATGGAATGGCCGTTTATAAGAACAAGGAAGAAAAACAGCCTGAAATCAACACGAAGACGAATGGACATGTAACAGAGTCTCGTCTATCACTTGATGTACATACGGGAACTCACGTAGATGCTCCGCTTCATATGGTGAATGATGGAGCAACGATTGAATCGATTAATCAAGAAGATCTTGTTGGTAAAGCCAAAGTAATCGACGTCACCAATGTAAAAGGTGCGATATCTGATAAAGATATTGAAGCAGAAGACATCCAAGAAGGAGACTTTATCCTTTTCAAATCACAAAACTCTTTCGAAGAGGAATTTAACTTTGACTTTGTTTTCGTTGGTGAAGACGCTGCACGCTACCTTGCAGAGCGAAACATTCGCGGAGTTGGCGTAGATGGTCTTGGTATTGAACGTAGCCAGCCTGAGCACCCTACACACCGCTCTTTATTCGAAAAGGATGTTATCATCATGGAAGGCTTACGCCTAAAAGACGTGGCCGCTGGAGAATACTTCATGGTTGCTGCACCTTTAAAACTTCAAGGAACAGATGCATCACCTGCTCGCGTTTTATTGTTTGAAGGATTAAAAGAAGCATAGTACAAAGAAAGCCAGGGAGAATCCCTGGCTTTCTTACTATCTTCTGTGATTGATTTACCCATACTGATAATATGGAGGGTTTTCATGAAGTCCCTACTTTATCTTTCTAGTAAGTTAAATTCTCGATTGACTCCATGTATATGGTTCTTCTCTGTGGTCATTTTCGCCTTATTTCTCGCATTTATTCTTCCTGAAGTATCGGAAAGATCTCATGAAGTCACTGGGACAAGTGATTCTCCTGATGGCTCTTTCTTTTATACTCCCGAAAAGCTATATAGCGTTGCAGAGCAATATGGAGAAAGCGGGAGAAGCTATTATATTAAAGAGCGTTTCAGCTTTGATATTATTTGGCCGCTCGTTTACTGGTTCTTTTTAACCACATCGATTACTGTTCTCTTCCGATCTATTTCCAACGAAAAATAGCTTCTTCTTAACTTACTCCCCGCTTTCGGTGTTCTATTTGATTACTTAGAAAACATTTCAACATCTGCTGTCATGTATTTTTATCCAACTACGTTCTCATTCATTTCATGGAGTGCACCATTCTTCACCTCAATCAAATGGTCATGCATTTATGCTAGTTTTTTACTCATACTCATTGGCGTTCTTTTGCAATTCATTCAAGTTGGCATAAAGATGGTGTATAAATTAAAAAACTGAAAGTAAAAAAACCGCTAACCCTCCCTTAAGGAAGTGATTAGCGGTTGTTTGTTTAACTTTTAGTCTTCAAGCCATTCTGTGTGGAACACACCTTCGCGATCAATACGCTGATACGTATGAGCGCCGAAATAGTCTCGCTGCGCCTGTAGAAGGTTTGCTGGAAGAGTTTCGCTACGATAGCTGTCATAGTAAGCAATCGCGCTTGCAAGCCCAGGAACAGGAATTCCACGCTGTACAGCAAGTGAAACGATATCACGAGCAGCACCCTGATAAGATTCAACGATTTCCTTGAAGTATGGATCAAGAAGAAGGTTCGTTAAGCTTGGCTCACGGTCATAAGCTTCTTTAATGTTTTGAAGGAAACCAGCACGGATAATGCAACCACCGCGGAAGATCATAGCGATTGAACCGTAATCTAGGTTCCAATCATACTCATCTGAAGCAGAACGCATTTGTGCGAAGCCTTGTGCGTAAGAACAAATCTTACTCAAGTAGAGAGCTTTACGAATCTTCTCAATTAGTTCTTCTTTATTACCATCAAACGCTGGGACATTAGGTCCAGCAAGAAGTTTGCTTGCTTTCACGCGCTCTTCTTTCATTGCAGAAATGAAGCGGGAGAAAACAGATTCCGTAATGATTGAAAGTGGTACACCAAGATCAAGAGCACTTTGACTTGTCCATTTACCTGTACCTTTTTGTCCAGCTGTATCGAGAATGACGTCTACAAGCGCTTTGCCTGTTTCAGGGTCTTTCTTCGTAAAGATATCAGCTGTAATTTCGATAAGGTAGCTATCAAGCTCACCTTTATTCCATTCTTTAAATACTTCGTGAAGCTCATCAGTCGAAAGACCAAGCACGTTCTTCATCATGTAATAAGCTTCGCCGATTAACTGCATGTCACCATACTCGATGCCGTTATGCACCATTTTCACATAGTGACCCGCTCCATCTGGACCGATATATGTTGTACAAGGATCGCCATCTACGTTTGCAGCGATCGCCTTAAAGATATCTTCAACTTCACTAAACGCATCCGGTTGTCCACCAGGCATAATAGAAGGACCATTAAGTGCGCCTTCTTCTCCACCAGAAACACCAGTACCAATAAAGCGAATACCTTTTTCTTTCAAATCTTCGCTACGCTTTTGCGTGTCTTTAAAGAACGCATTCCCGCCATCAATGATGATATCATCTTTATCAAGATGTGGAAGCAACTGGTCAATCGTCGCATCCGTCGGCATGCCAGCTTTAACCATTAGCAAAATTTTTCTAGGTGTTTCTAGAGATTGAACGAACTCTTCAATGCTGTATGTATCCTGAAAATTTCGTCCTTCAACTTCTGACATCATTTCTTTTGTTTTTTCTTCAGATCGGTTATACACAGAAACAGAATAGCCGCGACTTTCGATGTTCATCGCAAGGTTCTTCCCCATAACCGCCAATCCAATAACACCAATTTGTTGTTTTGACATCTTATTCCCTCCAGCTCATTTCCTATTTTTCGTTAACTCACCAATCGCAAACCGTTTTGTTACAAGTGAACATACTATTTAAATAGTATGTTCACCTGCTATCAACCTAGTCACGCGAACAGTCTGACAGTATGCATTATACGTCTTTCCTGCTAACCGTGCAAAGATTAGTAACTAAATAACATGGTATAAATAACCTATAAATATCATGATTTAAAATGACCTATTCACTAGATCCTTATCACGCCAACGAAGTATGCGCTTACAAAATTCATCATTGGGAAACAGGGGAAATAACGATTATACTTAATGAGTTAACATAGATAGAAAAGGAGTGATTGAATTTTGAACGAAAAACAACGCGCAGGCGAAGAAGCCGCTAACTATGTTCAGAATGGAATGGTTGTTGGGCTCGGTACTGGCAGTACTGTCTATTGGACAATCCTCAAAATCGCCCGCATGGTTAAAGAGGGATTGGATATTAAGGGAGTAGCCACATCGACCAATACTGAAATACTCGCTCGCGATAACGGTATTCCCCTTCTATCCCTTGAAGAAGTGTCATCCATTGACTTAACAATTGATGGGGCAGATGAACTAACAGAAGATTTAACCCTTATAAAAGGAGGTGGCGGTGCCTTACTTCGCGAAAAAATTATCGCTTATCACTCGACACATATGATCGTTGTTGCTGACTCTAATAAATTTGTGAAAAAGCTTGGATCCTTTCCTCTTCCAGTAGAAATCGTTCCTTTTGGATATTTAAAAACCATTAACGCTTTAAAGAAATTTGGATGTCAAACGGCCATACGAAAAAATGAAGGTTCATTTTACGTCACGGATAATGGAAACTACATCGTCGATTGTCAGTTCGGAGAAATTGATTACCCTTCTACTTTGCACGACAATCTTAATCAGATTCCAGGTGTTGTAGACAACGGGCTTTTTATTGGCTATGCAGCTAAAGCCATTATTGGTCAGGAAAACACAATTACATATGTGGAGAAATAATAAAACCCGGCAGATATGCCGGGTTTTGCATTATTTAATGATTAACACGGGACAATGAGAACGCTGAAGGACCGTATGACTCACGCTTCCAAGGAACCACTCACGTAAACCGTTCAGTCCCCTGCTCCCCATAATAATAAGATCACGATTATGCTCATCTGCATATTTCACAATTTCATTTCCAGGGTTCCCTTCAAGAACCATTGTCTTCACTTTATGATTTGGTAGCTGAACGTCTAACTTCTCGCTAATTCCCTTCAGCATATCCACCGCTTCTTTTCTAAGTTCATTTAAGATGCTCGCGTAAACAACAGCAGAGCTAATTTGCGCTGTAGGGTTTAATGCAGTGACAACATCAATTTCAAGAGAGTCATTTTCTTTTGCCATGGCAATCGCGTCATTTAATGCTTTAACACTCAGGTCAGATCCATCAAAAGCTACAAGAATTTTATTATATTTTTTCATTGCAACATTCTCCTCCCCTGTTCTACTATCATTTTAACATAAGAAAAGAACTAGTCCTGTGACATTAATCACGAAGAGATGGTTATTTACGTTGCCTTTTGTAGAGAATTTGTTCTGTCAAAATAGCTGTAATGGAACCGAGAATAAGTCCGTTGTTTAGAATAGAAGCCGCAATTGGAGGTGCTTGCTGAAAGGCTTCGGGTGGAATAAACATTGTTCCAATCCCAACCATAAAGGAAATCCCTATTATAAATGGTTTTCCCTCTGACTGATCTTTCTTAAACTCATTAAAAGCAATTCCAACCATATTCACAAATACAATAAAGATAACAGCATACCCAACCGGTTCAGGTAGCGCTGCAAAGAAGCCCATTAAGGCTGGAAACAAACTAATGATAATAATAAATCCACTTCCAAGTACAAAAGGAAGTCTCTGCTTTAATCCTGTTGTTAATATAAATCCAGCGGCACCTGAGATCGGCACGCTTCCCACCGCAGAAAAAACGCCTCCAAGTAATTGATTTATGCCAGAAACAAAACCTGCTTGTCTATAGCGCCCCATTGGCTTCGTATTAGCCAACTTATTCAACACCTCTTCGACTACGCGTATACTCGCAATCATGTTGGTGAGAAGAAGCAGCGTGACTAGAAAAGCTGTGATAATCATGCCGGAATCCCATATAGGATAACCAAATGCAAGCACCTCTGGAAGCTCAATCATTCCTCCCTCAGGAACAACGATCGGTTTGGCTAGTCCAAACACCGCAAAAATGATCCACCCTATAATTAGGATAATGAGAATACTGTATTGTTGAATCATGGCAGGCATAGAACGTGAAAACCAAATGGAGATAAATACAAGTAAAAGCGATAGTCCAGCAATTCTAAGATCAATGCCTTCTTTTAAATAACCAACGCCCATCATCCCATTTAGAAACGATCCGCTAAGTTGAGCAACAAGAAGCAAGAGATAAATTCCTGTCACGACCGGTGTAAAGAGACGAGATAACTTTTCTACTAATCCAAACGCACTAAGCAGAATGAAGATCACTCCGCTTGCGATCATCGCAAGTTCAAGTGCTTGTAGCGTCTCTATATCAGATCCGAAAAGGGTAGAGCTTAATCCCGCATAAAGCACAAACACTCCCCACCATAACCCGGCAGGACCTTCGTTAATAGGTAATCGATGACCGAACGTTACTTGAAGTATTCCCGCTACGCCAAGCACAAACATCGTTCTTTGCACGAACCCTGCTGCCATCGCAGGATCCATATTGAACAAGCTAGCGATAGCAACGGGAGCAACGATTGACCCTGCAATCATAAAAACGGCCCATTGAAGGGCTGATAAGGTATTACGCATGTAAAAGCCTTCTTTCCTTAAAACAAATTATATACCCCACTTATTTTATCAAAGTGACTGAATGAGGTCATTACGTATTTTTCCACTATAAAAAAGATCAAGGCTCTGTTATACTATTTTATTGGTGATTTGATTTAATCAAATACACGGGTGGGAGAGGGAAACACAAGTAAGAAGGGAATAAAGTGAAAACGAAAATTAATTTTGATTTTCAGGCTCACGATACTTCACTGAAGAAAGAAATTCTTGCAGGCATTACATCATTTTTTACGATTGTTTATATTGCAGCGGTTAACGCGTCAATCCTTGCTGATGCAGGAATTCCTTTCGAAGCAGGAATGATTGCAACAGTCCTGACGTCAGTGTTCGGCTGCCTGTTAATTGGTTTCTATGCAAATGCACCGATTATCCTCGTACCAGGAATGGGTGTAAATGCGTTCTTTACGTATACAATGGTTGAATCAATGGGATTAAGTTGGGAGGTGGCACTCGCTTCCGTCTTTGTTGCAGGGATTCTCTTTGCGATCACGGCGTTCACACCACTATCCGGTGTCCTTTCAAAGTCAATCCCAAGATCATTAAAAGAAGCAATTACTGTTGGAATAGGCTTATTCTTAACATTTATCGGATTACAAAAAGGTGGCATTGTCGTTTCTAGCGATACGACTTTTGTAGAACTTGGAAACCTTGGATCTGCTCATGTTATTGCAACTCTTGTGACGCTTGCATTAGCAGCCATCCTGTTTATTCGAAATGTAAAAGGTCATTTCTTAATAAGCATGCTTCTCGGCACAGCACTTGCCTGGTCACTAGGCTTAATTTCAACCGGAAAGCAGGAAAGCTTTTCTTTTTCATCATACGGATCTGTTTTTGGAGCGATGTCATTCGATGATATTCTTATGCTCCCTTTCTGGATCGCCACCTTTTCGATGGCGATGATTCTTGTTTTTGAGAATATGGGCTTGCTTCACGGCTTACTTCCAGATCAATCGAAATTCGATAAATCCTACAAAGCAAATGCCATTTCAGCTATCTCGTCTGGTCTTTTCGGCACAAGTCCTACCGTCTCAACTGTCGAGAGCGCCTCAGGTATTTCTGCAGGAGGGCGTACTGGTTTAACGTCCATCACAACAGGATTATTGTTCTTAACGTCTCTCTTTTTCATACCTGTCTTCAAGATGATTCCTGATTCTGCGATCGCTCCAGTTCTTATTATTATAGGCGGACTGATGATCACATCCATTCAGAACATCTCATTGCAGGATTTCTCTGAAGGGTTTCCAGCGTTCTTAATCATTGTGATGATTCCACTCACGTATAGTATTGTGGACGGTATTGCATTTGGTTTTATCGCCTATCCTTTTCTTAAAATTGCTCTAGGCAAAGCAAAAGAAGTTCCTGTTCCAATGTACATTATCGCGAGTTTATTTTTCATTAACTTCTTTTTGCATACGATCTAACATTAACGTTGTAAAGGTATGAATGAAACCTCCCTTGTTGGGAGGTTTTTTTATTCTCCATCACTACATCCAAACATTGTGTGATAAGCTTAGAAAAGGTGATAAAATTGACGAACACGAAAACAGCTTTTCTTTTACTATCCTTTCTTCTTATCTCTGCTTGCGAGCAACGAGAAGCCCAACACTCCTTTTCTGAAGCCACTTTCATCAAAAGATCTATTCCCTATATGCATCATGACGTGCCAACAGAACTTATCCTTACAAAATACGAAACCGTTCAGCCAAATGAATGGGGGGAACGCACCACAGGAGTCCAAACACACTTTGAAACAACAGAAAAAGAAATCGCTCTTACATTCGATGCATGTGGTGGCCCTCATGGAAGTAACGTCGATCGTGAACTTATCAGATTTTTACAAAAAGAGCAGATCCCTTCAACCCTTTTCATTAATAGCAGGTGGATTGAAAAGAACACTAAACTATTTCAGCAGCTCGCTACTAATCCGCTATTTCAGATTGAAAATCACGGCACCCATCATCAACCTCTATCTGTAAACGGAAAATCCGCCTGGGGTATTTCAGGAACGGCATCAGTCAAAGAAGTGATTGCCGAAGTCAAAGAAAACCAGGAGAAAATAGAAAATCTTACAGGATCAAAATCAACTTTGTTTCGGTCAGGAACGGCATATTACGATGAAGTGGCAGTACAAATCGCTAAGGATCTTGGTATACAAATTGTAAACTATACCATTCTTGGAGATGTTGGTGCGACTTTTACAAGCGGACAAGTGAAGAACGCTCTTATAACGGCCAAACCTGGTGATATCGCTTTGTTACATATAAATCAACCAAAAAGTGGAACGTCTGAAGGCGTGAAACAAGCCGTTCCTATTCTCCACGAGAAAGGTTTTACCTTTGTTCAACTTCACAACCAGAATTTGCAGTGACTACAATTATTCTGAATGGTCACCTTATAAATGAACAACTAATAAGGGGTGACAACACATGAGCCAATCAAAAGGCCAGCGTGAAAGACAATTTCGAAAAAGAAAAGAAGCGCAAAACCCACATGGCAAGATTAAGTCGCTTGAACAGCTCGCTAACGAAACACCGAATAAACCTTAGGTCGATTAAACTCCTTCTAATATGGGTAAAGGTTTGTAGAGTAAGAAAGGAGTTTGTGATATGAATGAAATGACGGTATCCGTATCCGGTATGAAAGGTGAAGACTGCATTCAACGCATTGAATCTGCCCTTCTCTCTTTAAACGGTATCGATCGAGCTCTCGCCGATCTGAATGAAGAAACAGTGACCATTGTATATGATGAAGATGCCGTTGATCCATCGGCAATCATGCAAACAATTGAAGAAGCTGGCTATCAGCCTTCGTAGCTCCGTTAGAGTCTGTGCAAATTGCAGGCTCTTTTTTAGTGACGATATTCAACACATATCAACAAAAAAAATCGAATTCTTTCCTATGAACTTTCAATCTTCGCATTTTCATGGTGGTAAGGTATAACTATGCGCTAATGAAAAGTTAAGGAAAGGGGTGGCGTGAGTGGATCACACTAACCTGAATGTCGAAAAAAAACTCCCTCTAATGCCAGAACATTATCCATCACCTTGCTCATTAGAGGAATACAACGAGTTAATCGAGAAACTTGAAGCTTTAGCTTATGAAAATAAAACACTAAGTACTGTTCATTATCTTGTCGCAGGTGTAGCACATGAAATCAAAAACCCTCTTACCATCATGAAAGGTTTCCTCCAGCTCATTAAACCCGATTTGGATAAATTACAAAAAAACGATATAGCTGATTTACTATTATCAGAAATCCATCGAACCAATACATTGATTGAAGAATTTCTTCAAGCTGCACGTCCTATAGAACATATCAAAGAGCGTATTGATGTTGTGCCATTCCTAAAAAATATTATTCTTCTTTTCCATAGCCAGGCAACTCTGAACAGATGTGATATTACTACGAATCTAAATCACTTCTCCGAACCACTCGAAGTGACGATCGATTCAGGACAATTTAAGCAAGTGTTCTTAAATATGATTAAGAATAGTATTGAATCGATTCGTAGTAGCAATAAAGAAAACGGAAAGATTTCATTATCAATTGCAAAGCGTCTTCACTCCGTTACGATCAAAATTAGTGATAACGGAGCTGGCATGGATACGTCCACCCAACAAAAGGTCTTCCAACCTTTTTATACGACAAAAGAAAAAGGAACAGGACTTGGCCTATTCCTCTGTAAACAAATTATTCAAAACCATAAGGGAACGATTAAGGTGAGCAGTGCCCCATCGTTTGGAACAACTTTCACTATTCAATTACCACTGACTCATTAAAATCCAATTTGTTCGCTTTCTGCTGAAGTCGTTGCTCTCCTTCTGTTCTTATGGAGAAGCGCGTTTACCTCACCGCCTACGAGAAGAATGATGCCCGTTAAATAGAACCAAAGCATTAAGATAATGACACCACCAAGACTACCGTAAGTTGCTGAATAGTTACCGAAATTACTTACGTAAAAAGCAAAAGCAAGAGAAATCACTTGCCAGCCAATCGTCGCAACGACTGCTCCAATAATAACTTCTTTAAATGGAAAATGCTTATTAGGAGCAAATCGATAAAGAGCTGCCAGAATACACGCCATAATCCCTACAGCTATAACCCAACGTAAAATACGGAAAAGAAACTCAGTCGAGCTCGGAAGGTTAAGCGTCGAAGTAACAGCATCTATAATGACGTCGCCGAAAACTGGTAGAACAAGTGTGACAATAAAGACAAGTATAAGTCCAACTGTTAGGCAAATCGAAAGCAGTCTAGCTTTAATAAAAGATCTCGTTTCTTCAACGTCATATGCAAGGTTAAGGGCCCGCATCAGAGCCATCATACCGTTCGATGCAGACCAGAGAGTACCGAGTAAACCAATCGTTAAGAGCCCTCCCTGCGGCTCACTTATGATTGATAGAACGTTATCCTGAAGTATACTTCCGGTCTCTCCGGGAGCATATTTTGTGAGAAAATCCACTGCTTCCTGTTTATCAATCGATAAGTATGGAAGAATTGAAAGAATTAAAATAAGTAAAGGAAAAATGGAGAGCATAAAGTAGTATGCTAATTCTGCTGCAAGGCTTGTTACACGATCTTCTCCTATTTCTTTACCTAATTTTTTAACGAATGCAATCCCTGACATCTTTACTAGTCCCCTTTCTATAGTTCTTCCCTTCTATTCCCTATTATGACTCACTGTAATCATCAACACGAAAAGGGAGCAGACGCGATGTCTGCTCCCTTTAGGCCTTACTTTTTACTCACAATTTAAGTTCATCCATTCCATTTAAGGCGTTGTTGAACTTTGCTCTTCTTCTATAGCATTCATATTCCCATTTGGATCGTCAATTTGATCTTCCAGGTTCAAATGAGTTTTAAGCTCCGTTTTTGCAGTCGCTAGCGACTGATCGTCCAGTTTGAAATAATAAGTCCCAGCAGGTTGAAAATCAGTACCTGTTAACTGTAGTTTTTCAATTGAATCGATTTTCGAAATAAATGGATAAAGTCCTAGAGCTTCGTTAAATGTAAAGCTCATCGTTAAGTTCTCACCTATTCGATCTACTAAGTCCCCATATTTCGGAATAGAAGATAGTGAACTGACTTTATCAATGGCCGCAGTAATAACTTCCATTTGGCGCTGACCACGCTTCAAATCTGAATCAGCCTTACGGGTTCTTGCAAAAGCAAGGGCCTCTTTCCCATTTAGCGTCTGCTCTCCTACTTCTAAGTCAATTTTCCCTTTTGATTCCTTGTATAGTTGATCTGCGATAAGCTGCGAATCGATATTAACTTTGATTCCGCCCATTTCATCAATCACTGTTTTAAAGGCATCAAAATTAACTCTCACAACTTCATCAATTGGAATTCCTAACAAACCTTCCACTGTATCAATCGTCAAGTCAATTCCACCATAAGCATGAGCGTGAGTAATCTTGTCCATTCCTCTTCCGGGAATGTTAACATAAGAATCACGTGGGATACTAAGAAGCTTCATTGATTTATCATCTTGATTAAATGTGGCTACCATCATCGAATCACTGCGCCCATTCGATGTATCCTCTTCATCATCAACACCGAGTAATAACACAGAAAAATGATCTTTCCCCATATCAACTGCACCATTTCTAAGATCTGACTGGTTTCCACGTTCTGGCTGCATTACTGATTGGTCTGATACGCTGGAAACTTTATAATAAAGGTATCCTGCATACCCACCAAAACCGACTATAATAAATAATAGAATGAATAGCGTTATTCTTAATCCACGTCGTTTTTTCTTAGGCTTATATCGACTTCGAGGTTCCATCTGTTCATCATTCATAGAAATTTATCTCCTTCAATATAAATCTTCTTTTACTACATGCATAGATCATTCGTATCCCAAACCGAATGATCGTCGGTCTTTCGCTGACCGATTCCATTGTAAAAGGTTTATTCTGAAATAATCCTAACTATAAATGTATCACTCTTTATTACGACTTTCTACCTAAATATTTTTCCAATTAGTTGGGAGTACTTTGTAAAAATCTCGAGATATATGTAGAATACAATAAGATGCTATAGAGAAAGGACAAACTCCAGTGCACATAAAAACCGAATCAATCCCCTGGATCATTATAGGAAGCTATTTTCTATTCGGCTCAGTTTGGATATTGCTTTCTGATACAATTCTGTATCACTTCTCTTCCGATTTCTTAGCGAATAAGCAAATTGGTCTATATAAAGGCTGGTTTTTTATTTTACTAACTTGTTTGTTTCTTTATTTTCTATTGAAACACCTTCTCTATAAAAATGAAGTAATGGAAAATCAGCTTCTTGAGAGTGAAGAACGATATCGGCGCCTTGTTGAATCTTCTCCGTATGCCATTTGTCTTATGGAAAATGATGAAATCACCTATACCAACCGTACTGGACTGCAAATGGTAGGTGTTGAATCGATTCAAGATCTCTATGTTAATCGTCAATCACTTATCGCTAACTTGGAAGATACTGAGAGATTCAAAAGCCTACTAAATAAAATACAAGCTCAAGAGGAACCGTCTTCTGAAACAATTGAATACCAGTTGTTACGTTCAAATAACGAAGTCATAGATGTAGAATCAACGCTGATTCCTATTATGTTCAATCACAAATCCACCACGATCATCCAAACTCGAGACATTACAGAACGAAAAAAAGCTGTGAAAGAACTATGGGAAGCGAAACAACTCATACAAGCTATCATTAGCGCTTCTCCTATCGCCACTCTTGCCCTCGACATGGAGTCAAATATTCGATTGTGGAATCCAGCTGCCGAAAAAATATTTGGATGGAAAAGCGAAGAAGTGATCGGCAAGAAAAGTCCCATTGTTCCTGTAGAGGAAAAGGATATTACTATTCCTGAAATTATTGAATATGGACATATCGTAAACAAAGAAGTCAAACGGATGCGCAAGGATGGATCCATCGTCTATACAGCTTTGTTTACAGCGCCTATCCAAGATGAAAATGGTCAGATCAATGGGATCATGGCTGCGTTTATGGATATAACAGACAAAAAGAAGACAGAAGATGCTCTGCTAAAAACAGAAAAGCTATCCGCTGTTGGCCAACTTGCCGCTAGCGTAGCTCATGAAATACGGAATCCTTTAACATCAGTCAAAGGATTCATTCAGCTTCTAAGTAGTGATAATGATTTCGCTGATAAGACGCCGTTCCTTTCCATTATGCTATCTGAGATTGATCGGATGGATTCGATCATTAAAGATTTGCTTGTCCTTGCCAAGCCTCAGGCTGAGCATTTTACATTTTTTAATGTAAACACATTGCTCTCATATGTCGTACAGCTTTTAAGTACTCAGGCATCTCTGTACAACATTACTTTTATAACAGACTTCACGGAGCGTCATGAATCTCTATACGGAGAAGAGAATCAGCTGAAGCAAGTTTTTATTAATTTAATCAAAAATGCGATGGAAGCAATGCCTGATGGCGGCGTTTTACGATTAAAGACTGTAGTAAAAGACACTAACATTAACGTGATCATTGTCGACGAAGGTGTTGGTATCCCTGAGCACAAACTAAAAACACTTGGAGAACCTTTCTACACAACAAAAGAAGAAGGCACTGGTCTAGGTTTGCTATCTAGTTTTAAAATTATTGAGAACCATCAAGGGGAAATCGATTTTGATAGTACTGTCGGAATTGGAACCACTGTGACCGTTTGCTTTCCGATTGAACGTGAGACATGATAGGAATGAATACAAAAATAGTCATTTCCGCTCGGATTTTGTCCATTTTTTGTGCTTTTAGCCATTTCTATGCTAAAATATCATTCGTCTCTTATTCTCGAATAAGCTTGACCTGAAGGAGGAAGCAACATTGCAAAAAACAAAAAGAAATGATCCCTGTCCTTGTGGCAGCGGCAAAAAATATAAAAAATGCTGTATGACATCTGAAAGTGCACAGGATCAATTAGAAGAACAGCTTTATACACAAGAACTATATACAATTCAAGCACAGCTTGTAGAGTATGCGATGAGTGAACATGATCAAAAAATGGTCTCTCTAGCAAATGATTTATTTAACCGTTTTGAAATCCCCAAAAATCTTGAGGAAGCTTATATGCACGGTATTTTCCCATGGGCAATCTTCCATCAATCTCTTAACCAGTGGAACAAAACGATTGTTAGAGAATATCTTCAACTTTATGCGCACACCTTCTCTACTGAGAAAGTTAAAGAAACCGTGAACGACTGGCGCGATGCTTACATGTCTATTTATACAGTGGAAGAAGCATCAGGCCACACAGCGGTCGTAAAAGAACTGGGATCAAACCAACCGATCAGTGTCCTTCTACATGAAGAAGTAATCCTTACTAGCGGAGAAAGTTTAGCAGGCATTCTTCTTCCTGTCAAAAATGGTGCCATGCCATTTATTGAACTTCTTAAAATCGCACCAGATGCTATGGAAATGGTGGAAAAGAAACTTTCATCAGAAGAATCAAACTACAATGTTCGTTCTATGATGCAACGTGATTTCCCAGAAGTACTTAGTCAAATTGTGAAACACGGCAACGGTTCAGAAGAATCAAACGAATCGATTGAAATGATTTGGTCTAGAAAAGAAGATGCAGAAGTAGCTTCACTCTTTATGGAACAGGTTAGTGAAGAGTACTCTCAGGAACAAATTCAAGAAATTCTTCGTTTTTGGAAGAAATATGCTGATGATGAAAAGCCTATTGTTAGAAAAGCTTCTATCTTTGCAGCATCTCTTGAATATCTTGCTGCCAAAGTTTATGACACTTCAATTAGCCAGAGTACTCTTGCGAAAAAATATGGAACATCTGCTTCTAGTATTTCTAGTAAATATAAAGCTTTCCACGAACGCTTTATCCCTGCTATGAGCTAAAATTAATGATCTTACATTCAAGCTGGTTTTATCCTAAAACCAGCTTTTTCATTAATTTCGAATGAAATGTAAGATATAATAAGATGGTTACGTAAAGGAACATTGTAGTTTACAGCTCCTTTACGTTCTATAATAACCTATTACTACGAGCAAAAAACCGAGAATCAACAATAGAAACGAACTTGGCTAATAAGAAAAAGGGGGAACTGAAGTGACCGATCAAACATCTACTCAACAAGTAGGAACTTATATACTTGAGCAAGCCTTAGAGATTGCACAAAGTACATACGAACGACAGCGCCAGGACCTTGATGACGCAGATTTTAATAATGAACCGAAACTTTCCATAAAGAACACGACTTATCTTATAAAATTGATTGGTAAAAGTCTTCAAAAAGACAATTTGAACGCATTTGCAGCAATAGAAGAATTTGGAGAAGAATCTGGAGAACTTGTTCAAGACGAAAATGAGATGATCATTTCTCTTATTGTAACTGTACCTCTCATTCGTGAGGCGATATGGGAGGCAATTGAACCTGTCGTTGAAAAATTAAATATGAAACCACGGGATGTTATTCAACTACCAAGTAGAATTGACCCACTACTTGACCAGTTTGTGTATAGCTATGGGAGTTCTTATATCACTAGTAATCAACAGCTTGAAACAAAATATAACTCGACTCTCGAAGAACTTTCTACACCTATCATTCCTATTATTCAAAACCTTGCTATTCTTCCACTCGTTGGTAATATCGATACGTACCGCGCAACGCTAATCATGGAGAAAACGCTTGACCAATCTCGTAAACTTCAACTCGACCATATGATCATTGACTTGTCAGGAGTTGTGACAATGGACACGATGGTCGCAAAGCACTTATTTGACATAACAGAAGCGTTAAGTCTTATGGGCGTTCAAGTGACATTGACAGGGATAAGCCCTTCGATTTCGATTTCAGCGGTACAGTTAGGAATTGATTTACACAAACTAACCATCAAATCTAGTCTTCATAACGCACTTACTGAACTAGCCGTTCTTTCAAGCCCCTCTGAATAGTTCAAAAGGCTGTTCACAAATCTGTCATTCTTATCAAAAACATCCCATAATCCTCATTTCTTTATGAAAGCCTGCTATACTTTAGTCATTCCAGAAAAGCTTTCTCCCAACCCGGAAAGCTTCTCTGGTTCCAACGTATAGTAAATAATGCATCCCTTCCCTCCCCCGGGAAACCTCCTTATTTTAGTAAAGAAGAAGGCGCGTCGAATGACGCGCCTTCTTCTTTTTGTAGCAAAAAGTATTATTGAAATCGGTCATCATTCTACCAATAAAAACTAAAGCTCATGTAAAATATAGGAAGGAGGTGAGAAGTATTTTAACCGTAACCATTCTTCAACAAGAGCTTGAACCGCTCCAAAATCCAGAGCAAGCTAAAAAAATGCAAAAGTATATGCGAAATCAATTTCCCTTTCTCGGCATTAAGACACCAGAACGAAGGAAAGCAGTTATTAATGCGCTTAAAAGGCATGGGAATCCAGATCTTGATACCCTTAAAGAACTACTTGAAAAGCTTTGGGCATTACCAGAACGAGAATATCAGAATGCCGCCCTTGATCTTCTTGACCGAGTCAAACGTTTTCCCAAAGACTATATCGTTCTTATTGAACAACTTATTATCACAAAATCCTGGTGGGATACTGTAGATGGACTTGCTGTTCATAGTGCAGGTATTTATTTTCAACAATATCCTGATCAAATTGCACCGATTACAAACAAATGGGTGAACAGCCCAAACTTATGGCTAAACCGTAGTGCGATTCTTTTTCAACTTTCTTATAAAGATTCCACAGATTTTGGTCGACTCAAAAGATACATCCTACTACACAAAGATTCAAATGAATTTTTCATCCAAAAAGCCATCGGCTGGTCGCTCAGAGAATATTCCAAAACAGATCCAGAAACCGTGAAAACCTTTATAGAACATCAAACCTTACCTCCTCTTAGTAAACGTGAAGCGAGTAAGTACATTCATAAAGTAAAAAAATAACCCATCTGCTAGAGATGGGTTATCATTCCATTATTACTTACCAATAAATTGTTGTGTCCAAATATTACCTTCTTCTACATAACCAACACCAATATGTGTGAAGCTACCATTCATAATGTTCTTGCGGTGTCCTTCGCTGTTCATCCAAGCATTCACGACTTCTTCTGGTGTTTGTTGTCCTTTAGCAATGTTTTCTCCAGCTGATTGATAATCTACGCCAAACTGGTTCATCATATCGAAAGGTGAGCCGTACGTTGGGCTATTATGAGCAAAGTAGTTATTATCTCTCATATCTTCAGACTTTGCTTGTGCTACTTTACTTAGTTCAGTATCTACTTCAAGTGCTGGCAATCCAGCTTTTTCACGCTCTGCATTTGTAAGATTAACAACCTGCTGTTCAAATTCTGATAATCCTGTGTCTTCATTAGTTTCCTTAGCTGGTTCTGCCTGCTCTGTTTCTGGTGCAGGTGCTTCTTCTGGCTGTGCTTCAGAAGGTGTAGCTTCTTGAGCTTCGGCTTGTTTAGCAGGTTCTTCAGAAGGAGCTTCAGCTTTCTCAGTCTGCTCCTCTTGTGCTGGCTGTTCAGTCTTACCTTGCTGTTGGAAAAGCTGATCTAGATTAATAGAATCTTTAATAGAAATATTGTATTGATTTTCAAAACGATCCAGAATAGACTGCAACTCATTTATATTGTTAACCTGGAATGTTTGTGCATTAACTTCTGCTTTGACAGCGTGTTGATCACCTGTATTAGCAGAACTATTAGATGGATTTGCTGCCAGCAGGGCTGCTGCCGCTGTGACACCTAGAATAATTGACTTTTTCAATGTGATTCCTCCCTGATTGGTGAAATTTCTTACACACTGAGAATATCATAAGATTGCTAGTCTAAAAGACCATAATAACTTCCTACGCTAGTAATTCATACCAGGTAATTATTCGTATAAATCAGGTTAACTTTTCATCAAAACCCTTTTATACCAACGGTTTTGAGAAGAACCTCTTGAAATATTTGAAAATGTAAATTTGGTAATAGACCCACATTTTAGGAGGTTATTTACTGTTAACGTTTCATTTCAACTGTTTCAAAAACGTAACAAAAAAAGAAGAGCGATTACGCTCCTCTAGTTTACTTCAATTTGTTGATCTCACTTCTTTAAAAGGAAACCACACCACTTCTGCTTTTCCAACAACTTCTTCCAGCTCAATTTTCCCAAGACCATTTCGGCTATCCATACTTCTTAAACGATTATCCCCCATCACAAAAAGCTGTCCTTCGGGTACTTCAACAGGACCAAAATCTTCTGTTAATCTCATACCCATTGTTTCTGCATCAGCACGATTTCCGTCTAAGTAAGGTTCTTTAAGCTGTTTGTCGTTTACATAAAGGTTATCCTGATTCATTTCGATAATGTCTCCAGGTAATCCAATCACTCGTTTCACATAATGCTTCTCTGCATCCTCATCCTTAATAATAATAATGTCTCCTCTTGCTGGCTCTTCCTGCACATAGGAGATGAATTTATTAACGAGCAGACGATCTCCATCATGTAGCGTTGGATCCATTGAAGCTCCTTCTACAATGTATGGAGCGATGATAAACATTTTAATCACAAATGCCAGGATAATAGCAAAAAGGAGAGGTGCGCCCCAATCTTTTAGCCAATTTGCTTCTATTTCTGTTTTCATTTCACCCTCCAGCGTTCAATCAAGATTCTATATTAAGTCTAGCATAATTTTCCTATAAAGTTCCATATTAATACCACTGTCTTTCAGCCTATTTTGAGCAAAAAATTTTATCTTCCCTTCTTTTTGTGGAACACTTAATCAAGTTACATCTATAAAGGAGGATTCTTATGAAAAATATAAAGGCTTTCGTATTTGATGCATATGGTACGTTATTTGATGTTTTTTCAGTATCTAAAAAGTGTGAGGAATTGTTTCCTAGTAAAGGAGATCAAATCAGTCAAAGTTGGAGAAAAAAACAACTTGAATATAGCTATCTCAGACAAATGATGGGAAACTACCGACCTTTTTCTGAGGTTACTCGGGATGCACTTCGTTACGCTGTAGAAGAAGCAAAAACAGAGTTAAGTCATGAGAATGAAGAAATTCTTCTCGAAGCTTATCAGCAACTAGATGTGTATGAAGAGGTTCCAAAGGTACTTAAAGAATTAAAAGCACAAGGTATGACGCTTGCTATTTTTTCAAATGGTTCACACGATATGCTCGATCCGCTTGTAAAACAGTCTCCTTTATCTGAACACCTGGATTACATTATAAGCGCAGATGACATTAAACAATTCAAACCATCACCTGCTGCTTACACTCATGCACTTGATTTCCTTGAGCTTAAGCGAGAAGAAGTTCTTTTCATGTCCTCAAATGGATGGGATATATCTGGCGCCAAGAACTTCGGTTTTCATACAGCCTGGATCAATCGTAATGAAAACCCTGTTGAAAAGCTAAACCTTCACCCAGATAGTATCTACCATGAGTTAAGTGGTATAACGAGTTGGTCTTAATTCTTCACTCATAATCAAATGGATATCTCTCCGTTTCGCCCGCTTGCGTCAAACTAAGAGTATTAAATATACTTATGAAAACCTGAACGTAAGTTCGGGTTTTCGTATTGACGTTTTTTCCCCATGCTTAAATCAGAAACGATAAGATCGTTCTTTTACACGAACGATACTTTAGACCCACAGCCAAATCACCCATTTACCAAAATAGGCCCATTGACCAGCACTACGCTTAGCCGTATAATCTACACATCAAAGCGTTCATTTACTAAAATTTGAGAGAAAGAAGCCAGGTACTCGAACTATGATACAGGTAAATCATTCGATTCAGAAAGAAATCATTCGCTATCAGGAACAGCTACGTTTATTTCGTATTACACTAAAAAAGCTGCCAGCTAGTACGCCGGCAGAGCATGCAACTCGAGACTTGTGTAAAGAAATAGCCTTTAAACTCGCTTCAACCGAAGATCTTGTTAGGAGCATTTTTAAGTCAAGAAAATTACCCTATCGTGAGCTTTCAAAGCAATTCTTTTATAGCGTTAGCATCCTTAAACGTAATAGCAAATACATCATAGCTCTCTTTCTGTTGAGGCATGGCAATTATCAATTGCTTAATGAACACCTTACCTGCATGCTATAGAATAGCTCTCAAAGCTTGATGCAGGTGAGCATAAGTATTCACATTATTAAAATCAATTCCAAGCTGCACAGCGGTTTGCGCAATTTCTGGCCTAATGCCCGTTAGAATCGATTCAATCCCTGAGAGTTCAAGCATTTTGATAAGCTGGAAGATTTCATTTGCTACCATCGTATCCATAATTGGCACGCCTGATAAATCAATCACAAGGTATGATAGCTGGAGCTCCGAGCTACGCTCAATTCCTTTTCTTTGAATAAGTGAAGCACGGTATGTGTCAATCGTTCCAATAAGAGGTAGAACGCCAATTTCTTTTGATATTGGAATGATTGGCACGCTTAATTCGGTAATTTTCGTTTGCTGAGCTGCAATCTGTTCTTCATTTAATTGATTTGTATAGACAGTTACCTTATGAAGAAGCAAATCAAACGATTTGTTCATGTAACTGCCCCACTCCGCTAATCGACTTGCTTCAATTAACTGATCTTCTTGTGAACTAAACTCTACCATTACATCCCAAAGAATTTGCCTGAGATAGGTTAGACTTGCCACTGACTGCTGAAGTGAGAAGGTATGATTCGAAAATATTCGCACCATTCTTTCAGCCCATTCTTGAACATCTCTGTTATTCGATTCAAGAAATATCATTTGTTTAACAAAATCAGAACAAAATGATTGCACTTCCTTTTTTAATTCTGGAACTTTAAGAACCGCCGTATCGGTTGCTTCTCTCTCATCAACCAACAGTTGAAGTCGTTTTGTCCATTTGTCTCCAATCTCTTCTAGACGCTCATGAAAATATTCGACATACATTACTTCCACTTTTTCCATTGTTATGTCTCTCCTATTTCATCATTAATAGTTCATTGTTTCCCGAAAATACCATTTTGTACACATCTGGCAAATCATTTAGAAAAACCGTGCTTTTTGTATGTTTATTCACTTAATCAAAGCACAAAAAGACGGAGGCCTCATCGGCCTCCGTTTTTTATTCTCTATTTGCTTTTGGGTTTCCTTCTAAACTTCATGAAGAATTCGTACACAACAGGCACAATAATTAGCGTAAGAAGAGTTGAACTTGTTAAACCACCGATAACAGTTACACCAAGTCCTTTGGAGATGAGCGCTCCGCCTTCTAAACCGAATGCAAGTGGTGCTAATGCGCCAATTGTCGCAAGTGCAGTCATTAGAATTGGTCGAAGTCGCGTACCACCAGCTTCAAGTAGCGCTTCCCTTGTTGTATATCCTTCTTTTTCCTTATGAATCACTCGGTCAATCAGTACAATCGCATTTGTCACAACAATACCGATTAACATGAGCATTCCAATCAGTGAAGAAATACTAATTGTTTCTCCAGCAATCAACAGTCCGACAAGTCCACCGATCACGGTAAACGGAAGTGAGAACAAGATCGCAAGTGGTGCAAGACCACCTCCGAAGGTAATAACAAGCACAAGATACACAATCGCAATAGCAGCAAGCATTGCTAAACCAAGCTGAGTAAAGGACTCATTGATATCCTGAGTTACCCCACCAAGACTTACTTCTGATGAGTCCGGTAAGTCCATGTTATCAATCGCTTCTTGCACATCTGCAGAAACTTGTCCAACATTGTCATCAAGTACTTCCGCTGTCACGTTAGCATACACTTTGCCATCGCGACGAGTGATTGTGTTAGAAGACTCCCCTTCTTCAATCGTCGAAATTTCACTTAGGGGTACGTCCACTCCAAGTGGTGACGTAATTGTTGTACCTTCTAAATCTTCTTGATCTTTATATGTCTTCTCATTCACTTCAAGAACGACATTTATTTCTTCTCCATCTTTTTGAATGGTTGTAAGAACTGGTGCTTCCCCTGTGTTTCGAAGCTCCATTCCTATTTGACCAGCTGATAGCCCTAGCTCACTTAGTTTTTCTTGATTTGCTACAATCGTAAACTGATCGTAGGATTCAGAAATACTAGAACTAATATTTGTAAGATCCTTTTCTTTCTCTAGAATGGCCGTTACATCTTCAACAACTGGACCAAGGTCATCCATTGTTTCTCCATTCACAACTAAAGTGATCTGGTTACTTCCTCCAGAAGCTGAGATGTCCTGATAGCCCCATTCACCTTTTTCACTCATTTGTTTCAAATCTTCGAGCACGTTTTTGCGTTCTTCCTCAAATCCTTCTGCTTCTTCATCATAACTTACGAAGAAGAGAACCTGGTTACTTGCACCTGGATTCATTGGGTTTTCTCCACCAACTGAGAACTGAATTGTATCAACATCTTCCTTATCAAGGAAATAATCTTCCGCTTTAAGAGCGAGATCATTGATATTTTCAGTCGTTTCACCTGGCTCTGGATTATAGGTCGCTACAATCATTTTCTCTTGATCGGAAGGTAAAAAGCTTACGCCAACGATCGGTGCAAGGAAAAGACTTCCTACTAATACAAGTACACTTGCTCCAAAGGTAATCAGCTTATGATTGAGTACCCAATTCAGCATCTTCTTATAACCATTCGCAAGACGACTAGTTCCTTCTTCTTTATGCGAAGGTTTTCCAGATTTTTTCACAAGCCCTTTTTTAAAGAGAGAGTGAGCCATCGATGGCACAATGGTAATCGCAACAAGCAATGATGCAAGTAGTGCGAAAACAATCGTTAGTGCAAATGGTAAGAATAGTTCACCTACTGGTCCCTGCACTAGGCCAAGTGGAAGGAATACGGCAATCGTTACAATGGTAGAAGACATAATTGGAAGGAACATTTCCTTCGTAGCTTCTGTAATGAGTTCTTTCCCTCGTAGCTCCTCGCCTTCAATGGCCATACGTCGATATATATTCTCTATGACAACAATGGAATCATCGACAACACGACCAATCGCAACCGTCATCGCACCAAGCGTCATAATGTTCAGTGTAATATCTAATTGATTTAAAACTAACAATGCGATTAATAAACTCAGCGGTATTGAAATAACTGAGATTAAAGTTGAGCGAATGTTACGTAAGAACAATAGGATAATTAGTACTGCGAAAATCGCTCCAATAATGGCTTTATTCAACATTGTACTAACAGATTCTTCGATAGGTTCTCCTTGGTCGAATATCGTCACAATACTAATGTCGCTATTCGAATCTTCAAGTGATGCAATTTTATCTTTTACACCATTTACAACATCAACAGTGTTAGCATCTGCGCTCTTTGTAACTTGGATACCAATCGATTCTTGACCATTCGTACGTGAAATGGATTCCGCTTCACCAACTAATTCAATGTCTGCAATGTCCTGAAGCTGAACGGTTGGAACTTTCGGTTGTGCTTGAGCTTCGCTAGCTCCTTCAGCAGAAGCGGACGGGGCTTGTGCACCATCAGTTGATGAAGGTGCTTGAGTAGCTGAGCCTGCTTGAGCTCCCTGACCCTGCTGTGATGGAATGACTGGAATTTCAAGTTCTTTTAAATCTTCTAATGACGATACATTACCGTCTACAACAACTGCTTTTTGATTATCGTCAAAGTTATATAGTCCAAGAGGAATGTTAACAGCAGAACCTTTAATGAGATTCTTAACAGTCTCTTCGTCTAAACCGTACTCTTCCATTTTCTCATCTTTAAATGAGAAGGATACTTCTTCGACTTCCTGCCCAGCAATCGATACAGAAGAAACACCTTCTACTCCTTCAACAGCTGGAAGTACTTCATCTTCTACACGCTGGGTTAATTCTGTAAGTGAACGATCTTTCTCTGAAACGCTTAGAGACATGACTGGAAAAGCATTAAAACTTAGTCGTGACACGTCTGGGTCTTGCGTTTCTTCAGGTAATGAAAGTGACTGAATGGTTTCCCTTACTTCATCTTCAGCTTCATCCATGTTTTTACTGAAATTATATTCAATTTGTACATTCGAAGCATTTTCAAATGAAGATGAACTAACGACCTTCACTCCTGGAAGACTTTCCACTTTGTTTTCAATTGGTTCTGATACTTTATCAGACACTTCTTCTGGTGTTGCACCAGGATACACTGTCGTCACGGAAACGAGCGGGGTATTAATATTTGGAATGGTCTCCATCTTCATATTAAACCCTGAGTATAATCCGGCAGCGGTTATGATAATCGTTAATAACCAAACTGCAAACTTATTATTTAATGAAAATTGAATCAGCTTTCTCAAGCAGCTTCCACTCCTTTTTTCTAGTTCTACTATGACTGACCGGTCATTACACAATAACTATACTTAATTAAACATTATAATTCAAGTTATTTTGTTTACAAATCCCTGTAAAATATACGTAAAAAATGAGGTTAGGAAAAAAATCTTGAACATGATATAATAGATGTGACCAATTGGTCATCAAAACCCGGTCAGTGAAATTACTGGCGAACAGAGGTGTAAGATGAATGAATGATAAAAAGAAAGTGATCCTTGAAACGGCGATGCAGCTTTTTGCCAAAAAAGGATTCCATTCCACGTCTATACAGGAAATCGCTAATGAAAGTGGAATTTCTAAAGGAGCCGTTTATCTCCATTTCCAATCTAAAGATGATGTGCTTTATTCCATTTTCGCTTATTATTATGAGAAATTAAAAAAGAAAATATCAGAAGCGAAATTAGATTCCTTCACCCCTGAAGAACGGCTAGAGAAGCTTCTATACGTTCAAGCACAAGAAATTTTGCATCATAAAGAGTTTATTATTATGCAATTCCGGGAACAAGCTATTTCGATGAACAAAGAAATTGACGATTTAATTCTTAAGATAAGAATGGAGTCCCTTGAAACGTTAGCGAGTAGCATTCAAGACTTATATGGCGATCGGATTACTCCGATTCTCCCGGACTGTGTTTTGCTCCTAGATGGTATGTACTCCTCCTATATCAAGTTAATTGTCTTACAGAATGCTGACCTGGACCTGGAGTATCTTCCACGCTTTATATTAAGTCGCTTGAATGACATGGTAAGCGGTATGTTAGAAAATAACACTGCCCCCTTCCTCTCATTGGATCATGCCTCTGCAATCTTCCAGAACATGAGTCATTCAGATGGATGCGAGCGAAAATCCCCTTCTCATATATTGAATGAAATGGCTACGTTGATTAATCGAATGAACATTCAAGAAAATCAGCGTAAAGAGTTGCTTGAAACCATTCAATTTTTGAAGAAGGAAGTAAGTGATCCAAACCCGCGTCGCTTTATCTTTAAAGGAATGCTACACCAGTTTGAAGGATTCTCCGAACTTGACTTATATAAGACTGCACTTATTGACGCATTGGAACTTGATCAGTAATCCAAAATTAGTGGAGGTGGAAGATTGTGAAAGAGCCGCTCCTAACAAAAGAAGAGTTAAGACGTATTGTCCGCGAACTTCAATTAAAAGGAATTAATGCCCAGCTTTGCTATCGAAAAGCATAAGTCCTCTCCTCCGAAAACGATCTAATCTTAGATCGTTTTTTTATGTTTCTTTAAGATTTTGGTATACCGAATCTGAAAAAGGAATGATTGTCTGTTAGGGAATTATAAGTGTGCCTGTACTCCCCATCTCCACAAGCATGAAGTGATGTACATATTAATTCTCCTATACGAAACTCTAAGTTTGCTCATATGACTCTTCCCCCTTATTAACGTATCGTCTGATTTACCGGCGGAATAAAAGTAAGGTGCACCTGATTACAGGAGAAAATTTCATTGGAAGATAGCGTATTTGAAGATTTGGTTGAACAATACATGCCACTCATCAAAAGTCAGATTAAAAAGCTTCACCTCACGAACCATTATATTAGATATGAACAGGTAGCCATGATCGCCCTATGGGAATCTGCCGAAAGCTATCAAAATGGGAAAGGAAGTTTTTCATCTTACGCCTACATGAAAGTCCGAGGCAAGCTAATTGATGAATGTCGCCAAGAAACACGATTGTCTAAACAGCTCTCTCTTCACTCAGATTGGAGTGAATATGAAGAAAGGCTACCATTTCATCAACAAACTCTATTACCTGAACTTGACTTAAGTAATCTTACAGAAAATCAGAGTAAATGGGTGGACATGGTCGCTTTGGGTGGGGAATCCCTTAAGACATTAGCAGGTGTTGAAGGAGTGAGCATTGAAGCAGTAAAATCCTGGAGAAAAAGTGCATTATCAAAGTTACGAAAACAGCTTTCATCGTCTTGATAGTTTCATAAAAGCTCCTATCACTTTTATCGTTTATTTTGAGTAAAAAAAGAAAACACTCCTGGGAGTGTTTTCTACTTTTATTAGCGGTTGTATTTCTTTTTGAACTTTTCAACACGACCACCAGCATCGTTAAAGCGCTGCTGACCAGTGTAGAATGGGTGAGATTCAGAACTAATATCAACTTTGATTAGTGGATATTCGCTACCGTCTTCCCACTCAATCGTTTCGTTAGATCCCATAGTAGAACCAGTTAGAAACTTAAAACCAGTACTAACGTCTAAAAATACAACTTGCTGGTATTTTGGATGGATTCCTTCCTTCATTGCTAGACCTCCTTTATCAATCAAATCATCATTTACGTTAAATGAATGTTATAGAAATAAACAGAGGTTTGGGGCCACATAATAATGGGCACCAAAACCCGTCCTTTCTAGTATATAATTTTTGAGCCATTTGTTCAAACATTGTATGAAAGTTTTTTTAAGAAATTAATAAACAATATGTAAGTCATACAACTCAAGTAGTTCAAAAGACCTAATTTTACAGAAAATAATGAATTTTTCAAGAACATTTGAACGATTTTAAGGAAAAAGGATTGACGATTAAGTATCTAATTTGTCATGATTGGGTGTATAAACTGAATCTCGAGGAGGATGTTGAAATGAACGATGCAGTTCGTGAGGAAATCATACTAATTCAACAAATTCGTGATTGTATTCGTGAGTTCCAAAACGATTATCCACCAGTCGTTAAGGAAGCCATTTTTCACTCGATCCAAAGGTTAACTTCTAAGTTGGTTGACGGAGGTCAAACGTTGATACGAAGTTAGTAAATCATCCAACTCCTGACTACACTGTAAAGTTTCTTGATGTGATATCCCTTTAGTTGTGCCAATCTCAATCATTTCCTCTTGCTTACGCTTTATCCAGTGAAGCAATTCTTCTTTTGCGTCCTGTTTAACATATAACAAGGTTCGTCACCCCTCCTATCCATTTAAGTACAAGCTCTATTATCCAAATTATTCTATGTCTTGTGAAGGCTTTCGCCAAAACTAGACAAAATGACTCTATTTCTTTATTAAAACGTTCTTTACACTATTCGAACAAGTTCTTAATATAAGACCATTCATGAATAAAAATAACAGCTTCTATATAGAAGCTGTTACAAACTAACCTTTGTAGTTAATCGTTGTAATTTATCTCTCGTTATTGAAAGATAGTAGTAGTACAATTCTGTTTGGGAGCACTCATATAATTGCTTGTGCTTCACTTTATATATTCCACGATCTAGAAGAAGCACGATTAGCTCTTCTTTTGATCGGAACGATCTTTCTTTTTCCATAACATCCTCCATTGTGCTATTCAACTTCAGAAATGCCATCTTCATAGTAATCAAGCGTTAACTTTCCATCAGAGTGAAGCTGCGCAAGAAAAACATCTTCTACTACAACCTCTTTGTCTAATAGGTAGCTTCTCAACCACTCTTCGCTCTTCCCTACTTCATTAAGCATTTCTTTAATAATTTCCCCATCCATAATCACGGTTTTTGGCTCTTTCTCTTCAGGTAGACTAAGCCAGATTTCAGTTGGCCGTATCATCCGATAATCTCGCTTCAATAAAACGCTGAGCTCACCATCCGCTTCAAATAGTGCAAACTCTACTTCATTTACAGAAAAGACGCTTTTTTTGCGGAGCATTTCTAGCAGTTCATCAATTGTAAAACGCTCTTTCTTTAAGTTACCCTCAAGGATCTTTCCATCTTTTATAAAAATTCGTGCTTTTCCTTCCACGAAATCTCTTACTTTTTTATTTTTCATTGATAAATAGCTGAGTAATACAGATGCGAGCGTCCATATTAAAAGGCTTGTAGTTCCATGAAGGACGCTTACCTCGATGTCCATTGATAAACTACCGGCAATGTCACCAATAATGATGCCAACAATATATTCAAAATAGGAAAGCTTAGATAATTGCTTTTTCCCTAGAAGCTTTGTAATGAAAAATAGTCCGATAAGAATAAACAAAGATCTTATTATAACTTCAAACCAATCCACCATACTCATGTTCCCCTTTGATTACGCTTAAAAACCACTTTTTATTTGCACATTCTACCATTTTGCCCATTTCCTAAACATTTATCCTCTAATAATACTGAAAGAACGATTGATGAATGCTTTCATTAATCTTGTTCATTAACCCTTGCAGTGATCACTTCCATTTTGAAAGAATCACGGAGGTTGTCTATACACAATTCAACGGGTACGGTAAGATGAGAAAAGCAAACGAACTTCTGACGAACCAGAAAGGAAGATACGATGCTCCAACAAGCACGAGAACAACTTAAACATCATTTTGGGTATGATCAATTTCGAGGTGGACAGGAACAGATCATTTCAAGTGTTCTATCTAACTATAATACGCTTGGCATTATGCCTACTGGTGGAGGAAAATCAATTTGTTACCAAATTCCTGCTCTTCTATCAGATGGATTAACGATCGTCATTTCACCGCTAATTTCACTAATGAAAGATCAGGTTGATGCGCTTGCCGGATACGGTATAGAAGCTGCCTATATTAATAGCTCACTTACAGAGACTGAAATTAGAGACCGTATGGCTGAAGCTGAAAGTGGAGAAATAAAATTACTGTACGTAGCTCCAGAACGCTTAGAAGCACCAACTTTTCAGCGGTTGCTTAAGCGGACTAAGATTTCGCTTATTGCCGTAGATGAGGCCCATTGTATTTCCCAATGGGGGCATGATTTCAGACCTAGTTATATGAAGATTAGCCAGATGCTTCATCACTTTGAAGTGCAGCCTCCCGTCGTTGCTTTAACCGCTACGGCAACACCTGAAGTTATTCAGGACATCCAGCGAATCTTAAACATAACCCCAGAGCAAACCTTTATCTCCGGATTTGCCAGGGAAAACTTGCACTTCTCTGTTATTAAAGGAGAGAAGAAAAAATCATTTATCGATAAATACCTTAGCCAAAACGCTTCTGAGTCCGGTATTATCTATACCGCCACTAGAAAGGAAGCAGATCAACTTTACGCTTCCTTACAAAAACAGGGCATTAAAGTAGGCAAGTACCACGCTGGTATGACAGAAAAGCAGCGCAAAACAGCGCAAGAAGAATTTTTGTTCGATAACATTTCAGTGATGGTCGCAACTAATGCTTTTGGGATGGGGATTGATAAATCGAATGTTCGGTTTGTGATTCATCATAATCTTCCAAAGAATATGGAATCCTACTACCAGGAAGCTGGACGAGCTGGGCGTGATGGAGAAGAAAGTGATTGCTTCGTTCTCTTTTCCCCTGGTGATATTCACGTGCAGAAGTTTCTCATTGATCAGAACCAACATGAACCTGAACGTAAATCCGCTGACCTCGCCAAATTAAAAGCGATGGTTGATTATTGTCATACTGAAAAATGCCTCCAAGGAACCATTCTTCATTACTTTGGAGATGAGCGGCCGGGCTATAAATGTGGTAAATGCAGCAATTGTATTGACGACAGAGAAGCGGTTGATATTACCCGTGAAGCGCAAATGATTTTCTCAACGATTAAACGAGTGAATGAGCGATTTGGGAAAACGATCATTGCACAGGTACTGAAAGGATCGAAATCAAAGCGTTTGAACGAACTACGACTCGACAGCGTCTCAACCTTTGGTTTATTAAAACATCTCACACAGCAAGATATTGTGGATATGATTGATTTTCTAACAGCCGAGCAATATATTCTTTTAACTGATAGTAAGTACCCCACCCTCGTTCTACAGGAAAAAACGTTACCTGTGTTAAAAGGACAAGAAAGTATATATAAGAAAGTAGCTCGTAAACCAGTAGCGATTGAAGAGGATGATCAACTCTTTACACAGCTGCGAACGCTACGGAAGCAAATTGCCGATCGAGACAACGTGCCACCTTACGTTGTGTTTGCCGATAGTACATTGCGAGAAATGAGCGCAAAAACACCTTCCACACGTGAAGAAATGCTTGAGATCAAGGGCGTCGGGGATATGAAGTTTGATAAATACGGCGAAGACTTTCTTGAGCTACTCTCATCGGCGAAATCGGCGAAACCAACCTCTTCAGAGGATGCGAGTCATAAAGCTTCATTAAAATTATTTGATGAAGGTAAAGACATTCCAAACATCTCAGCAGCGCGTTCATTAAGTCCAACCACCGTCGAGAGTCATCTACTAAAGGCAATGGAAGAAGGTTTACTTGAAGATACGAGCCGACTCATCGATCAGGAAACAGAACATAAGATTCTTGAGAAAGCGGCAGATGTAGGGTTTGATAAACTAAAGCCAATTAAAGAAGCACTACCCGAATCGTTTACTTACTTTCAAATTAAGGTCGCTTTAACAAAACATCGTCAAACTTCGAATAGTTAACGCAAAAAAGAGGATGAGCTGGGTCATCCTCTTTCTTATTATTCATAACGAAGGGAGTCAATTGGGTCTAACCTTGAGGCTTTGTTCGCTGGCAATAAACCAAATACAATTCCAATCAGCATGGAAAAGACGACGGCACCTAAAACGACCTGCCATGAAATTAACGATGGCCAGTCTGCAAAAAAGGAGACAAGGTAAGCCGTACCAGATCCTAGCAATATACCAATGATTCCTCCAATTAACGTTAAAATAATGGATTCGACGAGGAACTGAAGCAAGATTTGCTGCCTTGTCGCACCTAAAGACTTGCGAATTCCAATCTCACGCGTTCGCTCTGTTACAGAAACGAGCATAATGTTCATCACACCAATACCACCTACAAGAAGCGAAATTCCAGCAATACTCCCGATGATCGTGGTCATAATGGTCGTTACCTGACCAATTCCCTGAGCAATTTCTTCCATATTGATGACTTGATATGAATCTTCTGTATCGTGTAGCTGATTTAATAATAACGTTGCACGGTCTCCAATCGGTTGGATATCATCAGCGTTCTCGACTTGAAGCGTCACCTGACTGTAGTTACTCGTTCCAAGCATATTTCGCATCGCCGTCCAAGGAATGTACGTTTCGACTGAACCGAACGCAAAAAGCCCTGTTGGTTTTTCAAGTACCCCAATCACTTCAACAGGCTGAACACCAATACGAATGATTTCTCCAATTGGTGATTTACCTTCGAATAATTCTTCCTGCATCGCTGCACTTACAACGGCTACTCTTCGACCACCAAGAAAATCCGCACTTGTAAATGAACGACCTTCTTCTACTTTTAGTTGGTTCACATCTAAATAAGCTTCATTGATACCTGTAATCGAAGTTTCGGCTTCCTCTTCTCGAAGTCGAGCCGTGGAAAACTCGGAGGAAGAGGCCACAACATTCGAGACCTTTTCCACTCCCTCTAACTGACGGATATCTTCCTGTGTAAAGGGATTATCTTCCCATTTCCCCTGCTGCATTTCTTCTTCAGAAGGCTGGTAAAATACTTCAATCGTGTTTCCATCACCAGCAATTTGAGACTTTAGCATCGCCTCTCCACCCTGCCCAATAGCGACAACAACAATCACGGCAGCAACACCGATGATAATGCCAAGCATCGTTAAGATGGAACGCATCTTATGCGCTTTGACTGATGTCAAAGCCATTTTGATATTTTCCCAGAGACTCACGTTGTATGCCCCCTGTTCGAAAGAGGATTCTGCCCGAGTAAACCGTCCCGTACGTAGATCACACGGTTTGCATACTCGGCTACTTCTGGCTCATGTGTGACGACAACAATCGTCGTTCCTTCTTGGTTAAGCTGAACGAACAAATCCATAATTGCAACGCTAGTAGTCGTATCAAGGGCTCCTGTAGGCTCATCAGCAAGAATAAGAGAAGGGTCATTCACGAGTGCTCTTGCAATAGCGACACGCTGTTTTTGGCCGCCTGAGAGTTCATTCGGAAGGTGTTCTACCCGATCCTGTAGTCCGACCTTCGTCAAAGCATCTCTAGCGCGCTCTTCTCGTTCTTTTTTTGAAGCCCCAGCATAAACCATGGGAAGCTCCACATTTTTGAGCGCTGTTAGTCTTGGTAATAATTGAAACTGTTGAAACACGAAACCAATGGATTGATTTCGAACTTTCGCTAGCTCCTGATCTTTATGTTTCGACACATCTTCTTCATTTAAGAAATAAGATCCAGTTGTTGGGCGATCAAGGCAACCAATTATATTCATTAAGGTTGATTTACCTGATCCAGAAGGGCCCATAATGGCAACAAATTCACCACTATTAATTTCCAAACTAATTCCTCTAAGAACATTGACCGATTCCTTACCAAGGGTATAGCTTTTTGTAATCTCATCAAGTTGGATCATTGTACGGTCACTTCCATATTGTCTTTAAGCTTATCCGGCGGATCGATAATAACTTGTTCCTCCGTAGAGACCCCTTTCGTAATTTCAATCCGCTTCGTTGTAGAAGAACCTGTTTCAATCTCGCGTTTCACAGCTTTTCCATTCTCCACAATAAAGACAAATGATTCTTCCCCATCTTGCTGAACCGCTTCAAACGGAAGTGTTAATGCTTCATGTGATTCTGTTTCAATTTCAAGAATCATCTGGAATCCTGGCTTTAAATTCAACTCTTCTGGCTTCTTTAATTTAACCGTAACAGGATATTGAACAGCAGAAGCGTTTGATTCAGCTCCCGATGCTTCTGGTAAATAGCCTACATCCATTACTTCCGCTTCCCATTTTTCGTCAGGTAGCACATCTGTTGTAATGGTAACTTTTTGACCTGATTCAATGTTCAACGTATCGTATTCAGAAAGTGTTCCTTCGACGATAAGATTTTCCATGCTTCCAATCCGCAAAAGAGGCTTTTCCACTTGAGTCGACTGCGGTGCGCTTGCATCATTGGCTTCTAGCACAACACCGCTAATGTCACTTGTTACTTCAAGATCGCTTATTTTCTGCTTCAAACGATCTTGCTGCAATAATGCCTGACGTAAATCAAGATTCGCCATCCGCTTATCCATTTTCACTTGATCAAGCTCTGCTTCCATTGTTTCGTCTGCTTCTTCTTCTCCAACATCATCAGCTAAGTCGCTTTTTTTCTCGTTTAAACGCTTTTCTTGTTTATCAAGTGAATTGATTCGTAGATAAAGCGACTCGATGTTAATATCGTTCTGCTCTTTCTCCATTTCTAAATCCTGATTCTCGTATGTAAGTACTGAATCTCCCTTTTTCACGGAGTCTCCTTCTTTAACAAGAACCTCCTTCACTTCACCCTTAGCAGGATCCTGATAAAGGGTGCTTTCATCAGCCATCGCTAACGTACCAGGAGTCATAACTGTGGAGTTTATTTCTTCTTTTATAGCTTTTTCAGCTTCAACAGTAGCCGTGCTATCCGCATAAGTCCGATAAATGTTCACACCTACTACAATAACAATGACTATAACAACAGTGATTGCAATCCAAATTTTCTTTTTCATTGCTTATATTCCTGACATGTTATTCGTTACACCAGTGATTACGGCGCCACCGATTGTAAAAAGAAAAAGGATAATAACGATTGTCCATACGAGTGCCTTTGGCCATTGAGCTGTAATACGAAGACCTAGAGCCGTCAGGATAATCGTCCAGATACCAAAGATCTCAATTCCATTCAGAAAACCACCTAGAAATCCTTCTCCACTCACTAAACTACCAAGACTTGTGTAGAGCTTATCAACTGTGCCTCCAACAATAGCAATAATAAGTCCGTTAAGAACAGCACCTATTGCTCCAATAAACCCAATATACGTATTCATCGAAAAGAATTGTTTGAACGTAGCTTCTGAGCTTGTTGCTTTATTAATCAACCAAAGAATAAAACTACCAACGAGGATGGATAATACCGGCCCAACTCCAACAGAAACGATTGTAATAATTTTAGTAAATAAAATAAGACCGTCTACATTTTCTCCTTGCAAATCCCCTGTAGCGAATTGCTCTTCGAATCCTGGCCCAAGTATCATCAACCACCCGCCGATTAATGATAGGACCGTAACAACGATTAAGGGCAACCATACTTTAGGAGCCTGTCGAATGCTTTTAAACTGTTCACCAGGACTCCAAATCATTCCAAGTAGTGATGGCTTTGCTGCATTTCCTTTTTCTTCATAATCTTCGTTCATTATGTACACAACCTTTCAAAATAATGTCATCTCTTTCTACGAGTCTAACAGAAAAAGGTTCCATTATTTTTGAAAAATAGTTATTTTTTCTATAAGACGTCATATTTTAAAACACAAAAAAAGCTGATTATTTCATAATGAAATAATCAGCCTCCAGCTATAGTGATAGCTGCTCTCTTAATGAACAAAGTTCATCTAAGAGTTACATGCCCTAATAGTGGCTCTACAACGCATAACGTTACGTCTAGCTATAGTGCAAACGCAGCTTCCTGATGTAATCGACATCACCAAATTCGAGAGATTCTAAGATCTCTTCTTCTGAGAATCCAGTAGCGGTCGCGATCGTCCTGATGTACGGTTTCTTATCAACCTTTAAGCATCGTGCCCTGGCTTTCTGTGTCTGGTAAAGGACTTGCGAATAGCGATTGTTAGAGATCATTCGCTTCACTGATTTCTCCTTTCACACCCATAATGCATGCTCGCAACGCTATGGTTGAAGTGCCATGGGCATGTAACATTCTATACCCCGGTATCAAAGAAAAGAAACAGAATTTAATGTACTGAGCAGCACCAAAAAACCTATTTCTCATCATATTAAAGAATTTTTTTGATTTCATATGTTATCATCCAAATAAGATGATAGCAAGATAGTTTTTTATTCAGAAAATCCTCCTAGACACTAAACGATAAAAAAAGACGCTCAGCTAAGAGCATCTTCTTCTTGATGGAGCATTGATTTGATCATATAGTGATAGCGATCGATGATTTGTTTCTTTGTAAGAGGAAGTATACGGGCAAAGTCTTCAACGACTTCCTTATCAGAACGGAGCCACGCATGATAAGAGCGTTTGACGTATCGTTCTGCATCCTCAAAGTGTTCGAAGTCATTCTTTTCAACCTCGCCACGGCACATGATTTCCCATTGGTCTTCTCGACCAGGACGAATGTAGATGGTCTTTCCTTCATGATTCTCATAGAAAGTACCACTTTCACTGTTTCGCTCATTGAGCTTATTCCGTTCAGGATCTTTACGAAGTGGCTTGAGAGCGAAGGATGGCGCTACAAAAATCCGAAAGGTCTCCTCATTCATTTCACAACCGGAAGCTTTAGGGTGGCCTCCGCCTCCATAACGTGATGCAAATTCAGAGACATCCGCTTCATCATGAATCGTTCGAAAACCAAGTCGTCGGCTTCCATCATTGATGATCGTAATGAAATCAAGATGTGGATTTCGTTTATTTAACTCATTACCAAGTTCTGAATGGTACGATTCAGCATGAACAAGACCGATACAGTATTCATCCACTTCCATTTGAACGAGCTGACGATTTTTCTGATGAATGTAACGCTCAATTTTCCGCTCCTCTAGATCAAGAATCATTTCTTCTGATTCATTGAAAGCAAAGGAATCGGGATCTCGCGTTAAACGTCTCAGCATCTCTGATTTAAATGTTTCTCTTCCCATAATGGAAAATAGATCATTCAATCGTTTCGCATCGACCTCATTATCCTCTTCCCATTCCCAAGTATCATACTTTCGCACAAGCTCAAGAAACTGTTCTAATGATTCCAAACGCTCGATTTTCTCTTTTTCCAACAGAAACTGATAAAAAAGTGTTGCGGCACACGTTTTTTTATCATCACCTGGATCAACATAGCCCCAATCGTAGTCGTTAAAATGCATCGCTGTAGCATGATGATCAATCATTTGGACATGACTTCCTTTTTGAAATCGTTCCTCCAAGCGTTTTTCAACATGCTCATTCACTGATAAATCAGTAATAAAAATCGGATCACCGCTGTTTTGTAAAAGAAAAGCTTCTACCCTGTCATCTAAATTGCGATATGTACAATGTGTGGTCTCAGCTTCATTCTCAAATGCCAACTCGGCAATAAGAGCACAGGCCGTTCCATCAAGATCACTATCCGTAAACAATTTAATCATGAGCAACTCCTCCTATTCGATGTTAGTATGTACGCCATTTCAAAATTCATGAATACACGATTCATTGAAAAAAGCGAGCAAATGCCCGCTTCCTTCTTACAATTTTTCAATTATACAGGTCTTTTACAACCCCTGTCCAATATAAAAGAACAAAATCATTTCACATGTGAATGAGCCGCTTATCGAATGATCAACCATATTAGCTAATAAAGTCTCAAAGGGCCCTCCCCTAGCTGACCTTAACGTTTAGGAACCATTTGTTTCAACTTGATACTTTTCTCGCAAGCGAAACTTTTGAATTTTGCCACTAGCATTTCGCGGAAGTTCTTCTAAGAATAAATATTTTCGAGGGCGCTTATAGTCAGCAAGGTTTGGACTTTCTTTACAATAACGATCGAGTTCTGCCTCTGTTAACCCTTCCGCTTTCTTCACAATAATAGCGGTGACAATCTCTCCCCACTTCTCATCTGGCTGCCCTAGTACCGCCACATCTAAAACTCCTTCATGACCATGGAGAACATCTTCCACCTCTCTCGGGTAGACGTTCTCCCCACCTGAAATAATCATATCATCCACCCGATCCGAAACGTAAAGGTAGCTATCTTCATCCATATAGCCGAGATCTCCTGAATGATACCACCCTTTATACATCGATTCGTTCGATGCATCAGGACGATTAAAATACCCCATCATCATACATGGTCCTTTTACAATAATTTCACCTACTTCCCCAGGAGGAAGCACATCATCAGGTTCTGAAGGACCTCGTTCATTCGGACGAACAACTCTTACTTCATGGTTTAAGGCTGCTCTTCCTGCAGAACCTACTTTTGTTAACTGTTCGTGCTCATCAAGAAATGTGACAGCCGGCCCCATTTCAGTCATGCCGTAAGCTTGAATTAAATGAATACCAAGCTTTTCTTTTACCGAAACGACTAGGGAAGGCGCCATTGGGGCAGCACCATAAAGGCCGACCCTTAAACTACTTCGATCATATTTAGCGTAATCTTCTTGAAGAATCATATTCCACATCGTTGGAGCCGCAAAGAGAACTGAAACTTTCTCGTTCTGAATGACTTCAAGTACTTTTTTCGGTTCAAAGTGATGAATAATGATATTCGTTGCACCAAAATGAACTCTTGGTAAGAAGTTACAGTGCAATTCTGCACAGTGGAACATTGGCGCCGCCACAAGTCCCCGATCGGCTTGTGTGAGCTTTAATGATGCGCCACATAAGATGCTTTGCTCTATCATATTACGATGACGATGCATGACACCTTTAGGTCTACCGGTCGTTCCACTCGTATACATAATCGCATACGTATCATTCTCATCTACCTCAACTATGGGCTCATGATCGTGCGAAAGACGAACATGTTTCTCGTAGCTCTCTGCGTAAGATGGCTCATGATCATCGATTGACCAGAACGAGACATCCGGATACTGAGACTGTATCTCTGAAACAATCGGTTCCAGAGCACGTTCAAATATGAAAATAGATGGCTTCGCATCTTCAATGATGTAAGCGATTTCATTAGATTTCAATCTGAAATTAATTGGATTAATAACAGCTCCGATTTTTGCACTCGCAAAATAAAGCGTAGCTAATTCCACAGTGTTAAATAAGAAGGTCGATACGCGATCTCCCTTTTTAACTCCTGCATCTAGTAAAGCATTCGCGAGACGGTTCACCTCGTTATTCCATTCCCTATACGTCCATCTTATGTTTCGATCTACATCAACAAGCGCTTCTTCCTTACCATACTTTTTTACCGTTTGAAGGAACAAAGAACCGATGGTTATATACATTTAGAAACCTCCACATCTTTCTTCTCTTAGATTTGGTTTGCGTATGTATAGTTCCATTTTCACAGAGGTAATCCCTTCTTTTTTATCTGAATACTTAATTAATTTAGGTGTGTTTCCTTTTTGAATAAACAATCCTACTTTAAAGTATAAGAAAGCACAAAAAAATACCGGAATGTCCGGTATTTAAATGCGATCACTTATATCATCCTGCTTCCATTTATTCATCATAGGAACCGAATGTCGACTTATCATAGCTACAAGTTTCTCAGGGTTTTCTTCTGTAAGCAACGGCTCCATATATTGCTTATGAAGAAAGCCTTCCTCTACCATGTGTTCAAGCATGAGATAAAAGCGATCATAATAGCCTTTTGTATTCAAAAGTCCAATCGGTTTATTATGATATTCAAGCTGATACCAGGTGAATATTTCCGTTAATTCTTCAAGGGTTCCAATTCCACCAGGTAACGCTATGAAAGCATCTCCTAACTCATACATCTTGGCTTTACGTTCATGCATTGTATCGACTATAACTAAATTCGATAGCTCTATGTGGGTCACATTATCATATATTTTGCGAGGAATGACCCCTGTCACTTTGCCTCCAGCTTTTAAAACCGATCTTGCTAGTGCCCCCATTAACCCGACATTGCCTCCACCGTATACCACTTCAATCTCCTTCTCTGCAAGCTCCTTGCCAAGCTGCTCGACGGCTTCAAAATAGTGGTTATCAACATTCTCACTGGATCCACAAAAAACTGTCATTCGTTTCAATTCGTTCATTTACAGATCCTACCCCCTTATATCAATCAGACAATAACGACTTTGGTTGTAAGCTTTTCTTCATATTTATATTTGTTGTTTTAAATCCTAAACGCTCATAAAGTCGAATCGCTTTTGTATTATGACCAAAAACATGAAGTGAAAGTCCTTCAATGTCTTTTTTCTCTAACAGTACTTCAAGTGCCTTTATGGCTTCTGTTCCAAAGCCTCTACCTTGTTTATCTTCATTTATAGCAAACTCATAGATAAATGCTTCCTTTGCTTCGTTATCCACCTTCACCCATAAGCTTCCTAGCTTTTCCTCTATAGCTTGATTAACAATGGTATACAGAAAGTGATCTTCGGTGTGTCTTCCTTCAGGCAATAATCGCTCGAATTCCTGCTTGGACTTTTCATATGCCTCTTCTTGTTTCCAATTCCCCGCTGAAGCTTTTTCCTCTGCATAGCTATCAATCGATACTTCCAGAAATTGTTTGAAGTCATAATCATTCATTGGTTGTAATACTATCAAAAACTGCCATCTCCTTTCCATCTCTTTTTATCTTACTATTAAATATGTTTGAAAAATAGTGTCAATTCGACCATAAAAAAACACCGATATGTATCGGTGTTTTTTTGTCTCCATGTGCTATTGTGACTTAGCTTCAGCCAGATTATTTAGAACCTTGCCTATTTTTTCATGTATAACAAGGTCAGCTGCGCTGTCATACCCCGTTTCCTCTTGATTAACAATAACCAACTTAGCACCATTTCGTTTCGCTTCCATCGGGAAAACGTTCGCGGGTGATACTTCAAGTGAAGAACCTAGAACGATAAAAAGATCAGCCTTCTTCGCTTCCACTTTTGCCTGATGAATCGCGTTCATTGGAAGGGGTTCACCAAATAATACAATGCCAGGTCTGTTAAATCCTCCGCAGTGGCAGACAAAATCATCATTCATGTATCTTTCACTTGAAGCTTTTTCTCCACATTCATCACAATAGATCGATCGCAATGAGCCATGCATTTCCGCAACGTTTTGACTACCGGCCAACTGATGAAACCCATCAACGTTTTGAGTCAGAATACAGCCAAGCTCTCCGCTTCGTTCCCAATCAGCAAGATGATAGTATCCTTTATGAGGAGAAGCTTCATTTAACTTTTGTATTCGTTGCTTATAGAATCGAACAAATAAATCTCGTTCGTATTTCATCGCATCTCTGCTAGCAAATTGAAGCGGGTCTACCTCATTCCACATTCCATCAAGTGCAGATCGAAAGTCAGGCAAACCGCTTTCTGTACTCATCCCTGCCCCTGTTAAAACAACAGTATGTTTGGATTTATTAAATAGTTCCGTAAGCATAGAATCACCAGCTTTCATTTATCCAATAGTTAACCATTCACATATTTTCCGCTTTCTAAACCACTTGTCCCGTTTTTTGTTATCTAATCGTAAAGTCGTTTTATCTTTTTTTACAATTTCATATGAAAGAATGATTACATCAACCTTTCTAAAAACTGCCCTTCACATGGCTGTGAAGGGCAGTTTCACTTAAGACATATTCACTAAATCGGCTAGCGCTCGCTTTAATGTTGAGTAGGTGTTAGCTTGACCAAAATTTGTTTCTAACTTTACAACTGATAAGGCTATTTCTGGTTTGATGCCACTAATTCTTGCTTCTACTCCTACTAACTTAAGAGCTTCTATAACTTGAAAGAGCTGTTGAATGACAAATGTATCAACGATGGGAACCCCTGAGAGATCGATCACAAAATAATTAAGATTGAGATTCACAGATTGATGAAGTGATTCTTCCATGATTAACTTCGCCCGGTATGTATCTATCGTTCCAATCAAAGGTAGAACGGCAACACCATCCATTATTGGCACGACTGGCGCTGACAATTCAAGAATCTCCTTACGTGATTGTTCAAGTAAATTTGTTTGATAGTTAACATAAGGAACACTAAAGTAATAAACGACCAAATTCATTGTATAATCTAGCTTCGTAATCATTCCATAAAGCTCTTCAATACCCATGTCTTGCTCAATCGCATATCCCTTCAATACTTCACCTATAAAATTGCGATAGTGAGGCACCTCACTTAACATCGCATCAAGCGTTGTTCCAATTCTTGCACACTCTTCCCCAGTCTCAATACCCCACTCCTTAATCTTCTGCTCACTCTCAACGTCATCAAGCGCTAACGCTTTAGCATAGACGGTGACCAATTCAATACGCATTGGGAGCAGTTCATTAGATAGACTCTCCAACTGATCTGGGAATTTCTTATTTTGCTCTACTGTAATTAAATGGGCAATTTCCTCTTTTAGCTCGAGGACTCTTTCACTTGCAGATTGCAATCTCACCGTCATCTTCCATCCCTACTTATCCATAATTTCCTATATGCCAAATCATTTTATAACGACGGGGGGGGAAAAGTAAAGATTGAGCGATAGACACCTGAGTTTATGAATGAAGATAGTTAAATTTTGACTTAGTTACGATTAATGTAAATCAATTCAATGAGTCAAATAAGTATAAGCAAAAAAAGAGACGATAAGAAAATCCTTATCGTCTCAAAACTTTACTTTGTAGCAGGCGCAGTTGAATCTGTAGGTTCAGAACCTGCTTTCTTTTCTTTTCGTTTTTCTTTTCGAGGCTTTGGATCTTTCGCCACTAAATATTTCTCTTTCTTTAGAGCTTTATAGAAGGACACGGTCATTAATATCATAATAATGGAGAACGGCAGAGCAGCGAGAATCAATACGTTCTGCAACGCCTGTAGTCCACCAGTGTATAGAAGTACCGCAGCCATAGCTGATTGTGTAACCCCCCACGTTAACTTCACGCTTGTACCAGGATTTAAGGAACCGTATGTTGTTTGCATTCCAAGAACAAACGTAGCGGAGTCAGCTGAAGTAATAAAGAATGTACCGATTAGGGTTATGGCTATAATTGATAAAATAAGCCCTAGAGGGTAATTCTGGAACGTACCGAAGAGTGATTCTTCTGTTGCTAGTGATGCAATATCAGCAATTCCCTGCTGTTGAATGTTGATTCCTGAAATCCCAAATGTTGAGAACCATAAGAATCCAACAATCGAAGGAACAAGAAGCACAGTTACGAGAAACTCTCGGATCGTTCTTCCCCTTGATACGCGGGCAATGAAAATCCCTACGAATGGTGACCATGAAATCCACCAGGCCCAATAGAAAATTGTCCAGTTATTAATCCATTCACGGTTCTCTGGATTTAATGGCGCAATACGGAAACTCATTGCCATTAAGTTCGTTAAGTAAGAACCGATTGTATCTGTAAACATATTCAGAATATAAACAGTAGGTCCTAGAATGAACATCGCTAGGAAAAGAACTCCTGCTAATCCTATATTCGCATTACTTAAGTATTTGATTCCTTTTCCGATCCCTGACCAGGCTGAAATCATGAATAGTACCGTAACAACACCGATAATAATCAGCTGTGTACTAAAGCTATTTGGTACATCTGTTAGGAACGATAAACCACCGTTAATTTGAACGGCACCAAATCCTAATGTTGTCGCAACACCAACGATTGTTGCAAAAACCGCTAGCGTATCAATAACTTTACCAAAAAGACCATTCACGCGCTCACCAAAAATTGGATATAAAGTCGCACTAATTAAGCCGGGACGATCATGTCTAAATTTAAAGTATGCAAGAACTAACGCCACAATGGCATAAATTGCCCATGCATGAATACCCCAGTGGAAAAATGAATACTGTAAAGCTTCCTTAATAGCAGCGGGTGTGCCAGTTTCTGCAGTAGGAGCATTAACAGCGTAATGAGACATCGGTTCTGCTGTACCCCAGAAAACCAGTCCAATACCCATACCAGCACTAAACAGCATGGCAAACCAGCTTAACCTTGTGAATTCAGGCTTCTCATCGGGTTTTCCTAGCTTAATTTTCCCGTACGGTGTGAAAATAATAAACACACAAAAAATAACTAGCAATGTTACAAGAATTAGGTAATACCACCCAAACTTATTCGAAATAAATGATTGGGCACTCGCCGTCAACGACTGTAATGTGTCTGGAGAGATCGCTCCCCAAGCAACCATTAATAAACTTATAATGAGCGTGCTCCAAAACACGGAGGATACTTTTCCCCTCATACACTTCACCTCAACTTAAAATAATTTTCTTTTCCTATAGCATAAGAATTAGTACCTTTTTACCTATATCTACATATACCACTATAAAAAATGTCGAAACGCCGAATTTCGAATCCAAACTAACTCATTTTCGAGATTTTTCAATTAACGTTGCATTTTATAAGGATTTTTAATAAAAAATCGATTCGAAAATTTATTTTTTCTGTTTTCGACTGTTTGCCTTCTTCGTTTTAACACTCTTCGTTCCTGGCTGTTTTTTTATCCACTTCAAATAACGACGAATTCGATCGTCTTCTTTGAGCTGTGTGATCGTATTGAGCCTAATAGCAAGCTCCTTGTTCGTATAAAGAGCATGGATCTGCTTATGACAAGGCACACATAGCCAGGCGGTTGGTTTGAAAGAACCGCCTTCTTCTCTAGGGGTTAAATGGTGCAACGTGCATTTGGTAACCGTTCTTCCGCATAATTCACACACATCCATCTTTACACCCCTCTATAAGGTAGTGTTTGTTACTTTAATAAGGGCTATTCAAACCAATTAAAACCCTTAAGTTCTAGCGATTAAATGCTCAGAATATCTTTTATTTCATCTTCAGATAGACTAGAGATCATCGTTTCTCCAGGTTGGATAACTTTCTCAATGAGTTCTTTTTTCTTTTGCTGAAGCTCATAAATTTTCTCTTCAATGGTACCCTGGGTAATTAACCTCATGACTTGAACAACTTTTTTCTGCCCAATTCGATGAGCTCGGCCTGCAGCTTGTTCCTCAACAGCTGGATTCCACCATAGATCATAAAGAATAACCGTATCGGCACCAGTTAAATTTAATCCTGTTCCTCCTGCTTTCAATGAGATAAGAAAAATTTCATTCTCACCATCATTGAATCGCTCGGTCATTTCAACTCGATCTTTCGAAGGCGTCTGACCATCCAAATAGAAAGCGGAATAGCCTAGATCCGTTAGCTTTTGATGAATGATCTTTAACATGCTCGAGAATTGCGAAAAGATCAGGAGACGTTTCTTGTTTTCGATTGATGTCGTAACAATATCTAAAAGCTGCTCAAGTTTACCCGATTGCCCCTGGTAATTCTCAACGAATAAAGACGGATGGCAGCATAGCTGCCTTAAACGAGTAAGTCCAGCCAGTATTTTCATGCGATTTTTTTGGAAACCATCGCCAGCAAGGCTTTCTTTAGTTTCCTGCTGAATACGGTGCAAGTAGCCAATGTACAGTTCTTTTTGCTGTTTTGTAAGCTCTGATACTTGAACCGTCTCAATCTTATCAGGAAGCTCTTTAAGTACATCCTTCTTCACACGTCTTAGAATAAATGGCTTTACCATTCTCGAAATTCGCTCATGTGGTAAATTTCTGAACGTGGATTGATCCGGGAAGAAACCAGGCATAATCGAGTGAAAAAGTGCCCAAAGTTCATCAAGTGAATTCTCAATTGGAGTTCCGCTGAGTGCAAACCGCTTCTTAGCACTTAATTGTCTCACAGCTTGTGAGGTCTTTGTGGCAGGATTCTTAATTGCCTGAGCCTCATCAAGAATAACGGAATCAAATTGAATGGTTTCATATTGGGCAATATCCTGCCTGAGCGTCGGATATGAAGTTATCCAAACGTCTGGCTGAAGCCCTTGACTTAGAAGCTCTTTACGCTCAATAGGCGTACCAGTATTCACTTCAATCTGAAGTCCAGGAGCAAATTTCTCAAACTCCTTTTTCCAGTTATAAATAAGTGATGCTGGTGCGACAACAAGCGCCATCGCTTCTGGATTATCTTTTTTCTCAGACAGCAAGTAGGCAATGCTTTGCAATGTCTTACCTAGTCCCATGTCATCTGCAAGAATCCCACCCAATTGATAGTGGGCAAGTGCTTTTAGCCATTGATATCCCGTCATCTGGTACGAGCGAAGATCCGCTTCTAGCCCTGATGGAAGATCAAACTGAAGGTCCTCCGGGTGCTTTAAACGGGAGATAAGATCTCGAAAAGCCTTGCTATAACGTGAAGCGTGCTTTCCGCCGCTCATTCTTTCGTCGAGCTGGAGCCCTCTATAGAGTGGCAGATGGAGTTCTCCTCTTTCGATATCTTTTTCTTTTATATTCAGGTCGTCGAATAGCTGACTAACATGTTGAAAATCTTCATTTTCAATTGAAACGAAGGCACCATTCGCAAGGCGATAATAGCGATCTTTTTCGATCACAGCTTTAAGAATATGAGAGATTTCTTCTTCATCTAATCCCTTCATGTCAAAGCTTACATCAAGCCAATTTCCACTATGATCCATATCTACTGATGTTACCGGAGCCGATGATTCATCCAATAACCAACCTCGAGCAGATTCTGTCAGAAACACATCAGCAAGGTCATTTAGTTCTGGAATTGTCCAGTAAAGAAAGTCAAATATCACCGCTTCATCTTCTGCATAAAGTTCTTTACCGTTGAATTTTAGTGATGCTTGTTCAATAAGAGACATAATGGTCTGTTCCTTTTCACTGTCTCTTAAGACAATGCCTCCCTGGTCATTTACGATCCGGGAATCATCTTTAAAAGGATTAATCACATCTTCGCCATATTCATATTCAACGTTAACTAGAAGTCGCTGTCCTTCTGCATTTACATAGACTCTCGCACGCAAATCAGGATTGATGATTTTTTCATTGATCTGTTCAGAGATCAATACATCCCCAAGCTTTTTGAGACCTGGAACGACCTGAGAAAGAAATGGTTCAATCTGCGTTTGTGAAATGGATAAGTCACTTTTTCTAGCCGCATTTCGAAAATGAGACAGATCCCTTAATAAGGACTGCTGTTTTTTCGACAGTTTATAAAGCTTCTCATCGTGAAATAACCACCCATAAGTAGGAAAGTAAGCTGCGCTTTGAAATCCATTTAACTGAAGTACGTAATCATCTTCCCGCTGTTCAATCTCAAAAGAAAATGGTAACCCACCATCGAAAAGTTCAGTCTCTTCATAAAGCGTCCGATTGTATTCAAAACGAATCAATCTGTTTTGCTTTAAAAACTCTGAAAGAAACTCATTCGCTGTCAATGGAGGTAAAATCAATTCACGGTTTTCAGTAAAACGCCCCCAGTTATCAGGTAAATCCAAATAAACCTTCTCATTCCTTCTTATTGCGAGTAGAAGTTGAATAAAAGGCTCATCGAGTTCATGAAACGTATGTTCATCTGGTTCATAACTGAACTTTTTCGTAAACAAATAAGATTGCTCATCAAGAATCGCATCAAGAAATGCGCGAATATCTTTCACAACATATAAACGGTTTACCCCTACTTTAAGTTCAAGAGTCCACGGTGAATCACCTTGAGATTTACGAAGCGTCGGGTAAGAGCTCGCTTTCAATGTAAACTCAATCTTCAACTCATCCGCTCTCAATCTTGAGCGGTTCACTTCGGGTTGATAATCACTTAACACTTGAATGAGCTGATTTGTTTCACTGTAGCTTCGTGGTGATTGAGGTACCTGTGATGGTTTTTCCTTTTCACTTTCTTCCGGCCCTTTCTCGCTGATTGCAATAAGCACAGCAGCAAGATGCTTACAAGTGCCATATGTTTCAAATGCTTGACACTCACAAGACCCAAACCAGTTATCACCAAGTAGCTCAATTAACACGCCATATTCAGAACTTCCGTTTACATAAGCTCGATAAGACTGATCTTCTTTATCATATGTAAGCTCAGATACGCGCCCATTCTGAAAATAGGTGAGACCTCTTTGATAGAAGCTCACTGGAAAACGTTCTTTTATTTCACTTTTAGTAAACATAGAAAAATGCTTCATATCCACATCACATCAATTCCAATGGTAGTAGTAACCTTCATTATACAATTTTCCACATCTTCTTCAAAATATTGCGCGACCCAAAAGAGCATAATAGCATATTTTTCCCTAAATTCAAAATGAGACTTCTAATTTAGACCGTTTGGACATGTATTAAAGAAAGAGGAATTCCTTATTTCAAGGTACATTCGTTACGAAAAATGATCTCTAGATGTTTGATTCATTCGAGTGAACCCTTCACTTCATTCGAATAAATCAACTATCTATCCACTCCAACAGCCTGCTCAAAAGTATTTATCTTGAATCAGAATACATAGATAAAAGGAGATTGCTCGCCATGCTAGAAATTGCTATTGCTCACATTATCCTAGGCTTATCCATTGCTGCTCCGCTCGGCCCAATTAACATCGAAATCATGAAGCGAGGAATTCATAAAGGGTTCTGGTCTTCTCTCTTCGTAGGAGCAGGTGGAATGAGTGCAGACCTTGTACTCATGTATTTGATGTATTTCGGTATTGCAACTTTTGTTAAGTTGACTATTGTCCAAATTAGTTTAATGATTCTCGGAGCCATTATCTTAACGATTTCTGGGATTCAAGGCTTTCGATCTCAAGTAAGTCTTGATGAAGACGAGGACAAAGAAAAAACGGGCTTATTTCATTCCTACGCAGCTGGTTTCATGATCGCTGCATTTAATCCGATGAACCTTCTTTTCTGGCTCGGTATTTACGGATCAGTGCTTAGCGTTTCACTGCAACAACCAGACAAATGGCAAGCCTTTTTCTTATCTGCACTCGTTTTCATTGGGATCGGCCTTTGGAATGTCAATCTTTGTATGACCGTCCACTTCGGAAAATCACTAATGAAACCTCGAACGCTCCGCGCGATTAGTGTAACAGCCAGTCTCGTATTATTATTTTTTGGATTACGGTTCGGCTACCTTGCAGCTGAAATGATTTTCGTTGCTTCAAAATAGGATTGGCTATGCAGCCAATCCTATTACGTCTTCATTTATGACTACGAATGTTTTTGAGGCAGCATTCTCGTTACAATGATACGTTTACGTAAAATAAACATAAGCTGCAATGCCTGCTATAGCGAGAACGCTCACAAGAAGATAAATAGCGGAAATGGTAACCGTTGTATTCTTCGCTTTCTTCCCATACCCAGGATCACTTTTTCCGGCAACCATTAGCGTACCAATTAAAATAATAACAAGAAAAATAACAATAAGCGTTGTTGCAATTGTGATCATCCCCATCCCTCCCTACCTTCATCATACACTGTCTCCTTTCTGTAATAAACCTGCAAAAGTGTGACACATTTGTTATGATAGAAAACATGTGCGTTTTCGCACAAAAAATAAGAAAGAAAAAGGAGAGTATTTATGAGGAGAGGAATCTTAGTCCTAGTCATTGCAGCACTTTCAATTTTAGCAGCTTGTGGATCTGGAGAAAGTGAAGAATCGAAAGGAACGGTTACGTTTGGATTAAACAACTGGGCTGAAAACATCGCCGTTTCAAATATGTGGAAAGTGATACTTGAAGAAAAAGGGTATGATATTGAACTCAAATCAATGGAAAAATCACCTGTTTGGGCTGGTATTTCACAAGGCGACCTTGATGTAGCAGCAGAGGTTTGGCTACCAACAACAGATAAACCGCTATACGAAGAGTATAAAGAAGATGTTGAGATGCAAGAAACATGGTATGAGGGTACAGGTCTTGGGCTAGTTGTACCTTCGTATATGGATATCAATAGTATTGATGATCTGAACGACAAAAAAGACGAACTTGGATTAGAACAAATTGTTGGAATTGATCCGGGCGCTAGCTTGATGGAAATGAGCAGAACGGCTGTTGATGAATATGAATTAAATTATGACCTTGTCGATAGCTCTGGTCCAGCGATGATGAGTGAGCTTAAGAAAGCTTATGAAGACGAAGAACCTATAATTGTCACGCTGTGGAATCCTCACTGGGCTTTTGCAGAATATGACTTAAAATACCTAGAAGATCCCAAAAATGTATATGGTGAAGCGGACGATATTTACTTTATGACAAGAACAGATTTCAGTGACGATCACCCTGAAATCGTTAAGTGGATGAACAATTGGAAGATGGATGATGATTCACTCGGTAGTCTAATGGCAACGATTAAGAATGCTGACGACACCGAAACAGGCGCAAAACAGTGGGTTGAAGAGAACGAAGAACTTGTCTCTAAATGGACTGAATAACGGCCTGAACTCATCTTCGAATTCTTTATCTATTCGCTCTCATGAATGGCTTTATTTTTAGTTCATTTGTTTGACTAATCAATATGAAAAGGAACCCGAATGGGTAGTGACCCCTAAAAGTTAGAGTTTTTATTATGCAGCTGTTTGGCTGGTTTGAGTTCGGTATTGGATCGGACTTAAACCAGCCAATTTTGCTTTTACGCGTTCATGGTTATAGTAGTCTACATAT